>JAMJTW010000001.1 GCA_024281175.1 Candidatus Thiovulum imperiosus
GAGAAGTGCTGGAACAGGGTTAATAGTTGAACTCAATGCTTCTTCACACTCTAATGTATTTACTATTACTGATTTTGAGGGAACTCAATATTTTGACATAAATACTACAACTCACAATACTGGTTCATCTCAAACATTAACTGCAAGAACAATTAATCAACAAATTAATAGATATAAATTAGATGGAAATGTTTCAGATGAGTTTAATATTGTTGCTTATCCAACAGGAACAGCAAACACAATTGCTTTAATTTCTGATAAAAGATTTATTGTTAAGCCAACAAATGCTACTTCAATTTCAACTCAATCAATTGGAGCAATAACAACTTTAACAGGTGGAAAGGCATGGGATTTAAATACATCAAGCCCTAATGTATTAACTGCCGTTACTGGTATTCATAACTCAGCTCAACAATATGCTTCTGTTTATGATGAAAATACTCTTGGACTAGAGACTTCCGATGAAAACACAATGGCTGGTGGTTTAGTTATTTACTCTAATGTTAGTGATGACTATTCTGGTACTGATAGCAATAAAACAACATATAATCCAGCAAGTGGAGCAATTGGAACTGTTTCAACAGATATAGAAAGTGGATTAGCTGGTGAAAAAGTTACTCAACTTGACCTTGCTTTTGACGATGGAACAGATGACACCTTATTAGTAGCTTCTACTTTAAGTTGGGGAATTGAAGAAAATACTTCTACAAGAACTTATGAAATTGTTTCGTCAGGTGAAACAGGACCATCAACTTTAGTTATTGATTATAATTATGATGCTAATGATGATGGTGTGATAGATTTAAATGATACTATCTCATTTGCTATTGGCAATGATGATAGTGGTGATATCATAGCAACAGCTATTAATGGTCACTCTAAGTTTAGTGCACAAGCAGACCATAACAAAACACTTTATGTTACAACAACTGATATGAATTATGCAAATTTTTCCATCTATCAATCAGAGGGAAGCTCAAGACTTAAACTTGTTACAGACTCAACTGAAGATAATTCATCAGGTGTAATTAAAAATGTTTACTCTCTTGAAAATCTTGCAAGAGCTACAATTAATCTGAATACAGTTGAGTATACAGTTAGTGATGTTGCTACTGCTTACAGCAGAGACCATTCAGATATAAATATTACTGGTGACAATAATACAACATTCTCTGTGCATATAGGATTTAATATTCCAGGTACAGGTAGTTCTGCTTTATCACTATCAGCTGATTACAACATCTCTTCTGGTGATCAAAGTGGTGTAACAGAATATGCTAATGGAACAAAAATTAACACACCTTCAGGTGAAGTTAATGTTACAGCAAGTGGTTATGGAAATGAAGTAAATATATCTCTAGCTGGTGAAGATACTGGTGAGTATTCAACAAGTGAAATAGCAGCTCTTATTGCTCATGGTTGGAACTTATTGGCATCTATTGATGAAAACTTATCTATTAGAGCTGAAGCAACTTCTAATGTTGTAACAATTACAGGTGACTTTAATGCTAGTAGAGATACAAATGTTTCTAGAGCAGATGCTGGTGACTTTACTATCACAAAAGAGACAACAGTAATTGGTGGTAGTGTAACTTTAGATAGTTTAACTGATGACCTAGGACATTCTCCAATTTATGCTGGAGCTGCTGTAACAGATGTGAACAACCCTATTACACTTCTTCAAGATGCTACGGGAATGAAAGTAAATAAAGTTCTTTCAACAAATGAAGAGGGAGACTCAATCTCTTGGAACTTTGCTGACTTTACAAAAGATAGAGATGATTGGTTTGATTATGCTGATACATATACACTATTCTCATTCGATGAAGGTAAAGGATACTGGGTTTACTTAGATAGTTCATCTGCTGTTGAGTTTGACTCTGCATTTGATACAGACGATTTAACAGTTTCTGCTACTTATGACCATATCTTTACTCAAGATACAAACATCTCTTCTAACTCTGGAACAGACTCTGATGATGACATGACAACAGTAAATGTTATCAGTTCAGGTTCAATCACAGTTGATGTTGCTGACTTAGCTTCTGTAACAATCGATAGAGTTATTGCAAATGTTAATGGTGTTGATTTAACAATGACTCAATCTGGAAATGAGTATGTTGCTAGTTATAGTGAGTATATGGTTGGAGACTTTGATGATACTGAAACTCTTACAGTGACTGTATTTACAGAAGATAACTTTGCTAAATCTCTTACTTACAGTTTAGATACTTCTAAGCCATCTACTCCAACTATTACTGTTAGTAACCTTACAAGTGCAGACCTTACAGCTGATGATGGAAACTCTATTTATGTTTATAGCGGAGATATCAATAACTCTGATTTAACAGGTTCTACTTATGAAGCTACTGTTGAAGCTGGAACTGTAAATATTTGTCAATATGCTGATGACTTCTCTTCAAATATTGTTGAAATGAGATTTGTTGCTTCTAACGGATACTCTACTGCACCAGCTTCTGATATTGGATATATTGGTGGTGACTTAAATGCTACTTACTATCCAGTTTACAAAGATGCTTCTATTCTTACTGTAACAACTTCTGAATTGACTGATGGTCTTTCTGATGATTATGACTCAACTTGTACAAGTACAGGTGCTGCAACTGAAAGTTATGGTATTGAACTTTCAACTACTGGTTATGATGTAAAAATTGCATTTGAAACTCCAGATAATCCTGTTCCTCTTGCAGATGTTGCTCCAGCAAACATTGGACTTACAACTCTAGAAGTTACTACTAATAATTTAACTACTGAAATTGCTACAATCCAGTTTGATACAAGCAAATTTGATAGCACTTCTGATATAGTTCTTATTCAATATGATGATGTTATTTATAGCACAACAACTCATGTTCTTGAAGCAGCTGCAACAGCTGGAGAAAATGTTGCTCTTACAGAGGACAATGTTACTCAACTTTCTGGTCAAACTATCGACTAAGAAAGAACCAGAGGAGCTTTTCTCCTCCTCTCTCTTCCCCCCTATTTTGATAAGAAGAGCCTTAGCTCTTCTATTTACTATAAGTTGGAGAGCTTCTCTCCTATCTTTACCATAGCTTGAAATAGCTCCTCTTCCGTTTGAAAAACTTCTCTTATCTCCTCTTCTGGAAAGATAAAAACCAATCTATACTCTAAAATATTTACTCTATCTTTATAGGCTTCTACCCACTCCAGAGACATCTCACTCTGCTCTTTCTCAAACTCTATCCATACAGCTGGATATACTTTTTTTAAATTTTCTAACTTCATACCTATATTATACTTTTAAAAATAAGAGTAATCACTCAGGTACTCTCTAGGACTCCGTCATTTCGAGCTTGTCGAGAAATCTATTTTCCATACGGAGATTTCTCCACTCCCTAACGGTCGGTCGAAATGACACTTTGGGGCTGAGTGGTTACAAATAAGCAAGTTAAATTGTTATTTCTGAAGAATTGATTTCGAGTAGTAGCAAGAGTCTTGAAATAAGAGGGAGTGGCTAAAAATGGTGAAGTAGATACATCACTTCGTTCATGTCGAAATGACAAAAAAGAGGATACACTCGTCATTTCAAACCTTTTTGGGTGAGAAATCTTTTATTTAGTAAAACGATAAGTTTCCAAGATTTCTCAATCACTTCGTTCATGTCGAAATGACAAGAGAGATAGAAACCTATTTGGTCACTCCCTAGCAAAGAGTCTGATTTAAAGACTCTTTAAGTTTTTATGAGAGATTTACTCTTCGCTCTCTTTTTGAAGTAGAGATGGTAACTCATTTTCAGTTTCAAACTCTTTTATGATATTCCGAACCTCATCACCACTTATAGTTTCTGTATCATAAAGAGCTAGAACCATCTTTTCAATTGCATCACGATAGGTTTCAAGATGTCCTTTTACAACATCATATCTCTCTTGCAGAGTATTTCTTATAAATGCGTCCATTTCTCGAGAGGTCTCTTCTGAAAAATCTCTACCTTGTGCAAAACCTCCACCTAAAAAGCTCTGTCTCTGCTTCTCAAGAACCATAAGACCAGCAACATCAGACATTCCATAATATTGAACCATCGATTTAATGATATCCGTAGCTCTTTCTAAGTCATTAGATGCTCCTGTTGAAATCTCTCCAAAGAATACCTCTTCAGCACCTCGACCTCCAAGAAGTACATCAACTTCAGCAATAAGTTCATGTTTTTGAGCTAAAAATTTGTTCTCTTCAGGAGTGTTTAGAGTGTATCCAAGTGCTGCAAGACCTCGAGGAACAATAGATACTTTATTTACTTTTTTAGCACCTTTTGTAATTTCAGAAATTAGAGCATGTCCGCTTTCATGATATGCAACTATCTTTTTCTCTTTTGGATTTATTCTTCGGCTCTTCTTCTCAAGACCAGCAATTGCTCTTTCAACAGCTTCTTTAAAGTCGTGATGAGTAATACTCTCTTTCTCTTCTCGTCCTGCTAATAGTGCTGCTTCATTTACAATATTTGCTAAATCTGCTCCAGCCAATCCTGCTGTAAGTCTAGCAATATCTTCTAAGTCCACATCTTCATCGAGTTTATACCCTTTAATATGAACATTTAGAATTTCAACTCTACCTTTGAAATCAGGTTTGTCTACAAGAACTTGTCTATCAAATCGTCCTGGTCTCATAAGTGCTGGGTCAAGAATTTCAGGTCGGTTTGTCGCTGCAAGAACGATGATAGGTAAAGTTGTATTGAAGCCGTCCATTTCAGCAAGAAGTTGATTTAAGGTCTGTTCTCTCTCATCATTTCCACCTCCAACTGGTCCAGAAGCTCTACTCTTTCCAATCGCGTCGATTTCATCAATAAATACAATTGCAGGTGCTTCTCTTTTAGCATGTTCAAAAAGGTCTCGAACTCTGGAGGCTCCAACCCCAACAAACATCTCAATAAAACTACTTCCTGTTACAGAAAAGAATGGAACTTCAGCCTCACCTGCTACTGCTTTTGCAAGAAGTGTCTTTCCAGTTCCTGGAGGTCCAACCAACAGAACACCTTTTGGAATTTTTGCACCAAGAGAGATATATCGGTCTGGGTGTTTTAAGAAGTCTACGATTTCTTTAACTTCCTCTTTTGCCTCTTCTGAACCTGCAACATCATCAAACTTTGTTTTTGGCTTTTCAGAATTTATAAGTTTACGAGATTGTCCCATTCCAAGCATTCCACCGCCTAAATTTTTCTGCATTCGAGATGCAAAAAACATCCAGACTCCCATAATCAATAGAAAAGGAAAAATCCAACCAAACATCTCAATAAACCAGTTTGATTCATTGAAACCGCCATACTCTATTCCCTTTTCGTCGAGAAGTTTGATAAGTTCGCTATCAAATGCTACAAGTTTTGAATGGTAAACAATAGGAGCAGTTCCTTCAAATCCAAACGCCTTAATATATGATTGTCCAATTTCAACTCTCTGAACTTGTTTGTTTGAAATTAGACTTTTCATTTCAGAGTAACTTATCTCCTTATGAGTTCTAATGTTTTGTCCCTCTTGAAGAGAAAACTCATCTCCGCCTCCATCACCTATTATAAGTTTAAAGAAGAAGATAGTTATGAGTGAAAATATTGCAAAAGTGATGAGGGGATTTTTATTAAAAAAGTTGTTATCCCCTCCTCCCTTATTACCTCTATTCAATATAATTTCCTTTTAAAAATTTAGTTCCGAATTCTAGCAAAATAGAGATAGTTGCTAAGCAAATATATTTTGAAATCAAAGAATCTGAACTTTGATTTTGTAGAAAAGAATCTGAAGCTAGATTCTATTGAACAAATTTAGGAATATAGTTGAAAATTCTTTCTGAAAACTCTATTGTTAGATTTAACATCCAAGGCATTGTTACTATCATAACAACAACAACACCAATAATTTTTGGTATAAAAGATAGTGTCATCTCATTAATTTGAGTTGTGGCTTGGAAAATTGAGACAGCTAATCCAAGTATCATACCAGTCATAAGAGCTGGAAGTCCTAAATATAGAGCCAATTTGAATGTCTCAATTCCCAATTTTATAAGTTCGCTTTCCATTTAATCTCCTATTTCTGTATCCAAAAACCGCTATAGGCTGGTATCTCTTCAATAACTTCTATACCATTTGCTTCTAAAGTTTCTCTAATTTTACGATAAGGAGAGTATGCTTTCCATTTTTCATCTGAGAAAATCCAAACCACTCTTGCACTTTTAAAAATAGAGAAATTATCTATCTTTTCAGAAGCTCCTAAAAGAAAGTTTTTATTAAATTCAAGACCCTCAATTTTTGTTTGGAGTTCATTTGTTTGATTTGTAACTGTGCCTATATCACTATCCTCTATGGCACTACAACTATCTTCATCTTCATTCAAAGGTGTAAATTTGAAATAGTCTATTTTAAATTCAACAGGTAAATCATCATTTGTAAGTGAGTATTGTAAATCTTCAACAAGCCAGTTTCTAAAAACAACTCTCATTTTCTGGTCTGGTAGAGTTTTTGCAGAAGCCAATTCTTGACGAATAGCTTCATTATCATAATACCAAATTACTTTTTCTGGAAAGTAGTCTATTTGATAGAGATGATATTTTAAAGATATCTTTTCACCCTCAAAGTTCTGGTCAAGTTTAGTATTGTGAAAAGTATTTACCTCATCATCTTCCATAACTCCAGTTGCCATTAGAGTCATATATCCTTTTTCAAGAAGGTCAAAACCTATAATTTCATGATGTTTGGCATAGTTATCTCCGTCCCAAAGCAGAAGAACTGTTTCAGTCATAGGCTCTATTCCAGTTGCCCAAATTCTAAACTCATATCTACCATAACCAAACTCCATTGATGATTTTACTTCTCCGCTTGTTGAACGAAAAAGAGTTCCACTGCTATCTGTTGTCCCAATAAACTCTAAGTTTAAAACTAATTCATCATCAAGAAGATTTACATTATTTGGATATAAAAGTGATGCACTACCATCAAAAGAGACACTGTTTGTTTTTACCCACATATCACTCCACTCTTCTCCATCAAACTCATCTTCAAAAGTTGGTTCTGAACACAGCTCATCAGCAGAGTATAAAAAAGAGAGAGATATCAATAAAACAAATATAATTTTCATTCACAATTCCTACAACTATTTAAAACTTTTTCAGCTTCTGATGGAGATATAAATATACTTTCTGTAAAGTTCAAAATATCTTCTAGTTTCTCTTTTTCAAAATATTTCACAGTTGGTTCTATTTTCTTCGATGTAACTTCATTTTTTAAAATTTCATGTAAATTTAAATATGGCTCTTTGTAAGAGACATCTATCTTATTTAATTCCAGTGAGTATTTATATATTTCATAATAATTTTTTTCCGCTTTATAGAAGTTTAAAATTTTCAATAAAGTATCAATTTCACCATCTTTTAGATACTCTTTTTGCAATGAAGAGATATACTCATTTTCTCTCTCTTCTTCTTGATTTAAAATAACTTTTAAGCGATGACTATTGAAATATGTAACTATTGGAGTTATTTGTAATCTCTTTTGAAAAGGAGTGTCATCTAAATTTAAACTATCAATTTCCACATTTCGAATAACTTCTAATTTTCTATCTTTATCAATTAATTTACGAACAAAAGAGAAATCTTCCTCTTCTATCTGAATAGGTTCTTCTAATTTTTTGACAACTTCTTCTTCCTTTTTCTGTTCAAGTTTTATTATCTCTTTTTCTAAATACTCTTCTACTATTTTAGGCAACTCTTCTGTTATTGCAATTTTTGTTGGATTGACTATATCAACTTGAATTTTATCTTCATACTCTATATATTTTGCATAAGCAACATATATTAAAGTTGGCAGTATTAGGAAAGATAGGTATCTTATATACTCTTTTCTTTTCCATTTTCTCCACACAGCTTCAGCTGTTGGTGTATGTCTTAAATCAGTACTATTGCTAATTTCAACTTTTATAAAACCTATTTGAATAGCAACAATTTCTATTTCTCGAGCCTTTACTCTCATTTTAGGTTTTGAACCTATTGGGTCACTACTATATATTTCTGGATACTTTGAAAAATATGTGTAAAGTAGATTGTTTGTTGCTCTGTAATTTCCTTCTGTAATTGAGTGTATTCGTCTTACAATTCTACTTGAAAACTGTTTTGCAAGAGAGAGCATTGAAGCACCAATCAGTTTCTTTTGAATATAGTTTTTTAACTCACTGCTAGTGGCATTTTTTAATTCTATCTTTTCCCAAATTCTACTTTGAAAATGTTCTTGAGAAAATATATCTTCTTGCTTCAATTTATGAAGAACAAAAATAACTCTTAACTTTTGAGTGTCTGAAAGAATTCGTAACTTTTCTAAAGTGGCATTCGAATAGAGTTGAGCCTCATCTAAAAGAATAATTGGTTTTTTCTTTCCACTTAACTCTTTACTAAAAACTATTCTTTCTCTAAGTTCGTCAAAAGTGTTTGGTGGATTTTTTTTAAAAACAACAGATGATATAAATTGAAAAAGCTGTTTTCCATTTAAAATTGGAGAAGCAATAAGTATTGAAACTCTATTTAAAGCTAGGAGATCATTATGAAGTCTGCTAATAAACATACTCTTTCCACTTCCAGGAACACCATATATTACAGACATTTTCAAATTCTCATTTAAAACTTTATGAATTCTAGTAAATGCTAAAGCATTTGAGTCTAATTCTATATATTTGTAAGGGTCTACAACATCTTTAAAAGCGTCTTGTGGTTTTGGAGTTTGAACTATCGAATTTTCTTCATATATTTCTTCAAATACAGTTCTTAATTCTCTTTTTTCTCCATTTTCTCCATCAGATACAAGAACTTCTTTTTCTTCTTGCTCAAATACATCTTTGAGTTCATCACTCTCAATATCTATACTTTGAATGGTCTCTTTATCTTCTTGAAATTTTTCTGGAAATATTCTTTTTTTTGGGTCAAACTTCTTTTTCTGTTTTGCTAAGTTATCTTTACTAAAAGACATAATGCTCACTCTTTTTTTCTTTGAACGATTCTATCAAAAAGAGAGAGTGGAATTTACTCCACTATCTTTACTCTATTCACTTTTCCTCTATTTACAAATATAGAAAATAGTTGGTTGTTGGTTTCAATTAGATAGGTTTTATCATTCTCTTCATCTCTTGTAATAGTAGGGACACTCAAAGTATTTAAATCTTCAATTCCAAGTGATGTAATTTTAAAATTGTAGAGACCACTTGTGACACTTTGAGCAGATTCTCCTCCACCAACTGGAAATGACACAACTGAGTTGTTGTAAGCAACAGAATTAGGGTTATAGAAAACAGAAGAGTAATTATAGTAATCTCCTATATTTTTAGTTGCAATAAGTTCTGGTCGCTCAATATCTGATATGTCAAAATAGTTCATATCTACACCATAATCATTTCCAGTATCAGTAACTCCTCTACCAAAAGTTATTAAGTTATTGTCTTCATGAGATATCAGAACATTTTCTACACTACCTTGAACTTCAAATGAACCACCTTTTCTCAAGTCATCTTTATCTTTCAAATTTAAAATATAAAAAGGTGCAGTTTCTCTATATACAGAGACGAGTGCTTTATCTTGAAAGAATTTTATACCATTGATTGTATCAACTTCATTAACAAAATTGCTTATACTTCCAGCCCTTTTTAGCTCTCCACTCTGTTCTATAAAACTCTCTATTCTATTAGTATAGCTACTATCTTTCCAAGAGTATTTATCTCTAGTTCCAACTCGTAAAACTTTATCGTACTCATCTATTCCAAATCTATTTATAAGTTCACCATCTATTTCTCCAGAAGCTCTATATTCTAAAACAGGATAAAAGTTAAATTTAAATATTTTTTCTCTAGCTTTATACTCTTCAAAAGAGAGGTGATGAGGTTCTAAGCTATATGCAAGATATAGTGAATTTGGAGAAACATGCATATATCCAATTTCTCCAAATATAGATTTACTTCCAGATAGAGTTCCTGTTGCTGTATCAATATGTGAGATGGTTAAAAATGAGTGGTCTTGATCTAGTTTTGGAAAAGAATAGAGTGTATCAGGTTCAATTAAATTATTCCAAGCCGTCCCTTCTAAATATTTAGGCATGTAGTATAAGTTTTTAACAGATGGGTTTTCATAATCATATCTAAAGAGTCCTGTATCATCATTTTCTACATCATAACACTCATTATAGTATTCAACTGTATCTTCAAAATATCGGCATTTATCTAATATATCAAGATAAGTTTTAGGATATTCTAACTCTATACAAGGTTTAAAATTAGAAATTAGATATAAACTATTTCCTATCATTCTACTATCTTTTAACTCTCCATCAAAGAATATATGTTTCTTAGAAACAGTTGAACTATAAGATATTTCTGATATATCATGAATTGAGATTGCTATCTTGTCTACTCTACAATTTTCAGCAAATGTTGGACTCTGATTTTTATATAAAAGTTTTGATATTGTAACTAGTCTATCTCCATTGTCTGTTACATAAAAACTCTCAATTGTGGAATTATAACTCTGGTTAGTTTCACTATTTTTAAAGTTTACAGGTATAGATTTTGGAACTGAACTGCTACTAAAAAGTACGGTTTCTAATAGCTGTATTCTAACTTCATCTCTATCTTCATTTAAATAGTAGAGATAGTTTCCATCTTCTATTACCTTTTTAGGAATGTCAGCATTTATCTCTTCTTTTGGAGGTTCATTATCATTAGTAATTGCATTACTAATTTCTTCTGTCTCATCTTCTACCTCATCAACAACATATATCGCTTCTTGCTCTTCCCAACCCCAATATTTATCTTTTCTCTCTCCAACAATCAAACCTTGTGTAACTCTTGAAATTAACTCATCATTGGTTTTAACTGTATCTATTTCCGAAGATATTTCTGATAAATCAACTGTTTGTGTTATTCCAGAATATAGCCAAAAACCACCTTTTGTATTTAATTCATCTATTTCTGGAAAGTTGAATGGTTCTCTGTATCTTTGATTGGTTTGCCAACTCTCTGTTTCTGTATATTTCCAAATCTTATAATTGCTAAACAGCTCAGAAGAGAGAACAGTTTCATACGGTAATGAAACTAGGTTCCAGCCTTTATAAATCTTTAGAGAAGAAACATCGCGACTATCTTCATATAAATCTATATTTTCTTCGATGTTCAATTCCCAATCATTATAGCTGTAAACCCAAACTCCATGCCATCTTTCAATATTTGTTAGTATATTCACACTACTTGCATAAAGTTTATCAATTGTACTCTTCTCTGGTGAAAAACCTAACCAATCACCATATTTTGCATCATACGACCAAACTAAATGTACATTGCTATTACTAAAAACTCTCATATTATCGATATCTGATGGAAGTCCGATAAGTTGCCAACCCTGTTTTACTTGAATTGCATACTCTTTTCCATAAAGGGTAACAGATAAAATAAATAGAAGCTGAAAAGACCATCTTATCATTATAAAAACCTTAAATTCTTTTGCTATTTTTTAAAATCGCTCTAAATTGTATAATATTTAGAAAATCTCAATACATGGTAGAATTCTAACAAAAAAGTAGTGATAACAGTTTTATGTATAGAACCTCCTACACAATTTTAATAATGTTGATTATAAAGATAGAGTTATTTGGTGACTATTGGATAGACAGAAATACCTACCTTATGTGGGAGTTAAAAAATAGTTACAATGTTATGCACGAATATGATTGGAGAGAAGCAAATGAGTACTGCAATTCTCTCTATCTTAATGGATACAATGATTGGTGGCTTCCAAGTACATCTCAACTGAGAACAATTTCAAATATACCATTATATGGTGAATTTAATTATAATTGGGATGTTTGGTTTTTAAAAAATGACAAATATAAGAATAATGGATATTTTGTCAAAGAGAGATTTCAATATAACATGGGTTCAGAAGGAGATTATTGGTCCCTTTCTGATTATGCAAGTAGTGCAAGAAGCGAAGAGGAAGAAGCGTGGTTTGTAGATTTTGAAGCTGGTTATGATGACTGGACATATACATCGAGTCAGCACTATGTTAGATGTGTTCGTAGTATTTATTAAAAGGATTGAGTATTGAAAATAAAAGTAGATTGCCAATCTCCTATTCTGCAAATAATATTAGAGAAGAAATTCAGTAAAAATCTATCAGTTTCAGAAGAAGCAGTTCTTTTAACAGATATAGAAGGAATAGATAACAGTGTTTATATACAGCCTAATTTTCCTTTAAATTTTTCTCTTTTAGAAGATGAGGTTCAGAAAACATCAAAAGAAGATATTCCAAAAAGTGATATTGAAATTGATACAATTAGAGATAAAATAGTAGAGATTGGATATAAACACTATTTAGAATTTAAAGAATCTCTGAGCAAAGAGCTAGAAATAATTATTAAAACAACCGATAAGTAGATAAATCATAATTTAAGGAGTGAGAATGAAAAATAGTAGTTTGTTGGTTTTGATATTTCTATTATTAATGGGTTGTGAAAGTGATAGTGGTTTTGGTAGCGATGAAACATTTGAAAGAGTAAACCTTGTTGCTAAAATAGACTTTCCTGTTTTACAAGATGATAGTAAAGAGTTAAAAAGAGTTACATCTGATGATGTTGATGGTATTTATTTAACTGTTTTTGATAGTCAATCTATATATTATAATGACATGGAGTTTAAAAGAGTTGATGAAGGCTGGGAGATAAATCTCTATAACTTACCAATTGGTAGGGATATAACATTTATAGCAGAGGCATTGAATGAAAACAAACAAGTTATTCTTCAAGGAAAATCAACAACTATTTTAGAGACAGATACATCATCAGTAATAATACCAATAAGTTTATCTTTTGAAGAGCCAACAATATCCATGCCAACAATTGAAAATAATAGTGTAAATGCAAATGGAGATGGAACAACAAACATTACATTTACTGTAATAAATCCAAACTCAGATAAAGTAACTTGGAGAATTTATAGTGACCCTGTTCTGCCTGAAAGTATCTCTTTTCAGCCTATTGATGGAAAAATAGTCTCTGACAATGATACTCAATATATAGAAGGAGAGATAGATTTTAGTGCTGCAAATGGAGATAGTGAAAAAGTTCGTATAACTTTAATTGGAGAAACAAATAATCTAATTTACAGTAATAACAAATTTGAGATAACAAACTCATTGGGTGATGTTACAAGCTCTATATTCTCAATATACTCTCCAAGAGATGAGATAGGTATCTCAATTGCTCCTATTGTAGATAATATATATTTAACTTTTTATCAAGATAAAATATTAGCTCAAGCTCTTATATTTGCTGATTTTCCAAGATTTGACGAAAGCAGTGCATACTGTACTAATGACTATACTGAATTAAGAAGTATCTCTTTTGCTGATCAAACTTTTGAAGAGCTTATGAGACACTATTATGTTTCGGTTCATGATGGCACTTATGAAGGAATAGATGTAAACTACACTATTTCAATATTGAATACTGTTGAGATATTAGATGAAGATGGTTATTTTAGAGAGTCAAATTTTACAAAACTTATGAAAGTTGATATAAATGATAGTTGGGAAAGTCTATTTGGAGAGTTACAAGATATCTACTATGCGGACACAAGAATTGACCCAGATGATGGCCATCTCAGTTTTGATGAGTTGAAAATATTTCTTTATGATGATGGTTTTCAAGAGATGTTGAGTTACTATACTGGAGAGAAAAAACTTATTACAGCCATGAAAAACTTCTATCGTCAAGATTTAGAAATTATTACCATAATAAATTCTTACCAAAGAGATATTTCCGATTTCAACACATTCTTAGAATTTATTGTAAATCCACCATCAACAATGATGGAAGATTATCAAAATGGTCGTTTTGTAGAAAATGGTGAATATTACTATTCAAAATTTAAAGCAACAACAGATGAAGAGAAAGAGAGTTTGCATCTATTTATTGAAAAGATAGAAGATGCTTCATTCCAATACTTTTTGGATGCTTTCAATAGTAGTGGATACAGGCTCTATCATCTAATGTATGAGTATTATAAAGAGGATGTTTATGACTCTCGTTTTGCAAAACTTTTGGACTTCAGAATAGATGAGACAAAAGAGGCTCTCCTAATTAGTCTTGATCCTCTTTTTGCAACAAAGTCAGTAATTTATCAAGAAGCGTATCAAAATTTCCAAATCTTAGAAGAAAATCGTGATTTTAAAGAGTATTTAGAATACTACACAACACAAGAGAGCCTGGACCCACAACTAGAAAACTCTATACAGTCTAAATATGATGACACTGTTTGTAATAATAGAGTTATTGAAGAAAATGTAGACTATTTTTGGAAGTTTGCAAGTGATCCAGAAAATTTATTAGGTTCTGAAAATCCTTTAGTAATAGAAGATTTCTATGGAACAATAGATGATACATTGCTTTTGGAAGTTAAAAATATAGAGGGAATTTCTGCAACATATAGTGTTGATTTAAATATCAAACATTATCACGATAGCGATGGTAATCCACTTATTATAGAAGTTGAAGATATAGATGAAAATGTAACTTATACGGATACTACTGATGAGACTAACTCCTCTCTATCTATTGGAGACCCTGAGTATCGTTTTGAACTCTATTCAAATATTAGTTCATTAGAACTTATATATGGAGAGACAAAAACAGTTCGATTTGTGACAAATGTAGGTTTTGAAGATTTTAGAGCTGACATAATTGGTAGTATGAGTTTTATAGATTATGAAATTTTTCAAAGAGATTCAACTATATTTGATGTTGAGTTTACGGCAAAGAGTGTTGAAGGAACAGAGAGTTTTGATTTTATAGTTCAGAATGATGGTCATACAGAAGTGGAACAGATACAGATAGATGTAATACCTCCTGTTATAAATGTAAAAGTAGATGGAAAAGAGGTTGAAGATGATGTAGCGTCTGTTGTTTCAGTTTATGAGAGTAAATTAAGAACAGTACCAATAGAAGCTACTAGTCCAAGAGGTCATAAACTAAAATTCTCATTTACAGGTGTTGATATATCAAACTTTGGTGTTGAAGATAATGGTTCAAATACATTCTCCTCTGGCACTTCAGCTGGTATTACATATGGTCTTTTGGTAAAAGCTCTTTTAGGTTCAGTAGGAGAGGCAAATACAGTTACACTAATTATTACTGATGAAGAGGTTGGAAAAAGTGAAATGTTTAAAATTACACTTGTTTCAACTGAATATATAGATTTGAGTGTTGGATTAAAAGAGTGCAAGTATAGAGGTGCTACTCTTCAACTTGATGATTATGAATACACAGCGGCAACAATTGACGATGGTAGAGTTGTAAGTGAAGATAATATGTTCCAGTTACAATCTTTTAATGTTATCAATTACAGCGAAAATATGGCATTTAACGACTATTTATCAAAAATGGTAGTTCTTCATGACCCTTTGGAAACAGAAACAACAAAAACACCTACTTATAAAATGGATATTTACAACTATTATAACCATGAACTGATAGGAGAAATTAGGTATACTGAAGATGCGAAAGGTGATGAGTTTTATATTAAATATGTAGATAATAGTGGTTCAACAAATCAATTAATTTGTGAGAAACACTCCTTTCCAAGTGATTTATAAAAGGAGAATTTTATGCTAACAGCAATTGCGGTTCTATTAGTTAGTGCAATCGGAGGTGGAGTAGTAGGAGCATATCTTACTACAACATATCCATCAGAAAATATATGTAATAGCTGTGAAGAGAAGGCTCTATATCAACAAGATTTGGTGTATGAGTCTCTTCAAAGAGAAGAAAAGCAGAGTAGAGAAGAAGAGTATATGTATCAGGAAGAAGAAGATAGAGACGAAGCATACTAGAACCTCTCTTCTTTTTGGAGAAGAGAACTTCTCAAAACTTGCAAAAAGTAGAGTTCTTCTATTTGGAGTAGGAGGAGTTGGAAGTTTCACTTTAGATTGTCTATATAGAAGTGGAGTTGAAAACATTACAGTTGTTGATTTTGATATTTATGATATTACAAATCTAAATAGGCAACTCGGAAGTGATGGGAATATCGGAAAGTATAAAGTAGAGGCTTTAAAAAAGATATATCCTAAAATAGAAATTCAAAACAGAAAAGCTACCATAGAATTTATTGAAAATTTTGATTTCTCAAATTTTGATTTAGTCTTAGATGCTATTGATGATATTCCTGTGAAAGTTGCAATTGCACAAAGAGTCTCTTTTAAACTCATTAGTTCTATGGGTTCTGCAAAACAGATAGACCCAACAAAGATAGAAATAACTTCTATCTGGAAAACAGAGTATGACCCATTTGCAAAAAGAGTTAGAGCAGAACTTCGAAAGAGCAAATTTCAAGGAGATTTTCAAGTTGTGTTTAGCAAAGCAGAAAGAGAAGGTAGTGAAAAAGGTAGTTTTGTTGGAGTTACAGGCTCTTTTGGACTTGCTCTCTGCTCAGAAGCCATTCAGACAATCGGAACCAAATAGAGTACTCTAAATGTGTGCGAAGAGTCAAGTTATAGACTCTTCGGTTGCTTTGCTCTAAAAAAGCTATTTAATCACACTCAAACAATCTTATAAGAAAAAATAATTTTTTATGTTAAAATCTTTTTGTCATTTTGATAAAAGGAAGTTATATTATGGAGTCAAATGAAGTCGCAATCTCTTTAAAAAAAGTCTCATTACTAGCAGAAATATATGTTATAGTTAAAACATATATAAAGCAAGAAAATGTAGAATTAGCAACTCTACAAGAGAAGATATTCAATAAAGATAAAGATATCTTTGTTTTTAACTTTCTTGAAGATTTAAAAGTTTCTAATAAAAATTTCTATCACAATCTTTACAGTATATTTAAAAAGTCTATTGTAAGTTTTGCTAAAGAAGATAGTTTCAAAACAGAAGCTGTTTTAACTTTAATTATTGAACATTTTGACAGTAATTTGATTACCTATAAGAACTTAGAAAATGTTGCTAAGAAACATAATTTTTCAAGTAGAGTTCTCAAAAATATAAATTTTTTTATAAATTTCTTAATTGATGCAAAAAATGGATTGGTCTCTTTTCGCTCTTCAATATCTATTGAGGCTGAAGCAAAATCAATATTTGATAATCTAATAAATAGACATGGTGAATACAGCTTTACAGATTATTGGCACTCTACAAACTATGATAGCAATCTAACTCTTTTTGTCTCAATTTCAAATAAAAATAGTCGAGTTTGTGATATAGAACATAAGCTCACTAAATCTTTAGAGTATATGAATAGGAGACAAGAAACTAACTTTCAGAAAATAAGTGTAGTTTAAAAAATTTGATAAAATACAGAGAAAAGGACTTTTTTGAGAAAAGGTTTCTCTCTAATTGAGATAATGATTGTAATCATTATTCTTGGACTCTTGGCAACTCTTGTTATGCCAAACCTCATCGGACAAGGTGATGAAGCTAAAAGGAAACTTGTTTGTATTCAGATGAAAAGTGTGGCTGACTCTTTAAAAACTTTCAAAGTTTATAATGGTGTTTATCCTTCAACAGATGAGGGGTTAGAAGCTCTACAAAAAAATCCAGACCCAGAAAAATATATAAATTATCCTGCAAGTGGTTTTTTAGATGATGGACGACTTCCAAAAGACCCGTGGGGGGGAAGCTATATCTATACAAATGATAGTGGTAGTTTCAACATATTTTCACTTGGAGCAGATGGTAAAGAGGGTGGAGATGCCGAAGGCAAAGATATAACTTATGAGTCTTGTCAAAAATAGAGAGAGGGGGTTATCTCCCTCATTTACTCTTTTTGAACTACTCATTGTAGTAGTTTTGATAATAATCATTATCTCATTTGTAGCAAACTCCCCTATCCTTTCTGGTAAAAAACCTGTTGTTGTTCAACTCTCTAACTTACCTCAAGTGTTAAAAACTTTAGAAGTTAAAGAGGTAGAGTTCTATCTTCTTGGTAGAGAGTGTGATGAGGTTCTTTGGCTCTCAAATGGTGAGAGTTTAGAAGTAGAGTATGAAATATCTTTATCAGATGAGATATCTGCTTACAGATTGAACTACTATGGAGAGTTGAGGAAATTTGAATTTCCAAATTTGAGAATAGGTGAAAAAGAAGAGAAAGTTTGTCTAAAATTTCAACTTTTCAAAAATGGTTCTACAACTTCAACTATCTTAGAAGCAGATGAAAAAGTCTATTTCTACAACCCATACTTTAAAAAACCTTTACTCTTGAAAACCATTGAAGAGGCAAAAGAGCATTTGGTCAATGAAGATTTAAATCCAGAATATTTATAAAATCTCTTTCACTCTACCAACTTGTCCATCTTCTAATTTCACCTTAATTCCGTGAGGGTGAAAAGAGGAGTTTGTAAGAATAGTTTTTACAACTCCAGATGTCAATTTTCTATTTCTCTGGTTCTCTTTTAAAACAATGTTTACTTTTGCTCCAATTGAGATATTGGCTCTGTTTTGACCATTCATAAATTTTCCTATTTTTCCCATATTCTATTCTAATTATGAAAAGAAATTCGTAAATTTTCAAGATTTTACATATCTAATAAAAAATAGCTAGAATTTAGAAAACTTTCAAAGGAGTTTTCTATGAAATGGTTACTTTTCTTTTTGGCAATTTCTTTATATGCTGAAGATTATGGAAATGGAAAAAATAGTTGGGACTCAATTATTGGAACAGAAGAAGGTGATGATGTAGTTGCTGGAAACAAATGGGATAAAGTAGATTTAAAAGGTGGTGATGACACCTTAGGAATTGGAGACGCTCCATCAAGCAGTGCAACTATTGATTTAGGAGATGGTGATGATGAGGCAGAGATTGGAGATGAGTGGGGAACGATAAATTTAGGGGCTGGAGATGATAAGCTAGTTACAGGTGTAGAAATCCGAAACATCTATGGAGAAGATGGTAATGATGAAATTGAAGCTGATGACTCTCTTGAAGATGTTTATACAACTATCTCCCTTGGAAATGGAGATGATAAATTGGTCGCTAAAGATTTCTGGAGTAAGGTAGATGCTGGAGATGGCGATGATGAAATTGAAGTTGGAAATGGTAGTGAAAATATCAACTTGGGAGATGGAGAGAACTCTTTAAAAATTGGAGATGCTCATGAAAGTAGATATTCTCTAATTGTTGGAGGAGATGATAAAGACACTATTTCTGCTGGAAACTACTGGAGTAAAATAGATAGTGGAAGTGGAAATGATGAAGTTTCAATGATAGATGGAACAGAACTTATTATACTTGGAGATGGAGATGATATTGCAACAATAGGAGATGCTCAAAGTGGGAAATATGCGAAAATAGAGGGTGGAGATGGAGATGATAAAATTTATGCTGGAAACGATTTCTACAACATATCTCTAGGAGATGGAGATGATATCTTAGGGATTGGAGACTCTATTACAAGCAACTCTGTAATTACAGCTGGAGATGGTGATGATGAGGTCTGTTTTGGAGCATATTGGAACTCTGTTGATGGAGGTCTTGGAAATGACACTGCCATCTTTCAGAAAGAAGAGAGTGAGTATACAGATACTAGTCGATGGGGTCTCACATTCTACACAGAAAATAGTTCAGGATTTGAAACAAAAATTGTAAACTTTGAGAACATAGAGTTTGGTGGAAGTTGTGATGGTAGTGAAGAAGTAGCCTCCCAAACTTACAACTGTGCCTACTCAAGTGGGCAAGAGATAGTAGAAACAACTTGTGATGGAACTGGAGGCGGTTTTACAGCAGATACAGAAGTTGTAGAGGTCGGAGATGAGATAAGAACCATCGATGAAATTACCACAATTTCCACTGGAACTTACTACTATGGAAAACTTACAATAAATGCTGATGTCAAGATTTCTGGAGATGTAAAAATCTATACTGATATTTTGCATATTTCGGCGGGGGTTCAGATAAATTGTGGTGGAAATCCAGACTCCCTACACATATCTACAAATACCAACAACTTTATTTGGAATAAAGAGGTTCATGTTTCAGGAACAATTTTTGTAAATTCCAATTTGCAAATCAAAAAAGATACTTCCCTAAATGGTCTTATCGTAACAACAGATAAAATGACTGGAATTCCATATCTTAGTGCTGGAAATGGAAATTGTGAAGCTGATGAGGTTGTGGAAGAGGAAGAGAATTTAGAGAGTGGTATCGAAGTTACAGATGTAGACACTCTTATCTATGTAAATGCGGGAAGTTCTGAAACGATAGATACAAAATTTGAGACAGGTTTAGAGAAGAGTTGGGAAATTGGAGTAGTTGAAATTACAAATCAAGACTCGACTCCAGGAGACATCTCATACATCTCTTACGACTCTGCTCTTCTCTCCTCTCTTGGACTCACAGTTGAGGAATTTACTGGAAATGGACAAATCATCTTTTCAGGAAAATCACTACCAAATAGTAGTTGGGAAGAACTCTTCAAGAGTGTGAAATTTGTTACAGAAGCAACAGACCTTGATGATACTAAAAAAGTTACTTTCACTCTCAAAAACTCTGAAAGTGGCTACGATTTACAACTCGGGAATGTGCCTCCAAAATTTATAGAGGGAAACCCTTATGAGTATGAAACGAGAACTTCTCTAACCGCCTCCTTGAGCCAGTGGGAAGATGAGAATGTAGAGATGAGTAGTGTGAACTCTTATGGTTCTACAAATGTTTTTTCAGTTGCCAATCAATACCGCTCTACAATTTCAGAGGGAACTTATGTCGGGCAGAACATAGCATCTTATGGAACAGACCTATCGTATCATGTCTCAACTGGACTTGGTGTTACAAGCGGACAGATACAGTGGAGACAAGACTCCTCAAAACCTGATGGTGGAGTTGCTGAAAAGATAGAGATAGAGTTTTCTAAACCAATTACAGATATTAGAGTCGGTTTTACAGGGCTTGGACCTCGATTTATCGATAGTGCAAATGCGGTTTTTGAGTTCTACTACAAAGATGTTCTGGTTCGAGCAAGAGGACAACTAGACCGAAGTTCAGATTTTGATGGCGATGGAATGGTAGCTACAAATATCGCAACAACAAACCTCATCGTCGATAAGATGATTTTTACAATTCTAATTGAGGGTGATAATAAATCACTTGCGAACTACTCTGTTCGATACATAGTTGGAAACTATACAGATACTGAGAAGAGTTTTTCAAAAAGCTACATTGTTCAAATCATAGAAAAGACTTTTACAAAAGTTGGAGAGAGTATCCAAACTCAAATTCTTGGAGATAGCTTCGATTTAAATATCTCAATGTTTGATGGTTCTGGAAATTTGAAAACCTATTCTGGAAATGTGGAAATCCAATTTGGAAGTGAAATCCAAACTTTGGAGTTTTCAAAAGAGAGTTTCAAAACCGCCTCTTTCACAACTTCTGAAATTGGAAAAGAGTTCCAAATTTATGCAACAACTATCTACGGAACTTTCTACTCTGATGTTTTCGCAGTTCGACCAAAAGAGTTTCAAATTTTTGCAGTTCCTGAAGAGCTTTCTGAAAACGAAACTTTCACTCTCTCAATTTTGGCTACTGATTCTAATGGAGCTTTAGTTCAAGATTTTGAAGAAACTTTAGATTTAAATTCCACAATTTCTCTTTCTGGAATCTCAGAAATAGAGTTTATTTCTGGAAAGTTTGAAGCTGAAACTTCTTTTCTTGGAAATGGAGATGCGAATCTTTCGATTTCGGAAACCCTTGGAAATGAGTTTGCAAAAATAGACGAAAACGATACTTCTGAAGAGAAAAGACTTATCGAATCTGGAAACTTGAATTTGGAAATTTTGCAGGAGATTCCAGAAAGTGGAAATGGATTTGTAGTTTCAGATGGTCTTGCTTACCTCATCGAGAAGAGTCCACTTTTTGGAGGAGCTACAAGGTTTGATATTACTTTACAAGTTGATGGAAATCTCTCTAAAAATGGGGTTCTTTTAAACTATTATGTTGGAAATTCTGATGAGGTAAAAATTTATACAGATAGTGGAGAAATCAAAGTTGCAATAGGTTATCACTCAACTTTTAAAACATTTCCGATA
Organism: Candidatus Thiovulum imperiosus; assembly: GCA_024281175.1. GTDB lineage: Bacteria > Campylobacterota > Campylobacteria > Campylobacterales > Thiovulaceae > Thiovulum_A > Thiovulum_A imperiosus. Next base: position 22,055 of record JAMJTW010000001.1, read on the forward strand.
CCTGAAACTTCAGATGTAAATACAGTTCGTTTTATTTGGGAAAATGGAAATTTAGATTTCTATTTCAATGGAAAATTTATAGGTAATCAAATTTTCAAAACTGGCTATACAATTGAAGAAAATGGAGTTCTTCTTTTAGGACAAGAGAATGATGATAGTAGCGGTTTTGACATAGATGAAGCATTTGTTGGAATTTACAAATATATTAAAATTGAGACAGATATAAATAGTAGTGAATGGGATATGAGTGGAATTGGAGAAAATGCCATCTACTCTGATACTCATACTTTAGAACCTTTTGGAAATATTTGGAGAGAGAGTGATGGTAGCTCTATCTCTCCAGAAACTCTGAATTCTCCAACTCTCTCAAGTTGCTCTGGAGTCTATATTTCAAAAAATGAGACTTTTGGAGGTGAAGTTGTAGAAGATGGAAATATCACACTCTTTTTTGAAACAGCAACAGATGGAACTCTTTTGGAGTGGGGAAATCTGAAATTGGAATTTCAGAAAAGTGTTCTCTCTTTAGAAGTTGGTAGCGGTAGCAGAGAACTTTTTGAAGTTTCTGAAGGAAATCTCTCTCTGCACTTAGAACTACTTCCAAAATATGGTCTTGCTAGAGTTTGGGCTAATGAAGTTTTGGAAAGCGTAGAAGTAGCTTCAAGTTTTGGAGAATTTGAGAGTGGGAGTGCAACTTTTGGAAAAAACTTTGAAAGCACTTTCTATTATGCACAAATTGGGGATACGATTTGGGATTTGGAGAATTGTGGAGGAACTTCGGAAGAGGAAACAGAAGAGGAGTTAGAAACCTCATCAGAGTACAATTTCAAAATTGCTGAACCTGGAAAAGACCTCATCGATACTAAAATAGCTGGAAAGAAATTCAATATCCAAATTGAAGTTTTCGACTCCAACGGCTCTACAGCAAAAGATTTTGATAGAGATGTAAATATCTCTGTAAATGGAAAAGTTTGGGGGGAGATAAGTATTAAAAATGGAAAGAGTCTTGAACACTTCACAATTACTGATGTAAATCGAAGTACCTATTTTCAAATTTGGAATTCAAAATCTGACAATTTTGCAATTCGTCCAAAAGAGTTTGAAATCTCCATAGGCGACTCTCTAACTTCAGGAGATGAGTTTTCTCTTTCAATTTCCGCTTTAGATGAAAATGGAGACCCTACAAAATATAATCATGATGTAAATATCACAATTGCAGATACCAAGGGGTGTTCAGAAGCGGAGAGTTTTGAAGTTACACTTCAAGATGGAATTTTTCAAGAAAACATCTCTTACTTAGAAGTTGGAGAAGTGGAAATCACTGTTTCAGAAGTCTCTGGAGATTTATATGCAAAAATAGATGGTGATGAGGTGATTTCTGGAGATAGTGCCGAAACTACATTTCACCCAGCCAAGTTTTTGGTTTCTGCCGAACTCTCAAATTTCGATGGAAATTACACCTATTTTGCAAATGAAGTTTGGGAGATGGGTGGAGATATAAACTTCTCTTTCTACTCTAAAAATAGTCTTGGAGATACAACAGAAAACTTCTCAAGTGAGTGCTATGCCGAAGATATAAATTTCACAACAACTTTTGTAACTTCTGAAAATCCTCCAGAGATGATAAGTTGGGGAGATACAAACGGGACAATTTCTAAAAGCTCTTTCACTCTTGGAGTTGCAAAACAGGGTGCGAAAGTAAATTTTGAGAGAAAAAGCAATAAGCCTCTAAACCTAGTTCAAGTTTTAGAAGCATCTGTCGAAACAACACCGTATCCTACGGAGAGCAACTCAAGTGGAACAATCTCTTTTCTCTACTCTCGACTTATGGCTGGAGAGGGTGATGATAAAAAAGCTGAAAGTCAGATTTTAGTAGAGTATGTTTTTGAAGTTTATTGTTCTCAAAATCCTGAACAGTTTGGAGAGAGAAAGTTTTCAAAAGAGTGGTGCGAACATCTTGAAGCGAATGAAAGTAAATTTCAAATTTCTATGATACCTAGAAGTGATGATATTTCCGTAAATGAGAAAGAGCTAACTCTAAACTCAACACACTCTGTAAATCGAGAATATGCGATAAATCTATATCCTCCACTATATATGATATATAGCTATTTTGAAGAGAATGCTACCTTTTCTGTTTTCAATGTTGAGTTTCATATCTACGAGGAAGATAGTGAAGTAGAAACGAGTGGTGAAAGCATACAAATTGAGAAGATATATCTACCAAAAGATAGACGAGTTGAATGGTAAAATTTGAGATATGAAAGATTTGAAATTTGAAATGAAAGAGTATTTGGAAAGACTTTTTCCAATTACAAGAAGTATTACTGGAGAGGGAAACAGAAAGAGTCTCCAGATTTTAAAAGAGTTAGTACCTCTAAAAATTTTGGAATTCGATACAGGAGAAGAGGTTTTTGACTGGACAATTCCAAAAGAGTGGAGAATAAGAGATGGTTGGATAAAAAACAGTAGAGGTGAAAAGATAGTAGATTTTCAGAAATCAAATTTGCATATTGTCTCCTACTCAAAACCGATACACTTTTCTGGAAAGTTGGCGGAGTTTAGGGAAAAACTACACTATTTAGAAAATCTTCCTGAAGCGATACCTTATAGAACTTCATACTACAAAGAGGATTGGGGTTTCTGTTTAAGTTTTACAGATTTCCAAAAACATTTTAGAGAAGATGAGGTTTATGAACTCTATATAGACTCTGAACTTTTTGATGGTTCTCTCTCAATTGGAGAACTTCTAATTCCAGGAAAATCTAAAAAAGAGTACCTCATCTCCTCCTATATCTGCCACCCATCAATGGCAAATGATAGCTTGAGTGGAGTTTTAGTTTCAGCATTTCTTGGTAGAGAACTTCTTCAAAGAGAGTTAGAGTTTTCATACCGAATTCTTTTTGTTCCTGAAACAATTGGAGCTATCACCTATCTCGCAAATTTTGAAAAAGAGATGAAACAGATAGATAGTGGTCTAGTAGTAACAACTTGTGGTGGTCTTGGAGATTTTGGATATAAACAGAGTTGGGAAAAAGAGCACTTTCTAAACTCTTTAGTGGAAGATGTTCTGCAAAAAGATTTTAAAACTTACTCTTTTGATATTCATGGTAGCGATGAACGACAATACTCTTCTCAAGGTTTTGGAATAAATACTGTTACGATTTCCAAAGATAGATATTATGAATATCCTGAGTATCATACAAGTTTAGATAATTTAGAATTTGTTACACCTGAAAATTTAGAAAAGAGTTACAAACTCTATTTAAAACTTATAGAGAAAATGGAGAAAAATATCATTTACAAAAATCTCTATCCAAATGGTGAAGTTATGCTCTCAAAACATGATTTGTATCCAAAAACTGGTGGAGCAATTCTTCCAAATGAGACTGTTTCAGCACTCGACATAATCTTATGGATACTATTTTATGCTGATGGAAATAGAGATCTCTTTGAGATTTCTCAAAAAATAGGAACTAGCTTAGAAGCCACATTTAAAGAAGCCAAGAGATTAGAGGAGAAAGGAATTCTTTTGGAAGTGACCAACAAGAAATAGCTTTTCTTACCTTAAACACTCATCTCTATCTTCTCTAATATTTTTCTCAAATCATCTTTGAGTCTAAAGATAGAGTTTAACATCTCCATGGCAATATCATCATTTGAGTTATAGTCGTGGGCTATCTCATTTCTCAAATCCCGTATCTCAAAGTTTACATTCTCACCTTGATAGAGTAGTAGAGATTTAAAGAGTTTTGCACCCATACTGTCTTGAAGTTTTGAAAAGCGGTAAATTATCTGGTCGCTATAAGCAAGGTATTGATTGCTACTTAGAATATCTATGAAATTTTTACTATTTATTGGAAAAGAGAACTCTTTTTGTAGTTCAGAAAAGGCGTTTTGAAGTCGCTCTAAATGGAGGAACTTCATTTCCAATCATCTTTTTAATATCTCCATCTGGAATTTTCTGAATTGCATCAAAAATCTGTTTTTGAAGTTTTGGTTGATATTTTGAAAACTGTTTCTCAAAAGTTTTAGAGTATTGAAAAATCATAAATTAAATTTCTTCTTAAAGTTCTCATTTGAAGAGAAGTCATCATTTTTTATAATCTCTAAAATCTCTTTCTCATCATTAGCTTCTAAAAGAAGCTTAGTTTGAACCTTTTTTTCTCTGTTTTTAGATAGATACTCTGAAAGACTCTCTCTAATAATTTTAGATATTGAATTTTTTTCAAGAAATGAAAAAGCTCTCGCCTCTTCATAAAGAGCTTCATCAATTGTTAAGCTAATTCTGTGCATCTTTAAATCCAAAAGTGATGTATTGATGTAATTATATCAACTATTGATGAGGTTAGATTTTTAACAATTGGTAAAATTGATACTAAATTTTATACAGCTATTTCAACGGTTAGAGGTGGAAATATATCTGTAAGAAGAAGCAGAAAAAAAGGAGATAGAAATTTATGAAAGCAACAGAGTTAGATAAAAAATTTGATAGTGGCGAAGAGGATATTTTAGAAGAGTTTAATCTTTCAACAGTTAAAAAAGTTAATCACCAACAAAAAAGAGTAAATATAGATTTTCCAATAGGATCATTGAAGCTCTTGATAAAGAAGCTAACCGAATTGGTGTAACAAGAGGTGCTATTATAAAAATGTGGTTAGCTGAAAAACTTGAAAATAGAGCGGTTGCTTTAACTTATTTCCCCCAAAAGGGGAAAAGTGAAATTACATCATTCCACCCATACCGCCCATATCAGGCATTGCAGGAGCAGGAGTTTCCTCTTTTGGAATTTCATGAATTGCAGCTTCTGTTGTAAGAAGTAAGCTAGAAACAGAAGTAGCATTTAGTAGAGCAACTCTCTCAACTTTTAGAGGGTCGATAATTCCAGCTTCAAACATATCAACATACTCTCCAGTTGCAGCGTTGAAACCAGTGTTTCCTTCAGCTTTCTGAATTTCATTTACAACAACACCACCTTCAAAACCAGCATTTTCTGCGATTTGTCGTAGAGGTGCATTGATAGCTCTCATGATAATTTCATATCCGATTTTCTCATCACCATCAAGTTCTAAGTTTACTTTTTCACCAGCTCGAATTAGGGCAGAACCACCACCAATTACGATACCCTCTTCAACCGCAGCTTTTGTAGCAGAGAGAGCATCATCAACTCTATCTTTTTTCTCTTTCATCTCTGTTTCAGTAGCAGCACCAACTTTAATTACAGCTACACCACCAGAGAGTTTTGCCAATCTCTCTTGAAGTTTCTCTTTATCGTAATCAGAAGTTGTAGTTTCAATTTGAGATTTGATTTCAGAAATTCTAGCTTTTACATCAACCTCATCGCCAACACCATCAACAATAGTTGTATTATCTTTATCAATTACAATTCTTCCAGCACTTCCAAGGTCTGTAATGTTTGCACTCTCAAGAGTTCGTCCAGTCTCTTCAGAAATTACTGTTCCTTTTGTAAGAATTGCCATATCTCTTAACATCTCTTTTCGTCGGTCTCCAAAACCTGGAGCTTTCACGGCAGAGATATTTAAACTACCTCGAAGTCTATTTAAAACTAGAGTGCTTAGAGCTTCACCCTCAATATCTTCAGCAATAATTACAAGAGGTTTTCCACTCTGTTGAGTCTGCTCAAGAATTGGAAGAATATCTTTCAAGTTGGAAATTTTATACTCTGTAAGAAGTATCATTGGGTTTTCATACTCAGCAATCATCTTATCAGCATTCGTAACAAAGTATGGAGAGAGGTATCCTCTATCGAACTGCATTCCCTCAACAACATTGAGTTCATCATCAATTCCTTTCGCCTCTTCAACTGTGATAACTCCATCTTTTCCAACTTTTTCCATAGCTTCGGCGATGAGGTCTCCAATTTTCTTATCAGAGTTTGCAGAAATAGTAGCTACTTGTGAAATAGATTTATGGTCTGTAACCTCTTTTGAAATCGCTTTTAACTCTTTTACAATTTCAGCTACCGCTTTATCCATTCCTCTTTTAACTTCGATTGGATTTGCTCCAGCCGTTACATTTCGGAGTCCCTCTTTAAAGATAGAGTAGGCAAGAACCGTAGCCGTAGTTGTTCCATCTCCAGCCTCATCTGCTGTATTTGAAGCTACCTCTTTTACAAGTTGAGCTCCCATATTTTCCAGTTTATCTTCAAGTTCGATTTCTCTAGCAACAGAAACACCATCTTTTGTGATAGTTGGTGCTCCAAAGCTCTTTTCAATTAGAACATTTCGACCTCTTGGTCCCATCGTAACTTTTACAGCGTCAGCAAGTTTTGTAACGCCCTCAAAAAGTTTGCTTCTTGCATCATTACTAAAATGTATCTCTTTTGCCATTCTTATCCTTTAATTACACCTAAAATATCTTCAACTTTGAGAACTACAAAATCCTCACCATCTAAAACTAAATCTACTGCTCCATACTTACTAAATACGACAGTATCACCAATTTCAATATCTTCTACTTTTTTAGCTACGGCTTTAACTTCACCTCTTTGAGGCTTCTCTTTTGCAGAGTCTGGAATGTAAATCCCCGAAGCTGTTTTTGTAGCTTCCTCTTCTCTTTTTACTAAAATTCGGTCTTCAATTGGAAGAAAATTCAATTTCTCTCCTAAAATTTTTTGACATCATAAAGGATTTTTTCTTAAAAAAGGTTTAGTGAGTTTGACTAAAGTTAGTTGAATTTATATTGTTAGAGACAAATATAATTTAGTAGCTATTCTTGTCATCTCGACTTGAGCGAAGCAGAATTTTTTATAATGAGTTGAATAGTTATAAAACTATTTTTATGGAAATTAGTTTTATGATATAGTTTCTTTAAACTAAGTAGAAACTTAATTAGGAGAAAAAACGAAATGAGTAAAGATTACGACACATCTTTGTTTGAAATGGTAGAGGGTGAACTTAGAATAGCTCATGATAAAATTGCTGAAATATTAAAAATCAGTCCAGCTTCTGTTAAAAAACTTATTAATAGAGATAGACATTATAACAACTTAGAAACTCTCGGTAAAATCGTATTTAAAATAGTATATTTTTTAAATGAGAAACAACTTAATTATATTATTTTCATTTTGGAAACACCCAGAGCTTTAGCAGTACTACTTGTAAAACATAAAAACTCATTTAAAGCAATCGAGGAATTTTCTAAACAAAGTCGTAGTTGAAAATTGTTTTTATGGTAGAATTTCTCCAAACCAAGTAGAAACAACGAATTTCTATTTGAAACTTAGTTTGGAGACAAAACAAAATGAGCCAAAATTATAACACATCTTTGTTTGAAATGGTAGAGGGTGAACTTAGAATACCTCATCACAAAATTGCTGAAATATTAAAAAACAATCCAGCTTCTGTTAAAAAACTTGTTAATACATATGGTGATGAACTAGAAACTATCGGAAAAATCATTGTTTCTAATAGTAAAATTCTTCTAACTCAAGAACAATTACATTGTCTTTTTGGAGTTATGAGATTACATATTGATTTATCAATACTATTAGCAAAACACGGAAACTCATTTAAAGCAATCGAGGAATTTTCCAAAAAAGAGAATATTGATACAAGAAAAGGTTTTGTTTATATCGTTGAGTTTGATAATGGAAATTTGAAAGTTGGACATTCGATAAATCCTACTCAAAGATTAAGAAATTTAGAAACTCAATCTGGCAACTACATTAAAAGATACTCTACTTTGGAATTTGAAACTAAAGATAAAGGTTTGAAAGCTGAGAAAAAGCTGTTGCGAAACTTGAAAAAGTGGCGAAGAATTGGAGAATATATTGATAAAAGTTACGAGCATGTAGTAAAAACCGCAAAGAAAACTTTCAAGGTTTTGAACTACGCAGAGAAAACTTTTCTCTTTACAAGCACTCAGCTTTGTGAATATATTTTTAAAAGCCAAAACTTTCCAGAGAAAATCAAAAATTTAATTTCTACAAAAGATAAAAAGCCACAACCAAATAATTTAAACAAATTACTTGAGGCAGAAGGGTTGCAAATTCGCAACAATCAAAATTGGAAAGTTACAGAAAAAGGGAAAATCTTTAAATCCAAATCCTATTGGAAACTAGATGTTTTAGAAGAACTACTTATAGCATAGATACAATTTCAAGAAAAGGAGTGCCGATGAGATATCTATTTTTAATTTTACTACTTGTAGGGTGTAAAGAGAAGAGTTTGGTTTGGAAAGGCGAACCTCTCAAATCGGAAAGTGTAATTCTCTCTTCAAAAGAGGAAATTCAGAGAGCTGAAACTTTTGAAAAGGCTTTAGAAATAGAGTGGTCGAAAATGCAAAAAGACCAATTTGAGAAATTAGCAGATTTTGAGAAACGGAAAGATGCTGTTGTTGGAGATGTTTTAGAAATTTGGCTTGGAGAGAAGCAGGATTTAGAGATGAGTTACGACTCCAAAAAGGAGGTTTTTAAAATCTTTGAGTATCGACTTGGTATCTATTTTGAACTTTCAGTTCCAATAAATCGGGGCAGAAAGTTTTTAGAGAGATATAAAACAGAGAGTATGAAATTCCACTTTGAAAATATAGATAAAAAACTATTTTTAACAAAAGTGGAAGCTGGTAGCTACTCTGCGGAACTAAATCGAACAGTTAAGCCAAATTGGGAAATAGCTCTTTTGGAATGGGCGAAAAAGAGTGGTGTTTCTCTTCCTCAAACAAAACGGGAACTTATGAAAATGGAAAGTTTGGAACTTAGAAACAGAAATCTTTCAGAAATTCCTGATGAGGTTCAATATCTTGCTGGTCTTCAAAAAATAAATTTGGGACAAAATCCAAATTTAGATTTTGAAAATGCAATTGAAATCTTGGCTCAGATTCCAAACTTGCAAATTTTGTATTTGCATTCAAACAAACTAACGACACTTCCAAACTCTATTGGGAATCTCAAGAATTTGCAAACTTTATATTTAGGAAATAATCCAAGTTTAAACTTTGATTCCGTTTTAAAAATCTTGGTTCAAATTCCAAATTTGCAAACTTTTTGTTTGAATTCAAACCAACTAACAATACTTCCAAACTCTATTAAGAATCTCACAAATTTACAATCTTTGTGTTTGGGAGAAAATCCAAATTTGAACTTTGCTTCCGCTTTTAAAATCTTGTCTCAGATTCCAAATTTGCAAACTTTGGATTTGAGTTGGAATAAACGAAAAGAACTTCCAAACTCCATTGAGAATCTAACCAATTTACAATCTTTGTATTTGTTGGACAACCAACTAACAACACTTCCAAACTCCATTGGAAATCTAAAGAATTTGCAAACTTTGAGTTTGGGAGGAAACCAACTAACAACACTTCCAAGTTCGATAAATTCGCTTTCAAAACTGAAAAGTTGCTGTTGGAAAGACCGCTCCGAAAACGAAACCCCTCTCCAATTCATGAACAGAGTTTTAGGATTGAAGTAGTTTTTTGTCGTATTTGTCATTTCGAACGAATGTGAGAAATCTTAAAAATTTGGAAAGGATTTCTCACCCAAAAGGGTTCGAAATGACAAGGTCAGTTTTTGTAAAATTTCAAAAAAGGAAAGTTGTGGAGAGTGAAGAAAATTTAGTAAAGAAGACTTGCCGAGAATTGGGAATTACACAAAAAGAGTTGGCAGAAATAATGGGAGTTAGTAGGCAAACCATCAATAATTGGGCAACAGAAAAAATAAGGACTCCAAAAATATTAGAAGTGCTACATGAATTGCTAATTATAAAAGATAAATACGAACTTGCAAAAAAACAGTTTCTAAATTAAAGTAATTTTACTTTTTAATCTTGTAAAAATCAAAATATTTTACTATAATCATTTTCAAGCAACAGAGAAGACTTGAAATCCCTTTCTCCATTGCACAACAACTAAAAGGTTATAGTTTGGAAATTCTACCATTCAACTACAAAAATCACAATATTAGAACTTTACTTGATGAAAAAGGCGATATTTGGTTTGTTGCAAAAGATGTAATTACTCTTTTGCAAGACAATATCAATCCGAATGTTGGACAAGCTACTAAAGATTTGGATAGTGATGAGCTGACATCATTTAAAATTATGTCAGGTGGTCAAACCCGAGAAATGGCTTTTATTTCAGAGTCTGGACTCTACTCTCTCATTATAAGAAGTCGAAAACAAATTGCAAAACCTTTTCAAAGGTGGGTAACTAGAAAGGTTTTACCAAGTATCCGAAAAACAGGAAGCTACTCTCTTTCAGAACTCCCAAACTTTTCCGAAATCCTTTCCCAAAATGAAGAAGCTAAAAAACTCGTGGAACTTTTCGAGGAAACCAAACCTTTCCACCTTTTGCTTCTCCAAAAACTCCTAAAAGAGAATTCTGTTTCAAGTCTCTTCCAGCTAGACCTTTCCAATTCCTACTTTCTTCCAACAGAACTTGGAAAACTTCACGGACTTTCAGGACGGGAAACGAATTTGCTTTTGGAAAGCAAAGGCTTCCAAGTTTCCGAAAACGGAATTTGGAAACTTACAGAAAGCGGAAAAGAGTTTGGAATGGAAATTGGTGGAACTTACCACCAACTTAAATGGAAACTAGAAACACCACTTTTTGTCGTTTAGTGAAATTTCGTTTTTGAAATATGACTTTAAATTGGAAGAACTCTAATATTTTGAGATAGTTTCTCTTTTAAAGTTGTTTCAATTGCATAAAGTGTTCCAGTTGTAGAAGTTGAACAAGTTGAACAAGCACCAAGATATCTGATATAAACATCAATAAATCCTTGGTCTGTATCTCTAATATCGATAACTTCCATATTTCCACCATCAGCAATTAGGAATTGTCGAACAGACTCATCAATTACAGCATCAATTGCTTTAAGTCTTTGAACCATTGTCATCTTTTCAAAATCTCCAGAGATACCAGCATCAGCTGCCTCTTTCAACTTCTCTTCGTCCATTTCAGCTCGAACAGAAGCTAAAACATCTACAAGATAGTATTCCATCTCTTCATGACCACCAGGTCTAGCACATGATTTACAGAAACCACCAGCTTTTGTATAGTCTGTAACCTCATCAACACTTTTTAAGTCATTTAATTTTATAACTTCTTGTAAAGTAGCAAGACTTACTCTTGCACATTCACAAACAATTGTCTCTTCTTCAAATGATTTCGCATCAACACCTTTATAAATTGCTGCTGCTTCCTTAATTACATCATAAGCCATAACTGAACAGTGCATCTTCTGTCCAGGAACTGCTGGTTCTTCTGGATTATCTCGAAGAGCCATCTCAACATCAATATTCGTGATTTTTACAGCTTCATCAACTGTTTTTCCAATACATAAATCAACCATCATGTCTGAACTTGCAATAGCTGTACCGCAACCAAAACTTTTAAATTTCGCATTTAAAATCTTATCTGTATCTGTTTCTACTAACCAGTAGAGTCGAACAGCGTCTCCACAACTTTCTGCTCCAAAATCTGCAACAACAAGTCTTCCGCCCTTAGCTGTTGCCTCTTCCTCTGTAATTTCACCCTGATTTCTAGGATTGTTCATTCTATCTGAAACTACACTTGAGTATTGGTCCCAAAGAGCTTCACCAAATAAATCTGCTTTTGCCATTTCTCTATCCTCAAATTATATTGCCGAAAGTATAGAAAGTTTGCTTTAAGTTTTCTGAAAAATATAATTTTATCTTCTATTTTTTATTTTTTAAGAAAGCTCCATTTTCTGTTTATAATTTCATAAAAAGAGCAATATCTTGATATCAATTTTAAAAAAACTTAAAGTTATATTGACAAAAAAAGATAAGAAGTATCTCATATTTCTTTTTCTATTTTCACTACTCATTGCTGTAATAGAGACAATTGGTATTTCAGCAATCATGCCTTTTATCTCTGTTGCAACAGATTTTTCTATAATTGAAACAAATAGCATCTATTCTGAAATATACAATTTTTTGGAATTTGAAACTCAAAAGAGTTTTGTTATCTCTTTTGGAATTTTGCTTATATTTTTCTACATTTTTAGAGGAGTGATAAATATAACATTTATCTATTTTCTTAACAAATTTACTCAAGGTAGATATCATCTTTTGGCATACAGACTTTTTCAAAACTATCTTGGAATGCCTTATAAAGAGTTCACTTCCAAAAACTCTTCAGACCTAACAAAAACAGTTGTCAATGAAGCAACAAATTTGACTCAACTTATAAGTTCATCTCTATTTCTATTTAGCGAACTCTCTGTTTTGGTCGCCATCTACTCAATTATGCTTTATGTAAATTGGAAAATAACTTTAGTTCTAACTGTTGTTTTGCTTTTAAATGGAATTTTGATGTTAAAAACTATCTCAACAAGAATTAGAAAAGCTGGAGTTATTAGAGCAGATTTGCAGAAAAAGTTTTATGAAATAGTAAATAGGAGTTTTGGAAACTTCAAATTTATAAAACTTCGCTCAAATGAAGAAGAGATTTTAAAAGAGTTTGGAGTAGCGAGTTACGGTTTCTCAAATGCGAAAAAAGTTAATGCTACTTTAAATCAAGTTCCAAAATACTTTCTTGAGGTTATCGCATTTTCAATAGTTGTTTCAATAGTTACCTATCTGGTTTATCAATACGATGATATCGCCTCTATTCTCTCTATGGTAATGATGTTTGTTGTAGCTCTGTATAGATTGATGCCATCAGTGAATAGAATTACTTCCAGCTATAATCAAATTCTATTTCTTATAAAATCTCTTGATATTGTTCATAACGATTTAATGTTTGATACTGAGAAACTTGGGAAAGAGAAGATAGAGCTTAGAGAAAAGATAGAGTTAGAAAATATATCTTTCCATTACGAAATTGGAAAAGATGTTTTAAAAGAGATAAATTTGGAAATTGACAGAGGTGAAAAAGTAGCATTTGTGGGAGAGAGTGGTTCTGGAAAATCGACTCTTGTAGATTTGATTACTGGACTTTACAAGCCAACTTCTGGAAAAGTTCTATTAGATGGTGTAGAGTTGAGTGAAGAGAATGTTGTCTCTTGGAGAAGAGAGATAGGATACATTCCCCAATCTGTATATCTTTTTGATGGAACAGTTTCTGAAAATGTTGTTTTTGGATTAGATGTAGATGTAAATAGAGTTGATGAGGTTCTGAAACAGGCAAGGATATATGAGTTTCTCCAAACTAAAGAGGGTAGAGATACACTTGTTGGAGAGGGTGGAGTAAAACTTTCTGGTGGACAGAAGCAGAGAATTGCCATAGCACGAGCTTTGTACTCAAATCCATCTATTTTAGTTCTTGATGAAGCAACTTCTGCTCTCGACACAGAAACGGAAACAGCCATCATGAATGAGATATATGAAGTTAGTAAAGGTCTAACTCTTCTCATCATTGCTCATAGACTCTCTACAATTGAGAAATGTGAGAAAGTCTTCAAATTAGATAGTGGGAACCTCTTAACAAAAAGATTTTTTAAGTAAAACTTAAATTCAGCTGTTTGTAAGAAATTCAAACTAAAATTCCACGAACGATTCTTTTTGGGAAATAGCAAGTGGAAAAATTTACGAAAAGTATAAAAAAAGAGGAAGTAAAGAGAGAGTGGGTTGTACTAGATGCAACTGACCAGACTTTTGGACGACTAATTTCAAAAGTGGCTCATATTCTTCGAGGAAAGAATAAGCCTTACTTTACTCCTCATGTGGATTGTGGTGATTATGTAGTAATTACAAATGCTTCAAAAGTGAAGTTTAACGGAAATAACAAGATGGAAGATAAAAAATACCATCGACACTCTGGATATTTTGGAAGTGTAAAAAGTGAAAACCTCGCAACTCTTTTAGAGAAAAATCCAGAAAAACTTTACAAACTAGCAACTCGAGGTATGTTACCTAAAACAAAACTTGGAAAAGAGATGTTAAAGAAACTTAAAGTTTATCAGGGTTCTGAACACCCTCATACTGCTCAAGTCGGAAAGGATAGTTAATGAGAAAAATTTATGCAACTGGCAAAAGAAAGAGTTCTATTGCAAAAGTTTGGCTTCAACCAGGTTCTGGACAAATTAAAGTAAATAACTTATCTCTTGACGCTTGGCTTGGTGGATTAGAAGCTAAGAAAAAGAGAGTTCTTCAGCCATTAGTTCTTACAGAGCAGTTGAGCTTAGTAGATATTACAGTTCAAGTTCTTGGTGGTGGTTTTTCTGGTCAAGCTGACGCTGTTCGACACGGAATTTCAAAAGCACTAAACAGTTATGATGAAGCATTCAGAGCTATTCTTAAACCAGCTGGTCTTCTTACTCGAGATAGTAGAGTTGTTGAGAGAAAGAAATATGGTAGAAGAAAAGCGAGAAGAAGTCCTCAGTTCTCCAAAAGATAATAGGAAAGGAAAAGAATGGCAAATCATAAATCTGCTGAAAAGCGAATTCGTCAAACAGTTAAGAAAACTGAAAGAAACAGATATTACCGAGCAAGAGTTAAGAATATCACAAAAGCTGTCCGAGAAGCGGTTGAGAGTGGCAATTTAGAGGAAGCTCAAAAGCAGTTCAAAATTGCAAACCAGACTTTCCACGCTTATGTGAGCAAAGGCTTCTTTAAAAAGGGAACAGCTTCAAGAAGAGTTAGCCGACTAGCTAAACTTGTAAATACTCTTTCCCAAAAGCCAGAATGAGAGAGAGGCTAACGCCCTTTATCGAGAGATATGAAGAGATAAATTCTCTTCTCGTTTCTGAAAAAGTTTTAAGTGATATAAAACTTATGACTTCTCTCTCAAAAGAGCAATCAGACCTACTTCCTCTTGTCGAAAGGGCAAGAGCCTACTCCGAAATCCTAGATACAATTTCTGAAAACAAATCTCTACTTTCTGACCCTGAACTTGGCGAACTTGCCAAAGAGGAACTCAAAGAACTTGAACCTCAAATTCCCCAACTTGAAAGTGAAATCAAAACTCTACTAATTCCAACTGACCCGAACGATGACCGAAATGTCTTCCTCGAAATGAGAGCTGGAACTGGTGGAGATGAAGCAGCGATTTTTGTTGGAAATCTCTTTCAAACCTATATGAGATATGTTGAGAGTCGGGGCTGGAAAGCGGAACTTATTTCAACTAGCGAAAGTGATTTCGGCGGATATAAGGAGATAGTTGTTCTTGTAAAAGGGGATAAGGTTTATAGCCGTCTCAAATATGAGGGTGGAACTCACCGAGTCCAGAGAGTTCCAGCAACAGAGTCTCAAGGTCGAGTTCACACTTCAGCTATCACTGTCGCGATTATGCCTGAAGTTGATGATGTTGAAATTGAGATAAATCCAAACGACTTGAAAATCGATGTTATGAGAGCTTCTGGAAATGGTGGGCAGTCGGTAAATACGACAGACTCAGCAGTCCGTATCACTCATATTCCAACTGGAATTGTCATCACAAACCAAGATGAGAAATCTCAACATAAAAATAAAGATAAAGCTATGAAAGTTCTTAAAGCTAGACTCTTTGAAATTGAGATGCGGGAAAAGATGGCGAGTGAAAAAGAGAATAGACTTGCTCAAGTTGGAAGCGGAGATAGAAGTGAGAGAATACGAACTTATAACTATCCTCAAAACCGAATTACAGACCATCGAATAGGTCTAACTTTGTATCGCTTAGACGAGATTTTACAAGGAGGGCTTATGGACGACCTCATCGAACCAGCATT
>JAMJTW010000002.1 GCA_024281175.1 Candidatus Thiovulum imperiosus
TTTTAAAACTCATTTGGAAAACTTTTCGCCATTTTAAAAATGTAGATATTTCTGAAATTTGGAAAATTTACAGTTCTATAACCGTAAATTTAAATCCTTCTAAAGAAGTAAAACCGTATTGGAATTCTGAATGTGAAAAACTTCAATCAAAAATTTGGTTACCTAAATTTTCAAATGAGTTCCAAAACTACACCGAAACTTCCAATTTTTGGAAAAGAGAGCTGAAGCCAAAAGTAGAGTTTCCAAAACAAGTAATACAACTTGAGAAAGAGGATTTAAAACCATCTGAAAATAGAATTGCTTCAAAGAAAATACGATTTTTTCCAGAAAATGAAGAGAAATATTTTCAAGCTCTAACTCTGTATCGACGAGCTTACAATTTGGCTGTTTCCCACTATTTGAATGGAACTTTCAAAGATGGGAATGGAAAATTTAGAAATCTGCGACCAGAAATTAAAGAGCAGTGCAAAACCGAGCAGGAAGAAAAAAGTGCGATTTACAACTCGATAATTGTCGATAATGCTGTGCTTTCAGCACAAAAAACTTTTAAAGCTGTTGTAAGTCGCAACAAAAACAGTTTCTCCAAAATACGATTTAAAAGTCGAAAAGGTGAAATTCACTCATTTTCGATTGACCGAATGCCAAAAGGCTTAAATCCAGTTGTTCGGCAACTTGGAAAAATTTACTTGACTGAAGAAGTTCCAGAGGAAGCAATAGACAAATCTACAACTATAACTTATAATAAAGGTCGCTGGTTTATCAATGTTCAACAACATATTCAAACACAATCCGAAATCCAAGGATATGTTAAAGTTGTTGCCATTGACCCTGGAGTCCGAACCTTTGCAACTTGTTATAGTGAAAGTGAAGTTATAATTGCTGGTGATAAATTTGCTCAAGAAAAATTGTTTCCACTTATGAGAAAAGTTGATAAACTCATTTCTCAAAAAGTTAAACTTCAAAACCTGAAATTATCGGAAGAACCGCAATGGTATCGCGATAGAATGCGATATTTTGATAAAAATATCAATAAATTAAAATCCAAAAAAGATGATTACATTTCCGACTTACATAACCGATTAGCATTTGAACTTGTGTCAAAATATGATGTGATTTTTCTTCCAACTTTTGAGACTAAAAAGATGGTTTCTAAAAAAGGTGAAAGAAGAATTCGACGAATTACAGCAAGAAATATGCTAGATTTAAATCATTACAAATTTAAAATCAAACTCAAATGGTATGCCGATAAATACGGAAAACATGTTGTTGATGTGAATGAAAGCTACACTTCAAAAACAAAATCTTGGAATGGCGAAATTGATGAAACACTACATTCAAAAAAGATAATAAAAGGAAAGAACTTTTTTGTTGATAGAGACATTAATGGAGCAAGAGGAATTTTCCTCAAAAATTTAACTCGGGGAGCTTGACCCCTAATCATAACAATAATCTTTTGATTATTGCGATTTTAATCAAGAGAACTTGGGAAGATTGTTGGAAAATCGCCAGTTGAGATAAACAAAATTTTGGAGTTTCAAGGTTTTCAGATTCGAGATGGGAAAAATTGGAAGCAGTTTTGTAAAAAGTGGAGAAGTCTCATGAAAAGAGATTTCCCTCCTCTATTTGGTAGTTTGCCACTAAAACCTCTTTCACTTTTCCTCTACCTGTTCCTTTGTTATTTATAGAGCGACCCATTTCAACAACTTCGATTTCAAAATCTTTGTAAAACTCCAGAACCTCATCGGAATAGGAGTTAGAAAGAAGAAACTTTCCGCCATTTTCATCTATCCTTTTTGCAAAATCCAAAAGTCGCTTCTGCTCTTGAAAAGAGAAACCATCTTTTGAGTAAGATGTAAAATTTGAAGTTTCTGAAACTGGAAAATATGGTGGGTCTAAATAGAAGAAATCTCCCTCTTTTGGAGAAAACTTTTCAAAGTCTCCATTTCTAATTTCAACTTTTTTCAAAAATTTACTACACTCTCTCAAGTTTTCAGGGATTGCGTAAATAGGATTTTTATATCTTCCAAATGGAACATTAAATTCACCTTTCCTATTTACTCGATAGAGACCATTGAAAGCACTTTTATTGAGATAGAGAAAACGACTAGCTCGAAAAATATTTGAAGCCTTTTCAAAATCATCTTTTCTATCTAGGTTTCGTATCTCATAGAAATACTCTTCAGAGTGGATATGTTTTTCCAAATCAGAAATTAGATTTTCAACATCATCTCGAATAGTTTTATAGAGATTTATCAATTCGCTATTTATATCAGAGATATATGCTTTTTCAGGTTGGAGATGAAAAAGTAAAGCACCTCCACCAATAAAAGGTTCAAAGTATCTTTCAAACTTTGGAATTCTACTTTCTAACTCTTTCAGAAGTTTTCTCTTTCCACCAACCCACTTCACAAAAGGAGAACAGTTATATTTCACTTTTCACCTTTTGAAGAAAAGTTTCTAAAGAGTGTAAATTATAGAGATGAGGTATATTTTTATAGGCTTCTTCTAATTTGTTTTTCGCTTTTTTCCAACCTTGACCATCAGTAATCCAGACAAATTGGATATTTTCTGAATTTAGTTTTTTTGCAATTTCTGTATAGGAACGAGCAACTTCATTTAGTTTTGAGCCTCCACTATTATAGAAATTTACTTCTATAAGGTAAGTTCTCTTAGCTTCAATTACAAAGTCGAATTTATTTTCATCTAAACCTAAAGAGATATTTGGGAGTTCTGAAATTTGGACTTCTTCTTGAAAAGGCAAATTCTCTTTTCTGAAAATATTTGCAATTTTAGAGTGCATGTTTTTACCAGTTCGGTTTTTTCGAGCATTTGTATCTAAACCAACTTCAACTCCAAAAACAAAATCTACTAAATTTGTAACTTCCTGAAAAATTAGAGATAGTTCTGTCTCTCCTAAAAACTTGAGAACTCCAATAGAAGAAGAGAAGAAATTTTCCAACTCTCCTACTTCTCCATTTTCTAAAAGAACTTTTCGATTGTCTCTTACAGCAATTAGAATATTTAAAATTGAAAAAGCAGAACTATTCTCTTTCCAAAGTTCCTCTACTGCTTTTTCTAAATCTTTTTTACCGATGAGGTAGTTGAGTTGATGTAATTTGATTTCTATTTTTGAAACATTTCTTTTCACTTTCTCGAAATCAACAAAAAAATCTAAAGTCTCATTACTCTCTTTCAAGGAATTTAAAAAGTTTTCAAATTTCATATATCTCTCTTATCGCATTTTCCAAGGTTTCTCCTTTTAGAAACTCTTCCCGAATTTCAAAAATTTTTCTATTTGAGAATTGAAGTAGTTCCTCAAATTCAGATGAGAAAAGGCTTTCACTTTTTTCTACTTCTCTTAAAATTCCTCCACCACTCTGATAACTCTGATTTAAAACAGCACAAACCGATTGCCAATCGTCATAAAAATACTCTTGAAGAAGAGGAATGATTTTGGAAACAAGAACATCTCTCAAATCTGAAACTGTTTGGAGATTTAGAAAATAGGAGTGTCCTAATTGGTAGTGTTCGTTTTTTAGAAATAGAATTCTATGATTTATTTTTTCAAAAGTTCTCCGAGTTGAATAGAATTTAGATTTCCTAAAATTTCGTAGTCTGGTTTTAATTCCTCAAATTCAAATCTTCTCCGAAGTGCAATATCAATTAGAGCTATCGATTTATCCACCGTATTCATTGTTGCTCGAATATAGAGGTTCTTTGGAACTTGCAACTTCTTATCTTTTGAGTATGGTAGAGATATGGAGATTTCTCCACTTTCACCAACTCTTTTCTTCTTTTCAAGAAGTGTAAAAAATTCTCCAAAAATCGCTGAAATATCACCTCGATTTATCTCATCAATAATTAAAACATAGTTGTAATCTGGATTTTCCAAAGCCCGATTTACTATCTTTTTAAAAACTCCATCTTGAACTTTGAACTCACCACCCTTTTCAACTCGAACTCCCTCTATAAAATCTTGATAAGAATAGTTTGGGTGAAATGTGATAAATTCTATAAGTGGATAAATCTTGTTTTTTTCATCGAACTCTTTTTTAGAGAGGTTTTCATGTTCATCATGATTATCATATCTACTCAAAAGCTCTTGAAAACTCTTTCCTTTATTTACAATTTCAACAGCATCTTGAATTGCTTTTCTTGTTTTTCCAGTTCCTGCTGAACCAAAATATATCTTATTTAACATAAAAATCTTTTTACAAGATAATAGCAAGTTTTAGGAAAAAATCTTTAGTTCTCGATATAACTTTTTACAAAGATTTCTCACCCAAAAGGGTTTGAAATAACGAGTTTATCCTCATGTTTGTCATTTCGATATGAGCGAAGCGATTGAGAAATCTTTGAATAATTGGAAGCAGTGATGCTCCAGTTGAGGTGAAAGAAACAGCTATTTGGTCACTCTAAAGGGTTCGAAATGGATATCTCTCCATAGATTTTTGTTAAAATTATATTTAAAGAAAAATTAAGGATTTTATATAATGGACGAAAGTGCTATATTACATATAATTGACACTCTGTTTATTCTATTTTCAGCTACTCTTATAATTTTAATGGCTCCAGGTTTTGCAATGTTAGAAGCTGGACTTGTTAGAACTAAAAATGTTACTGCTGTTTTAACTGGAAATGTTCTTCTCTACTCTATCACCTCTTTTGTATTTCTAGTTTGGGGATATAACCTTATGTTTGGAGGGAATGGTTTCTTCTTAGACGGTTTTGAAGATGCTGGTTTTAGCATGTATGCTCTCTTCTTTTTCCAAATGGCGTTTGTAAGTAAAACAGTTTCTATAATTTCAGGTGGTGTTGCTGAGAGAATACGAGTTTTACCATTTATGCTTTTTGCAGTTGTAATGAGTGGAGTTATCTATCCTCTTGTTGGAAACTGGACTTGGGGAGGTGGATTTCTAAAAGAGATGCATGACCTTGCTGGTTCAACTATTATTCACTCTGTTGGAGGTTGGGCATTATTGGCAGGAATTTTAGTTCTTGGAGCTAGAAAAGGTAGATATGGAAAAAATGGAAAAGTTCGAGTAATTCCAGCTTCAAATATTCCTCTTGTAACTTTAGGTGGTTTCTTACTCTGGATAGGTTGGTTTGGATTTAATGGTGGTTCCGTTCTCTCTATGAATTCGGTAGAGAATGCAAATCTTGTAGCTCAGGTTATTGTAAATACAAATACTGCTGGAATTTCAGGAGCTATTGTGGCCGCAATTCTTATGTTCTTAACATATCGTAAAGTGGATATTACAATGGTTTTAAATGGAGCTTTGGGAGGTCTTGTTGCAATTACTGCGGGAGCTGATGTTGTTGGAATTTGGGAACCAATTGTAATTGGTGGTATTGGTGGTGCACTTGTAGTATTAGCAGTTCCTCTTTTTGATAAAGTGAAAATTGATGACCCTGTTGGTGCTTTGAGTGTGCATCTTGTAAATGGAATTTGGGGAACAATTGCCGTGGCTCTTTTCAATTCTGAATACTCTCTAATGAACCAACTTTATGGTATTGCCGTAGTAGCAGTCTTCTCTTTTGGAGTTTCATTTGTAGCATTCTTTGTGATAAATAAAATTATGCCACTTCGACCATCTGAAGAAGTTGAGTATGATGGATTAGATATCTCTGAAATTGGGGTTGAGTCCTATCCAGAATTCAATAAATCTAATTTATAAAAGAGTCTAAGACTCTTTATCAAGGAATTCTCTCAACTCATTTATAGGCAGTGGTTTTGAGAAATAGTAACCCTGTATCTCATCAACATTGCTATCTTCAAAAAATTGGAGTTGGTCTTCATGTTCAACTCCTTCAACTGTTACATTTAAATTGAATGCTTCAGCCAAAGCGAGAACTGCTTTAACAACTGCGATACTTTCAGCAGAGTGTGGCAACTCATCAACAAAACTTTTATCAACTTTAAGTCGAGTTACAGGAAGTTTTTGAAGATAACTCATAGAGGAGTAGCCTGTTCCAAAGTCATCAATTGCTAAATCTATATCTAAACCTCTAAGAATTTTCAGAACTTCTATCGCCTCTTTCTCATTTTTAGCGATGTAACTCTCTGTAATTTCAAGCTCTAACTCTTTTGAAGAGATAGAAGTTTTCTCTAAAATTTCCTTAACTTTTGAAATCATATCTCCATGCTGAAGTTGAACTCCTGAAACATTAACACTCACCTGTCCCAAATTGTATCCCTCTTTTTTAAGAATTAGAAAATCCTCAACAGCTTTTTTCAAAATCCACTCTCCAATTTCAACGATGAGGTGAGTCTCTTCAGCAATTGGAATAAATTCCCAAGGACCAATAAAACCTAAAGTTGGACTCTGCCATCTTACAAGAGTCTCAATGGCAACTGTTTTTCTACTCTGAATTGAGACTTTTGGTTGATAGAGCAAAAAGAATTCATCTTCTTTTGCGATTGCAACTTTTAGAGCATTTACAATTTTTGCTCTTTTCTCAAGACGGTCAGAGAACTGTTTAGAGTAGAAGTGGTAATTGTTTCGACCACTATCTTTTGACATATACATAGCTAAATCTGCATTTTTAGTAAGAGAGAGTGTTGTTCTCCCATTTTCTGGAAAGATAGCAATACCTATGCTTGTTGAAGTTACAATCTCATTTCCCTCAAAAATAAATGGTTGCTGAAATGTATCCAAAATCTCTTTTGCAAAATTTCGAACTTCGATAACATTTTTATAATTTAGAAATATATTGAATTCATCTCCACCAACTCTACTAAGAACAAAATCTCCTTTTAAAGAGTTTAGACGATTTGCAACACCTTTTAAAAGCTCATCTCCAACAGGGTGACCAAGAGTATCATTTACTTGTTTGAATTCATCTAAATCTAAAAAGATTAGAGCAAGTTCTTTTTCAACTTTTAATGCTTCTTCCAATTTTGAGTTGAAAGAACGCCTATTTAAAAGGTCTGTCAATTCATCATGAGTTGACAGATACTCAAGCTGTTTATGACTTTCAAGAAGTGCATCTTCCCTGCTTCTTATCGATTTTGCAAGACTATTTATACTTCTTGAAATCTCTTCCATCTCATCTCTAGTTCTAATAATTTTACTTAAAGAGTAATCTTTTACCTTAACTTTAGCTATCTGTTCCATAAGATGTTTTAAAGGAGTTGTCAAATTTCTATTCAAAATAGTTTCCAGAATAGCCAACATTAAAACAATAGAGATAACTAAGAAAATGAGACTCTGAATTCGATTTTCTAGTAGAGTCTCATTTAATGATGCTTTATCAAGTCTTATAACAAAATATATCGGTTTTGTGTGAGTCTGAAGAGATAGTGCAGTTTTATAAAATTCTGGAGTCTCTTCTATGTAGATTTCCTCTTTATTAAATGGAATACTGCTTCTCATAAGATTTTCATCTTGAGAAAGATATATCTCCACTCCAAGTTCAGTAGAGAGATTTTTGAAATAGTTTTTGTCAAGAACTTTTGACATCTCAATATGGGCAATATTATCTCTACCCTCTAACATATTTTGATGTGAGCGAATAGTTATTCCACTATCTTTAAAGTGATACGAGAAATTCCTTTTAGTATCAGGAGCATAGAAGAAGATATGTTTGAAATAGTAATTTTCTTTATAAGGTTTTTTCTGGAACTTCTCTTCAAAATGGTACTTCTGGTATAAAATTGGTTTTCCATTTTCATAAGAGATAAAGTAGAGTTTATATCCTACTTCATCTTTTATTACATAAGAGATTAGCTCCTCATTTCTGTCGTAAATAGCAATCATACTGTTTAGAGAAGAGCGAAGCTTTTTATATAAATTTTCAGCTATATACTTCTTCTCTTCATCTAAAAGAAAGACATTGTAATCATCTTTATTTTGATAATTATTTATAAGACTTATAGAGGCGATGAGGTCTCTACTCTTGGTATTTATACTATTTTCTAAATTTATCTCTATATCAGAGATATTATCAACAACAATATCTCTAGCCATTAAACTCTTCTGCTGTACATTTAAGAAGAACTGCTTTTTTATAAAACTATCAAAGTAGATACCATTCATTCCAACAGAGAGAATTACAGTTACGATTGTAAAGAGTGCAATCTTTTTTGAGAGACTCATTTTAGAAAACAGGTTCGATGTTTTCAACATTCTCTTTTGTGACTAGTTTTGTAGGGATAATTATCTCTTTGGAAACCTCATCACCTTTCAAAATTTTTAAAATCACCTCTATACTCTCTTTTCCTGCAAGTGGAAATTTAATACTTGCTGTTTGAGTTCCCTTTCTAATATTTTCTCTAGCTTCAGAAGTGTAATCTGTACCAACTGTAATTACATCACTAACATCTTTTCCAAATCTACTATAAGCACTTCTCACCCCACTCAACATACTATCGCTTTCAGAATAGATTGCATCAACTTCCACTCCACTTCTTAAAAGCTCCTCCATAACAACAATACTATCTCTTCTAAGATAATTCCCAAATCTTCTTATAACTTTAAAGTTTGGATATTTAAACATCTCTACTAGAAATCCTCTTGTTCTATCGTGAGTCACATCAGCAGTTGGCAATCCCTCAAGAAGTAATACTGTACCCCCTTTCAAATTTTCAGCTATATATCTGGCTCCGATTTTTCCTATCTCTACATTGTCAGATTTTAAAAATGTTCTATACTTTTCTGTTTTGACACCTCTATCTACAATGATAACTTCTATCCCCTCTCTTTGAGCCTTTTCTATCACAGGAACAAGGGCATAAGCGTCATTTGTTCCGACAATTAGAAAATCTACTTTCTGTTCAATAAACTTATCAATTTGATAAAAGAGAAGTGCTGTTTTCCCTTTTGCATCTGAATAGAGAAATTTGATACCACTCTTTTCACTCTCCGCTTTAGCTTCTAAAACTTGATTTCTTCGGAAATCATTTCCCATATTATCTTGAGCAAATGCTATAACAGTTTCGTTTCCAAAAAGAGAGATAGAAAAGAGTGTGATTAGAAAAATTTTTTTCATTCAAAAGCCTTTTAAATATTTTGGGTAATTCTATTATTTTTTTTTAAATTGTGAACTTAGATACAATTCTTTCCAAAACTTAGGAGCGTATAGTTTGAAACTTCTAATAGTTTTTGCTCTC
Organism: Candidatus Thiovulum imperiosus; assembly: GCA_024281175.1. GTDB lineage: Bacteria > Campylobacterota > Campylobacteria > Campylobacterales > Thiovulaceae > Thiovulum_A > Thiovulum_A imperiosus. The sequence continues at coordinate 9,113 of JAMJTW010000002.1, forward strand.
ATAATTGGTTCTCTTTCTGCCCGTTCTCCATTTGATGACAAAAGAATTATTGTTTCTAAACTTCAAGATAATCAGTATAGAATGAGGGTCTATTTCAATTACGAAAATCCATACGAAACTCAAAGAAAACTTATGGGAAGATTGACTCATTTTAGAATGAAATTACCTATTCAAGATAGATTAGAAGTAACATCAATGTATGTTAAAGTGAAATATACTCCATCTCTAATTCTATATCATGCCCGTTCTTCAATTGCTGTTATCTCAAATGAGTATGTAATTAGGCAATTTTCTCTCAATGAAGAGAGGTATAAAGATATAGGTTCTGCAACTGTAAAAGCAGATATTCCTGTTGAGACTCTCAAAGATTATAACGATTTGGGAGTTCAGATAATTCAACACTACTCTTCTGGAAAAGGGAAAGAGGACGAAGAAGACCCGTCAGCACCAGAACTCTGGAGTCAAATAGATTTAAAAAATAGTTTTGTAGAGTTTGAATTTCGTCCAAGATTTTTTGAAGAGAAATTGAGTTCTATAAAAAGATTTATGTTTGACAATAAAAGCATTGTTAAAGAGTCTGTAAATTTCGTCTTTCCAAAACAGCCAACAAAAGATGATTTCTACAATTACAGTTTTTTGGCAAGTTTAGTTGGGCAAATTCTGAAATTTAAAGATATAGATTTTTCCATCTCAACAAAAATTATAAATAGAAGAAACAATGTTCTAATTATGAACAGAGAAGATGCTAAAAAGCTAATTAGAGAAAATAGTCCCTACTATTTTGGTCTGGAAGAGAAGCTCTCTGGAAATATAAATATGATTAGAAATTTTAATAGACCAGACAAGGGGATTTTAGTAATTACAGGTGAAAATCAAGAAGATTTTCGTTCTGCTCTTTACAGAATGGTTAGTGATGATATCTCTATTTTAGAAGAGCAGAATATCGTAGTTTCAAAAACTCAAATTCCGCCACCAGCAAAACCGTACACTTCACCAGGATTTGTCTCTCCAGGTAGCAAAGTTCTCTTTTCAGAAGTTGGATATAAGACTCGAAGTTTTAGTGGTGAGCAGAGTGATGATTTATATCTAAACTTTAAACTCTATCCAACTGTAAAGTATCGGAATACAGATTTTATTGAAAGCAACCTGAATGTTATCTACGGTGCTATTTTACGGGAAGACTCAGCAGTAAATGTCTATCTTAACAACAATTTTGCCTACCAACTTAAAGCAAATAAGGGAAATGAAGAAGATACTGTAAAATCATCATCTTCTCAGAGATTTGAGATTGGAAAGAAAAAAGGAATTCCAACAGAACTTTTAAGAAAAGGTCTAAATACTCTTATGGTTCAATTTGCTCTTGTTCCAATGCATGGTCCTCAACTTATCCGATTTAATAATGCAATTTTGAAAGCAACTATTCATGATGACTCATATCTTATTTTTCCACTTGCTGAAACTGAAGTTGAGTTACCAAACTTGAAATATATAGCTGAACTCGGTTTTCCATTCTCTATCTATCCAGACCTTCAAAATACGGGAATTCTAATTACAGATTTTGATAGTCGAACTATCGCTTCAGCAATGTATGTCTCTTTTCTACTTGGAAAAATAATTGGATATCCAGCATACTACTTGACTGTTACAGCTGATATAAATGATGTGATAAATAAAGATATCATCACAATTGGAAAACAGGTAAAAAGATACGGTATTCTCTATCAGAATGCACCTATCCGTTTTACGGAAAATGGTGTCGTAAAAGAAGTTGCTGTAAATAGCAAATATGTTGATAAACATGGAGTTAGATATAAGAAATTTATAGCTACAACTCAGATAGTTGAAGATATAGATTTCCAAGACTACCTCATCGTTCAAAGTTATCAATCCCCTTTTGACTCAAAAAGGATTGTTATGGAGTTTACAGGACAAAATCCTCAAACAATACTCAATGGAGTTCGTGGCGGTCTATCTCCAAAACATCTCAACAGTTTCAACGGCGACACATTCTTTTATAATACAGAAACTGATAGGTCATACTCTTACCAACTTAAAGAGAGATACATTTTAAATGGTCTTGTTGAAGAGTAAAAAATAAAGGTATAAATTGAAGAGATTAGCAGTAGTAATTCCTGCTTTAAAAAAGAACGGGGTAATTCCCGACCAACTGATAAAAAAATTGAATGGTGTAACTCTAATTCAGAGAGCCATAGATGTAGCAAAAGAGTTAAAAGAGGATATTTTTATAGTAACAGACTCTATGGAAATTTCTCTAATTGCAGAAAGAAATGGTGTTGAGTATATCTACAATTCCAAATTCAAGATTTATGGAGAGAATATTCTTCAAAACTTTAGAGAGTTTTTAAAAGATATAGATTACAGCACTATTTTCATATATAGAGCAAATACACCGCTATTGGAACTTTCAGACTTGAGAGAGGCTCTACAAACTTTTGAAAAAAATCGAGATAAGGTTCTTGTTTCTGTTAAAGAGGAGAAGTTTTTCAAATTTGAAAGAGACTCTATTGGAGACTATTTTAGAAAAGAGGAGAGTAGTTATCGAGAGATAAACTCATTTATAATTCTCTCTTCAAAAAGTTTGCAAAATAGAAATATAGAGTATCTACCATATCTAATTCCAGATGAGAAAGCTGTCGAAATTGAGAGTTATCAAGATTGGTGGATTTCAGAAAAACTACTTCAGAGAAAAAGAATTGTAATTCATGTTTTTGGCTCAACTTCACTTGGAATGGGACACATCTACCGCTCTTTAGCTCTTGCTCATGAAATTACAAATCATGAAGTGATATTTGTTTGCAATAGTAAATATGAACTTGCTGTAAAAAAGATAGCTTCGATGGATTATCAAGTTATACCTACTGATGAGGTTCTAAAAACTATTCAAAATCTTAAACCAGATTTAGTTATCAATGATGTTCTGAATACAGAAGCAGAATTTATAAAATCTCTAAATAGTAAAGTTGTAAATTTTGAAGATATGGGTAGTGGTGGTAGAGAAGCAGATTTAACAATAAATGAACTTTTTGAAGAAGCAGTTTTAGATGGAGAAAACTATCTCTGGGGACACCAATACTACTTTTTACGAGATGAGTTTGAAGATGCAAAACCTCATCAATTTTTAGAAAAAGTATCATCTCTTCTTATCTCTTTTGGTGGTGGAGATAGAAACAATATCACTCTGAAAAGTTTCAATGCAGTTGTTGATATTGCAAAAGAGCTAAATATAAAAATTCATATAGTTTGTGGCGGTGGATACCTTTTTAGAACAGAGTTAGAAAAGGCAATTTCAGATAGTGAATATGAAAATATAGATTTAACTTTTGAGAGTGGTGTTATCTCTAAAATTATGGAACAGTCTCAAATCGCAATATCTTCAAATGGTCGAACAGTTTATGAACTTGCCGATATGAATATTCCCTCTATTGTTATTTCACAACATGAAAGAGAATCTACACACTCTTTTTCAACTCTGAGTAGAGGTTTTATAAATTTGGGAGTTGTTCGAGATGGAATCGAAGTTGAGATTCGAGAAAATTTTAGAAAAATTGTTTTGGATTCTTCATATCGAGAATTGCTCTTTTTAAATATAAAGAGATACTCTTTTAGAGAGAATAAGAGCAGAGTAGTAAATAAAATTTTAGGACTTTTATGAAAATAGTAGTTTTAATTCAGGCGAGAATGGGTTCAAAGAGACTACCAAACAAGATGATGTTATCTCTACATGGAAAACCTATTTTAGAGTGGGTAATTCGTAGAGTTCAAAATGCAAAAAGAGTTGATGAGGTAATTCTTGCTACTTCTGAAAATTCAGAGAATGATATTTTAGAACTTACAGCAGAGAGACTTGGAATTTCAACTTTTCGAGGTTCTGAAGATGATGTTTTAAATAGATTTTATCTTGCTGGAAAAGGTTCTGGTGCTTCTCATATTGTTCGAGTCTGTGCTGATAATCCTCTAATTGATGGTGTTGAGATAGACCGTCTTATAGATTTCTATTTCAAAAACTCTTATAGCTATGTCTACAATCACATTCCAAAAGAGAATTTGTATCCAGATGGTTTGGGTGCTGAAATTACAAGTTTTGAAATTTTAGAAGAGATGGAAAAAGTTGTAAAATCTCCAAAACTTCGAGAACACTCTTTCTCCTATATTTGGGAAAACGAGAGATTTAGCATTGGAACTTTTAATCCTCCAGAGGAAATCGCTTTTCCAGAACTCCGTTTTGATGTAGATACTTTTCAAGACTACTACTATTTAAGTTCAAAAGAGTTTTCTATCGATATCTCTTCAAAAGAACTTATAAAACTTTTTAATATATAAAGGCTTTTTATGAAAAAATTACTTTTCTTGTTACCATCTTTTTTAATTTCAAGTCCATTTCACTATCAAAACCTAAATCAGGGAGATAAAGCAACTTTTCTAGGTGGAGCCTATACAGCCATTTCCACTGATAGTTCAGGAATGTACAACAATCCAGCAGGTTTTATTTATAGCAAAGATTCTATTTCAGCAAGTGTTCAAGCATATAACTATTCTGACATATCTTTCGATAGTGACAATCCAGATATAGGCTCTAGTTACTCCAAAACCTCTCAAGGTGTTATGCCAAGTATGGTGAGTTACACATTTCCAGAACTTTTTCTTAATGGAAAAGTTGGTTTTTCTTTTCTAACTGAAGATAGTTTAGATATAAGTCAATACAATAACTTTCAGAAAAATAGTACAGATGAACATACGGAAATTTCAATGCAAGAGACCTATTCAATTTTAAATGGTGGACTAACTTATTCTACAATGTTAAATGATAGTATCTCGTTTGGAACAACACTATATGGAGTTCTAAGAAATCACAAATATATAAACAAACAATTTGTAGATTGGGAAGTGCATAATGGCAATGAACTATATGCTATAAATTATACTGACTCACTTTATGCTGAGGATAAACAGTATGGTATTAAACCGATAATTGGTATATTATATAGAGACAGCACAAACTCTTTTGGACTCTCAGTAAGTAAAGAGATAATAGTTTACAGAGACTATAAAGCTAGTTACTCATCATTTGACTTTGATAGTTCAATGTATAGCAGTATTGAGTCTGATGAAATTCCAGAAACACCTGTAAGTATAAGTTTAGGATATGCATATCGAGACACATCAAAAATTTTCTCATTTGACATAGATTATCATACTCCAACAACAGAAAAGACAATTGGACACTATAAACATACTGAAAATAATATATCTCAAGGTGTAGTAACTCCTTCTATAACTGAAGAAGATGATGAAATTCCAACATTTGATGCGGTTCGAAAAGGAACAGTAAATGTTTCACTAGGTTTCTCTCTTATTTTTGACAAACATAGCAGTTTAAATATGGGACTTTTTACAAATTTCTCTAATATAGATGAAGATAGGTTAAGTGATAAGTATGCTGATGGAGAAGATATTGATATGTATGGTGGAACAATAAGTTACTCATTCCCTTTACAAGAGAAACAAGATGCAACAATAGGTATTTTGTACTCAAGAGGTGATGGAGTTGCAAATGTTGGAAATTTAAAATTGCAAGATGAAGCACAAGCAGATGCCGTTCAACAAAATTTTAAAGTATTTTTAAACATAACAGCTTTTTAGAAAATGAAATACGCTTTAGATGTCAATTATGAAAATAGAGTTGTTGGAGCTATTGGTTTTCAGAACTGGAGTGATACTGAGATTTCTTTCCAAAGTAAAATCTCTATTTCTGACATAAAGCCATACAAATCTGGAGCCTTCTATGAAAGAGAACTCCCTTTTCTATTGAAAATAGTTCAAGAGTTGAAAAATGTAGAAGTTTTAATTGTTGATGGATATGTCTGGTTAGGTAGTGAGAGTAGAGCAGGTTTGGGGAAACGCCTCTACTCTGCTTTAAATTTCTCTATTCCAATAATTGGTGTAGCTAAATCCAAGTTTTCAGGAACTCCAGAAAGTTGTCAGGTTTTTCGTGGTAAAAGTTCAAAACCTCTCTATGTTACATCTATTGGTATAGATTTAGAAAAAGCGAAAGAGTATATTTTAGAGATGAGTGGAGAGTATAGAATTCCAACTCTAATCAAAAGAGTTGATACTTTTATAAAAGAGATTTAAATGGTAAAAAATTACACACCTTTGGGCTACATATCAGAAACAATTTTTATAGCTTTAATGTTTACAGTTCTAAAAGTTGCTTATGACATGATTTTAGCAGAAGCAACTTTCAACCCACTTCGAATATTTTTTCTTATAGTTCTTATAATATTTCCTTTTATTGTTTTAAGAAATATGATTTTCAATAAATTTATTTTCAAAAAGGGATATTTCTACTATCCTGTTTACTATCTGTTTTGGAAAAAAATAGAAGTTTCTAAAATTAGAGATATAAAATATAAAGAAGATGTTGAAGAGAATGAGAGAATTAAATTAGAACTCTCTGGAGATTTTGGAAAAGTCTCAATTTTAGTTTTCAATTACAAAAGATTGCAAGAACTTCTTCCACTATTAAAAGGAGAGTAGAGTGCAGTTTTTCTATTGTGATGATGGCGGAAAAGAGAGAATAGAGATTAAAGGTGAAAACTATAATTACCTATTTAAGGTTCGCCGACATAGAAAAGGTAGCGATTTATATATCAGAGATTTTCAAGAACCAGAAATGCTGTATAGATATAGAGTTGATGAGGTGTCAAGAAGAGATGCACTCCTTTCCAAGTTGGAAGAGAAGCAGAGTTTTGTAGAGGCTAGAGATATAGTTGTTGGCTGGTGTATAGTTGAAAACAGAAGTATTGAAAAAAGTTTACCAGCACTAAATGAGCTTGGAGTAAAAAAGTTATATCTTATAAATTGTGACTTTTCTCAAAAAGTGAAATTGGATTTTGAAAGACTTAATCGAGTTTTAAAAAGCTCATCTATGCAGTGTGGTAGATACGATATTTTAGAGATAGAAACCATAGAAAATTTGGAAACATTTCTAAATATCTATCCTAAAGCCGTAGCAATAGATTTTGGTGATGAGGTTCTCAAAATAGGGTGTGGAAAAGAGATTTTAGTTGGTCCAGAAGGCGGATTTTCTGAAGCAGAGAGAGATAGTTTTCAACTTGTTCGAAAACTACCATCTCCCTATATTTTAAGAAGTGAAACAGCCGTTATTTCAGCCTCCTCACTAATAGCTTCTATTTAGTGACTTCCAACTTTTCAGCACTATCTACAATTTTTTGAGAGATTTCCAGCTTGGAGGCTCTCTCAAAAGTTGCTACGCTATCTTTTGTAATAAAAGTTACTTCATTACTATCTGTTCCAAAAGAGTTGCTATCTTCTAAAATATTTAAACAGACTCCATTTAACTCTTTTCTAATTAGCATCTCTTTTGCAAATTTCTCTCCATTCTCTCTATCCATTTCAGCTTTAAAACCGATTGCAAATATTCCATCTTTTGAGATAGTTTCCAAAATATCAACTGTTTCGGAAAGTTCCAAGCTCCAACTCTCTCCTATCTGGTGAGATTTCAACTTTCCCTCTTGCTTAAATTTCGGTTTGTAATCTGAAACTGCTGAAGCCATAAAAAGATAAGGCTTTTTCTGAATATTTTGAACTTCTGAAGAATCGAGCAGAGTCGGTTTTGTCAAAACTCCTTTTTTTGCTATTCGAATACTATCTTCTAAATAGAGTTTCATCTCATCGGCAGATTCAACATCGATTTGACACATCTCTTTTGGTAAAGTTTCTGGAAATTTGGTGGAGACAAAACAGACATCAGCACCAGAGAAGTAGAGGCTTTTTGCAAGGGAAGATGCCATTTTTCCACTTGAGAAGTTGGAGATGTAACGAACCTCATCAATCTTCTCAACTGTACCTCCACCACTAACAACTACTCTACGATTTGTCCAGAAAGCTGTTTTAAGTAGAGAGCGAGTAACTTGAAAATATATCTCTTCAGGTTCTGCCATAGCACCATCTCCCTCTACTCTACAAGCTAACTCTTTTCTCTCTGTACCGATAAATGTGTACCCTGCAAGTTTCAAGAGTTTGATATTTGCTTCTGAAATTGGATTGTAAAGCATTGTTGTATTTGCTGATGGAGAAATCAGAATTTCTCTACCGTAAGCCAGTGCAGTTTGAAGTAGAGTTGTGTCAGCAATTCCATTTGCCAACTTATTTATCGTATTTGCAGTTGCTGGAGCTATTACAAAAGTGTCAGCCCACTTTCCAATTTGAATATGGTTGAAATCTGAACTCCAATCCTCAACACCATCAAATAGAACTCTGTTTCTGGAAATTGTCTCAAATGTTAAAGGGGTGATAAATTTCTTTGCACTATCTGACATAATAACTCTAACTTCAGCACCACTTTTTACTAAATAGCGAATTAGTTGTAGAGATTTATAAATTGCGATACTTCCTGTTACTCCAACAAGAACCTTTTTTCCAACTAAATTTCTTTCTACTCTCATTTTAGAACCACTTATTTAAAAATTGGTGAAGTGTAATAGGTTTTCCTAAAAGTTTCCTGTAAATTATGTAATTAGCTAAAACCTTTTTCCCATATTTTCTTGTCTCATAATAGGTTAAAGTCTCCATACTTAGAAATGGTTCATACTCTCCTTTTTGGAATTTTCCAGACCGTAACATTCTTCGAGTATATCCAGAACCACCATTGTAGGCATAGGCCATATATAGAGGATTTTGAAAACTCTTTTCCAACTTTTTTAAGTGGTGTAGAGCATATTCAATACTCTTTTCTGGTCGAAACATATCAAAGAGAGTAACTTTTTCACCTTTCTCTTTTGCAATATCTTCTATTAGAAATGGCATGATTTGCATCACTCCAAGTGCAAAAGCGGAAGAGACTAGAGGAGGAATAAAACGACTCTCTTGTCTTCCAATAGCGTAAATTAGGGCTTTTATTTCAGGGTCTACTCCCAATAGCTCTCTCTCATAAAGCATTGGAAAAGATTGTTGTCGAAAACGGTTTTTTCTCTCTAAGATATAGTAAAATACTTCGCCTCTACCTTCAAAACGGTACTCTTCAGCCATCTCATCTAAATCTTGTCTCTCTTTTATCTCCTCTTTAATTTTTATCCACTCAAAAGGATTTTTTGGAACAAGCTCTTTGTGAAACCACTTTCCTGTTTTCTCTTTGGAGATGATATTCTCTATCTTCTGACCAAACTCCTCATGAGCATAAATTGTGTAGATGTTGATATCCCAACTATCTAAAACTTTTGCTAAATAGTCTCTCTTTTTGGTGATGAGGTAGAGCCAGAAATTAGCTCTATCTTTATCTGCTTGATAGTAACTCTTTTTTTCAGCAAGTTCAAAAAACCTCATCACTTCCTTTTTACTCTTTCCATTTTTAATAAAGTGAAAAGCTAAATAGAAAAGAGTCTTTTTGCTCATTTTTTCAGACGCTTCTAGCTTCAGAAGAGATTTTTTTAAACTTTTAAAACCTCGATAAGCAATCACATTTGCCACAAATTTCTGAAATAGTGACTCATAATCCAAGAGCTTTTTCAAATACCATGCTGGAAGTTCTCTAGCAAATTTTGAACTTCGTCTCTTCTCCACTGGCAAATCAAGAAATATCTCAAGATAGAGTTTTGGACTATCTTTCAAAACTTTCTCTACAGGCTCTTTTGATTGCATAGCTTTTAAAACTAACTCTCTCTTTTGATGTTCTAAAGCTATCTCTGCCAATTTTTTAGAAGAGAGAGAGATAATATTATGAATTGACAAATCTGTTTTATTCGAACTTTGCCCAATTCGACCCCCAAGTTTTTTAAAAGCCTTGTCTATCTTTGATTTACTTCTATAAACTTGTTGATAAGCTATCTCTGCTTCTCCAAGAGTAGTTCCTTTCTGCTGAAGAAATTGCCAAATGTAAAAATCTTTTGCATAACTTCTTGGATAAGTTTTAAGCTCTTCTAAAGTAATAAGTTCTGAATATGAAAATAAGGGAATTAGTAGTACAAATATATATCTTTTCAAATTGTATCTCCTGATTTATGTGAAGTTTTGAGACATAATATCAAAATTTAAAAATAGAAAATCAAACTTTAAAAGTAATTAAGAACAAATTGGAGTTGGTAATATTATATTAATAATTTGTAAAGTTTCGAAATTTTAGGGTAATAAATGGTTTTAAAAAATGTTTTAGTTTTATCAATTTTAGGAGTTAGTTTTTTTGGTTGTTGTGAAGCACAAAAAATAGTACAACTTCAAAAGCAAATCAAACAACAAAATATAAACTTGCAAAATGTTCAGAGTCAATTAGAAAAGCAGAAAAAATTAGAAGCACAAAGGGAAATTGAGGAGCGTAGAAAAATCCAACTTGATTTGAAAGCTTCAAAAGATGAAAAAATTTTTGTTCGTGAATATACTTATCAAGCAAGTGAAGATGATAACAAAAATTCATCTAGGGAAAAAGCTATCATGCAACTGAAAATGGAATTTTTGGAAGAGATTGAAACTCATATTAAGAACAGTATTGATAAAAAATCTTTAGTTTTATATAGTAGTGAAATTAAGTCAATTTCAGCACTAATTACAAGATTAGAAATTCTTGATGAAAAGTATCACAAAAAGAACTACTGGATAAAAGCAGTTGTTCGGATAAATGAAAAACATGTTTCTCAACTAATTTTAGAGATAGTTTATACAAATGAGAAAAGATTAAATGAAATTTTTATAGAAAAACAGAGACAGTTTGATTTAAAAGCATTAGAGATAAGCAAGAAACTCGTGGAACAAGAGATTGTAAATAAAGCTCAAAGAAAAGAGATAAAAAAAATGAAAAAGCAACTTATTGAATATAAAAAAGAGGAAAAGAGAACTTATCAAGCAGAATTTGAGAGAAAAAATGTACTTATTGAGAAATTGAATAAGAAAAATAGTTCTCAATTTAATAGAAAATTGGGGAATTTAAAAAATGAGTGGCTTGGAACAAAAAAGATACTTTGTAGTTTTGATAAGAGAACAAGCAAGAGAGATATTGAGGAGATAAGTGGGGAGAAAATGGAAAAGACTTTTCCCGACTCTTCTTCTTCTTCTTTTTCTTCTTATTATTATTACTATTCTGAAATTCGGAAAGATAAAACAACAGAACAAAACTACTCATATAGATTTAAATGTTCTAGTCATGGTAGATACAATCAAAAATATATCAATAACGACATGCACCATAACAACTACCGTGAAAGAGTTTGTCCAAATACTCTCCTCCAAAGCGAATTGAACTTCAACTGTATATATTTTGCTTTTGAAGGTGATTTCATGACAAGTAGAGGTGGTTGCAACTCAGAAATTTATAGATAAATAATTAGAGGAAAACTCTTTATTAGAAGTCCTCTCCAAAAAGAGACGAGTAGTTAGCTACTCCTAAGTATCTCTTGTAAAATATCTGGTTTCCAATTTTGCTTTTGAAAATATGTTCGCAAAGTTGAGTAGTTGTAAAAGAGAAAAATATTCTCCATATAGTTGAAAGCCTTGAAAATTTTCTTTGCAGTTTCAACTACATATTTATAGCTTCTACCAATATATTCTCCAATTATTCGCCACTCTTTCAAGTTTCGCAAAAGGTCTGTTTCAGCTTTTAAACTCTCATTTTTGGTTTGAAATTCAAAAAGAGAGTATTTAATAATATTATTGCCAGATTGAGTCTCTAAATTTCTTAATCTCTGAGTAGGATTTATTGAATGTCCAACTTTCAAATTTCCATTATCAAATTCAGCAACATAAACAAAACCTTTTCTTGTATCGACATTATCTTCTTTGGAAAATTCCTCTATCGCTTTAAAAGAGTCCTTTAGTTTTATAACTAATTTAAATAAATTAGCAGATGGCATTTTTATAATGTAAAACAGAAAACCCAACTGTTCTCTATTAAGAAAATATACTTTTTTCTTAGATTTTTTTGATGCTATCTTTCCGAAATCATTTAATTCTTCACTATAATTCGTAATTAGTTTGCTAACTGAAGCTGGTTGGCTATTTATTGTACTAGCAATTACAAGATGAGAAATTCTAAGTTCACCCTCTACCATTTCGAACAAAGATGTGTTATAATTCTGGTTCATGGATGTGTTATGATTTTTATTCATGTTGTTTCCTTAAGTCAAGTTTTCAAATAGAAATTCCAAGTTTCTACTTGATTTAGGGAATTCTACCATAAAACTGATTTTCATAAAAAATACAATTTTCTCAAAAAAGAGAAGACCTCTCCATTTCGAAAAGTTCCAGTCGAGATGAAATGAAATTTCCTAAAGTTTGTAAAATTTGAAATAATTCCATTCATAAGGATTGTTATGAATAGAAAAGAAGAAGAGTTACAAAAAATTAGAGTTGAAATTGACTCTCTTGATGACCAAATTTTAGAACTTATAAATAGACGAATGGAGTTTGTGAAAAGAGTTGGTGAAATAAAACATCGAGACGGTTCAGCGATTTATCGACCAGAGAGAGAAAAAGAGATAATTGAGCGACTTTCTGAAAAGAGTAAAGAGGAAAATGGTCTTTTGGAAAAAGATGGAATTGAAGCTCTATTTTTAGAACTCTTTTCTGTTTCTCGAAATCTTGAAAGAGCTGAGAAAGTTGCCTATTTAGGTCCTGATGGTAGTTTTACTCATCAAGTTGCTGAAAGTAGATTTGGTGCTGTTAGTGAATATTTAGCAATGAACTCAATTAAAGATGTTGCAAAAATAATTGAGAATGGTGGTGCAAAATATGGAGTTATTCCAATTGAGAATAGCTCTAATGGTATTGTTGGTGAGACTTTTGATGTTTTAGAAACAACAAATTTAAAGATAATTGCTGAAGTTTCAATTGAAATTCACCACAGTTTTGTTTCTAATTGCAACAACTTAAAATCGATACAGAGGATATACTCAAAAGATATAGCTTTCAAACAGTGTGAAAACTTTTTAGAAGCTCATAACCTCATCGATGTTGAACTTATTCCAGTGGAGTCTACGGCAAAAGCAGCTTATTTGGCTTCAAAAGATGAAAATAGTGGTGCCATCTGCTCAAGTATCGCTAGTAAACTTTACAATATCCCAATTCTATTTAACAATATAGAGGACTCAAATCAAAATAAAACCCGTTTTATAATTCTTAGTGATTTTGAAACAGATATTTCTGAAAATGGTAAAACCTCTATCATTGTAAAATTTGATGATGATGAAGAAGCAGGAACTCTTTTCAAATTTTTAAAAGGGTTTAATGATAAAAATGTCTCTCTTTCAAGAATTCAGAGTCGTCCAATTCGAGATAAACATTTTAAATATAGCTTCTTTATAGATTTTCATGGAGATATTCGAACTCCAGAGATATCTGAAATCATAAAACCTTATAAGTCTAAAATAAAGTGGCTTGGAACTTATATCGAAAATGAGTAAATTTCAGAGTGGATTCCATTTGCAAAATGAGAGTTTTCTATTTTCAGAGTTTTTGAAAGAATCCCCTTTTGCAATTTCTGGTTTTAGTTATGGAGGCATTTTAGCTTTTAAAGAAGTTTTAAATTCAAAAGAGAGAATTGATACTTTACAGCTCTTTTCTCCCGCTTTTTTTGGAGACAAGAAGTTTGCTAGAGTTCAGCTTTTTAATTTCAAAAGAGATAGGAAAGCATATCTTGAAAAGTTTCTTAAAAATGGAGATATTCCAGAAGAAGTTGAAAAGAGAGAAGCGAAATTAGAAGAGTTGGAAGAGTTGCTTCTATACAATTGGAGTGTTGATGAGGTTCAGCAAGTTGTAGATAGAGGAGTAGAAATAGAAATCTATCTTGGAACTAAAGATAAGATAGTAAATTGGAAGCGTGTTAGAGACTTTTTTATGCCTTTTGCTAATGTTATAATTCTCAAAGGTAGAGGGCATAGTCTCGTCAGTTTGTGATATACTTGAAACAAAAAATTAGGATTTTAAACATGAAGAAAAGATATATTTTACCTCTTCTTATTCTATCCTCTCAAGTTGAAGCTGATATCTTTTCAGAAGGAAAATCATCTGGAGAACTTAGAATGTTCTATCTTGATAGAGACAGACATGGTTCTATTGGACAAACCCAAAAAGATACAAATGGTCTCTCTGTTGGTGGTCATTTAAAATTTGAAACTAGTAGCTATAACGGTTTACAGAGTGGATTTGCAATATATACAACAAGTTCTCTTGATAGTACAAAACCTCATCGAGACCCATCAATGGCTGGAGAAGATAAAGAGGGATACTCTATTTTAGGTGAAGCCTATCTTCAATACACTTCAGGTAGTGGAAACTTCTATAAATTTGGTCGTCAAAAACTGGATACTCCATTAGCTGGTTCTGATGATGCAAGAATGCTACCAAACCTCTTTGAAGCCTATCTATTTCAAACACCACATGTTCCTGACTCAACTGTAACTCTTGCTCATGTAACAAAGTTTGCAGCTGGAACATTCTCAAATGTCTATTGGGGTAGAGAAGATATTTTAAATAGTAATACAAAAAAGATGATAACTCTATCTTCAGGATATGGAATAAATAATACTTCTGGAAGATTTATGGATATGGGTGAGTATGCTGTAAATGAGAATACAGATGGAGTTACAGTTTTAGGTGTTAAAAACAGCTCTGTACCAAATACAACTTTACAGTTATGGAACTACTATGCTCACGATATTTTAAATGCTCTATATCTTCAAGCTGACTACAAAACAGAAGTTAATAACTTTGGATTTAACACAGCTTTCCAATATATAAATGAGAGTAGTATGGGTGATGAGCTTGGTGGTGAGATAGAGAGTAACTATTACGGATTTAAAATTGGTAGTTCTATTCAAAACTACTCACTCTCTTTTGCAGGTTCTCAAACTGGAAGCTCTGATGATAAAACAGGAGCTATTATCTCTCCATGGGGTGGTATGCCAGCATTTACTCAAGGTATGGTTACTCGACACCAGTTTTTCGAAGATACTCAAGCTATGAAAGTTGTCGGTTCTTACAAATTTCTTGAAAAGAGTTCCATAGCACTCTACTATGCATCTTTTGAAGTTGGAGAAGATAACGGTGTATATCCCGATACAGATTGGACAACAAAAGAGTTTGGTTTCGATTTAAAATACTATCCAGCAGACAATCTACTTTTAAGATTTAGAGGAAACTATCCAACAGATTTCATCGAGGGTCTGAATTGGGATGAAACAAGAGTTATAGTTAGCTATAAATTCTAAAATATTTGAAGAGTCTAAAGACTCTTCTCCCTACCTCATCACCTCTAAAAGTTTTGTAACTGTTTCTCTAAAACTAACTTGCTCATAAGGTGCTTGTTTTAAAAATTTCTCCATAGCCTCTTTTTTCTCTATTGCCATATCTAACTCTCTATCTGAACCCATTTGATAAGCTCCAATTCGTATTAGAGTCTCATTCTCTTTAAGTAGAGAGTAGAGTCTTTTAAATTTCTGAACCGCTTCAATATGTTCTACGGAAACTACATCACTAATTACCCTTGAAGCTGAGTTCAAAATATTGATTGGAGGATAGAGTCCACTATCTGTAAGTTCTCGACTTAAAACAATATGTCCATCAAGAATACTTCGACTCTGGTCAGCTATTGGATCACTCATATCATCACCCTCTACAAGAACAGTGAAAACAGCGGTAATAGAACCTTGTCCCTCCTCTTTTCCAGCTCTCTCCATAAGTTGAGGTAAGATTGAGATTGAAGATGGTGGATACCCTTTTGAAGTTGGAGGCTCTCCAAGAGAGAGTCCAATTTCTCGCTGTGCCATTGCAAAACGGGTAACACTATCCATAATAAAGAGAACATCTCGACCAGTTGATTTGAAATGTTCAGCGATACTCATTGCTGAAAATGCACCATACTTTCTCATAAGAGCTGAGTCGTCAGAAGTTGCAACAACTATTACAGTATTTTCTAAATTTCCACCCAAATTTTTATGAATAAATTCAGGTATCTCTCTACCTCTTTCACCAATTAGAGCTACAACTTTTACAGGAGCTTCAGCACCCCGAACCACCATTCCTAAAAGTGTACTTTTCCCAACACCACTACCTGCAAAAATTCCAACTTTTTGTCCTTTTCCAAGAGTTAAATGTGCATCTATACTTTTAACTCCTACTGAAAATGGTGTATCTATAAGTCCTCTTTTCATAGCTGAAATAGGAGCTTTCATAATTGGTGCTTCTACTCTTTTTCCCTGTATCGCTCCTTTATCATCTATCGGCTCCATAAATGGGTTTACAACTCTACCGAGAAGTCCTTCACCAACTTTTATTGAAAGACCGCTACTATTTTTATAAATCCTATCTCCAGATTTAAAGCCATCTACAAATCCAAAAGGGGTTACAGTAAAAGAGGTTTCATCAATTTCAGTTACCATTCCAACTGTTGAGTAGTCTATATTTTTCGCTTTGAGTGTTACACTCTCTCCAACTCGAACAGAGAGCTTTTCTCCAACAATTTTAGTAGGGTCTACTTTTTTTATTTCTCCAAATGTTCTGGATAGTTCTTTCTCTCCAAGCCCCTCTCTTATCTCTGTTAGAAGCATCTCCTCTTCTCCCTTTAAATATATTTGTAATAGTTTAGCAAAAGTGAAAAATTACTATTTGTAGTTTTCTATTTAGATAGAATTTCTGAAAAATGGAATTTTATGATAGACCCTAAAAGTGCTACCCCTTCAGAAATAGTAGACTACTTAGATGAGTATGTTATTGGACAGAATAGAGCTAAAAGAACTATTGCTCTTGCTCTTCGAACTCGATACAGAAGAATGCAACTACCTCCTGAAATTGTAGATGAGGTTATGCCGAAAAATATTCTTATGATTGGTTCTACTGGAGTTGGGAAAACTGAAATTGCTCGAAGACTTGCAAAAATTATGGACTTTCCATTTATCAAAATTGAGGCTTCAAAATATACTGAAGTTGGTTATGTTGGTCGAGATGTTGAGTCGATGGTTCGGGATTTAGCACACTACTCTTACAATATGGTTCAAGGTGCTTCACAAGAAAGAAGTAAAGAAGATGTTGAGAAGTATGTGATTGAACAGATAGTTGAGAAATTACTTCCACCACCTCCAAAAAAGTCCTCTATGCCAGAAGAGACATATCAGAGTATGAAAGAGAAGATGATGATGAAAGTTATCGATGGAGAGATGGACGAAAGAAGAGTTGTAATAGAAGTTGCAAAAAATCTCTCTATTGGAGAAGATGATGGTGGAACTCACATTGAGATTGTGAAAATTCAAGAGTCTATCTCTTCAATGTTTGGACAGATGAAAAAAGAGAAGAAAGAAGTTTCTGTGGCTGAAGCAAAAGAGCTTCTCAAAACTGAAGCCCTTGAGAATGTTTTAGATAAAGAGGAGATGAAAAAAGAGGCTATTCGAAAAGCTCAAGAAGAGGGAATTATTTTCATTGATGAGATTGACAAGATAGCAGTTGGAACTGGAAACTCTTCTCGAAATGACCCAAATAAAGAGGGTGTTCAGAGAGATTTACTTCCAATTGTTGAAGGTAGTGTTGTAAATACAAAGTATGGACAAGTGAAAACTGACCACATTCTATTTATTTCAGCTGGAGCATTTCACTTAAGTAAACCGAGTGACCTAATTCCAGAACTTCAAGGTAGGTTTCCACTTCGAGTAGAGTTAGACAATCTTACAGAAGAGACACTTTATAAAATACTTACTCAACCTAAAAACTCTTTATTAAAGCAGTATCAAGCACTACTAAAAGTGGAAGAAGTAGAGCTGAAGTTTTCTGACGATGCAATTCAGAGTCTTGCAAGAATTTCTCAACAAGCAAATGAGAAGAGTGAAGATATTGGAGCTAGAAGACTTCACACTGTAATTGAGAAAGTTTTAGAACCGATAAGTTTTGAAGCTGAAAAATATAGTGGTGATGAGGTAGAGATTACAAAAGAGATGGTTGAGAAAGAACTCAGCGAATTTTATGAAAATGAGGATATAGCTCACTATATCTTATAAAAACAGGAAGAGTCATAAAACTTCAGACTCTTCAACCACTTTTCAATTCGCCCACCAGAAAGGTTGAATTGTAGCAATCTTATATAAAAAAAAACCTGCAACATAACTTCCAATAGCAATTATTGAAATATTTCTAACTCCTCGCAAATGTTCATATAAATTCATAGAAATCCAACCGTTAATTTTTAATTTCAACATTATATCGAAATCCTATTTCTAAAATATTGCTAGAAAATGTTTTTTATGTGAAATTTGTAAATTTTCAAGCAAGGGATTAGAATTCCAAAAAAATTAGGAGAAAAATTTTTGAAACTTCTTGTTACAGCTCTTGAACCATCAGCAAACTTACATTTAAAATCTTTTCTGGAGAGAGTAGAAAATAGGGAATTAGAGATTTCTGGCATTTTTGATGACTCTCTTGGAAATCCAATGTTCTCATCAAAAGAGTTCGGAGTTATGGGAGTTTTTGCAATTCTTCCAAAAATAGTGAAAGCGAAAAAGAGAATTAATGCTCTACTTAAAGCTGGTAAAAATTTTGATAAATTTTTGCTTATCGATTCTCCGGCATTCAATCTTCCTCTTGCAAAAAAGTTGAAAGAGAAATATCCAGAAAAAGAGGTAATATACTACATTCTTCCGAAAGTTTGGGCGTGGAGAGAAAACAGAAAATGGATAGTTGATAAATATGTAGATACTCCAATCTCAATTTTTCCTTTTGAAAAGCAATATTTTCAAGAGATAAACTATTATGGAAACCCGTTGCTAAATGAGATTTCATACTTTAGAGAGAAACCATTAGAGAAAGGTGCTATCTCATTTCTTCCCGGAAGTCGAAAAGGTGAAATTGAGAATCTCATGCCTATTTTTAGAGAGTTGGCTTCTGAAATTGATGGAGAGAAAATTCTTGTAATTCCAGAGTATGTAGAGAAACTTAAAATTTATGGAGATATTTCACAATTTACAGTTTTAAGAAATACAGAAGAGGCGTTAAAAAAGAGTCGTTTTGCCTATATATGTAGTGGAACTGCTACACTTGAAGCATCTTTGATGGGAGTTCCTTTTGTGCTTCTTTACAAAACCTCATCAATAGAGTATTGGCTTGGAAAGAGATTTGTAAAAATACCATATATTGGACTTGCAAACATCATATTTTTAAAAGCGGGAATAGAAGAGCAATTTCATAATGAGTATTTGCAAGATTTTGATGTTGCCACTCTAATTTCGGAAATTGATATGATTGATAAAGATGAGTTTCTTGAAAATTCACAAAAACTTAGAAAAATATTGAGAGGAGATTCTTTTAAAGGTCTTGAAAAAGAGATTTTTTCTTAAAAAGTTGGAGATAAGGTTTCTCCAACTGAGATTATGCGTCCATGTGTAGAGCCTGTTTTATCATATCATCACCAGCTTTTAAGGCTCTTGAAGAGGCATCAAATGCTTTCTGTAAAATCATAAGACTACTAAGTGCTTCGGCATTATCCATATTACTACTCTCAAGAGTGTGTTCTAAAACTAAACCTTCAGTTGTAATAAGACCTCCAGCATCATCTCGATAAAATAGTGGAGCTCCACTCACATCATTTTCCATATAGTAACTACCACCAATATCTTGCATACCCTGTTCATTTCTAAAGTGGTAAATTGCAACTTTTGCAACTACTGTTTTAAAACCGTTATCAAAGAATGCGATGACATTTCCATCTTTTGCAACTCCGTAATGTTCCAATTCACCTTGTGGATGACCATTTTTTGAAGTTGACACAGCTTCATCTGAGCTATCATTTGCTTGAAGACCAACAGAACCTTTTCCAAAGTTTACAGCTACATCTAATCCATCATTTGAGAGTTCAGGTAGAGTCGATTTGAGAATTTTCCCTTCAGCATCAAAAGTTAAAGTTCCAGACTTTTTATCATAAGTTACTTTTCCACTACTATCTGTAATAGTGGCAACTACACTCCATGAACTACCGCTATCTGGTTGGTTCTCATTTTTTGTAACAGTTAGAGAGAGAGTATTGTTCTCTTCTGTATGAGAGATGAGGTTTGTTGAAAATTTTCTCTCACTATTTGAAAGACCCAAGTTTCCAAAAATAGATACTGTATCTGTATACTGTTTTGGATAAGAGAGCATATTTGGAAGTTGAATTTTATCTTGAGCGTTTGGTTCTCCTAAATCCATATCTTCAACAATACCTGTCAATTTATTGTTTGTTGCATCAGCATTAACAATTATATTTCCAGCCATACTTCCTGTAACATAATGTCCACTCATATCAACTAGATGTCGGTTTTTGTCAAAGTTGAAACTACCATTTCTTGTATACATCGTATTTCCATCTTTATCCAGAGTTCCAAACCAACCATTTCCCTCAATCGCTAAATCGAATGTTGAGTCAGTTACCATTAAAGAACCTTGGTCTCTACTCATAACTGATGCTTGAACTTGAGAACCATACTCTTTTTGGGAACTGACAACTCCAGAACTTGCTGAACCTAAACTTTGAGTAAATAAGTTTGAAAACTCAACTCCTTTTGCCCTATACCCTGAAAGGTTTGAGTTTGAAATATTGTGTCCAACAATATCTATCGCTTTTGAAAAAGTTTTTGCTCCAATTAAACTTGTGTAAAATGTATCATTCATTTTATACCTCCTAAATTTACTCTTCTTCTAATTTACAATTAGAAAGATTGTATGTGATAACTCCACTTAATCTATCCATAACAACTGTTTTAATATCATAAGCTCTTGAAATAAGACAGACCTCTTGGTGCTGTTCTACTGAAATAGAGTCTGTAAACTCTATGTTGAAAACTGGTTTATCTTTTAAAGTGAAAGTTTCATATCTTGAGCAGTTGTTTTTGACAAAACACTCTTGACTAATTAGAATTTCAGCAGAAGTTAGTAACTCTCCAATTTGAGAGTCCACATCTTGAAAACTGACAGAAAGACCTCTTTTATGAGCTTCTCTACTTAAAAATGTGTTGAAATCTATCTGCTCATAAAAACCAATTCCAAAACCTGTATCGTAATTGTGAAGATTTACATAAGTGAAATTTATTCCATCACATCCTACTTGTGATGCATAATCTATACGATTTATAAGCAACTCTTTTATCTCATCAGCACGAATGTTTACCCAGAAAAAACTTAAATCAGCAGAAACTCTTTTTCCAACATGTATTTCTGGATATAAATCATCACCTATTTCAAATAGCCTTTCCAATTCAGCACTATAAACACCAGCAGGTATTTGACAAA
Source organism: Candidatus Thiovulum imperiosus (assembly GCA_024281175.1). Lineage (GTDB taxonomy): Bacteria > Campylobacterota > Campylobacteria > Campylobacterales > Thiovulaceae > Thiovulum_A > Thiovulum_A imperiosus. The sequence goes on from JAMJTW010000002.1 coordinate 30,380, forward strand.
ACTTCTTGTTATCTTCTAATTTTTTGATATTTTTAATTATATTTTCTGAGTAGAAATTCATAAAATATATATCTGAACTATTTAATGCTGGATTATCACTTAAATCCATATGCCAACTCACACCATTTTCTGGCTTGTATATATCTACTAACTCATACTCATTATCTATGCCAAATGCGTTCTCTTCACATCCTGCAAAAAACAGTAGTAAAAAGAGTGCATGAAAAACTCTAACCATTTATACAATCCTCTTCTCTTCTCCTCTAAACAATCGTTCAATATTAGGAATATGTTTATAGAAAATTAAAAAAGAGATAATGCCAATTGGAACATGCGTTATTTCTGGAGAAAAGTAGAAGCTACTTCCAAAAAGAGTTCCCAATGCTACAAGGGAAGAGAGCGATGAAATCCGTATTACCTTTCCAGCAACAAACCAGACAATTAAAGATAAAAGTGTTTCTAATGGTAACATCACTAAAGATATTCCCATTCCAGTAGCAACACCTTTTCCACCCTCAAAACGGAGAAAAATAGAGGCAACATGTCCCACAACAGCTAAAACTGCAACAGCCCAAAGAGTAGCTTCAGAAACTTCAAAATAGTATTTTGCAACTAGAAGAATTAAAGCACCTTTTAAAGCGTCTAAAAAGAGAGTTGTTGCTGATAGGATTTTTGCCAATTCTGGGTCTTTCTCTTTAACAACTCTTAAAACATTTGTAGCTCCTATATTTCCACTTCCACTACTTTTAACATCAACTCCAGCAAATATTTTTGCAAGAACTAATCCAAATGGAATTGAACCAAGTAAATAAGCACTTGCGTAAAGTATTAGATTAGTTTCAGCTATATTTCCCAACAGATATATCCCTTTAAATTTGATTACAGAATTATATCTATCTTACACAACGAATTGAGTAGGAGTAATTGGGCTCTCCTTCAAAATCATAACCATCATAAAAATCAAAAACTAAGAAATTTGAACTCTTTTTTGATGAGGTCCAGTAACAGCTATCAGAAACAACACCAAAATCATCTCTAATTTTATAAATCTCTTTTACCTCATCAACTGTAGGCAGTCTCCAATCTGAGTATCCAGCAAACCCCAACTTTTTACAATATTTTATAGCTTCTTCAATTCTCTTTTTGGCAATTTTACCTTCAAGATAACCATCTTGCCACATCAAGTTTTTATGAACAACAACATTTTCATCAAAAATACTTTGGTAAGAGATTTGATTAGTTTGAATTAGACTCTCTACCTCTTTCTGAATTGTTAAAAGAGAGTTTGATACTCTATTTTCAAGTTTTGAAATATCCTCTTCCCTTCTCTGAAGTTCTCTCTCTTTTCGAGCAATTTTGTTACTTCTCGCAATTAGCTCTTTTTCAAGATTTAAGAGTCTCTCTTCAAACTGCTCAGAACTTTCTACTTTTACAACTACTTTCTCTTCTACTTCTGGAATTTCAACTTTTTCACAAGAGGAGCAACCTATAAAAAAGAGTGGTATTAAAAACTTTAATATACTTAATCCTTTACCTTACAAATATCGGTTTTCCCGAAATTTCTACTACCTTTTGAAAACTTCTATTTCCCTCTAAATCCGAAACTTCTTTCTCTTCTGAAAACTCTAAAGTTCTACTTTCCAAAGACCAAAAGATACTTACTTCTGAAAAGTGAACTTCAAAGTCTTTCTCTGAAAAGTTGTGAGAGATATAGTTTTGATTTTGAAGAGTTTCCAAAAGAAATTTAAAAGTGTCGAAAGCTGGATATTTCTCTCCAGAAATCTCCTCGATAAGTCCGTACCCTCTTGAGACAAGTTGATGCCAATAGACCCGTTTCACTTTTCCAGAAGCGAGAGCAATTAGAAAGTATCTCACCATATATATCTTATACTCTTCTAAAGAGACCGCTTCCAATTGGCTTGTTGGAGTGTAAGGCTCTGTATTTTCGATAGGCCAATTTGTCTCTGTAATGTAGATAGGTTTTGCCCCAAAGAGGGAAACTAGACTTGAAAGAAAATCTATTTTTTTAAGCAAATCAAAACCCATCTGCTTGTTTTCTGGATTTCCCCGTCTATCGACATAAAGAAGAGATGAGATTGCATCATACTTTTCAAAAAGAGTATGAGCAGTGAAATTGTATTCAAAATCGATTACAGAACTTCCAACAAGTTTCAAGTTTGGAAATTCAGAATCTCGAACTTTTCGAGCAGTTTTGTAGAAATCGAGGTATTCGTCTACTGAAAAGAAACCCCACTTCTTGCGGTTTATCGCATTTCCAATTTGAAATTCTGAAATTGGAAAAGAGGAGAATATATTTCTGAAATCCTCTTCTAAATTTTCCCTCTTATCTTGAATTACAATTAGGAGAACTCTCTTCTCTTCAAAACTTTTTACAAACTCAACATACTCTTCTATTCTCTCCATTTCCCAAAGTGGAAATCGAATTGCAAGATTTTGAATTGGAAGTTCATGAATTAGAGGAGAGTATTTATCTAAATTTACTCCAATTCCAAAAAAGTCTGAAACTGAAATTTCCTCTCTTTTTGTCTTTTTTAAAAATGCGATTGGTAGAGTTCCAAGAGCAATGAGTTGAGTTTTTAGAGTTGGAATTAAGTTTCTGAAAACCTCTTTTCTCTTCTCTTTTTTTGGAAGCCGATGAGGTTGGTCAGAAAAGCTATCCCAACTGTTTTTCAACAAAAACATTTTAAAACAGAAAGAACTTTATTTACCATCTTTTTCCTCCAAAGATACTATTCCTTAAAATTATATCTTCTGCCCAATTTGAGTGAGTCTTTTTCTCAAGCATCTTTTCTTTGAACCCCTCTACTGCTAAATTCTCTTTTAAAATCGCTTGTGCCTCACTCAAATCATCTTCAGAAATTTTATAGACCTGCTCAACAACATCTATCTGCTTAGGGTGAATTACACTTTTTCCAAAAAGTCCATTTTCTAAATCTCCCTCAACTTCTCTTTTTAAAGTTCCGAGATTTTTGTAGCAACTAAAAACTGGTGCGGAGATGTTGAAACCTTCTGGTTTAAAAATTCCAACCACATTTGTAATTGCTCTACTAAAGATAGGGATTTCATGAATACTCTTTTCACAACCTCTTTTAAGTCGAAGAGATTTCCCAATATCCTCGCTACCAACTCTAATTGAGAGAATATGGTTCTGAAACTCTTTTAGAAATTCTAGAATCTTCCATAGTTCAACCTCATCAAAAACAACAGCAGTTTCAAGAGTTGGCATAAAATAGAACTCTTCAGTAAAGAGTTTTCTATATCTCTCCAAATTTCCCATTTCTACTTTTGGAAGAATAAAACCATCTAATTTCTCTATTTCTGGAAACTCTAAAATCTTTTCCAACTGCTCTATATTTCTTGGTCTTACAAAAAGAAGAAGTTTCTGCTCTGGAATCTTTATGAGAATCTCTTTCAGATTCCTTTCACCTTTCTCAACTTGAGAATCGAGAATTGAATCTTCTAAACAGATAATTGCAGATTTCAAATTTGGATATTTGCTTTGAGTTGTGACTTTAAATATATCTTTATGAACTGCTGGAATATAGAGGGAAGCTCCAAGGTGAAATGGAGAAATATCTCTTTTCAAGATTTTGCCTTTCTAATAAATTCAAAAACTTTCTCTTTAGATTTCTTCCCTTTTCTCTCTTCAACTCCACTACTTATATCGAGTGCGTAAAATCCTAAGTCTTTCACTTCAGAGACATTTTCAGAACTGAGACCTCCAGCAAGTATCACTTTTGAAGTATCTATACCATCAAACCAAGATATATCTATTCGCTTTCCCATTCCGCCATACTCTTCTACAAAAGCATCAACAATTCTATACTCATTTTCAAATTTCAGAATATCTTCTCTTTTGGAAGCTCGAATTACCCTTATGTAAGGAGTCTTCAAATCAGAAACATCTTCAATTTCAAAGTGAAGCTGTGCAAGAGTGATACCACTTTTCTTTGCAATTTCATCTATGTTTTCAACACTCTCATTTACAAAAAGTCCAACTTTCTCAACAAATGGAGGAAGTTTTGAGATGATATCTTTCGCTTTTTCTGGAGAGATATATCTTGGAGACTTCTCATAAAAGAGAAATCCTAAAGCGTCAGCTCCAGCTTCTATACTGAGCAAAGCATCTTCTAAATTTGTAATACCGCAAATCTTTACTTTCAAGTAGACTCCTAAAAGAGAATGTTATCCAAGGCAATATTGATTTCACCGTAAAAAATATAGGTAATAAAAAGTGCTAAAGCTAAGAAAGGTATATAAGGCATCTCTCTCTCTTTTGAAATTAGAATTGCTGGAATTGTGAGAATTGAAGATAAGAAAATGGCAAATACTCCTAAATATGCTCCAAGAATTGCCCCAATTGTTCCAGCCATCATAATATCGCCCTCTCCCATCGCCTCTCTACCAACAAAATAAGAGACATAAAATCGAAGAAATGCAAATGCTCCTCCAAAAAGTAGAGCGTTTTCAAAATTTATAAAAATTGCTTCCAGATTTAGAGGATATACAATAGCCAGAGTTAAAGCTAAAAGATTTAAAGAGTCTGGTACTGCTTTATGATAGAGGTCTATTACTGAGAGTGCAAAGAGAATTGCAAAGAGAAAAGAGAGAATTAGAAATTCTACTCCAAATCCCATTTCAAGATAGAGAATTAGAAAGATAACTCCTGTTAGAAACTCTACAACAGGATACTGTATTGAGATTTTAGAGTTACAAAATGCACATCGTCCTTTCAGAAAGAGATATGAGAAGAGAGGAATATTATGCCAAGGCTTCAACTTTACTCTACACTTTTGACAGTGAGAAGCTGGTAGAATAGACTCTCTTTTTGGAATTCTATAAATTAGAACATTTAAAAATGAACCAATTGAGACACCTAAAATTATTATAAAAATAGTTTCTAAAATCACTTTCTAATCCCTGTAATAAATTGTTGCAGAACCACTAATAAGTTGAACTTTTGTGTATGACTCTTCAGCATTTCTTGTAATTTTCAATACAGCATCATCTTCTTCTATGATTTTGTCACCTCGAT
>JAMJTW010000003.1 GCA_024281175.1 Candidatus Thiovulum imperiosus
TCTTGCCAAATAAGAAAAGGTTCTAAAAGTTCTCTGCTCTCTTTGGAATTTAACACCGTTACTTTGGAGTAGCTCTCAAGATATGAAGCACCCCCTCCAGCACTACTATCATCTAAATAGCCAATAACAACCTCATCAACTCCCATTTTCTGAATTAGTAGAGAGCAGGGTGGTGTTTTCCCGTAGTGATGACAAGGTTCAAGAGTTGTATAAAGAGTTGTTCCTTTAAAAAGACCTCTGCTATTTTCATAGAGATAATTTCTAATATCATTACTCTTTTCAAATCTCTCTATACCAGTATCGCCTGTAAGATGTAGATATCCATTTTTAAACAGAAGAACTTCAGAGTGAGGCTTTCCAGCTTCTTGATGAGCCGAAATAGCAATTATCTTTCCATTTTTGTCTAAAAGAAGACCTCCAACTGCTGGATTTGGATAAGTTAGCAACTGTCTCTTCCAAGCCTCTTCAATTGCAAGGTTCATATAAAATTGGTGATTTATCAAACTGCCTCTTTAATGAAGAAATTTACCCTCAGCTTGAAGCTGGTTCTCCATCAACTCAACTTCTCTTGAACCTGAAACAACTATGCTGTGGTTTACTCGATAATCTAAATTCAAATCTCTATCTTTATAATTTACAGAATTCAAAATAGTTTTCATTGCTTCAAGTCTAGCCATATGTTTATCATCAGAACGAATTATTGTCCAAGGAGTCTGGTGAGTATGAGTTCTTTTCAACATCTCATACTTTACATTTGTAAAGTCATCCCATCTATCTTGAGCTTGTAAATCTATTTCACTAAGTTTCCACTGTCGAAGAGGGTCTGTCTTTCTTCTCTCAAATCTTTTAAGCTGTTCATCTTTTGTTACAGAGAAGTAGAGTTTAATTAAAACTGTTCCTTGATTTACTAAATCTCTCTCAAAACCTGTTACACCATTCATAAAAACTTTATACTCATCTTTTGTACAGAAACCGAAAACAGGTTCTACCATTGCTCGATTGTACCAACTTCTATCAAAAAGAACTATCTCTCCACTTCGAGGAAAATGTTTGACATGTCTCTGATAATACCACTGTCCTAACTCCTCATCAGTCGGTTTTCCAAGAGCAACAACCCGATAATGTTTCTCATTCATATATCGAGTAATTCTTCGAATTGTTCCACCTTTTCCAGCAGCATCTCTACCTTCAAAGAGAATTATCATTTTCATATTATTCTCTTCAATATGAGTTTGAAGTTTTATAAGTTCAGCTTGATACGGTTTCAACTCTTGAGCTTCTCGAAGTTTTCTATCTCCTTTACTCTCTTTTGTGAAAACTTTGTTTTCTAACTCTAATAAAGACTCATGTTTATCCAATAGCTCTATTAGATTTACTTTTCTTCCATTGTAAAAAATCTCTTTTGGGTTCTTTTCCATTTTTAACTCCAAACTTTCCATTTTGCAAGACCACTATCCCACAATCTGTTCAATTCATTTTTATCTCGTAGTGTATCCATAGGTTTCCAGAAACCTGAATGGCGATAGGTGTAGATTTTACCCTCTTTTGCTAAATTTTCGAGAGGCTCTTTTTCAAGAACTGTTTTATCATCTTCTATATAGTCTAAAACTTCAGGTTCACAAACAAAAAAACCTCCATTTATCCAGCCACCATCACCTTTTGGTTTCTCAAGAAAGCTATTCACTTTCCCATTCTCTTCCATCTCAACAGCACCAAACCTACCATCTGGTTGAACTGTTGTCATAGTTAAAAGTTTTCCATGAGATTTATGAAACTCTACAAGCTCTACAATATTTACATTGGAAACTCCATCACCATAAGTTAATAGAAAAGGCTCATCTCCTATATACTCTTTGGCTCTTTTTACTCTACCTCCAGTCATAGAGTCTTTTCCAGTATCTACAAGAGTAACTTTCCAAGGTTCGCTAGTTGTATTATGAATTTCTGTACTATTGTTTTTAAAATCGAATGTAACATCGCTCTGATGTAAAAAGTAGTTTGAGAAATACTCTTTAATATAGTATCCTTTATATCCAAGAAGTATTACAAACTCATTAAATCCATAGTGAGAATAGAGCTTCATGATATGCCAAAGAATTGGCTTTCCACCTATCTCAACCATCGGTTTAGGTCTAATGTCAGTCTCTTCACTGAGTCTAGTTCCAAAACCACCTGCTAAAAGAAGAACTTTCACATTTCACCTTTTTTCCATATCTTACCAAAAGTTAAGTATATGTCATTTCGACTGGAGCATAGCGGAATGGAGAGGTCTCCTTTCTGAGAGATGAAAATTTGATATAAAAGGACTTTAATAGTAGAATTCCAACTATGTCTAAATTTGAATATAACTTTGATACTCTGAATAACCTCTTAAGAGTGAAACTATTAAAAAACGCTACTCTCTACAAAAACCATGACTTTACAATAGATGAAGTTGCAATCCTTAAAGAGATGACTACTGCTTATGTTGGTGGTCAGATGAGTTTAGAAATTTCTGACTTAATAGAGGAAGTTTTTAGTGTGAGAGGACTCTCTAACAAGCTAGAAAAAATTGAAATCATTAAATCACTTGTGAAAAAAGGTGTTGTAGAAATAGGTTCTACAAATATCTTTGCTTTTGAACCAAATAATAGAGCAGTTGAAAATCAGCCTCTTTTAGATATTTTGCACTCTTCACTCTCTCTTTCTCATAAATTTCTCTATATTTTGGAAGGCAGAATTCAGGAAGAAACAAAAGAGATAGATGCCTACAAGAACAATTTTGAATTTATAGAGGATAAATTGCAGAAAGTTTATCTCTATATGGATAAACGAGATAGAACTATTTTAGAAGCTGAAGTGAAAAAATTAGATGAGAAGATAGCTAAAAGATTAGAAAATAGTGATATTGAGTTTCCACTTCAGAAAATTATAGAAGAGAAAGAGTTATCTAAAAATGAAGAGGTAATTCTTCTTGCAGTTTTGAGTGAAGAGTACTCATTTTTTGCAAATGTGAGAAGTTTAAGAAGTGTTGATAATCTTATTGAACTTGTTAGTTTAGAGAGATATGAAAAATTTGAAAATAGAGCTTTATTTAGAGAAAACTCAAAACTTATTAAATCTGGACTTTTTGAACTTGAAACTTCAGTCCATTTTGTAAATGAGCAGAAGAGTTTTTCAAATGAAGAGATTTATATTACTGATGAGGTTCTCCACACAATTGAAGGTGGAAA
>JAMJTW010000004.1 GCA_024281175.1 Candidatus Thiovulum imperiosus
TTTTGTGTATGACTCTTCAGCATTTCTTGTAATTTTCAATACAGCATCATCTTCTTCTATGATTTTGTCACCTCGATACAATCTATACTCTTTCCCTTTATCCATTGACTCTTTTCCTTGAATTTCAACTTCTTCTGGTTCCTCAATTTGGTCACCTCCAATAAGATCACCCCCACTATCGTCATCTACTATAGGTGGTATTACAGTTGTTGTATCTTCTTCTACTACTTCTTCATCCTCTTCAACTGTTGGAGGTTCAACATAAATTATCTCTTTTCCGCTATCAGTACAGCCAGAAAATACAAGCATAATAGATATTATATATTTCTTCATCATTTATCCTAAAATGTGATAGTACCGCTTAGAGGTGCTTCAACTTCAAAGTTTAGAGAGTTATTGCTGGAAGTTGAGATTTTCATAGATATTGAACTCCCACTACTTACAGCTATCTCTGGAAAACCTAAATCACCTCCATTCAATTTATAATTTGTTGCAATTGAAGTTCCAACATAAGAGAAATTTAAAGTTGCTACATTTCCATTATTGGATACCAAACCATCACTTTGGTAGAAGAAGCCACTATTTGTAAATGAGACAATTTCATTGATTGCAACTTTTGAGTATAGAGATACTCGATTGTAGATGATTATCAAATCAGAAGAAGGTAGCACCCTAACAGTAATATCGCTATTTACATATTGACGACTATTGTCACCAAAGTTACTTGGAACTATATCCGAAACAGCTTTATAATTTATTGTGATAATATCCATCTCATTTCCAGCTAAATCATAAAATATTATCTTCTCTCCATTGTCTGTATCAACAACATCAAAACCACTCTGGTCTAAAATACCAACTCCATAATTTGGGTCAATTGTTGGTTCATCAGGTTCTGGGTCTGGTTCTATAACAGGGTCATCAGGTTCTGGGTCTGTTGTGTTTGGGTCACTTGGTTCTGTTGTATTTGGGTCACTTGGTTCTGTTGTATTTGGGTCATCAGAAATTGTTGCATTTGGGTCCAGTATTGAGATATTTGTATCTCCATATTTTAAAAATGTCTTTTTAACCATTCCACTCCGATTTCCAACTTCGTCTTCAGTTTCAGCATAAATTACTGTTGAACTTGTAATTGTAATAACTCCTGTATATTCTGTTGCTGGAATTACACCAAACACTTTTGAGAAGTATATTGTTGAATTATCATCAGTTGTAATATTTATTTCAGAACTCTCTTGAAAGTTGTTTTCTCCAGAAATTAGAGGTGGATTTGGAGGAGTATTATCTATTTCAAATGAGATGTTCTGTTCACTTGAATTTATCTCTCCATTTGATGCTATAACAGAAAGAATATATTCTCCATCATCAAAATCTGATATATCTATTGAGTTACTACTATTCTCTTCAAAGGAGTTGTTGCTATCAAATTTATAGAAATAGAGTGGTGTTTCTCCACCATTCTCAATTGAAACATCTATTTTAGACGCTATCTCAAAATTTATTAAAGCTCCATCTGATAGTGATAAATTTGCAAGAGGAGAAACAACAGGAACTTCATATTTTAAAGAGAGAGAGAGAGTATCACTTCTATTCTCTATCCAATCATAAACTGCTATCTTAACTTTTTTAACAATTCCAGAAAGAGGCACTTCAATAGTCTTACTTGAACTATTTGCCTCATTTGAAGTTCTGCTTGGAACTTCACCATTTGTTGTGTAATTGATATAGATATCATCAGGTGTAATATTTTCTGTAATAACTAAGACAATTTTTGCATTTGTCTCTCCACAAACATAAATACCATCTCTAAGATTACAATCTCCAGTAATAACAAAATCTGTAATAACAGGAGGCAGTTTATCTATTACAATATCCCTACTATCAATATCTGTTCTATTTCCAACCTCATCAATACCGACAAATTTGAGAGTAGATGTTTTAGTCACTAATGGATTTCCACTACTTGAAAAGTTTGTAGGAGAAGTACCATCAACTGTCCAGTAAACAGTTGGCTCAATTTCCATATCATCTTCTAAGATGAAGTGAAACTGCTCTTCAGAGTTATAGATATATTTGGTCTCAAAGTAAGCTGGATTTGAAGCATTCAACTCAAAGCCAGAACTATCAAAAATATTCAACCCTGTTGGACTCTCTCTATCTATATAAATTTGAAATCTCTGAACATCTCCAATATTTCCAAGAGAGTCATATCCTACTGCTAAAACTTCTATACTTTCTGATATCTGAATAGGATAGAGATACTCTGTTCCAACACTTTTAGATGGATTAGTTCCATCAAGTGTGTATCGAATAGTAACATTCTCTTCAGACTCAAAATTTAAAGAGATGGAGTTTGAAAAGTAGGAAAATTCAGAAATATTTTCATCTTCAACATTTCCAACTAAAAATTGTGGTGGTGAATTATCTACTGTAAATGATATTTGAGATGGTTCACTCTGAACATTTCCATCACTATCTTGTCCAATAACATAAAGAGTATGTAGACCATCTTGTAAAGATGATATTTCAACTCCTTTATCTCCATTTATCCAACTAGAATACTCATTAGAGTCTATTCGATAAACATAACTATCTAAATTTGTTCCTGAAACATATATTTCAGAAATAGGTGTGTCTGCTCTATTTTCACTTGTAGTGGCGATGAGGTTTCCATTAGAGATATTTGTAAAATAGACAAAATATCCTTGATAGAGAACAGTAATTTCTCTACTTTTAATTTCACTACTATTGTTTGCATTATCAATACCAAAATATTTTATAGTTACATCGGAACCGATTTCAAAAGGAGCCGAATAGAGTGTTGAAGTTGTAGTTGGTTCAGAACCATCTAATGTGTAATAGATAGATATTCTACTCTCTATATCTGTTGGAGAAGAGAGAGATATTTGAACTTTTCCACTATCTAAGGTAGTTGAAGAGAATTCAATAATTGGTGGAGTGCTATCCACTAAAATCTCTCCATAAACTTGCATACTACTTGTTGTACCTCTATCAGTAATTGCTAAAATGTGGAAGTAGTAAGTTCCATCTGTAACATCTTCTAAATTTATGGAGAGTGTGTTTGTTGAGCTTGGAATAAAATTTCCGATATATTCTAAGTCAAGAGAGCTATTTTTCTCAAAAGCGTAAATATAGCCTACCAACTCCTCTTCATTTGAAACTGTTGGCTCTTCCCAATTCATAATCAAACTACTAGAATTTGATATCACTCCTCTATCATGAGTTGAAGAAGAGATAGAAAAATTCCCAACTTCCCCAAAAAGAGGCGAAATAATAAATAGAACAGCCATATATACTTTTATCATGGAACACCTTTTAATAAATGAAAATTCTAACAAATTTATATAACTTTATTCACTTATATCGCCATTTCTATAAATTTGTGTTCTAATAGGAAAATAGGTTCTTCTGGAAAAGTTGTAGATTAGTTTGGTTTTTAGGGAGTGACCAAATAGACTTGTGCCTCTCTTGTCATTTCGACATGAACAAAGTGATTGAGAAATCTTGGAAACTTATAGTTTTACTAAATAAAAGATTTCTCACCCGAAAGGGTTCGAAATGACATATAGGTTGTTAAAGCGTACTCTATTTGGTCTTTAAACCAAACTTCTATTTAAATAGTGTATTTACACTTTCATTTGAATAAATTCTTTTGATAACTTCAGCAAAGAGTGGTGCAGAAGTTAGAACTTTTATTTTTGGACTCTTTCTATCTAATGGAATTGAGTCTGTAACAATAAGTTCATCAAGTTCACCATTCTCAATTCTCTCATAAGCTGGACCAGAAAGAACAGGATGAGTTGCACAAGCCATTACAGAATTTGCACCTCTCTCTTTAAGAACTTTTGCAGCTTTCACAACTGTTCCTGCAGTATCAATCATATCATCAATAAGAATTACATCTTTTCCTGTAACATCTCCAATGATATTCATAACTTCAGACTCATTTGCCTTTTCTCGCCGTTTATCAACAATTACCATATCCATATTGACTCGACCAGCGAAATATCTAGCTCTTGCTACTCCACCAATATCTGGACTTGCAATGATAGGATTTGCAAATTTCTTAGATTTTATATAGTCCTCGAAAAGAATTGCACCATAGAGGTTGTCTACTGGAATATCAAAGAAACCTTGAATTTGTCCTGCGTGTAAATCTAAAGTGATAAGTCTATCAACACCTGCTGTTTCAAGAAGATTTGCAACAAGTTTAGCTGTAATTGGAACTCTAGGTTCAGCTTTTCTATCTTGTCTTGCGTATCCAAAAAGAGGAATTACTGCTGTAATTGTGTGAGCAGAACCCCGTCTCATTGCATCAACCATGACAAGAAGTTCCATGAGGTTATCATTTGCAGGGGCTCCAGTAGGCTGGACAATAAAGACATCTTTTCCTCGTACAGACTCTAGTATTTTAACACTAACTTCATCATTGCTAAACTTACCAACATCAGCTCTACTCAAATTTATATCTAAATTGCTACAAATATCTTTTGCAAACTGTGGGTGAGCAGACCCTGTAAATATCTTATAACCTCTTATCATCTATCTACTTACTAATATCTTTTCTAAGCTCTTTAATTCTAGCAGACTTACCTTTTCTCTCTCTCAAGTAGTAGAGTTTAGCTCGTCTTACTTTTCCTCTTCTAAGAACTGTGATACTTTCAATACTATCGCTATAAATTGGTAGAATTCTCTCAACTCCAACAGAGTTGGCACCAATTTTTCGGATTGTGAAAGTTTTTCCAGTTCCCTCACCTCGAATAGCGATACACACACCTTCAAAGTTTTGAACTCTCTTCTTATTTCCTTCAACGATATTTATCGCTACTCTTAAAGTATCTCCAGCTCTAAATTCTGGAACACTTTTTTCGCCCATTTGCTGTTTTTCAAAATGCTCAATATACTTATTTTTCACTAATTTCTCCTCTTGATTAAAATCGCAATATTATTGTTATGACTAAGGTTCAAACTACCTAATTAAAATTTCTTTTATGGCTTTTTAGAGAAGTGCCATAACTTCTACATTGCTAAAATCTTGGATTTCGATTTAAGCAATGTAATTATTACAGAATATTTGAAATTTGCCAAAGTTGAAATAGTTACTTTACACTCTAGCAACTACTATATCTAGGCTTTTCAGTTAGACTTTATTGCGATTATTGTAATTTATACGAACTGATTTATATTTTTTGTAGAGGTCTGGTCGGAAAAGCTGTGTCTTTCTTTTTGACATTTCCATTTTCAGTGCCTCTATTCTAGCATGATTTCCATTCAAATACTCTGACGGAACGCCATCTGTTGGCTTTGCAAAAGATGGAGCTTCTAAAAGATAATTTTCAAAACTTTCACCTTGTAAAGACTCTACACTTCCTAAAACACCATCGATATTTCTAGCAATTGCATCGCACAAAATTAGAGCTGGAAGTTCTCCACCAGTTAAGATGTAATCTCCAATTGAAAAGACCTCATCAACACTCTCAGTTACTCTCTCATCAAAACCCTCATATCTTCCTGAAATCAGTGTGATATTTTCCAACTTTGAAAGCCTTATTGCATCTATCTGCTTAAAGCTCTTTCCTGCTGGAGAGAGTGCAATTGTGTGAGAACTTTTTAAAGATGTGATAGTGTCCAAAAGTGGTTCTGCCATCATAACCATTCCAGCACCACCTCCAATTTGAGGTAAATCAACTCTATTGTGTCTATCTGTTGTGAAATCTCTTGGATTTAGAAATGCGATTTCCAACTTCCCATTTTCAATAGCTTTTTGAAGAATGCTACCACTAAAGTATCCCTGTATAAGTTCTGGAAAAAGAGTTATGAAATTAAATTTCACTAACTTGCCTCTAATATCTCTTTTGCCCCTACTGTAAAGACTCTCTTCTCTTCTAAAGATACATCTTTTATATATCTATCTAAATAGGGAATTAGAAACATTTTAGGCAACTTCTTCTCTTGTAACTCTTTAGAAGTTTCTATAACAAGATAGTCAGTTCCAACTATTCTTTCAATTTCAGAAACTTTTCCTAAAATTTCACCATCTTCTAAAATATGAAGTCCAATTAGGTCAAACCAGAAAAATTCTCCATCTTCCAATTCACAAAACTCTCGACTCTCTTCTACACTTGAAAAAAGTTTTGTGTGAATTAGCGTTTTTGCTATTTCGAGAGAATCAAAACCTCGAAATTTCACAAGATTCCGTTTTGAATCGAAACTTTCAATTTCCAATTTTCCTGATGAGGTTTCCCAAAAACTTTTATTTGCAAACTGTTCTGTAAAATCTGAGTGGATATGTAGTTTTAAGAACCCTTTAAATCCAACTGTTTTACCAACAGTAGCTACGACCAATTTATCTGTTTGTAACATTTATTTTGTAATTTTTACCATTTTTAGCTTTACAACCAGAGATGATATTTTTAATAGCCCCAATCATCTGCCCACCTTTGCCAATTAGTTTTCCTAAATCCTCTTTGTGAGCGTAAAGGGTTATTTCGTAAATATCATCACTTTCATCAACTTTAGAAGATATGTGGTTTGGGTGAGAAACTATAAGTTTTGCATACTCTTCAACAAACTTTTCAATCATCTAGTTAGATGTTATCTTTGCCACCCTATCACTAAGTTGTGCACCAACGCTTTTCCAGTATGCTAATCTTTCAGCATCAAATTTTACAGTAGCTGGTTCTGTGTTTGGGTCATAAGTTCCTAAACTCTCAATCCAACCACCATCTCTCTGTTTTCTGCTATCAGTAGCCACTATTCTGTAAAATGGTCTCTTTTTTCGTCCCATTCTTGTAAGTCTTACGACAGTTGCCATACCTTACCTTATATTTAAAATTTCGGTGGAATGTTATAGAAAAGTGGTTTAATTTCTGTTTAAAGTAAGGAGACTCTAAAAATTCAAAATTTTGCTAGAATTCAGGAAATTCGATTAAGTTGGTTACAAGAATTTCTAAAGGGAAATAGATGGGGACTGTTATTACAGTAACAAGTGGAAAAGGTGGAGTTGGAAAGTCTACTATATCTGCAAATCTTGCAGTTGGTCTTGCTGATGCAGGGCATAGAGTTATTGCTGTTGATTTTGATATTGGACTTCGAAACTTAGATATGATATTGGGACTTGAAAATAGAATAGTTTATGATGTTATAGATGTAATGGAAGAGAAATGTAGGCTTCCTCAAGCGATGATACATGATAAGTTTAGCAAAAATCTATTTTTTCTCCCAGCATCTCAAACAAAAGATAAAACTATTTTAGATAAAGGTAAAGTCTTCAAACTCATTACACAATTAAAAGAGGACTTTGATTACATAATAGTAGACTCTCCAGCAGGAATAGAGAGCGGTTTTGAACATGCAATTCTAGGAGCTGACATGGCTCTAATCATATCAACACCTGAAGTTTCATCAGTTCGAGATGCTGATAGAGTAATAGGTATTATTGATGCAAAATCTCATAAAGCTCAAGCTGGTGAAGAGGTTGAAAAGCATGTTATTATAAATAGATTAAAACCAGAATTAGTTGAAAAAGGAGATATGTTAGCAATTCAAGATGTAACAAATATTTTAGCACTACCTCTTATTGGAGTTGTTCCAGATGATGAGAGAGTTATAAGTTCTACAAATCTTGGAGAGCCTGTAATAAGAAAAAAAGATACTATTTCTGGAAGAGCATTTAAAAATATTGTTCAACGACTTCTAGGGAAAGATGTGGAGTTCTTGAACCTATCTCCTGAAAATAGGTTTATGGCAATTATTAAGAGGTGGTTTACATGACTCTTTTTGAGCGGTGGTTTGGGAAGAGCGAAGAGACCAGTGCGGAGAGGGCTAAGGAGAGATTAAGACTTGTCCTCGCGCATGAGAGAGCTTTTACGCATTTCCCGTTCATGGACGATTTAAGGAAGGATATCGTCGAGGTTATTCAGAAATATATGAAAGTTGAAGATATAAATATTAAAACTGACCAGAGTAGAGATTTAGATTTAGATATGCTTGAGGTTGAAGTTTCTGTGGGCAAAGATGTCAAAAAAGAACCAACAATTATTAATTAGTGGAGTAACACTTCTTTTAGGTATTGCTCTCTTCTGGCTTCTCTACCTCATCAATGATGCTTTAGAGGATAAAGGAAATATGGCAGAGACAGGTGTTCTCGAAGAGGAGAATATCTCCTACCTCTACTCTGAAACATTTTCTCACAATCATCTCTCTGAAATTAAAGATTTATATAGTGATTTAGAAATTGAGCCAGTAACTGTTTATGATATAAATTTAAAAGAGAGTGTAGAAGAGAAGAAGCCTCAAGAAGTGGTAGAGCAAAGATTAGAGAAGAAACTAGAGAAGAAATTAGAGAAGAGAAAGAAGTCTCTGCCAAAACTTGTAATCATCATCGATGATGTAGCTTTCTCTCACCAAGTGAAAAAGCTACTGGGTACAAATTTGAATTTGACTCTATCATTTTTTCCAGCTGATAAAAATCATCCAGACACAAAAAATTTTGCCAAAAAGCAAGATATCTATATGTTACATCTACCTCTTGAGGCAAAGAATTTCTATGCAGAAGAGTTGGATACTCTACATGTTGGAGATAGCAAATGGAGAATTAATAAGAGAATATCTACAATTTTAGAGGACTTTCCAAATTTGAAGTATATTAACAACCACACAGGAAGTCGTTTTACTTCAAATAGAACTTCTATGAAATATCTTCTTCAAGTTTTAAAAGAGAAAAATATAAAATTTGTTGATAGTGTAACAACTAGTGAAAGTGTTGTTAAAAAAGTTAGCTCTGAACTTGGAGTTAAAACAGTAAAACGAGATATTTTTCTTGACAACCAACTCTCTGTACCTTACATTCATAGACAGCTTCGAAAAGCTGTAAGTATTGCAAAGAAAAATGGTGTTGCCATAGCTATTGGACATCCTCACAAAGCTACAATTAAAGCTCTTTCTACCGCAGAAAATATTCTCTCTGAAGTTGAGCTTGTTCATATAAATAGAGTCTTTTAAAATTTTTATTAGAAATATGAAGAGTCTATTTTAGACTCTTCTATCTTTTATAACTATCATTTGAGTTTGATAGTTGAATAATTTTCACTTTTGGTTCAAGCTCTTTTCTAATTTTTTCCAAACTCTTCTCTTTTGTCTCTATTTCAAGGTCAAAGTATAGAGTGTAATCACTTGAAACAGAGTCTCTTTCTGTGGAAATTCTAATTAAATCTATTTCAAGTTTTACAAGATATTGGAGAAATTCTGCCAAAGCTCCTCTATGATTTGAGATTGAGATGATAAGAGAGTATCTATATCTTTTGCTCTTTTCCCACTCAACAAAGAGCATTTTCATATCATCATCAATCTCTTTTCCAACCTGAGAACACATCTTGTGGTGAATATAGACTTTTCCACCTTTTAAAACTCCAACAATATCGTCTCCAAGATTAGGGTGACAACAGTAATCAAAACGAGTTCCGATAATATTTTGGTGAGATATAACTTTTAGAGATTTAAAACTATGAGATTTTAAAACAAACTCTCTCCCAGAAATCCTCTGATACTCTGAAACTGCATTTCTAAAGTTTGACTCACTACTTGAAATCTTTTGAAAAAATTCATTAGATTTTTTAAAATCTTCTCTTGATATTCCAGTAACTGTTTTCAGAATGTTGAAACCTGTTTGAGTATCAATATCTCTCTTTCTGGAGTTGCAGAGATGTTTCATCTCTTTTCTTGCGTGATGAGTTTTTACAGAGTCTATCCAAGAACATCTTGGAACTTCCTCCTTATCCGTAGCGATAAAAATTACATCATTGGAATTTAGTTCAGTTAGAAGAGAGACATGCTTATTATTTATCTGAACTCCAATTGCTCTATTTCCAATTTCAGAGTGGACAGCATAAGCAAAATCGAGAGCTACTGAACCTCTTGGCATAGTAAATTTCTTATAGTTTGGAGAGTAGACAACTATCTCTTCTGTAAAGAGGTCTTGACGCACAATGTCACAATACTCTCCAATTTCAATATCTCTTTGGTTCTCAAGTTTTGAGAGCCAATTTGTACTAATATTAGCTTGAGGCTCTTTATATTTCCAGTGGGCAGCAAGACCATACTCAGCAGTTCTATCCATCTCAAAAGTTCTGATTTGAACTTCAAAAATAGCACTTTTATCAAAGACAGTTGTGTGTAAAGTCTGATATCCATTATCTTTTGGAGAGGCGATATAATCTTTAAATCGAAAAGGTATTGGACGAAAATTTAGGTGAATAATTCCTAAAACACGATATACATCTATTGGATTTTTGACAATAACACGAAGTGCTAAAAGGTCAAGAACCTCATCAACATTCACCCCTTTTCTCTGCATTTTGCGATAGATAGAGTATTTATGTTTAATTCTATAAGTGATTTCAAAATCTTTTTCTGTAAACTCATTTTTAAGAAGCTCTTTTGTAATCATCTCTTTAAATCGAAAGAGTTTTGATTTTAAGTCCTCTTCAGCACCGTCCATATATTCACTAATTTTTAGAAACTCTTCTCGAAAAAGATATTTAAAAGAGAAATCCTCAATTAGACTTTTCAGAAATGAAATCCCTAATCTGTGAGCAATTGGTGCATAAACTAAAAGAGACTCTTCTGCAATTCGTTTCTGTTTTTCTTCTCGAAGTGCGTCCAGAGTTGAAAGGTTATGAACTCTATCACAAAGTTTTATTACAAGTATTCTCAAATCACTTATAGATGCTGTTAGCATCTTTCGAAAAGAGAAAGCAGATTTTGAGAGTTTTGCTGATGAGGTTGATGATATAAGTTCCTTTTCTCGTATAGACTCAATTTTTGTGAGACCATCTACCAAGTAGGCAACATCTTTTCCAAAAAGAGCTTCTATCTCATCTAAACCTCTATCTGTATCCTCAACAACATCATGAAGAATTCCAGCAATAACCATAATCTCGTCACCAGAAACTTTTGCAACAATTGCTCCAACAAGAATTGGATGAATTATATATGGTTCTCCACTTTTTCGAAACTGTTCTTTATGAGCTTCAATTCCTAAACTCACTGCCTTTTCCAACAGTTCACTGCTCTCAATTTGAGAGTAGAGAAGCTCTTTTGCCTCCTCTATCTCTCTCACATTTTTCATCTTTTCGATAAGAGAATGCATAATCTTAACTTATCTTCCACTCTAACTTGTTTTCAGCAAGTTCATATAGAGCCAAATCAACAGGTTTAAGCTCTTCTAACTCTTTTGTAACTTCAATTAAAGGTGTATTCCCATTTGAAATCTGTTCGCTTCTTTTAGCAATTATCATAGAGAGAAGATATAAATCTCCATTTACATTTTCTAAAGCTCTCGATAAAACCTCTTCTAATCTACTCATTTCAAATCCTTTACAATAGAATAGCTACTGCTATTATTTTCAATAATATCAAGAAGATTTCCCTCTTTAAACATATCACAAACAATTATAGGCATGGAGTTATCTTTTGCAAGAGCAATTGCTGTATCGTCCATAACTTTAATGTTGTCACTAAGGGCATCATCATAAGAGAGTTGAGAAAGCAGTTTCGCATCTTTAAATTTCATTGGGTCTTTATCATAAACACCATCAACTTTTGTAGCCTTAATAACAACATCAGCAGAAATTTGAACACCTCTTAAAGTTGCTCCTGTGTCAGTTGTGAAAAATGGATTTCCTGTTCCACCTGTAAAGATAACAATTCGTCCTTTTTCAAGATGTCGAGTTGCTTTTCTAACAATAAAAGGTTCTGCAACTTTATTCATCTCAACAGCACTTTGAAGTCTTACTGAAACTCCTTTATGTTCAAGAGCCTCTTGTAAAGCGATACCATTTATTACGGTTGCCAACATTCCCATATGGTCAGCAGAACTTCTTGAAATAATCCCATCTTCTGATGCTGATACTCCTCGAATAATATTCCCACCACCAATTACAATACCGATTTCAACTCCACTATCAGCCACACTTTTTATCTCGTTAGCAATATAGTCCAGAATTTTTGTATCAATTCCATACCCATTTTCTCCAGCAAGAGCCTCGCCAGAAAATTTTATTAAAACTCTCTTATAATTCATAATTAAAACCTAATTTGTGTAAATTTTGATAGGGGTGGGATGGAAAGACCATCCAGAAGCGAATTGTTAGATGTTATCTCTAATACCTAAGTTTTTAACAAGAGTATTATAAGTCTCTCTATCTCTCTTTTTAAGATATCTCATTAATCTCTTTCTTTTTCCAACTAAAGATAGCAGTCCTCTTCTTGAAGAGTGGTCTTTCTTATTAATTTTCAAATGTTCTGTAAGTTGATTAATTCTCTCTGTAAAAATAGCAATTTGAACTTCTGGTGAACCTGTGTCTCCATCTTTTCGAGCATATTTTGAAATTACTTCGCTCTTCTTTTCCAAATCTAAAGCCATTTAGACCTCCTGACGGTAAAATATTTTTCGGGAATTATAGCAGAATAAAGTTTCTTCAAATTCGAGCTGGAATCGAACTCTCAAATTCTATTTTTGAAATCAAACTCTCGATTCCTCTTTTTGGAATCGAACTCTCGATTCCTCTTTTTGGAATCAAACTCTCGATTCCTCTTTTTGGAATCAAACTCTCGATTCCTCTTTTTGGAACCGAACTCTCGATTCTTATTTCAGTTTATCAACAACTCCAGAAAGAGTTATCCAATCTATAACAAGTTTATCAAACTCAATTTTCTCTTTTTGCAAGTTCTCTTCAATTCTATTGAGAGGTGTAGTTAAATCGATGATATCGAGGGAGTTTGCGATATTTGCTAACTCTTGAATTGTGGGTTTAATGCTTTCAATTGAATCTGGATTGAAACTATTTTCAATTTTTGATTTTGAGGAGTCATAAAGTTTTAAGAAGCTATTGACAATATCTTGAAAGATAATATTTGGGAGACCGCTACTGTTGAGCATGGAAATTGTATCTCGAACATCACCTTCTCTAATTACAATTTCTCTACCACTGCTATCAATTTTGTTACTAAAAGTTGTAACTTTGGAGTAGAGAAGATTTATATCTTTGAGTAGTTCTGGAGTGCCTGAATAATTTTTCTGATATATCTTCTCAACTAATTCGTAAATATCGGAAATTCGTAAATTTAAGCACAATCCTCGAACCATGAAAATCGCCTGTTTAACACTCTTAATTTTTCCATTTTCTAAAGAGTCAAAAATAAATTTCTTCTGATGCAAAATATGGTGAATAAAATCGATAGCAGAGTCGATAAGAGTCTCTTTATCAATTCCAATTTCTTGAGAGGCTCTTTCTAAATCATAATCTTCAGAAGTGAATGTTTCAATACAGGTAATTTGTGGTTCTCTTTCAAAATCATCAAAGTTTCTACTCTCAATAATTTTGTCTATTTCGTGCTGTTGTAGAGGATAGTTTTCAGAACTTTTAGAGACCTCATCACCACTATCTAATTCTGGAAGTTGGAATTCTGAAAGGGTGGAACTCTCTTCAGGAAACTCCTCTTTCTCTTCTACCTCTTCACTCTCTTCAAATTGGAAACCATCTATCGGAGGCAATTTGAACTCTTCACTACTCTCCAACTTCTCTTCCACTTTTGGAGCTGGTATCTCTTTTTTAGAAATTTCTACTTTTTGAGCTGATATCTCTTTTTTAGAAGTTTCTCTACTATCCTCAAACGAGAACTCTCTACTCTCTTCTGGCTCATCTAAACTTGTAAATGTGTATGTAGCAGAACCACCTCCAAAATCATCATCTTCTGAAACTATATATCCATCACCATTATATCCATCTACATCTGAACTGTTCAGTTCATATTCACTCATCTCTTTAATATGGATAGCATATCCGCTACTACTGTTTTCTAAAAAATGGTAGTGTTCAACTTCAAAAGTAGCTTTATAATAGGTGTTGTCTCCACTCTTTATTATCGCTTTTGCGTTACTCTCTTGTTGGATATAATCTATCCAAGAGATATATTCAAAGTTGTGTATAAAACCTTTTTTCTCAAGAAATAGATTTGCAAAGTCCCCTCCAATTCGAAATTTCATAGCGTGAAAAGAGGGAAAGTTCAAACTCTTTACATAAGCATCACTTATTCCAACAAATTTATAGTTTGAGTCATAAAGTATCATTGTGAATTAGCTTTTCTGCTATCTCTTTAAATATCGCTTTCTGCTTCTCGTCTCCAAGAGCTACTGGAGGTTTTCCATTATCACTCAATTCTCGAATTTCACTCTGAAGAGGAATTTCACCAATAAAAGGGATATCATACTTTTTAGAAATGGCTTCTCCACCACCTTTTCCAAAGATGTAATTCTTCTCTCCATTTGCTTCAACAAAATAGCTCATATTTTCTATAATACCGCCAATATTCACTTTGATATCTTTAAACATCATAATAGCTCTACTCACATCATCAAGAGAGACCATTTGAGGTGTTGTAACAATTACTCCAGCAGAAATTGGTAACTCTTGAGCCATTGTAAGTTGAATATCTCCTGTTCCTGGAGGCATATCAATTACTAAGAAATCTAGTTCACCCCAATCAACATCTTCTAAAAACTGAATTACAGCAGATACTGCTACTGAACCTCTCCAGACAAGTGGAGTATCTTTTTTTGGAGTTGTGTATCCAACACTCATAATTTTTATTCCAAAGTTTTGATGAGGTGCAATCTTATCTCCACTCCAAACCAGTTTCTCATCTTCTGTACCAGTCATTCTTGGAACATTTGGACCATAAACATCAGAGTCTAAAATTCCAACTTTATAACCCATTTGAGATAGGGCAATAGAGAGATTGACAGAAACTGTTGTTTTTCCAACACCACCTTTTCCAGAAGTTACAGCTATTATCTTTTTAGCATAAGGTGCTCTATTGTTTGGCTTTTGAGTTGAACCATAATTTAAAGAGGGACTCTTTTCCGCCTCTTTTTGTGCTTCAGAAATCTGTTTGGTAATTTGGAAATCAGAAAACTTATCTCCCAACTCTTTCTCTATCTCTTTTTTAACTTTCTGAAAAGCGTCATTGCTAACCATTAGAAGATGAATTTTCAGTTTTTTCTCTACAATTGCAACTTCTCCAATTAGTTTTAACTCATCTAAAGTTCTATCCAAATTTGGATATTTCATCTCTTTTAAAAATTTTAAAACCTCATCAACCTCATCTCTATTCATATTTTCTCCTATTCTAAATTACCTTTATATCGTAACATCACCTCTTCATAATCTCTTTGGAATTTGTGAGTGATAGTTGTAAGAGCTTTTTCTAACTCTATTAATGAAACTCGAAGAGCTTCTGGAACTTGTTCTCCCATTGTTCTAAAGTGATTTGTAATAGCATTTATCTCATATCTCTGTCTCTCCAGAGAAGATTGTCCATTTGTAAAACTATCTAAAATTGCATCAGAACTCTTTTTAAAGCTATCTCCAATTTTCTCATTCTCAACAATTACACTACCCAACATCTCTCCAAAAGCTGTTTTCATATCTACAAAAGAGTTTCCCATTTGACCAACAATTTCTGAAATCTCAGGAGCAAGAGTGTGGAGTTTCTCTAAATCTGTATTCAGATTTGCAGATTGTGTATGATAAGTTGAAATGATTGCTGAGAGCTTTTCATAAAGAGTAGAAACTTCTCGATTTGCTTCTGCAATAGCCTCTATACTATGTCGAGATTTTTCAACTGATGAGGTAGAAACCTCAAGTCTATGCTCCATATCTTCAACATGCTGTTTATAATTCTCTTGCCATTCAACAAGTTTGAAAACAGCATCATTTAATTTTACAAAGTTATCTCCAAATTGAGCTGTAAGATTTTCATTAAAATTCTCAATTACAGCTTTAAGAGCTTCTGTTATCTCTTCAGTAGCACCTTTAGAGAGTTCTTGAGTAGCAATATTTAAAGAGTTTCGAATTTCAGCAAGTTCATTTTCTAACATCTCTCTATTTGCTGATGAGGTTCTAATCTGTTGATTTTTAATTTCTATTAGAGTTCTCAATATCTGCTCATCATTAGAGGTGTTTTGCGAATTTAAAGAGCTATTTTGAATACTATTCATAATACTTTCTAACTTATTTATTAGCAGAGTATTGTCTAATCTTGGTAGATATGAGAGACTATCTAAATTGTCTAATTTCTTATTTATCTCTCTTAATATCTCATCTTCAGACATACTATTTTTTGACATTCTATCTCTGATTTTCTGATATACACTAAGTCCAATTGCACTCCCCATTCCTAAAATAGAAGTTGCAAAAGCTGTTTTTAATCCCTCAAGAACACTGTTTACACTACTTTTCATACTATTTGGGTCAAAATCTTGTAATCCAATGAAAATCCCAAAAAATGTTCCTAAAACACCTACCGATACAATTTGACCTTTCATATCTTTTTCTAAAAAGATATCTACAAAAATCAGACCAATAATTGCAAGTGTAAATATTATATTAGGAGGGGTAGTTGATATTAGTGTTGAGAGAATGCTTCCATCTGTTCCCATATATTCTCCTCATAATTACCGAATTTTATGCGGAATTATAGCAATTTGAAAATAGAATTTAGTGCAAAGAGTCTCTCAAATTTAGAGACTCTTTAGTTGCTTTTAAATTTCCAATGTAGAGATAGCTTCTTCATAATATGGTAGGCTTAAAAGCTCTTTTCCATTTTGAATTATCATGCTACCTCCCCAAAATCCAAGACCTTCTTCAAAACCGACTCTATTTGAGAAAACCACGGTAGCACCAGAAAAAATAGAGATAGTTTTTAAAATAGATTTCCAGTTTTCTACAACTTCTATCTCTCCACTATCTTCAAAACCTCTTGCTGGAGAGTTGGAAATTATAAAGACAAAATCTGGCTTTTCTGACTCAAGAAAGAGTAGCGTTTCACTACGCCAAGCATCTTCACAAACAAGATTTACAACTCTACCAAAACTTGTTTCTAAAACTTTAAACCCTTTTCCAGATTTAAAAAACCGTGCTTCTTCAAAAAGTCCATAATTTGGAAGAAAGACTTTATGGTGAATTCCTAACAGTTCTCCTTTTGAAAAGTGTAGAGCTGAGTTGTAAAAGCTATTTCCCTCTTTTATAACAGCACCAACTAAAATATCGAACTTTTGGGACTCTATTCGGATTTCTTCCAACTCTTCCAATTTCCAAAAATCTTCAAAAACTTTATCTTGAAGATAGTATCCATTTAGAGAGAGTTCAGGAAATATTACAAAATCTGCTTCAGGAATTTTACGAAGAATTTCTAAATGTCTCTCTAAATTTCGCTCTCTATTTAAAACAGGTTTAAATTGACTTATCACTACTTTCACAAATCTCCTTTAAAAAGCAGTTTTCACACTCTGGATTTTTCGCCTTACAGATATATCTTCCGAAAAGAACCATAGCTTGGTGAAGTTGGGCAAGGTCTGTTACAAAAGTCTCGGAAAGTTCCTTTTCGGTGGCAGTAGCACTTTTTGAAAAGGCTAGACCTAAACGGTGTGAAACTCGGAAAACATGGGTATCAACAGCCATCAAATTTTCCCCATTTTCAATTAGAACTACATTTGCTGTTTTCTGTCCAACACCTGAAAGAGTTTGAAGAGCTTTAGCGTCTAATGGAACTACACCATCAAAATCTTCTAAAAGTTTTTTAGAGAGAGAGATGAGGTATTTACTCTTGTTCTGAAATAGGTTACAAGAGCTGATGAGGTTTTGAACCTCATCAAGAGAAGCCTTAGAGAGTTTTTCTGGTGTTGGAAACTTTTTGAAAAGATGCGGAGTAATTAGATTTACCCTCTTATCTGTACATTGAGCTGAAAGAACTACGCTAACTAAAAGTTGAAAGTTCGTCTCATACCGCAATTCCGTTTTACTATTTGGAAACTTCTCCAAAAGCCTTTTTCGTATCTCTTCTACTCTTTCCCTATTTTGAAATAGTTGCATTGAGAGGCATTCCAATTGTGTTGTATCCAGCATCAACATAGTGAACTTCACCTGTAACACCTCTGGAAAGTGGTGAAAGAAGATACATTGCACTACCTCCAACATCATCAATAGTTACATTTCTCTGAAGTGGTGAATGAGCCTCGTTCCAGTTCATAAGATTTCTAAAATCATCAATTCCACTCGCTGCAAGAGTTTTTATTGGTCCAGCAGATAGTGCATTTATTCTTATTCCTCTATCTCCTAAATCCACGGCAAGATATCTAACTGTCGCCTCTAAACCAGCTTTTGCAATACCCATTACATT
Organism: Candidatus Thiovulum imperiosus; assembly: GCA_024281175.1. GTDB lineage: Bacteria > Campylobacterota > Campylobacteria > Campylobacterales > Thiovulaceae > Thiovulum_A > Thiovulum_A imperiosus. The sequence continues at coordinate 18,262 of JAMJTW010000004.1, forward strand.
ATATCTTGGAACAAATTTTTCAGCACCGTAATAGGATAGTGTAAGAATTGAGGAGTTGTCATTTAAAATTGGAAGTAGCTCTTTTGTAATACCGATAAGACTATAAACTGATACATCCATAGCCACTAAAAAATCCTCTTTTTCTGTATCAACTGTTGTTCCTGCCAAAGCCCTTTTTGGTGCAAATGCAATTGAGTGAACTATAAAATCTATTTTTCCCATTTTCTCTTCAACTCTACTTCTTAAATTCTCCATATCTTCTGAATTAGAAACATCTAATGGAATTACTATATCACTACCAAAACTTTCTGCTAAAGGCTCTACTCTTTTTTTAATTGAGTCATTTAAATATGTAAAACCGAGTTCCGCACCCTGTTCATTTAACGCTTTTGAAATACCATAAGCTATTGAATTTTTATTTGCAAGACCTATTACTAGCCCTTTTTTTCCTTTTAAAAACATCTTTTCTCCTAACTTTTTTAGAATTTTAACAGTTTTAGCTATATTGTTAGAATTTTAAAAAGGAAAAATATGCTTTGGGGAATTATTGGACTTATTGTTGTTTTGGCAATTGCTGAAATACTCTACTTTTATCCAAAAGGGAAAAGTATAAAATCGACTGTAACAATAGTTGGTGTTCTTGGAACTTTTATCGGTATTGTTATTGGACTTTGGGATTTTGATTATGTTCATATCGAAAACTCTCTTCCAACTCTTTTGAGTGGACTCACAACAGCATTTTTAACTTCTGTTGCTGGAATGGTGGCTTTTCTTGTTTTGACTATTATTGAAAAATTTCGAGAAAGAGAGAGAAAAGAGACTTTTGTGGATATTCTTTCAGATATTCGATATGAAATACGAAATGTGAATTATAGACTCGCAAGTCTCGATTCTAAATTGGAAACTGGAAATCAGAAACTTGAAAGTCTTGATTCTAAACTGGACACTTATGCTGAATTTTCTAAAAAAGCAAAAGAGTTTTTTCCAACTATTGAGACTGGAATTGAAAATATGAGTAGTTCTATTGCTATAAGTTTTAAAGATATTTCAAAAAATGTAGCCAATGAAACAGAAAAAATTTCTGCAAAATTTGAAGAAATTGCAGAAAAAACAGATACAACATTGTCTAAAGCAAACAAATCTATTTCAAATAATTTAAAAGAAATCTCTAAAAATATGAATTCTCTTTCGGAAGAAATAAGTAAAAAGAGAGACTGGTAAAAAGCTATTGCAAGAAATTTGAAATCTCAAACTTTTCTTGAAAGCTCTCTCTAAACTCTATTTGGTGGAACTTTGGATTTCTCTCTTCTATTTCCACCATAAGAAATCTATTTCCAATTAGAAAGGCAATTCGATACTTTCCAACTTCTAAGTTCTTTCGGAAAGAGTTTTCTATTTTGAAAAGATAAGTTTTCAAGTTTCTGTATCTCTCTCCACTTTTTGGAAAACGAGTTTCTGAAAATTTGAGTTTTCCAAATTTCTCTTCTGGAATTAGAAGCAGATATCTATCTAAATCTTTCCAATACGGATTTCTAATTTGAAAATCTGCAAAAATTTGAAAGTTCTCTTTCGGTTTTGGAATTTCCACTTTCAGAGTTTCCGCTTTTGGAGTTTCCGCTTTTGGAGTTTCCACTTTTGGAGTTTCCACTTTTGAAGTTTCCACTTTTGAAGTTTCCACTTTTGAAGTTTCCACTTTTGGAGTTTCCACTTTTGGAGTTTCCACTTTTGGAGTTTCCACTTTTGGAGTTTCTATTTTTGGAGGTTTCGTTTCGGAAGACTCTACTACAACTTTAGCTTTCAGTTTTGTGATATAGAAATTCCAACTTTCACAAGTTTCAAATTTTGTCTTTTCATCGAATGGAGTAAAAGATACTACTTTGCCAGAAGATGTTTGCTTTGTAGAGTATTCCATACTTCTTTTTCCAGAAGAGTTTTTTGAAATTTCTACACTACTTTGGACTTCTGTTTCAAAGTTCATAACAGCTCGAGCTTTTGCATTTTGAATTGCCATTTGGTAGGACAAGATTTTACTCATACCAGCACCTTCAGACTCAACCACTGTTTCAAAACTCCAGAGTAGAACAGGTAAGAAGAGAAGAAACCTCATCGCCTCTTTTCCATATCTTTTCGAAGTTCTTCTAATTTGTAAAGAGCCTCGAGGGCATTTGTAGTAATTCGGAATTCAACTCTTTTTGACATATCTTTATCCTCATAACCATTCTCATTTCGGATTGGAATTGCTGAAGAGAGACCATTTGCTCGAAACTTCAATTTCAACCACTCAAATTGCGGTCGAACATCATCGATACGAATTGCAAAATCGAGAACATTTTTGGCTCTAGCTTGAGAAAGATGTAAGTTTTTCAGATATGCATCCATCTCTCCTGTTCCTCTATTCCAGCCCGATGAGGTGTGTCCCTCAACTCGTATCTCTTCAACAAAATTTATAAACTCTCTTCTTGTTAGAACTCCTATATATCTTGGAAAGAAGTCGTATAAAATTCCCTTAAACTCATTTGCCACCCGATGACTTCCAGTTTCAAAAAGAACATCTGGAGAATTGAAACGAATTGTATTGTTTGGAAGAATTTGAACATTCCACCTTTTTAACTCCTCTTCCGAAAACTCACCTTTTAGAGCTTCATAAAGTTTCTGTTCCAAAAGAACAAACTCTTTTGAAATCGCCTCTATCTTTTCTCTATACTTCTCATTCTCTTCTAAAAGTCTTTGAAGCCTATCCCTATCTTCCAAAACTTTGTTTTTATCCCTATTCACTTGATACATAAATGTAATTGCAATTAGGAGAAAAATTAGCATCAGTCCAGACATCAAGTCTGAAATCGAGAGCCACTCATCACCATTCTGTTCGCTATTTTCCATAATCTAAACTCTTTTTACAAATTTCCAAAAGCTCTTTTCCAAAAACTCTAATATCTGAAAATGTCTCTTCTAATTGGTCATCAAGATATTCATGCACTATCTCATTTCTTAAATCTTTCATCTCTCGAAATCTTTCTATATCTGGAATAAGACCTCTCTTTTCAGCACGATTTACAACATCTACCAGAGTTCCTTGAGTCTCAAATTCTACGGAGTCTAAGGCTCTCCAATATTTTCTAACAAGAAAATCTATTGTTCTTGCATATCGAGAAGAGAGAGTTTCTAAAATGTCAAACTCATCAAACTCTAAATTTTCTAAATCTAAATTTTTACTCTTTTCTAAAGACCTTTCTAACCAAAATGTCTGTTTTTCTAAATTTTTGTGCAGTTCCTGAAATAGCTCTTTTTTCAAATTTCTACCGCCTTTTCAAATATCTCTCTGCTAAAAGCAGAAAGTGTTTTTAAAGATTTTTCAACTATCAAATCTAGCTTCTGCTCTCCAAACTCTCTAAAAAAATCTATTCGTATTTTCCTCTTTTCTGTTCGACCTATCTTTTCAGAAATTATCAAAATATCTATATCTCCACCTCGAGTTTCTGGTTTTGCACGACTTCCAAAAAGATATAGTTTTGCTTCTTTGTCAAAGTTGTAAATAGAGTTTTTTAAATTGTTTCTTTCTGCTTTTTTGAGTCTCATATTTTTTGTTAGAATTTTAACAAAAAAGGTTTTTTATGGAAATAGCAAAAATTTTAAATCAAATGAAAGTTGTTGTTACAACTGATTTGAGCAAAAAGTCAAATGGTGAAACTAAATATCTTCGAACTCTAAAACTTAAAAAGAAAGAACTTTTTGTAGCAAAAGATTTTGCTGAACTTTTGGGATATGCAGATACACATCAAGCAATTGTTGATAATTGCAAGAAAACCACTAATCTTAAGTTAGTCTTAAATCAGGTCTATACGACCGTATTAGATAAAAGCACGGTGAAACCGTATCGGAAAGCACTTGGAACAAAGTGGGCAACAACTCAACTCATTCAAGAACCAGACATTTGGAGACTTATTATAAAATCTCGACTTCCTGAAGCTGAAAAAATAGAAAGTTGGATAATGGAAGAAGTTTTACCATCTATTAGAAAAAATGGTTTCTATATCTCAAAAGAGATTTCAGATGAGCAAGTTTCAAATCTTGTCGAGGAAGCAAATTCCATTTATGAAGAGAGACGACTTTTTGATTTAGAGCATAGAAGACTTAAATCTGTAATTTATGGCGAACTCAAAAAGTTTGGTGCAACTGAAAAGCAAATTGGTGGAATGTTTTCAAGAATGTTTCAAAATCTTCACATTGCAACAGTTGGCAAAATTAACAAGAAACGCAATATCTTAGTTCTTGGCTAATTCTCTTTCTCTTTTTTCTCTTATGAATTTCAATTCACTTTCTGTATAATCCAAACTTTCCGCAATTGCACCTAATCTCACAGCCTTATATAACCCTTTCTTATTTTTCTTCCAATTTAAAAGAGTCCTGTAATAGATATTTGTAATTTCTGATACTTTTTTATCAGTCATTAATTGCTCCTTGATGTTAATTATTTTCTTTTAATAAGCTTTTTTTAAATTTTTAACAGTAAAATTCTACCATTAAAATAGTGGAGAAGTTCTAAATGAGAAAAAGCAAAAAGATAAAAAAATTTCTTATCAAAAACACTCCCTCAATTAAAAAAAGAGGTTGGGTTTTAAAACTCATTTGGAAAACTTTTCGCCATTTTAAAAATGTAGATATTTCTGAAATTTGGAAAATTTACAGTTCTCTAAATTCCATAAATATAGATTTAAATCCTTCTAAAGAGATAAAACCGTATTGGAACTCTGAATGTGAAAAACTTCAATCAAAAATTTGGTTACCGAAGTTTTCCAATGCTTCTCAAAATTACACCGAAACTTCCAATTTTTGGAAAAAAGAGCTAAAGCCAAAAACAGATTTGCCGAAACAAGTAATACAGCTTGAAAAAGAGGATTTGAAGCCATCTAAAAATAGAATTGCTTCAAAGAAAATACGGTTTTTTCCAGAAAATGAAGAGAAATATTTTCAAGCTCTAACTCTCTATCGACGAGCTTATAATTTGGCTGTTTCTCACTATTTGAATGGAACTTTCAAAGATGGAAATGGAAAATTTAGAAATTTACGACCAGAAATTAAAGAGCAGTGCAAAATTGAGCAAAAAGAAAAAAGTGCGATTTACAATTCAGCAATTGTTGATAATGCCGTGCCTTCGGCACAAAAAACTTTTAAAGCTGTTGTAAGTAAAAAGAAAAACAGTTTCTCCAAAATACGATTTAAAAGCCGAAAAGGTGAAATTCATTCGTTTTCGATTGACCGAATGCCAAAAGGTTTAAATCCAGTTATTCGGCAACTTGGAAAAATTCATTTGACTGAAGAAGTTCCATCAGAAGCAATAGACAAATCTACAACTATAACTTATAATAAAGGTCGTTGGTTTATCAATGTTCAACAACATCTTCAAACACAATCCGAAATCCAAGGAGATGTTAAAGTTGTTGCGATTGACCCTGGAGTCCGAACTTTTGCAACTTGTTATAGTGAAAGTGAAGTTATAATTGCTGGTGATAAATTTGCTCAGAGAAAACTCTATCCATTAATGAAAAAAGTTGATAAACTAATATCACAAAAAGTTAAACTTCAAAACCTAAAATTATCAGAAGAACCGCAATGGTATCGCGATAGAATGCGATATTTTGAGAAAAATATCAATAAGTTAAAATCCAAAAAAGATGATTACATTTCCGACTTACATAACCGATTGGCATTTGAACTTGTGTCAAAATATGATGTAATTTTTCTTCCAACTTTTGAGACTAAAAAGATGGTTTCCAAAAAAGGTGAAAGACGAGTTCGACGAATTACAGCAAGAAATATGCTAGATTTAAATCATTATAAATTTAAAATCAAACTCAAATGGTATGCCGATAAATACGGAAAACATGTTGTAGATGTAAATGAAAGTTACACTTCAAAAACAAAATCTTGGAATGGTGAAATTGATGAAAAACTACGTTCAAAAAAGATAATAAAAGGTGATAATTTTTCTGTTGATAGAGACATTAATGGAGCAAGAGGAATTTTCCTCAAAAATTTAACTCGGGGAGCTTGACCCCTAATCATAACAATAATCTTGTGATTATTGCGATTTTAATCAAGAGACGGAGGAGAGAAACTTAAAAGTGCAATTGGAGAAATTTCAACATCTTTTGAGGGACAGAAAACACAAATTGCTGAAGCTCTTCAAAAGCAGAGTGAGGTCGTTGTTCAGATTTCCGATGAAACAAATAAGCAACTAAACTCTTTTGAAAATGCTCTCTCTTCTCTTACAAAAGACTTTTTACAAAACTACTCAAAATTTTTAGCCGATGCCAAAAGGCTTATGGAGAGATGAAATTTGGAGACAATTTAAAATACCTTTTTGCTAAAATCTTCAAATGAGTTTAGAAAATAAAAAATTAGAAGTTGATGTAATAAAAAGTAGAATAGATATTCTTCACAAAAAGATTTTAATCTTACTTGGAGCAATTACTGGAACTTGGTTTTATGGTTTAGATTTTTTAAAAAGTGATGAGGTTGTAGTAAAAGGAGTCGGATTAATTCTATTTACTCTATTCCTCTTTTTAGTAATTGGATTAATATCCAGTTTCTTAAAACTCAACAAATTTGATAAAGATTTAGAAAGGATACAAAATGGAGTGGAATGAATTTGTAGATATACTATTTCCTCTTGGTTTCATCTTTGCCTCTATTATAGGTTTATTAGCCTATAAAAATAATTGGAAAATTATAGATTGGTTTTAAATTAGAGATGAAATTTGGAGACAATTTAAAAGACCTCATCGAAAGTTTTGGAATTGAGGTTTCAAATGAGAAGAAGAGTTATCAAACTCTTGAGGATAGAAAAGTTGTTTCAAAAACCTCTCTCCAAGATATTCTAAATTCGATGAGTATTTCACAAAAAGAGGTAGAGCAACTTGAAATTGGTGGTGGTATCGAACTTGATGATAGCAACGAAGATATTACTTTTACCGAAGATGGACTTTTCTACAAAGGGCGACGAGTTGTTTTACATATTTCTGAAAAAGATACGGAAAGTAGGGAGCCTGAGGACTTACCAAAATATCATCTTAGAAAATGTGGAACTCTCACAAGTCAGCAAAATAGAGGAAACTTAGGTAGATACAGAATTTCTCTTTCAAAAAATGGAAAGTTTCATTTTCTTTTTGGAAATAAGAAAATCCCAAATCAAGAACTACATGCTTGTAAAAACTGTCTAAACTATTTTGAAAATCATAAAAATATCCATATTTTCTCTCTCCAAAGCTTTCTCGAAACCCATTCAAAAGATATTCCAAAAAGTTCCACTCCAAAACTTCTTTTTGATGGTCTTGATATTTCTGGAATGGACATGGATTATGAAACACTTCCCAACGAATATCGCAAAGATTGGAAAGAGGTCTCTGTTGCAAAAAAGAAAGCTCAAAATTACACTTGTGAAGAGTGTGGTTGGAAGCCGAGAGAAACAAAAGAGAAGAGATATATCCATGTTCACCATTTTGATAAAAATAGAAGAAACAACTGGAGTTCTAATTTAAAAGTTCTCTGTATCGATTGCCATTACAATTACCACCCAACTTTAAAAGGAAATTTTGAACATAAAAAATTTTTAAGTATGTAACTCTATTCCATATTTCTGAAATTGCGTATATAAATTTTTTACAATTTCAAGTTTTTCTAAATTTATATCTCGACTTTGGAATTTGTAGAGTATCGGTTTTTCAATATCAAATATCAGTTTTAGACTTATTGTAGCAGTTGAGATATTTGAAATTATATTTACTGGAACTTCTCTTCTCTCAAGAAATTCTAACTCTATCGGTTTAGTAAATTTTAAGATTTCAAAACCGCACTCTTTTGCTATTTCTAAACTCTGTTCATCACAATATCTGTGAGGGATATAAAATTGTCTCTTCTCTCTGAAATCTCTTTTTACATCTAAAAGCATTTTCTTATAAGTTTCACTATTTACAAATTTCGCTTTTATAAGAGGAGAGCCTATGAAATAGAGATTTTCTGTTTTTGTTTCGAATTTATATTTCAATATGTAGTTTTTAAAAAAAGAGAAATTGTGACGAACAACTTCTAAATCGCTTTTTGGCAAATCAAAAGCTGTAAATAGGGAATATATTTCTAATTCTGTTTTTAATCCAAAAAGTTTCCATTTCCAAACTTTAGAAAACTTTTCTATCTCTACTTTTCCATAATCTGAAATTGTTTTTACTCCATCATCAAGAGAAAATATCTTCTGATGAGGTAAATTTACAGCTAAAACTTTCTGAAAATGTCCAGCTGGAGAACCGACAATATCTTTTAGAAATATGTATCTAAAATTATGCTCTCTTTTCAAAAATTCTCTTATAAATTTTACATAGTATAAAAAACGAAATTTACTTTTAACTGGCTTCATGTATAGTATCTCATTCCAACTTGAAAATGCGATGCTCTCTTCAACTTGTAAATTCAAACTATTCTCTTTTTGAAGAAGAACAATTAGAATACTCTCTTTACTTTTAAAGAACTCTTTTGCCTCAATTGCACTAATAACTTGAAAAGGATTTGAGACAATAAATAGGTCTACCATTTTTTATACTTTTTCACAAATATAGCATTTAAATTGTTATAATTCGGTTAAAAAGAAAATATGAAAGATTTATATAGACTTCAACAGGAGCTACAATATGAGTTCCAAAATATAAGTTTACTTAGAGAAGCACTAACCCATAGGAGCTACAATAAACCCTACAACAATGAGAGATTAGAGTTTATTGGAGATTCTATTTTAAATTTTTGCGTCGCTTCATATCTTTACAACTCATTTCCAAATATGAATGAGGGTTCATTATCAAAACTTCGTTCAACTTTAGTTAGCCAAAGCACTCTTTATAGAGTTGCTCAACATTTCTCTTTAGGAAAATATTTAAGAATTTCAGAAGCTGAAGAGAGGAATAGTGGCAGAGTGAAGAAATCACTTTTATCAAACTCTGTTGAAGCAATTTTAGGAGCTATCTATTTTGACTCTGATGAGAATGTTGGAGTTGTACAGGGATTTGTAACAAGAGTTTATGAAGAGCTTTTTCCACATATTTCACTTGAAACAATGTTTAGAGATTTTAAAACGACTTTACAAGAAATTACACAATCTCAATTTGGAGTGATACCAGAATATAAGGTTATTTCAACTTCAGGACCAGACCATGAAAAGCTATTTGATATAGGAGTTTATATAGATGGCAAGATTTATGGAAAAGCATCTGGAAAGACAAAAAAGAGTGCTGAGCAGAGTTCAGCAGAACAGACGATTTTAATGTTGGAAGAGGATACAGTTTGAAAACAGCAGGAGTTCTGCTTCTCCTCTTCTCTTTAAATATAGCTACTTTGCAGAGACCTGAAATTGGTACAAAAAAAGATATTCTCAACTCTAATCCAATATCATTAAGACTCTTCTCCTTTTCAGCAAGGCACCTCATCGCAGACTATTTTTGGCTTCTATCTCACAGAGTTGATGAGGTTGGGAAAAAGAGAGCTGTAAATTTAGATGAATTTATGAGCGTCTATTCAGCATTAGCAATTTTGGACTCCTCTTTAGAAATAGGAGTTATCTACTCTTCAACTTATGTCGCCTCCATAGAAGAGAGAGGCGATTTAGGTATAGAACTTTTACAATTAGGACAGAAGTTTGAACCAGAAAGTTTTCAGTTTCTATTTACAGAACTTATATTCCAAATTGTATATATAAGAAATAGAAATATAGAGTATCTGAAAAATCTTGCTCAAAAAGTTTCAAAACTACCAAATAGCGAAAAGTTCATAGGTAAAATAGATGTTAAAAGTTGGACTGATGATATAATTCGCTATCTACAAAGAGAAGAAGTAGAGAGAAATATAAGAAAAAAGAATAGAGAATGGGTAGAAGAGAAGTTAAAGATATAAAAAATAGAGAGTTTTTGCCGATAATTAACATAGTAATTTTCAAAAAAAATAGGGATTTAAGGTGAGAAGGTTCGTTTTTCTTTTTGGGGTTCTTTTGACACCTCTTTTCAGTTTTGATAACCACTTTCTTGGAGTTATCGCCTCATCTGGTCAGTTAAATGGAGATAATGACAATATTTTAGCAGATGAGAGTATGGTAACTCTTGGTATTAAAACAGGTATTATAACTGATAACATCATGACATACATCGACTATCAGCACTTTACTTTTGAGAAAAAAGAGGTTACTGTTGATGGTGTTGAAACAAACTTCAATGAAGATATATTAAGTTTTGCTCTAGGTCCAGTTTTCAAAATGGATAGATGGTTTGATATTTTCTTTTATGTGAATGGTGTCGCTTCTGTTGATAAATTTCACTATTCTGAAGAGATAGTTAAAAATCAGTATACTAAATATCTCTCTCAATATCAACTCTTTCTAGGATATGAGTTGGGTTTCATATTCCCTGTTCTATTAAATCCTCTACATGAAGTTAGTGACGCTTTCTTTGAAGTTGGATATAGACAAGTTTATCGAAATGACGCTGTTTTAGATAGTGCAAATAGTGATAGCGGTCTTGAAAACAGTGATGGTAGTTCACCAGAACCGTTTGATGGTATGACTCAATACTACTTTGGTATAAATATCCTCTTTTAGGAAAATAGATGCAGATAATTCCAGCAATTGACTTAAAAGATGGAGAAGCTGTTCGATTAACAAAAGGGTTAATGGATAGTGCTAAAATATATAGTTCAGAGCCTTGGCAAATAGCAAAAGAGTTCGAAAATATGGGAGCTGAATGGCTACATATTGTTGATTTAAATGGTGCTTTTGCTGGAGAGCCTCAAAACTTAATTCAGATAGAAAAAATCAGAGAAAATACAAATTTAAAAATAGAACTTGGTGGTGGTGTTAGAAACGAAGATACAATCAAGAGATACATAGATTTAGGGATTGATAGAATTATTTTGGGTTCTATTGCTAAAACTAATCCTAAATTTGTAAAAGAGATGGCTCAAAAATATCCAATAGTTGTTGGAATTGATGCTATAAATGGTTTTGTTGCTGTTGATGGTTGGGCTGATGTTTCGGAAATAGAAGCTACACAATTGGCAAAAGAGTTTGCCTCTTCTGGAGTGGAAGCTATTATCTGTACAGATATAAGTAGAGATGGAACTTTAGAAGGAGTGAATATAGACTTCACAAAATCGATAGCTGAAAGTTCTTCTATTCCAACAATAGCAAGTGGTGGTTTAAATAGCATAGGAAACTTAGAAGAGTTGGCAAACTCTGGTGCTTTTGGTGTAATAGTTGGAAAAGCTTTCTATGAAGGGAAAATAGATTTAAGAGAGGCTTTTAAAAAGTTTGGGAAACTCTAAATTACAAGTTATATCAACTTCTATTAGAGAGTTTCTAATCTCTCCAAAAGATTTTCTCTCAAAACTTTTAAAAGAGAACTTGGGAAGATTAGAAATTAGACTTGAAAGCACTGAGCTATATGTAATGAAAAAAGAGGTCTACAACTTTCTTGTCAGAACTGAATTGAGAAAAGATAAAGAGATATTTGAAGAGAAATATCGTAAATTAAAAGAGCGATATACAAAAGTTAAAGAAGATGTAAAAGTGGAAACTCTTACATCGGCTCAACAAACTTTAATTAAATTTTCCAATAAATTTGACCTATTTAAAGATATGAGTAATGGAGAGTTGGTTGCAGTTATAGATAATGTAAAAATTATAAAACTGGAAAGAGGTGAAAGAGTATTTACAATACACAACACTTCAAAAGAGGCTTTTTTCATAGTTCAAGGTGGCATCTCAATTGAAATAGATGGTAAATCTGTTGCACTATTAAAGAAAAATACCTTTTTTGGAGAGATGTCATACATTACAAAAAAGCCGAGAAATGCTACGGCAACAGTAAAAAGTCCCACGGCAATAGTTCTCTCCATTAAAATTAAAGATGAAATAGACCATTTAAAATCAGAAGCGTTTATGAAACTATTTTTAAACATCAATAGAATGTTGGTTGAAAAAGTTGAAAATACAAATGATGCACTCTCTCGGTCTGAATTTCTATATAACAAATTAGTAGAAAAGTACGAAAACAAAGAGTAAATTTGACAGAAATAGATTATTTGGCACTTGTGACCATCGCTTTTTTAGGTAGCGTTGGACATTGTAGCGGTATGTGTGGAGGTTTTGTTATTGCCTACACATCAGCAAAAATATCTCCGAAATGGAGAAAAACTTATCAGAGCTTAGCTCATCTACTCTACTCTTTTGGCAGAGTCTCCTCTTACACATTTTTAGGTTTTCTATTTGGTTTTCTTGGTAGTGTAATTGCTGTTAGTATGACAACAAAGGGAGTTCTATTTATATTTTTAGGCTTTCTCATGGTATTAATGGGACTCTCTCTTATGGGAAAAATAAAATTTCTCCACTTCCTTGAGTCTTCAATAGCTCAAACCTCTATTTTTAAAAATAGTTTTAAAAAGATTTTTCAAAAAGAGAGTTTAGGTAGTTTCTACCTGCTTGGTGTTCTGAATGGATTTATTCCTTGCGGATTTGTTTACATATTTTTAGCAGGAGCAGTTGCAACAGCATCTCCATTTGAAGGGGCATTAATTATGTTTCTCTTTGGATTATCTACAATTCCTGTTCTCTTCTCTTTAGGCTTTGTAGTTAGTTTTTTAAAAAGTGGTAAATTTAGAACAGTCATTATGAATATAGCTTCTATAATGGTAATTATTTTCGGACTTTTTATGATATTTAAGGCGTCAATGCTTCTTTCTGGAAATATGAAAATGAAAGGAATGGACAATGAAATTATGGAGAAAATAGTTCACTAAATTTTGGCAAAAAAGTTCTAAATTAGTTAGAATTTCGGCAATAAAGGGATATTTTCTCAACATTATGAAAGGGTAGGAATGGATTTAGCAACAGTACTTGGTCTTATTATGGTTTATGTCCTCTTGGGTATAGCAATGGCGATGGGGGTTGGAATTGGTCCATATGTAAATATACCATCTGTTCTAATTGTTATTGGTGGTGCATTTGGAGCATTATTTATTGCATTTAAGATGGAACAGATGATGAAGATGGCAGGTTTCTTTATGATTGCCATCAAACCTCCAAAACAAGATTTAACAGGACTTATCACAAAACTTATTGAATTTGCAACAACTGCAAGAAAAGAGGGGATTTTAAGTTTAGAAGGTCCTCTTAAAAATGAGGAGAACAAGTTTCTTCAAAATGGTTTGATGATGGCAATTGATGGACAAGAGCCTGATGTCATTAGAGATATGTTAGATATTGAAATTGAGCAGATGAGTGTGCGACACCAGAAAAATTACGCAATGTTTGATATGTTGGCAAACCTTGCTGGTTCAATGGGAATGGTTGGAACTCTCATCGGACTTGTTGCGATGCTTCTTAACATGTCAGACCCAAGTGCTATTGGACCTGCGATGGCAGTTGCACTCTTAACAACACTATACGGTTCTGTTATTGGAAATACATTTGGAACTCCAATTGCAAATATCTTATCAGTTAGAAATGATGAAGAAGTTCTTCAAAATCAATTAATTCTTGAAGGAATTATGAGTATTCAAGCTGGAGATAACCCAAGAAATATGGAAGCAAAACTTCTCTCATTCTTACC
>JAMJTW010000005.1 GCA_024281175.1 Candidatus Thiovulum imperiosus
ACTGTCTGGTAACAATATAATTTTCAATTGGAGAGATAGTTTTAGTTCCTCGATATCTTTTAACTTGCTCTTTTTTATAACTGCTTCCCCAATTCTTAGTTCTGGTAGAGCTACTACTTTTAGACTTTTTCTCTTTCGCTTCTAATCTCTTCTTCTTCTCATACTCTTTTCGAGAAAGTAACTCTCTTCTCTCTCTCTCTTTTCGAGCTTTTTCAATCTCTTTTTTGAGTCTTTTCTGATGGTTTATAACCTCATCAAGTTTTTTCTTATATGCTGTTTTTCTCTCTTTTAAAGAGGAGAGTCTTGCACCTTTCTCTATCTTCTTATTTTCAATATCACTCTTTTTATTTTCAATATTTGATATCTTCTCTTCAACTACACCCATCTTTTTTAAGATATCATCTATCTTCTCCTGCCTACTTTTCAGAACATCATTCATCTTATCAAGCTCAACTTTCGATTTTGAAGATAAAGTTTTGAGAGCTTCATCTAAAATTATTGAATTAAGAGTTACCATTCCACCATCATTTGTAACAATAGAGAGAGATATGATTTTTGCTGATAAATCGACAGCTCTATCTTTAACTTTCTTATGTTTTGAAACTATCTCATCTCTCTCTTTCTGAATTACAGATAATTTTCTCTTCTCTTGAGCATAAATTTTCTTATCTTGATACAACTCTTTTCCAAGACTTTTTAAATCTTTATCTAAATCCTGAATTGTTTTACTCTCATCAAAGATAGATTTTGAGATTTTTGATAGTTCTGAGTTGAATTGAGCGAACTTACTATCATATTTTTTAAGTTCATCTTTAGTACTTTTTGCTATTGCAAGAGTTGTTGAAATAAGTAAAATGAAAAGAAGTTTTATATGCATAATGTCGAGTTTCTACTAAAAAATTTTGTGGTTGTAATTTTAACAGAAGTTCATTTATGAGGTCTATTCTGATAAAATTCTAAATAAAATATAAGGTCTCTATGTGCTAGAAAAACTCTCAGCTAACCAACGATTACTCCTTGCAACAGGGCTATCAATGCTCTTTTTTGTTGCTTATACTATTATTTTTCCTCCAGAAACTCAAAAAAAAGTAGAAGATAATAGTAGCGAAACTAAAAGTGAAATTTCAGCTCCAACAACTTCCTCTGTAACAACAGCACCAGAAACTTCAACAACCTCATCAATTCCAAAAGAAGAAATTCTTGTTGAGGTTTTATCTGAGGATTTTATTTTAACAGTAGATAAGTTTGGACGAATTTCAACAAAAACTCTTTTAGGTGAAAAGTATAGAAATGATAATGGAGTTCAAGCTCAACTAATTACAAAATTTGCTCCAAAACCTCTGGAGATGAGGTTTGAAGATAGCAAGTTAAATGGAGAGGCTTTCAAAACTCATTATGAAACTTCTGCTGAGAAATTGCATCTGTCCACTGGTGCAAAAGAGGTAGTTCTAACTCAAAAACTTTCAGAAGTCACTGTTACAAAAAAATTAACATTCCACCCTGCTGGAAATTATGATATTGAAATCTCTGTAAGTGATGCTTCAAAAAAGTTTTTTGTATCTAATGGTATGAGACCTGATGTTGATGAGTTTGGCTTTGTTGTTCAAGGAGGAATGGTTAAAGTTGGTGAGCAGATAACTCTAGTTGAAGATGAAGATGCTGTAAAAACTGAAGTTTTTAGAGATGTCTCTTTCCTCTCTTCATTTGATAGATATTATGCAACTATCTTCTATAACTTAAATCCGATGCAAACGGTAATTATTGAAGGTGACCGATTTGATAATCCTATGATTTTTGTAGAGGGTTTAAATAGTGTAGAGTTTAGTGGATATATAGGTCCAAAAGATTACAAAATCTTAAGCAGTCTCAATTCTGAACTTGTAGAAGCTATTGAGTATGGAATGATTACTCTAATTGCAAAACCTCTTTTTGCTGTTCTTCAATATCTTCATGACCTCTTTGGAAACTGGGGTTGGGCAATTGTTGTATTAACAATTCTAATTCGATTAGTTCTCTATCCTCTTACCTATAAAGGTATGATTTCAATGCAGAAATTGAAAGAGGTAGCACCAGATATAAAAGAGCTTCAGAGAAAGTACAAAGGTAATCCTCAACAGATGCAAGCAAAAACTATGGAGTTATATAGAAAACATGGTGCAAATCCTCTTGGTGGTTGCTTACCTCTTTTATTACAACTTCCTATCTTTTTCGCAATTTATCGAGTTCTAATAAATGCTGTTGAGTTACAGGGTGCGGAATGGATTTTATGGATAGATGACTTAGCAAAAATGGACCCATACTTCATTCTTCCAGTATTAATGGGTATCTCAATGTACTGGCAACAACATATCACTCCAAACAACTTTACAGACCCTATGCAAGAGAAGATTTTCAAATTCCTTCCTCTAATTTTTACTCTTTTCTTTGTAACTTTCCCAGCAGGACTTACACTTTATTGGTTCGTAAATAACCTACTCTCAATTGCTCAACAATATATTGTAAATATTCAATTTGAGAAACATAAAGCGAAAAAAAGAGCTGAAGAGCAGAAATGATAAAAGTTGAAGCAGTCGATATTCAGAGTGCTATACTTGAAGCATCCAATAAACTTGGATGCTCTTATAAAGATGTTGACTACCATGTTCTTCAAGAACCAATTTCAGCTATTTTTGGAATACGAAAACGAAATGCAATTATTGTAGCTTCAATTCGAGTTGGAGATGAGAAAGTTTCTGAAAAGAGAGAAAAAAGTAAGTTTTTAAGAAAGATATTTGGAAATCGTGAAGAGATTAAAGAGAGTGTCATACATGAAATTAAAGAGAAAGTTGTAAATCTACTAGCAAAGACATGTTTTGAGATAGATACAACAGCTGTATCTTTTCTCTCTCCAGATATAGTTCAAATCTATATTGATGGTAAAGATGCTCCTTTACTAATTGGTAGAGAAGGGTATCGATATAAAGCTATAAACTATGTTCTTCAAAATTGGATAACTCAAAAATATAATCTGAAACTACAACTTGAAATTGGGGAATTTATCAAAAAACAGAGTGAAAGTGTAGATAAATACCTTGAAAATGAAGTTTATGATGAAATCGAAAAAGAGGGCTATTTTAAAACTAAAATTCTTGATGATATACTAATTAAAATTGCAATAAGAAAACTACGAGAAAAATATAAAAATAAATATGTAAAAGTTAGAAATACCCAAGATGGTAGCAAATTTATTGTAGTTGATGATTTCTTTACAAAGAAAATTTAAAAATTTTTTTCTACTCAACTCTCTTGCTGGAACTCCTTTTGTGGTAGAATTTTACAATTCAAAATAGGGGTTTGTGGAGGAGAACTCTCTTTCACAAACATATTCAAAGAGGATAAATATTGAAAAGATTGCCAAAATTAGGTTTATTATATCTTGACCATGTTTTAAGGTTTTTTGATAAATCAAACTTTAAAGGGTGGAGAGAGCCGATAGAAATCGTTACTTATCATTGGGGAAATGATAAAGATAGATTTATATCTGAAGTAAAAAGAAAGAAAATAGATGTCTTGATTGGAAATGTTCCAGCAACGGCTTATGAAACTTTCAGAGAGATAGCAAGAGAGTTGCCAGAAGTTGAGTTTGTTCCATCTCTTGATACTCAATTTTGTAATAAATCTAAAGAGAATGTAACTCGTTTTTCAAGAAAATATGACATACCTATTCCAAATACAGATATTATTTATGAAGAAGAACTTATTGAGAAATATTTAGAAAATGCTGACTATCCGAGAATTATAAAACGCTCTTATGGTGCTTCAAACTATGGTGGATATTTTGTTCATAAAGTTGATAGTTCAGAAGAGGCTAAAAATTTAATTGCAAAAAGTAGATATTACCCTCTTTATACTCAAGATTTTGTTCCAATGGAAGCTGATATTAGAGTTATGCTTGTTGGACATAAACCAGTTTGTGCATTTTGGAGAAGACCACCAGAAGGTGAATGGCTAACAAATACTTCTCAAGGTGGAAGTATGGATTATCAAGATGTTCCAAAAGAGGTTTTAGATTTTGCTGTTAATGTTTCAAAGTCGGCTAATGCTGAATATTGGGCATGTGATATTGCAGTAGCAAAAGGAACTGGAGACCTTTTTCTTCTCGAGTCAGCAACAGCATTTGCAGCATTTCCATATATTCGAGATTGGATTGGTCAATATCTAATGTGGAAATTTGGTAGAGGTCTCTATAAACTTCCAAATATTCCTCTCTACAATTGGGAAGAGCTTGGCAAAATGGACTCATCTGTTCTTAGAGTTCTTAGAAATATAACATTTGGCGAATACCAACCATCTTCTGATGGAGAGTTTTTTACTGGTGGAAAAGTTAGTGAAAAAGGTGAACTTATCAGAGATTGCGACTATCACATTTTAGATACAGATAGTGAAGGCAAAAAAGTTGAAGAGTGGAGTAGTGATATCTACAACTACCAAACAAACTTTAGAAAAAATAGTATGAAGCAGAGTGATATCGAAGAGTTTTTAAAATAAAGATATTTTACTTTTAAGCAAAGCAACTAAAGAGTCTTAAGAAAAGACTTTTTGGTCACCCCTCTCTATACAGACAAGTATCTATTTACAACCTCATCGCTAAGTTCTGACATTTCGCCATTTGCAACAACACTACCTCTATCTAAGACATAGAAGTTATCTCCATGTTTTCTTGCAAAAGGGAGTTTCTGTTCAACTATGATGACTGTTATCTTCTCCTCTTTTGTAAGATAATCAATTACATTTCCAATTTGCTGAACAATATTTGGTTGAATTCCCTCACTCGGTTCATCTAAAATCAGAAGTTTTGGTTCTAAACATAAAGCTCTACCAATTGCGAGTTGTTGCTGTTGTCCTCCAGAAAGGTCTCCACCTTTTCGATTTAGCATCTCTTTCAAAACTGGAAAGAGTTCATATATCTTTTCTGGAACTTTTTTAAGACCATTTCGATTTCCAAGAAGTCCAATTTGAAGGTTCTCTTTTACAGAAAGTTGTGGAAATATCTCTCTACCTTGAGGAACATATCCAATTCCAAGACCAGCTCTCTTTTCACTAGATAGTTTGGAAATATCTTCTTTATCATAGAGTATCTTTCCACTCTCTACTTCTAATAGTCCCATAACTGTTTTTGCGAATGTTGTTTTTCCAACACCATTTCTGCCCATAATACAGGTGCAACGACCAGCTTCTATCTCCAGAGACAAATCCCAAAGAGTGTGGCTCTCTTTATAATATTGATTTAAATTTTCAACTTTCAGCACTTTTTACTCTCCCAAATAGACATGACGAACTTTCTCATTCTCTTGAATATCTTTCATATTTCCCTCTGCTAAAACAGAACCCTCATGAAGAACTGTAACCTTTTTTGCGATACTTCTAATAAATTCCATATCATGTTCAACGACAACAACAGAGTGATTTCCAGAGAGAGAAGTTAGTATCTCTCCAGTCTTTTCAACTTCACTAGGTGTCATTCCTGCAACTGGTTCATCAACAAGAAGCAATTTTGGGTCTTGAACAAGAAGCATTCCAATTTCAAGCCACTGTTTCTGTCCATGAGAGAGAATAGAGGCACTCTTTTTTGAGAGTTCTTGCAATCCGATAAGTTCCAGAGTTTCTTCTATTTTATCTCTCTGCTCACCTTTCAAATTTGCAAAAAGAGTTTTGAAAAATCGCTTATCATCTTTAATTGCCAATTCAAGATTTTCAAAAACTGTGTGTCCAGAGAAAATAGTCGGTTTTTGAAATTTTCGTCCTATTCCAACTTCAGCAATTGCTGGTTCGTCCATCTGAAGAAGATTTACAGCCTGACCAAAAATCACTTCTCCACTATCTGGTTTTGTTTTTCCTGTAACAACATCCATCATTGTCGATTTTCCAGCACCATTTGCTCCGATGATACATCGAAGTTCGCCATAATCTATGGAGAAACTCAAATTGTTTAGAGCCTTAAATCCATCAAAAGAGAGTGTTACACCATCAACAAGAAGAATTCTACTTCCCTGTTTCAAATCTCCAACATTTTTTTCATTCTCATGATACAGCGGTAACATTTTTCTCCTTTTTAACTATTCCAACTATCCCTTTTGGTAGATATAGTGTTACAACCACAAAGAGTCCTCCAAGAGCATAAAGCCAAACTTCTGGTAGTGCTGATGTGAAATATGTAGATGCATAATTTACAATAAAAGCTCCAATGATTGCTCCATAAAGAGTTCCTCGACCACCAATTGCTACCCAAATAACAAGTTCAATTGAGAAGAGAGGTGAAAATAGGTTAGGATTTATTATCCCAACTTGAGGAACATATAAAGCTCCAGCAACTCCTGCCATAACAGCTGAAACTACAAAGATGAATAGTTTGAAACTCTCAACTCTATATCCCAAAAATCGAACTCGACTCTCTCCGTCTCGAATTGCCATTGCAACTCTTCCAAGTCGAGAATTTATGATGTATCTCGAGATGAGGTATCCAAGAACCAGAGCCAAGAAAGAGAGAATTAGAAGTAAAACCCTTGTTCCATCGTCTTGAAGTGAGAAGCCTAAAATATCTTTAAAGTCTGTAAGACCATTGTTTCCTCCAAATCCCATATCATTTCTAAAAAATGCTAACATCAGAGCATAAGTTAGAGCTTGAGTCATAATTGAGAGATAGACTCCTGTAACTCTACTTTTAAATGCAAACCACCCAAAAACAAAAGCGAGTAAGCCTGGAACAAACATCGCCATAAAAAAGGCAAAGAGTGGATACTCAAATCCATACCAGAACCATGGTAACTCTTGCAAATTCATAAAGACCATAAAGTCTGGAAGTTCAGCATTTCCATAAACTCCTCTATCTCCAATTTGAAGCATAAGATACATCGCCCAAGCATATCCACCAAGAGCAAAAAATGCACCGTGTCCAAGAGAGAGAATTCCCAAATATCCCCAAACAAGGTCTAAAGAGAGAGCAAGAAGTGCAAAAGCTAAATACTTTCCAAGAAGTGTTACAGTGTAAGTTGAAATGTGTAAAAAAGAGCCTTCAGAAAAGAGCAGATTTGCAAAAGTTACATAGAGAACTACTACTGCTAAAACTCCTAAAACTATTTGACCGCCACGGTCATTTTCAAATATTTTTAAAATCATCGGTTTTCGTTTCATTCTTCTCTACCTTTTTGCGGAAAGAGTCCTTTTGGTCGTTTTTGAATAAATAGAATTATGAATATCAAGATGATAACTTTTGCAAGAACTGCTCCAGCAACAGGCTCAATAAATTTATTGATTTCTCCAAGCGAAACAGCACCAATTAGAGTTCCCCAAAGATTTCCAACTCCACCAAAAACAACAACCATAAAACTATCAACTATATAAGCCTGACCAAGATTTGGTCCAACATTTGTGAGTTGGGAAAGAGCAACTCCAGCTACTCCAGCAATTCCTGAACCGATACCAAAAGTGATTGCATCTATATATCCAGTCTTAATTCCCATCGCTTTTGCCATCTCTCTATTTTGTGTTACAGCTCTCACTTTGAGACCAAGCGAACTCTTTTTGAGAAGTAGTAGAACTCCGAGAAACACAAGAAATGCGAATATGATGATATAGAGTCTGTTGTAAGTTAAAGCTAAAGCACTATTGATTTCTAAAGCTCCACTCATCCACTCTGGAGTCTCTACATTCTGATTTAACGGTGAGTAGATGGTTCGGACAAGTTGCTGAAGAAGAAGACTAATTCCAAAAGTTGCAAGTAGAGTCTCAAGAGGTCTGCCGTAAAGATGTTTTATCACAAGCCTTTCAATGATAACTCCAAAAATACCACTCACTAGAAAAGCGAGAGGTATCGCTAAAAGTATCGAGTATTCGATGAGGTTTGGAAAAATTTGCTGAATTGTAAAAGCAGTGTAAGCTCCTATCATCATCATCTCTCCATGAGCCATGTTGATAACTTTCATAACTCCAAATGTGATAGCTAATCCCATCGCAGCAAGAAGCAGAACTGAACCTTGAGATAATCCAAAAAAGATAGTCTCTAAAAATGAGAAAAAAGAGCGACTACTCTCTATACTTGCTATGGACTTAGATGCCAATTTTGAAAGTTCTCCACCCTCTGCTTCTATCTCTTTCAAAACTTGAAGAGCTTCTGGAGAGAGAAAATCTCCGAGATTCTGAACTGCAATCTTTTTCTCTTCAAAATTTCCAAATCTCGCTTTCAAAATTGCTTCAGATTCAAGATGAATATCTTTCACACTTGAATCTGTTTCAAATTTGAGAGCTTTTTCAATTAGAGGAATCGAATCTTTTTCGAGATTTGAGCGAATATTTTTTGCAGATTCAAATCTAATTTCTACATCTTTGGAAAAGAGATTCAATTGGGAAAGTCTGTTTCTAATAACACTTCTTAATTTATTATTTGTTTTTACTTTTTTGAAAATTTTGCGATTCCGTTCCAACTTCTCACCAAGAAGATTTGTAACCTCATCATCTTTTAGAACAACAAACTCTTTTCGAGAGTAGTAGAGTTCTCCATCTAACATCGCTTTTAAAAGAGTGTGTAGCTTCTCATTTTCACTATATTTTGAAACCAGTTTCTCTACGGTATTTTCTTTCTTTAAAAAACTATTTTCAGTTAGAGGCTTTATATCTGTTTCAAAATTTGCAAAAAGAGAGAAGGAGAATAATAGATTAAGAAAAGCTATTTGTAATATTTTTTGCATCTTTAACCTTTTTAGTGGGGGTAGTTCCCCACTATATTTCTATTCGTAGTTTTGTCCTGAACACTTTCCAGTTTTCACATTGTAAGCTCCACAGCTAAGTGGTTTTCTCCAATCAGAAATCAAATCTTTACTTCCAGGCAAGAAATCAGACCAAGCATCTCCAACAACTTCGCCCTCTGTTTGCCATACAGTCTCAAATTGACCATTCTCTTGAATTTCTCCAATAAGAACTGGTTTTGTAAGGTGGTGGTTCGGCATCATTGTTGCAATTCCGCCAGTTAAGTTTGGAACAGAGACTCCAATCATCGCTTCCGTAACAGCATCTGTATCTGTTGTTCCAGCTTTTTCAACAGCTTTTACCCACATCTTAAATCCGATATAAGTTGCTTCCATTGGGTCATTTGTAACTTTATTTTCATCTTTCATAAACTCTTTCCAAGAAGCGATAAAATCACTATTTACATCAGCTTCAGCACTCTGGAAATAGTTCCAAGCAGCAAGGTGTCCAACAAGTGGTTTTGTATCAAGACCTGAAAGCTCCTCTTCACCAACAGAGAAAGCTACAACTGGAATATCTTCAGCAGAAATTCCCTGATTTCCTAACTCTTTATAGAATGGAACATTTGCATCTCCATTGATTGTTGAAACAACAGCTGTCTTTTTTCCAGCAGAACCAAACTTCTTAACATCACTTACAATTGATTGCCAATCAGAGTGTCCAAAAGGAGTGTAATTTATCATGATATCCTCATCAGCAACACCTTTTGCTTTGAGATATGCTTTTAAAATCTTGTTTGTTGTTCTTGGATAAACATAATCTGTTCCAGCAAGAACCCATCTCTCGACACCAATCTCATTCATTAAGTAATCAACAGCAGGAATTGCTTGTTGGTTTGGCGAAGCACCTGTATAGAAAACATTTTTAGATGACTCTTCTCCCTCATATTGAACAGGATAGAAAAGAATTCCATTTAGTTCCTCAACTACTGGTAGAACTGATTTTCTTGAAACTGATGTCCAACAACCAAATGTAACATCAACACCATCTTGTGTGATAAGACCTCTCATCTTTTCAGCAAATAGAGGCCAGTTTGAAGCTGGGTCTACAACAACAGGTTCTAACTTTTTCCCCAAAACTCCACCTTTTCTATTCTGCTCCTCAATCATCATAAGAACAGTATCTTTAAGAGTAGTTTCAGAAATAGCCATTGTTCCTGAAAGAGAGTGAAGAACACCAACTTTGATTACCTCATCAGAAGTGAAAGGAACTACCTCATCAACTTGTGGAGCTTCAGTTTTCGCCTCTTTTGTAACAGTTTCAGTTTCTGGAGCTTCAGTTTTCTCTTCTTTACTACAAGCAGTAAAAAACAGAGCAATTAGAGAGAGTATTGCTAAATTAAGTTTCATTTAAGTAACCTTGTATTGAAAATTTCTAAAATATTGTAACACTATTTGAAGTAAATATCAAGAATTTAGCTTAAAATTTTCTTTACAAATTTTGAAGCATTTCGACAAAACCATGATTTACAAGGATTTTAAATATATTTTTAAGTTTTTGACAAGAATTTGTAAAGTTGTTCGAAATTGGGGAGATGTGTATATCAAAAATACTTGGAAAGGAGACTTCTCCATTCCACTAAGTTCGAGGTAATAGGAACTTTTTAATTCTTTTTGTTGTATTTACGCAAAATATGTCCAAGATTTGCAGACAAGTTTTGGAGAATTTTCTCAGCCTCTACATCATTTTCAGCTGAAACAAACTCTATATGAGGCATATATTTCATTATTAGTGTATATGCATAACCCACAGAATAGTATGAAATTTCAAAAACAAAGCCATCATCTTCTCTCTTGATAAGTTTTTGAGTTGGAGAAATTTTTCTATTTTCATCAATAAAATAGCTAAAAAGTCTTGAAGAGGCTTTTAAAGTAACTTTTTTAGGTTCTTGTCCAATAGAAGCTGAAGCAGATAAAGGTTTATCAAATTGCTGTATATACTCAAATAAATTTTCTCTCTCAAAATCATCAAATTTCTCAGTTGATAAACTGATGTATGTGATATGTTCAAGCTGGAAAAGATATATTTTCCCTTTGCTCAAAGAGTTGTCTCCATTTGCAACAGCTAAAAGATACCAGTTTTTGTTTGTATAGTAAATTTTAATGGGAGCAAGAGTATGTTCATATAAATTTTTTTTACCACCTGTTCTATAAACCAACTTTTCGATATACAAGTTACCCTGAATAGCTTCTTTGACAGTTTGAACAATAAAAATCAATTTATCTTTTGCTTTTGAAACAAATTTATCCCCAATATTTAGAACTTGAATAGGCATTTTCTCTAAGCTATTAAAGAGATTTTTTTCATCATCAGGAAGTGTCTCTTTTATAAAAGAGATAAAGAGTCTCTCATTTAAGGATAGGGTAGAGAAATCTTTTGAAGAATTACCAGATTTATAACAATCTTCTCCAACTTTCTGAAGAGAAGTTTTCTCTAAAAGTTCATCTAAATATTTTCTTATCTCATTAGAAGATAAATTTAAACGCTCTACCAACTCAGCATTATCAATACAGATGGTCTCTTCACTTTTAGATAAATAGTCCATCAATACAAGTTTAGCTCTAATTTTGTTCAATACTTTATCCTTTTTATAGTGATTGAGGCATCTTCTTGTAATCTCTTTTGTATCTCGTTGTTTGGAGAGGAGATAACTTCTATAAAATGAGAATTTTCTTTTAAATATTCAATCATCTCTTCTATATTAGAGTACTCTATATCAACTATTTTAGAACCTTGTTTATCTTTTTCTATAAATTTTTGACCAGAAAATGTAGGTGGAGAGTGGAATTTAAAGTCTCTTCTCAGATTATAAAGAACTTTTATTCTCGCTTTTGATGGTTTTGCTTTATAAATTCTCTTTGGAAAAATAGTCTCCTCCACAAAAGATTTTTCATTAACTATCTCTATTTCATCAAAACTACTTGTAGAGATAGTTAGCTCTTTTATTAAAGTTAGTTGGATAGGTAAAACAGTATGCATCTCTTCTGATTTAAAATAGAGATACCATAAATTGGAGTGAAAGTATGCTTTTAAAGGAATTAAATCTTTTAGTAAAATATCTCTTTCCCCATTTGTAAATAGACAATCAACTCTATTTAAATCTCTTGTAGCATTCTCAAAATTGGTAAAAAGAAGCTCTTCTCTATCGTTGAATTCTGCATATGAAATATCAAAAACATCTTTGCTATCAAGAATATATTTCTCTGAATTATTGGAAAAGAGTTTCTCTATATCTGGAGAGATATATTCTAATTTATAGCAAGTTCTTTTTCTTTTCGTACTCTCATTTATAACTTTAACTTCATCTATTTGAAGAAAAGAGTCTGACTCTTCAATCAACAGTTTTACATGTCTTTTAAATGTTGGAGCTGTTATCTCTTCCAAACTATCTGGACATAATGTTCTATCTTTTCGTTTTAAAAATTCTGTTATTAAATCTAAGGTCTCTACAGCCATATATACCTTTCTCCAATTTTTTAATATAGATGATTTTATCACAATCATATTTAAATATATTCTGGAGAAAAGAGAACTTTTGTAGAGTATTTGCGAATATATTTACAACTCTCTTCTTCATTTAAAAAGAGTTCTAAAAATCGAAGCTCTTTCTGAAGTTCAAATTTGAGAGTTGGGTGAGCGACATAGAAATTTATCTGTTTTCCCTCTAGTTTTATAACTACTTCAGTTTCTAAACTCTCTTTCAATTTTCTTAAACATCTAATATCTTGAAGTTTTCGAAGTTGAGGTAGAGCTTCTGTTTTCTCAATTGCAAATTTTATATCATATAACATTACGGTTCTATCGTAATTGGAGTTCCATTTTTGACAGAAGCCCAAATCTCTTCTATCTCTCTATCTTTTACAGCGATACAGCCATCTGTCCAATCTCTACTTTGAAAATATATCTTTTCTAAAAAGTTTAAATTGTTTGGAAGACCATGTATCATAATATTACTCCCTGTTTTTCCATTTTGAATATCTTCTGGAGACGGGTAGGAGATGTGTAGAGAGAGATGAAATTTACTATTTGGATTTCTCCAATCTATGATGTAATCACCTTCAGGAGTCTTTTTATCACCCTCTATCATCTTATCACCAATTGGATTTTTTCCAAGAGAGATGTTATATTCCCTCAAGATTTCACCATCTTTGAAAAGATAGAGTTTTCGTTCTGACTTTTTAACCAATATTTTATCACTCTGAGCTATTTCAACTTTTTGAACTTCCTCTTTCTTAAAAAAGAATATTGCTCCCAAAGTTAGAAAAATTACTACAAATATTTTCAATTTTTTATAAGTTTTATTCTTAAAACTGAGGCTTTACCCTGATGTCCAACTCCTTCATTTAAAGAGACAATCTCTTCACGGCATTGAAGAATTTTACAAGGCATATCTTTCAACATCTCTACTATCTCTTTTTCAGAATAGAGAAGCTCTAAACTTTTTGGACCTCCACTACTATATGAGAGTTGCCCTTTTGAAAAGAATTCTCCAACAAAAGTTCCACCACTTTTTAGAGAGAGAAGTATCTTCTCAAATACAGCTTTTCTACTCTGTTCTGGAACATGCATAAAAGAGGAGACTGCTAAATCGTAATTTTCAACCTCATCAAAATTTTCTGCTAAACTCTGAACTAACTCTATTTGAACATTTCTACTTTGAGCAAGTTTTTCTGCTTTTTGAAGTCCAATTTCAGAAGAGTCTAGTGCTGTAACACTAAATCCCCTTTCAGCTAAAAAGATAGCATTTCTCCCTTCACCCTCTCCAAAACAGATAGCCTTTCCGATGAGGTTATCTACATTTTCAGAGATAAAAAGATTTGGTTCTGTGCCGTAAAGATACTCTTTTCTACTAAATTTACTATTCCACATCTTATCTCTTAATTTTGCTGTACGATATCTTCAGACCATTTTTCATATTATTGAGTTGATATATATCAGAAACTCTTATGTATTTAATCATATCTGCAACTTTCAATCTCAATTTTCTTCTTTTTGTATCTTTTTTAAAAACCTTAATTAGAAAAAGATTTTCATCATAAAATGAGATATCTGGATGCCAGTTATTTCCATTAGAGATAAATTCAATAATCCCTTCTCTATCTTTAATTTCTAACCAGTAGTCATAAAGAGGCTTATTAAGTTCTACCGTTTTTCCAGCTCTTATCTCTGTTGCATTTAAAAAACTATTTGTAATACTTAGTGAATATCTCCAAGATATCGGGCTTTCTCTCTCAACATCTGTAACTGCAACACCTTTTTTTGAAAGTGAAGAGTAGAGAATAGTTGGGTCAAGTATATATTTTGAAAGAAACTCGATTTTCCAAACAACACCATCAATATTTTTCTCAACTTCTACAACTCTATAATTGAAATAACCTATCTCTTGAAGAGAGTCTGAAACAAGTTTTATAAAAAATATTGGGTTTCCAATACCTTCAAAAGAGACTGTCACCCACTTTGGTTTTCCAAGATATATTTTTAAAATACCATTGCTTTTAAGTTTTTGAAGTAGAGAGATAATATCTATCTTATCACCAACCATAAATCTATCACTATGTTCTCCAAAATTTTTCTCAATTAGAAAAAGATGCTGATTATATGTTTCACTATCAACTAAACTTTTAACCTTTTCAAGAACCTTTTGACTACTTCCAAAAATGGAAGCAGTCAGTAAAAACAGAATTACAACATGTCTCATTTTCTCATCCTATCAATTAAAATTGCTGAAGCAACACTAACATTTAAAGAGTCAAACTCTCTCTCCATCGCTACTGCAACTTCATCATCTATACTTTTTAAAACTCTATTTGGAATACCATCAGCTTCATTTCCAAAAATTAGAATCTTCTTTTCTGGAAACTCTATTTTTCTAACATCTTTTCCATTTATTGTTGCTCCAAAAATTGAGAAGCCAAGCTGTTTTGCCTCATTTAAAATATCATAGATATTTTTATAGTGAGCTATTTTTGTATCAAAAACTGCTCCAGAACTACTTCTTACAACACCATCAAGTTTTAAATTATTTATTCCAGAAACTATAATTCCATCAACTCCAAGAGAGTAGGCAGTTCTAACTATTGCTCCTATATTTCCAATATCTGTAAGAGAGTGAAGTAGTAGAATAAAATCACCTTTTAGAACTTCTCGATATGAGATAAGCTCAATATCTTCAATTTCTGCTATAAAACCTTGATGATTTCCACCTCTTGCAAGAGCTTGAGCTTTTTTGGTATCGACCCTTGAAATTTTAATATTTCCCATTTTTTTGAAAATATCTCTATCAATCTCTTTTGATAGAAAAATTTCTTTAATTGCCTCTTTTCTATTTTCTAAAAGATATAGAACAGGCTGTTTGCCAAAAACTATCATACTATTTTCCAATCCTTGATTTCTTTAAAACCGATAAGTGCATTTGAAATTGCCATTTTTTGAAATGTTGAAACCTCATCAACAGATATATCTTTTTCAACAACTAAGTTTTCTCGAAGAACTCTTTCTCGAACAGTACCTTTGAGAAGAGGCTGTTTTGGAGTTACCCAGATATCATCTCTTTTAAAGTAGATGTTTGCAATAGAGGTATCTCTCAAAAGAGAATTTTTGACAAAAATAACATCATCACTCTCTTTCAAATTCCTACTCTTCTCTTTTTCTAACTCTGCTCTATTTTCAAATTTAAATCTATACTCTATATCTGAATTTAGTAAAGCAAATGTCTCAAATTTTCTCTCTACAATTGGAAGAAACTCCACTTTTTCTATTTTGTCAAAATATAAAACTCTACATCTAAAATTTCCAAAAGGTGGTTTGGGTAGAGAGAGAAGAACTCCATTTTTTCCTAATTCCCTTAAACTCCAATCCACTCTCCACTGATGAAACTCCAAATTTTTATAACTACCATTTTCAACTTTTATTGTCTCTAAAAGAGTTACTTTTGTGATATTGTCACCTCTCTCTCTTCTGATATTTCTGAAACAATGCCATATTTATCTATGGCAACAACTCCATAAAGATAAGTTGCTCCAGCTAAAATATTTTTATCTACAAATGATGTTTTGTCAGATTGGAATTCATCACTTTTTCTATTCCAGCTACTTCCACTTTTCCGATAAACTATATATCTTAAACTTCTAGGGTCAGTGGCTTCCCACTTTATAGATACACTTTCTGTTGAAACATCTACTGAAATAAGTTTTGGAGGTTTTGGTTTAAAGAGTGTACTTCCCATTTGTGGAATTTCATTTTGAATAGACTCTAAATTATCTTTATCAACTGCTGTGACTTTATAAAATTTCTGGACACCATCATTTTCAACTTTATCATAAAAGATATTTTTATCTGTCTCACCAACAAATTCAAAAGATCCATTATTTGTAGAACTTCTATAAACCCGATACTTTCTAACATCTCTCTCTTCACTAGAGTTCCACTTTATCTCAATCTCTTTTGGAAGTCCATTTGAAGTTATAATGTTCTCAACAGGTTTTGGTAGAGCTTTTGTAACTGCTTCCACAACTTTACTCGGTTTAGAAACTCCACCACTGAAAGTTTTAGCATAAATTCTATATCTATATATCTGATTTGTATTTAAACCTTTGTCGATAAATTCAGCATCTAATCTATGATTTAATTCTCCAACCTTTTTCCATTCGCTATTATGAATATCACTTCGTTCAACAATATATCCAGAAACAATAAGACTTGGATGAGGTCGCCAGATAAGTTTTGCCTTATTTGGAAGACCCCCAATTGGAACAATAAAATGTAATCCAGGTATAGCATCTCTTGTTTTAGCAATAACTTTTTCTGAACCTTTTGACTCTCTACCATCACTTGTGTAAGTTGTCAGTAAATATGTGTAAGTTGTATTTGGATTTAAATTTATATCAACATAGTGAGAAGATACACTATCACCTATCTCTACTATTCTCTTAAAAAATGTACCATTTTGGTCTAACTCTTCTCTATATATGTTGTAACCAGCTATATCATCATCTACTGGAACCCACTCAAAAGCTATCGCTTCACTTTCTGCTAAAGTCCTAATCTTTTTCACAACTTTTAAAGAGTCATCTGTACTAAAAGATTTTAATGGGGAAACTTCTGTTTTCTTGCAACCATTTAGAAACAATAACAGAGATAGAAATAGAGCTATTTTCATGCAAAACCTCTTTTTTAAATCTGTATTTTATCTAATATTTTCTTTTGAAAAATAGATTTTTAAGATATTTACTTGTATTTTCTCGTAGAGCGTTTTAAGAGAGTTTCAAAACTCTTTTCAAATTTGGTTATTGAGTTTCTATCTTGAATTCGAATTCCAAAACCGAAACCATCTTTAAACTCTTCAGAAGAGAGTCTTGTCGAAAAGAGATATAAAATTTTTGAGTCTATAAGAACTCCACTCAAATCTGTATCTTCATCTCTATATTTTGGTAATTGAAAAATGTAAGAAGTTCCATAAGTTGCTAGTTTTGGGATATCTCCATCAAGACTAGAAACTACAAATAACATTCTGCTATTTCTATTTAGAGCTTTTCTAAATGTATGAAAAAATCTTTTATGAAATATTTTGTCTGAAACTACAAAAATTTGAGAACTACTTTTGAAATCTTTTCGAAATTTATGAAAAAACTCTTCAGTGTCATCAGGAAATAGATAGAACTCTCCAAAAAGGAGAGTTGGAAGCAATAGAAATATCACTTTCGAGATTCTAAAATTACAACAGGAAGTATAAAAATATCGGTAATTAGAGAGAGAAGTATGATTATAGCTGAGAAAATTCCTATCAGCATAATTGATGAAATATTTGCAATTATCATAAGAGCGAATGTTATAGCTAATATCATATTTCCTAAAATTAGTGGAGATTCAACATAGAGAAATAGTTTCTGAACACCATCAGAATCAAACCTATTTTCCGAGTCCAATTTGTAATAGTAGTGAAGAAGATGAATTGTAGCATCACTGGATATTGCTACAGCAATTACCATTGCAACAAACATCTCAGTTAGTAGTGGATATTGGAATATTGTAATTACAGAGAAAAACCAGATAATTGGAATTGCACTAATGATAACTCCAATGAGCGAGTACATAACTTTTCTTGTCATAATAAGTATTACTAAAAATATGATAAAGAGGATAGATGCAATTAGAGCTACAATTGTGTGAATTGTTTCAAGTTTAGCACTTTGAAGTAGAGAGTCCACATCTAAAATGTAAAGTCCTTTAATTTCACAATTTTTTATTATATCTATCGCTTTTCCTTTCTCATTAGAGCTAATCATCTGAACTGAAATAGGAACTAATCCACTCTCTTCAACACTCTCACCATCTCCAAACATATCCAGCATAAAAATATATCTATCTAAATCGACCTCATCAAGAAAAAAGACCTCATCAGGATTTTCTTCACTGTATAGAGACTCTATTGCTTGATATGGAGATATCACTTTTTCAACTTCTGCAATATTTAGAGCATTACTTATCTTTTCAAGTTTCTGCAAAGTATCTAAATTCAACTCTTCTGCTTCAAGAGAGAGTTTTAAGATTTTAGAACTTCTATCTGTTGCAACATGATAATTTCCCTGAAAAAATT
Source organism: Candidatus Thiovulum imperiosus (assembly GCA_024281175.1). Classification (GTDB taxonomy): domain Bacteria; phylum Campylobacterota; class Campylobacteria; order Campylobacterales; family Thiovulaceae; genus Thiovulum_A; species Thiovulum_A imperiosus. Next base: position 18,377 of record JAMJTW010000005.1, read on the forward strand.
GAAAAGCTGAAAAAAGAAATAGAAAAGAGGTTACTATAACAAAAGACCAGAGTAGAATTGGTGAGTAGTTCTTAATTTTCTCAGCAAAAAATGTTGCAAAATTCTCAGATTGAAGATGTGGGTCTTTCACATTAAGAAATGAGAATACAAGTGGTAAAAAGGTGTATGAGTAAATAAGTCCAATAATAGAGGATATTATGACCATAAAACCGAGTGCTTGGAGAATAGATGAGTCTACAAAAATCAGAGAACCAATTCCCAAAGTGTTTACAAGAGTTGTAAAGAAGATTGGAGAAAATGTTCTCTCCATAGTTCTATTTATAGAATAGAAGGAGTTTCTTCTCTGTTGAAGCATATACCATCGATAGTATATGTAGAGATAATCCATAAATGAGATGGAGAATGAGAGAATTAAAATTGAGATATGTGGTGTGTAATCTCCCATAAAAAGTTTGAAAATATATATTGTTGCCGATGAGGTCATCACCACAAATATAATTCCCAATATTGGTGCTGAAAGAGAGTGAAAGAATATTGTAAGAAGTAGTGCTAAGATAACTGCAAGTCCAATTAGAAGAACAGCTTCTTCAATAAAGCTCTTATCAGAAATTACATCTACAATTTCATATTTAAACTCTGTTGGAATTGAGTCCAAATTCAATTCACCTCTACTAAAGATATAGAAGTTTACTTGCTCATCTGAAAAGTAAAATTGAAACTTCTCTCTATATTTTTCAAAGACCTCAAAACTGTCTCCGAAAACATCTCCTAAGTTTGTAAGTTCAATAAGTGAAGAGTCAAATTCATCTTCAGCTTTCATTGTAAACATGTGATTGAAAATTGAGTGGAGATAAATGTTCTCATACTCTGCTAAACTCTCATGAAGCTCCTGAAGTTTTTCAAAATTTTCTCTACTCATTTCTGGCACTGTTACAACCAATTTCTTTCCAAGCAACTCTTTCTGGTTGCTTTCAAGTAATTTTGTGTACTCTTCACTACCTTCAATCCATTTTCTTTCATCGTTTGAGATAGTTTGACTATTTAGATTGAATATAAAAAATAGTGTTATTACTGCAAATAAAATCAAAATTGGATATTTCAACTTTATTAAAAGATTTAAATAAGCTAATGAAAACATCTACTTTCCTCGACCATTAGTGATTATATAGGGTCTCTTATAAACTCCTATCTGTTCAGCTACTTCCTCAATTCTAAAAACTCTCTCTTCAATGTCATCATCATCAAGTTCTTCTTCAATTTCTTCAAATGGAATGTAGTTATTAACCATAATGCTTTTCAAAAGAGTTTCTGGGTAGTCTGAATCAAAAATATTTCGTATCATATTACCACTATTTTTCCTTTTAAGTTCATAAAGATAGAGATATATTGTGTATCTTTTAAAAAGTTTTCTCTTTTTCTTGAAAATAAATTGAAGATATCTTTGAGACATTGAACATTTTGGGTCTATGAAAGAGTGTATCTCTTTTCTTCCTTTACCAAAAACTATCGCGTCCTCTTTAATCTCATTCAACAACTTAAGAGTCTCTCTTGGTGAAGTTTTCTGTTTCTGTTTTGCTTCAAGAGAGGAAGTAGTTAAGATTATAAGAATAGCAACAAAAATTTTGTACATTGGACTATCCTACTGATAATATTTTGCCATTCTATACGCAAATTGCTTAACAATAACTTTTACTAATAAATAATAGAGAAGTATAATTTTTAGAACTAAAATGTATATTGGCATTATCCACTTGACAAATATTTTCTAAAGAAATAGAATGAGTATATAACCTTAATAGGAGTTACTTATGAAACATTTTATGTTTTTCCTCGTCTCTCTTCTCTCCTTGGAAGCAAGTCACCCAACCTCTTACAATATGTGTATCTCTTGCCACGGAAAAGATGGTAAAAATACAGCTTTTGGATATTCTGATGTTATCGCTGGTTGGCCTGTTGAAAAGACAGAACAAGTTCTTCATAGATATAGGAATGGTGGATATAGAGGAAATATGAGAGATTTTATGGTCTGTATAACAGCACCACTAACTCAGAAAGATTTACAAGAGATAGCACATGCGTTAAGTTTGAAATAAAATCTATAAAAATATAAATTGCAAAACAGATATTGAGTATAAATATGGTGGAGATGTCGGGAATTGAACCCGAGTCCAAAAAAGGCATTAGAAATGCTTCTAATACATGCTTCTTCACATTTTTAATTTCAAGCAGAATAGAAAATGTAAAAACTACTCTGTTTTAGTCTAAAAAGTCACTCTGCGGTTTAGACAGACCGTAGAGCCAAGTTGCATAAAAAATGAAATCGCTCCCCGTTCTGCAACAAACAGAGAGGGACTGCCCTAATTAAGCAGCTACTGCTGCTGGACGATAATTTGTATTGTTTGCGTTTAAAAAACAGTGATTGATTAACGAGAAATCATCTCGACATGCTACATAACCTCAACACTCTCCTGTCGAAGCCAAGTCATCCCCATTTGAAGTAGCATTCTATATAAAAATTCTTATAAATTATTTAAGATGCTCTTTTAGATATTGATAAGAGTTTTGTATCTCTTGAAACTTCTTTGTATATATTTCAACAATTGTACTATTTTTATGGCTCACTCTATCAGGATGATACATCTTTGCCAATCTTCGATAATGGTCTTTAACTTGCTTTAGAGAAGCGTCATAAGGTAGTTCCAAAATGTTGTAGTGGTGAAGAAGAACTCTATCTTTGTTATAAGATTTTGAATTGAAGCTATTTTCTCGATTGAAATTGAAACCCTTTCTCTGCTTTGTATACTCACTAAAAAGTATTGTGAGAAAGTTTTTACTGTACATCAATTTCATATTAAAAAATAGAAAGCTCTTTTTCTTTAAAACTCTATCTAATCGCCCTTTTGTACGACTCTCTGTAACATTGAGAAAAACTTTTCTACTATCAAACTCTTCAACAAACTTATCAAGTTGAGATGTAAAAAAAGTTATAACCCAAGGATTTGCCTCTTTTAAAATAATTTTGACATCTTTATGAGAAATTGCGTCCAGATAGACAGGTACATCTGTATAGACATGATGCTCACTTTTAAACTCAAATTTAATAGGTTTATGTTTATATCTTAAGAGATTTTTTAAAAGTTGTCCATGGTAAAGCTGACTCTTTTCTGAATAATACTCTGCTAACTTTATTAAAAACTCTTTTCTCTCTTTAAATAGTTTTTCGTCAAAAAATATAACAAGTGACATTGGAAGATAGATGATATCTTTACCATGAGAAAGGAGAAAGTTTTCTACCCAATCAAAAGGTAAAATAGATGAGTCTGTTTGGACAATTAACATACTTGATTTTATGAAAACCTTCAAATACCCTCCATCTTTTTATAATGGTGGAAATTATACAGAAAAAGAGAGTTTGAAATGTATTTTCTATTTAGAAACTCTATTTCATAAGTAAATTTTAAAAATTACATCTCAAAATTTAGAATATCAAGTTCAAATTGGTAGAATTTCCAAAAAAGATAGAGATTTGAAAAAATATATATTTATTACTGGTGGAGTTCTCTCCTCGCTTGGAAAAGGGATTACCGCTTCAAGTATTGGAACTCTTTTAAAAAGTTCAGGTTTTAAAGTTGGAATGTTAAAAATCGACCCATATATAAATATCGACCCAGGAACAATGTCTCCACTTGAGCATGGAGAAGTTTTTGTAACAGATGATGGTGCTGAAACAGATTTAGATATTGGAAATTATGAGAGATTTTTAGACACCTCTTTTTCTAGCAAACACAATTTTACAACAGGACAAATTTACAGCTCTGTAATAGAGAAAGAGAGAAAAGGGGACTATTTAGGAAAGACTATACAAGTTGTACCTCACATTGTAGATGAGATTAAAGAGAGAGTTGTTTTAGCAAGTGAGGGTTATGACATTCTTCTTATAGAACTTGGAGGTACTGTTGGAGATATAGAGGGGTTACCATTTTTAGAAGCTATTCGAGAGATGAAACACTCTTTGCCTTCTGAAGATACTCTATTTATTCATGTCACTTTAGTTCCATATATAAAGGTGGCTGGAGAACTTAAAACAAAACCAACTCAACACTCTGTACAGGAGTTACGAAGAATTGGTATTTCTCCAAAAATTCTTATCACCCGTTCAGAAAGACCTCTTACAAAGAGTATTAAATCGAAATTGGCTCTATCTTGTGATATTGATGAGGCTTCAGTAATTGAGGCTTTAGACTCAAAAACGATTTATGAAGTTCCATTAAAACTTAAAAATCAGCACATTTTAAATGCGATTTCAAAGTATCTAAATTTGGGGAAACTGACTCCAAATACAGAAGAGTGGGATAGTTTAGTCAAAAGAATTGTAGCACCTCAAAATAGTGTAAGAATAGGTTTTGTTGGAAAATATATGAAATTGAAAGAGAGTTATAAATCTTTGACAGAAGCCTTTATTCATGCTGGAGCAAGTCTTGATACAGAAGTTCAAATTGAGTGGATAGACTCCGAAGATTTAGAGAAAGGTGCAAAAGCAGAAGAGCTATTTGCAGAGGTTGATGGAGTTCTTGTTGCTGGAGGTTTTGGAATTCGAGGAGTTGAAGGGAAAATCGAAGCTATTAGATACGCTCGAGAAAACAAAATACCATATTTAGGCATCTGTTTGGGAATGCAACTTGCAATGGTTGAGTATGCTAGAAATGTATTGAAGTTGGAAAATGCAAATTCTATTGAATTTAATCCCGAAACAGAATATCCAATTATCTACCTCATCGACACATTCTTAGACCAGTCTGGAGAGAAGCAGATAAGAACTCACTCAACTCCTTTAGGTGGGACGATGAGGTTAGGAGCTTACCAATCCCAAACAAAAGATGGTTCTCACCTTAGAGAAGCCTATAATGGAAAAGAGCTTATCTCTGAAAGACATCGACACCGATACGAAGCCAACCCACAATTTAGAGAACTTTTTGAAACAAATGGAATGGTTGTTTCAGGTGAAAGTAGCGGTCTCGTTGAAGCTGTTGAAATACCAAATCACCCTTGGTTTTTAGGAGTTCAATTCCACCCTGAATTCACATCAAGACTTGAAAATCCAAACCCAACAATTTTAGCCTTTGTTAGAAATTCCAAAAAATTGAAGGATATGGAGCAGTAATATTTAGAGTTCCAAGTCTCTGGAACTCTTTTTATTTACCTCTTTTCAGTTTTATACTCAAGAAACTTCCAAACTCCAAAGAGGAAAGAGAGAAGAAGAATAGGAAGTATATAAGGTGGAATGTCGTAGAAGCTCATAAACTCTTGCACATATTCTGCTGAATAGAAAGTCCCAAGACCAACAGAGAGAGTCCAGATTAGAGATGCGAACATATTTAAAATTGCAAACTTCTGAAAGTTATAGTTGCTAAGTCCTAAAATTATTGGAATTAGAGTTTTAATTCCATATAGATATTTCTGAACAAAAATAGCGATAATGTGGTTCTTTCGAACTAAAACTCTACTATATGCCATTTTTCGACGATGCTTTTTATAGAATGGATATTTTGCCAACTCTTTTTTCTGATATTTTCCCATGTAAAAAAGGAAAAGGTCTCCAACCATATTTGAGACTCCAGCAACAAGAAGAACAATTTCAATATCCAACTTTCCCATTGAAGCTAAAATTGCTCCACCAACAATTGCTAAAAATCCACCTCCAAAAGAGTAGAGAGCAATAATCACATATCCATAAGTGGAAATTGAAGTTAATAACTCTTCCAATCTATATTTCCAATTTCAATTTCTCATTGTCAAGAGTTCCAATACCTCTTTCAAGAACTTTTTCTGCTATCTGATGTGCATCTTCTAAAGAGTGCATCGCACAAGTTCCACACTGGTAGATATTCAATTCTGGTATCTCACTCTGGTTTCTCACTTCTAACACATCAGCCATAGACTCTTTCCAAGCAGAAATAACTTTTTCAGCTTCTAACTCTCCAATTGCACTCATATAAAAACCTGTTCTGCACCCCATTGGTGAAATGTCTATTACCTCATTCTCAATATGGTCTCTCATAAAACCAGCAAAAAGGTGTTCCAAAGTATGAATTCCCTCTGCACTCATGAGTTCTTCATTTGGTTTACAAAATCTCAAATCATAAACTGTAATTGTGTCTCCTTTTGGAGTTTCCATCTTTTTTGCTAAACGAACTGCTGGTGCATTCATCTTTGTATGGTCGACTGTAAAACTATCTAGTAACGGCACTATTTCCCTTTTGAAATAAAATATTTTATCAAATTGAAAACTCAAGTTTCAATTCTTATTTTTCAAAACTCTTGACATTGAAAAAAAAAATCAATATAATTCCGTCACTCAAAAAGAAATCCGGATTAGCTCAGCGGTAGAGTAGGCGGCTGTTAACCGCTTGGTCACTGGTTCGAATCCAGTATCCGGAGCCACTTTCAAAACAGAATTCAAAATGACTGAAGCATATTTAAAAAAGAAAGATAACGCATTACAAATTAAGAGGTCTATGTCAAACATTATTTGGTTAGATGGTATAGATAACTTTCCAAGTTTTTTAACAATGGTTGGAAATTCTCCATATATTGGTGCTGTTGAAATCTCTTTTCACAATATTTTAGAAAAAGTTCCAACAGTAGAAGAGGCGAAAAAGATAAAAGCCGACATTTTAGATGAAAACCTTGTTGTTTCTGGAATTCACAACATTTTTGCTGATGCTGAAAATTTTCCAGACTCTCCACTTCTATCTGAAGATGTATTTCAAAAAGTTGTAGATAGAGTTAAAGAGTATATTGAAATTGCAAAAGCTCTGGAAGTTTCACATCTTTCATTAGACTACATGGACTTCTTGCGAAAAGAGGAGCTCTCAAAAGAGGAAGCAGATGATAAGTTTTTGCAACTATTAAAGATATTTGAAGAGGCTTCAGCTGGAGAAGTTGATATTCACATAGTTCCAACAAGCGACAATGTTAGAGATTACATGGTTAGTTATGTGGAATTAGTGGAACTTTTAAAAGATACAAACTTTAAGAATATAAAGTATTTAATAGATTTGAAAGAGATTTTTGACACTCTCTCATTCGACTTGAAATATTTTAATGACCACAAGCAATTTATCTCTCACTTTCACATCTCAAATTTAGATGGTGGTCCAGTTACTTTTGATGATATTCCGATGCATAATAAGATGGTTAATGTTTCAGATAACATGGAGCATATCAACAAATTCTTTGTGATGAAAATTAAGAATTTGGCAGAAGACCAGAAACAAGATTTAGCAAACTACCAACTATATATCCATGTTTTTAAAGAGATATATCAAGTTCCAATACCGCTAAGTCCATTCTGTTCCAAACTATTTCCAAACCTTGTTTATAGACATCTTTCAGCAGAAGGTCCAGATATTGAACATCTTCAAGATTATGGAGGTCACTAAATTAGAGCCTCTTTTAAGACCTCCCAATCTCCTTGAAAATTTTCACCTATTTTTACAAAGTTTCCATCTTGACTCTCAAGAAGTAGAGTTATATATCTATTTATAACTTCATAGAGAATTCCAGATTTCATATCTGAGTAGAAGTTTGGAACAACTAAAACTTTATCTCTCTCTATCTCTAATAGGGATTTTTCAAGAAAGTGAATTGCCAAATCTTCCATTTTGAGAGGAACTACAACTTTATCAGAAAACTCTCTAGCAACTTGGAGAAGTAGAGTTTCATGAGGCGGTGTATCGATTATTACATAATCGAACTTATTTTTGAGATATTTCAGAACATCAAAAAGATGTTTTTGAGACTCAACAATATTTCCTCTCTCAATTCTTGAAAGCTCTATATTTGCAGGAAGGAGAAATGAGTTTTCAATTCCGCTTCGATGAACTACTTCTGGAAACTCTCTACTTTTATCTAAGATATTTAAAATAGAGAAGCTCTTATCAATTTCAAGATATTGTGCCATATCTCCCTTTGGGTCAAAATCCACTAACATTGTTGTTTTGCCAACTTCTGAAAGTAGCTCGGCCATTTTTATAGCAAAAGAGGTTCTACCTGAACCAACTCTAAAATTTACAAATGAAATAGTTTTTCCCATTTTTAGAATCCAAAATCAAAATTCATATTTGTAAAATTTGGGTCAGAGTAACCAAATTGTACTGATGAGGTTCGCAGAGAGAGAATATCATTTTTCGGGTCAATATTTTGAGGACAAACTTCTGTACAGAGTCCACAAAGAGTACAATCCCAAACCCCATTCTTTTGAAGATTTCCTACTGTTTCTGCTTTCTGCTTTTCAGAAAGATTTTCAAATCTACTGGCAATTCTGGTAAGAATTACAGGATTTGCAAAATTTGGATTTGCTTCAAAAACTGGACATGCACTATAACAGAGTGAACAGGAGATACAAGTAGAATTATCTGATGCAGTTGGAAGAAGATGTAGAGACTCTTCCCATTTGCGATTTTTAACAACCAAGTCTCTTACAATTTCCATATTTCTCATTGGGTGAACCTCATCACCCTCTTTTGGGTGATACTCACAAGCTAAAACCTCTTTATCATTTACAACAACACCACAACTTCCACAAACAGAACTTCGACATGAAGAAGAGAGTGCTATCTCTGGAAACTCCTCAAGTATGTGAAGTAGTGTATCACCCTCTAAAAATGTCTCTATCTCAAAAAGCTCTTTTCCTCTATTTATCTTGATATTCATCAAAATCCTCTTCAAATATAGCTACATCGTAAGTATCATTTTTACTCTGAAGCTGTTTTCTATTAGCTTTTGTTCCATCGTATTTATGAGTCATCACTTCCATATTTAGACTCTCCACTTCATATTCAAGTTTTGAAATTCTCTCTTTCAACCTAAGAATAATATCAACTCCAGCTAAGTTTACACCAAGTTCTCTTGTAAGTCTCAAAACCATCTTGATTTTATCAACATCTCTCTGGGAATAGAGTCTCATTCTACCATCTGTCCGAGATGGAGAGACTAAACCCTCTCGCTCATACTGTCTTAAAGTTTGAGGATGAATATCAAGCATTTTTGAAACAACACTTATAAGATAGACTGGCTCATCATAGTTGTGCATCAAATATCCTTAGGAAGTTTCTCTTCCATCATTTTAACTAAATCTCTATCCAGCTCTTCAACTTTTGGAATTTTTATATTCACTTTCAAATAGAGATGTCCACTCTCTCCACTTTTTCTATTATAAAGTCCGCCAGATTTAATTCTAAACTTCTGACCACTCTTTACCCCTTTTGGAATTTTTATATTCTTATGCTCTACAAGAGTCTCAATTTGAAGTTCACCTCCAAAAAGTGCTGTTTTTAAAGGTATCTCAATCTCTTTTACAATATCATCTCCAGAAATAGTGTAATCTGGATGAGGTTGAATAGAAACTATAAGAAATAGGTCTCCTTTTCTAGCTCCACTTTTTTTACCTTTTCCTTTTAACCGTAACTTCTCACCATCTCGAATTCCAGCTGGAATTTTTATATCAACACTCTCCCTATTTTGGAGATGTATAAGCTCTTTTCCTCCAACTAATGCTGTTCTAAATGTGATATATATTTTCTGTTCTAAATCTAAGTTCTCTTGTTGAAAACCCCCAAAACCACCACCAAAATTTCCTCCACCTCCAAAGAAGTTTTTGAAAATTTCATCTATATCGATATTTCCTTGACCTCTACTATACTCATGGAAATTCTGATTTCCAAACATAGAGTCCCCAACTTGGTCATACTTTGCTCTCTTCTCTTCATCTCCAAGAACTTCATAAGCACCATTTATCTCTTTAAATTTCTCTTCTGCTGTTGGGGATTTATTTATATCAGGGTGATACTGTCTTGCAAGTTTTCTGAACGCTTTTTTGATTTCACTTTGGGTCGCATTTTGAGAAACACCTAAAGTATCATATAAACTCTTACTCAAAATCTATTTCCATTTTTTAGCGATATTATATCTAATAGATTGAGTCTCTTTTTATCAAGGTTTTAATATCCATTAGAGTCTGTTACAATTTTAAAAAAGCAGATTTATGAAAAAAAATATCTTTTTACTACTCTTTTCACTGCCTCTTTTTGGAGATTTATCCAATATAGAGACTTTTCAAGCAAACTTTGAACAAGTTGTAACTAGCGATGGAGATACTATATTTTATGAGGGAATTTTAAAAGTTAAACAGCCAAATTTTGTTTTGTGGCAATATGAGAAACCTGTTCAAAAAAGTCTTTACCTTAATGGAAAGAAAATATATCTCCTTGAACCTGAATTAGAGCAAGTTGTTATTAGAGATTTCCAAAACAATTTAAAACTTCTCGAGATTTTGAAGAATGCAAAACAGATAAGTGAAGAGAGATATATCGCTATTGTTGATGAGAAGAGATATCTTCTTATAGTTACAGATGAACTTGAGAAAGTTATCTACCAAGATGAAATTGACAATTGGGTTGTTATCTCTTTCTTCAATCAAATTCGAAATGCTAAAATTGATAACTTAGAATTTCGTCCAGACATTCCTGTAAACTTTGATAGGATATATCAATAAAGATATAATTTAGAAAAAGGGTGCTACTTGAAAATAGCAGTTGTTGGAAGTGGATATGTTGGACTTTCAAACGGAATTCTCTTAGCTCAAAAAAATGAAGTTGTTGCATTAGACATTGTTCCTGAAAAAGTTGAGAAGTTGAATAGGAAAGAACTTCCAATTGAAGATATTGAGATGGTAGAGTATCTAAAAAATAGAGAGTTGAATTTCAGGGCAACTCTAAATATGGAAGAGGCTTATCAAAATGCGAAATTTGTAGTTGTTGCTACTCCAACTGATTACGACCCTACAACAAACTACTTTAATACAAAATCAGTAGAAGCTGTAATTAGAGATGTTTTAAAGATTTCACCTGAAAGTGTAATAGTTATCAAATCTACTGTTCCAGTCGGATATACTGAGGATTTGAAAAGTAGATTTGATACGGAAAATATCATCTTCTCTCCAGAGTTTTTGCGAGAGGGAAAAGCCCTACACGACAACTTATATCCATCTCGAATAGTGATTGGTGAAAAGAGTAGTAGAGCAGAGCTTTTTGGCAAACTATTACTTGAAGGTGCTGAAAATGATGCTCCTATTCTCTACACAAACTCAACAGAAGCGGAAGCGATAAAACTATTTTCAAACACTTATCTTGCAATGAGAGTAGCATATTTCAATGAACTCGACACTTACGCTCAAACTCACAATTTGAATACAAAAGAGATAATTGACGGTGTTGGTTTAGACCCAAGAATTGGGAATTTCTATAATAACCCATCTTTTGGATATGGTGGATACTGCTTACCAAAAGATACAAAACAGCTTATGGCAAATTATGAAAATGTTCCTCACAATCTAATTTCAGCAATTGTTGAAGCAAACCGAACTCGAAAAGATTTTATTGCTGATAGCATTACTGCCAAAAACCCAAAAGTTGTTGGAATTTATAGACTTGTTATGAAAGAGGGTTCAGATAATTTTCGAGCCTCTTCAATTCAGGGAGTTATGAAGAGAATTAAGGCAAAAGGTGTTGAGATAGTTGTTTATGAACCAATTTTAGAAACAGAACAGTTTTACAACAGCAGAGTAATCTCAGACTTGGAAGAGTTCAAAAATATTTCTGATATTATAGTTGCAAATAGAATTTCAAAAAATTTAGAAGATGTCAAAGATAAGATTTACAGCAGAGACATTTTTAGAGAAGGGTGATATTTGGTTGAAAAGATAGTTGAAATTGCTAAAGATAGTGGAGAAGCAGTTTTAGAGATATATAGTAGAGATTTTGAAGTGGAATTTAAAGATGATAAATCTCCGCTTACAGAAGCTGATAAAGTTTCTAATGAAATTATATGTGAAAATCTTGAGAAATTATATCCAGAAATTCCTATTCTTTCTGAAGAGAATAAAACAGTACCATTTGAGACTCGAAAAGAGTGGGTTGAGTACTGGTGTATTGACCCAATTGATGGAACAAAAGAGTTTATAAAAAAGAATGATGAGTTTACAATAAATATTGCTCTTATTCGAAATGGAATTCCAGTTTTAGGTGTTGTTTACGCTCCAGCAATTGGAAAGATATATTATGCTGAAGAGGGAAAAGGTGCTTTTCTAAATGGTGAGAAATTGGAACCAAAAAGAGTAGAGAAGTTACGAGTTGTGGCAAGTAAGTCTCATAGAACTCCAGAGACTGAAAACTTCATTTCAGAACTTGGAAATTGCGATTTGGTTTCAAAAGGGAGTAGCTTAAAACTCTGTATGGTTGCCTCTGGAGAAGCTGACATCTATCCAAGAATTGCACCTACAATGGAGTGGGACACAGCAGCAGCTCATGCAGTTGTTTTAGAAGCTGGAAAAGAGACCTATATCTACTCTGAAAATATCTCTCCAAAAGAGTACCTTGCAAAAAGAAATTTAGAGCCGATGAGGTACAACAAAGAAAATCTACTAAATCCATATTTTGTAGTTGTCTAATGAGTAATATAGTTTGGCACAACCATACAGTTCATGTGGAAAAGCGTAAAGAGAAATTGGGACAGAAACCTGCTGTTCTCTGGTTTACTGGTCTTTCTGGTTCTGGAAAATCAACAGTTGCAAATGCTCTTGAAAACAGACTTTTTAGTAGAGGAAATTTCACATATCTTCTCGATGGAGACAATGTTAGGCACGGTCTAAATTCAGATTTAGGCTTTGATGATAAATCGAGAATCGAAAATATTCGGAGAGTTGGTGAAGTTTCAAAACTATTTGCTGATTCTGGACTTTTAGTTTTAACTGCATTTATTTCACCTTTTCAAGAAGATAGAGAGCTTGTAAGAAATATTTTAAAAGAGGGTGAATTTATTGAAATTTTTGTAAATACACCTTTGGAGATTTGTGAGTCTCGAGACCCAAAAGGGCTTTATAAAAAAGCAAGAAGTGGAGAAATTTCAGATTTTACAGGTATTTCAAGTCCTTACGAAGCACCAGAAAATCCAGAAATAGAGCTACAAAATCTCTCAATTGAAGAGAGTGTTCAGAAGATAGAAAACTACCTCATCAACAAAGGATATATTATATGACACATTTAAAACAGTTAGAAGCTGAGTCAATTCACATTATTAGAGAAGTTATTGCGGAGTTTGAAAATCCAGCAATGCTCTACTCTGTTGGAAAAGATAGTTCTGTAATGCTCCATTTGGCTCAAAAGGCTTTCTATCCAGCACCACCACCATTTCCATTAGTTCATGTTGATACAACTTGGAAATTTAGAGAGATGATAGAGTTCCGAGACCGTCGAGCAAAAGAGGTTGGAATGGAACTTATTGTCTACTCAAATCCAAAAGGGATTGAGATGAATATCTCACCTTTCAAACATGGCTCAGCCCTCCATACAGATATTATGAAAACAGAAGGTCTAAAACAGATGTTAGACATCTATAAATTTGATGCTGTTTTTGGTGGGGCAAGACGAGATGAAGAGAAGAGTAGAGCTAAAGAGCGGATTTACTCTTTCCGAGATGAAAATCATCGATGGGACCCAAAAAATCAGAGACCTGAACTTTGGAATGTCTACAATGGACGACACAAAAAAGGTGAGTCTATTCGAGTTTTTCCACTTTCGAACTGGACAGAGTTAGATATTTGGCAATATATCCATTTAGAACAAATTCCTATCGTTCCACTCTACTACTCTGCAAAGAGACCTGTTGTTGAGTATATGGGAACTAAGATTTTAGTTGATGATGACCGAATGCCTGAGGAGTTGCGAAAAACAGCAAAAGATGAGATGGTTAGATTTAGAACTCTTGGGTGTTATCCTCTTACAGGTGCGATAAATTCAGAAGCTCAAACTCTACCTGAAATTATTCAGGAGATGTTGCTTACAACAACAAGTGAAAGACAGGGAAGACTTATCGACTCCGACTCAAGTGCTTCAATGGAAAAGAAAAAACAGGAGGGATATTTTTAATGACTTATACTCCAACTCTAGTTTTTGACAATCCTGATTTTATTACTAAGTTTAAAAGTTTTGTAGAAAGTTTAGGTGCAAAATTAGTTAATGAGAAAATAGAAGAAGATGAGTTTCTTGAGAATTTTAGAGAAGTTATAAAAGAGATAAAAAATGGTCAAGCACTAGAAAATGCAATGAGTTTTGAAGAATTTGAAAAGAGAATGAGTGGAAATTAGGGTATTAGAAAATTTCTTTTTAAGTGCTTTAAAGCTCAAAAAGAGATACCCAAATATTTTTAAAGATATTTCTATATTTAAAAACTCTTTAGAAAATGAACAACATGTCTCTTTAGGTGGAGGATTTTTTAAAAGTAGAGTAAAAAACTCTGATAGATAAAAATAGAGGTAAATCATCTGGGTATCAAATTATTACTTATTATATAGAAGATAAGACTATTTATCTTGTTGAGATATATGACAAAAGTGAGAAAGAGAGTATCTCAAAAAAAGAACTTATCTCTATTTTAAAAAATGAAAATATAGGAGATTGAATGGCACATCAGTCAGATTTAATTGCTGAAAACATAGAGCAGTATTTAAAAGAGCATGAGAACAAAGAGATTTTACGGTTTATAACTTGTGGTTCAGTTGATGATGGAAAATCAACACTAATTGGAAGACTTCTTTATGATAGCAAGATGATTTTTGAAGACCAACTTGCAAGTATTGAAAAGGACTCTAAGAAAGTGGGAACAACAGGAGATAAAATCGATTTAGCGCTACTTGTAGATGGTTTGCAGAGTGAGAGAGAACAGGGAATTACAATTGATGTAGCTTACCGTTTCTTCTCAACTGATAAGAGAAAATTTATCATTGCTGACACTCCAGGTCACGAGCAATATACTAGAAATATGGTTACAGGTGCTTCAACAGCAGATGTTGCAATTGTTTTAGTAGACGCCAGACACGGAATTTTAACTCAAACAAAACGACACTCCTACATCACATCACTTTTGGGAATTCGCCATATAATAGTTGCGATAAATAAGATGGATTTGGTAGATTTTTCAGAAGAGAGATTTAATGAGATTTGTGAAGCATATAAAAGTGAAGTTGTTCCAAATCTAAATGATATAGATTTTAGATATATTCCAATTTCAGCACTTGATGGAGATAACATCGTAGAGAATTCAGAAAAGTCTCCTTGGTACTCTGAACCACCTTTAATGGAACTTTTAAATACTCTCTCAATTTCAGAAGAGGAAGAGGGAGATTTAAGATTTCCTGTTCAGTATGTAAGCCGACCTCATCTCAATTTTAGAGGTTTTACTGGAACTATAAGTAGTGGTCTTATTGCTGTTGGTGATGAGGTTACAGTTTTACCATCTAAAAAGAGTAGTAGAGTTCAGAGCATAGTCTCTCCTGATATTTCAGAACTTCGACCAAAAGGGAAAGATGAAGAAGTTGAAACTGTATCAAAAGCCTACTCTCCAATGGCTGTAACAATCACTTTGGAAGATGAGATAGATATATCTCGAGGTGATATGATAGTTCACTCAAATGCAATTCCAGAAACAGCAAAAAGTTTAGAAGTTATGCTTGTTTGGATGAGTGAAGAGAGCATGAAACTTGGAGAGAGATACATCATAAAAAGAGCCTCTTCAGTCTTAAATGGAAACTTCTCAAAAATAGAATTTAGAAAAGATATAAATAGTTTTGCAGAAGAGAGTGCTGAAAAGCTAGAACTCAATGACATTGCAAAAGTAAATTTAAATTTAGATAGAGAAATTGCAATAGACTCTTATGTAGAAAACCGAAGCACTGGAAGTTTTATTGTAATTGATAGATATAGCAATGCTACTGTTGGAGCAGGAATGATTTTGGGTGGAATTTCAGAAGAGAGTTTTCGAAATTACTCTGAAGCTGAAAAAGAGCTAAATATATACATTCGAAAACACTATCCAGAGTGGGGCTGTATAGAAATTTAAAAAATTCGGAACTTCTGTTCCGAAAACTCTATCCAAACTTCTCTTTTTCAATTACTAAAAGGTTTTTCCCTTTTTCAGCAATATAGTCACATTTATAACTATCTCGAATTTTCTCCTCTCTCTCTTCAAAATCGAAAAGGTAATTTATCGCTTCAACTACCATATCAGAACTTGAGTCGTGAGAAATCTTTTTAAGTTTTTTACTCATACCGTGAAGAAGTTTTTTTATAGATTGTTGAGCCACCTTTTCAACACTCTCTCTACTCTCTTGAGAGATATATCCTTTTCCAATAGCTCTATCTACTTCCAATTCAACGGAACTATTTGCTTTTAAATAGATACTTTTGATAAGAGGTTCAATAGAGAGAGTTGAAATCCATCTAAAAAATTTATCGGTCGCTTCCCCAACAATTCTGTAAGCCGAAGTTATCTCTTCTCTTCGTTCTAACTCATTTTTTCTAACACTCTCTTGGAGGTCATCAATACGAAAAATTTCTACACTATTTTTACCGCAATCTTCAATATCTTTAGGTACTGCTAAATCAAACCAGTGTCTTTTAAAATCAACATGTTTAACCATGCTACTTCTTATAATAGGCTCTTCCGATGAGGTAGCAGAAAAGAGTAGAGGTTTCTGATTTAACAGAGTTTCTAACTCTACAAAGTCTCGAACTTCAACTCCAGAAACCTCATCAGCTATCTCTTTAATTTTAGAGCGAGTTCTATTTATTAGAGTAACTTCAGCTCCAGCAGATTTAAGATATTGAGCAATGAGACGACTCATCTCACCAGAACCGATAACAAGAGAAGAGACCCCTTCCAAGCTATCTAAAAGCTCTACGGCTTTTGAGACTGAAACAGAAGCGATAGAGACTTTCTTTTTAGAAATTGCTGTTTCACTTCGAACTTGAGCAGAAACTCTAAAAGCGTAATGAATTGCTCTTGAGATTTTCTGTCCAGCAAATCCATTTTCAAAAGCAAATTTAAAAGAGTCTTTTATCTGTCCAACAATTTGTGTCTCTCCAACAACAAGAGATTGCAAAGAGGATACTACGGCAAAAAGGTGATGAACTGCATCTTTCTCTTCAAAAGTAGAAGCTATCTCTTCGAGTTTTGAAACTTCCAATCCGCTATATTGAGAAATATCATGAAGTAGAGATTTTACGCCTCTCTTCACATTCTCAGTTGTAGCAAAAAATTCAACTCTGTTACATGTATTCAAAATCAGAACTTCAGAGAGGTAAGATTTAGAACGGTTCATAAACTCCACCATTCTATTCTCATCTTGGAATGAAATTCTATCTCTATCCACAATATTTGTGTTTCTGTGTGAAAAAGAGATTAGTAAATATCTGTCCATCACTTTTTTCTTTCTATTAAATTTTGAACAATATCTAAAAGCTCCCCATTCTCTTTTTCTAAATTCTTAATCGCTTTTTCAGAAAACTCTATGGCTAAATCCATGGCTTTCTCTAAAGAACCAGACTCTTCAAACTGCTCTTTTATCCACTCTTGTTCATCTTCAGAAAGAGTTTTTAGGTGGAAAGATTTCACTTTTTCTCTTAGATGTGGAGCTTCTTTGTAAAGATATATGTATGGTAGTGTAGTTTTTCCCTCAATGAAATCGTTCATTGCTGGTTTTCCCAACTCTTCAGAAGTTGAAACAATATCAAGAATATCATCAATTATCTGAAATGCCATTCCTAACCATTTTCCATACTCTCCAAACTTTACACCATCTTTTCCAGAGTGAATTGCAGAAACTCTACAAGCAACTTCAATTAAAGAAGCGGTTTTATTGTAAATCATATTTAAATAGAGGTTTTCATCAGAATTGAACTCTTTTGATAAATTTACATCAGCTATTTCACCCATAGAGAGTTTTACAACTCCATTTGCTATATCTTTTATGATAGTTTCTGAATAGCTTCCAAGTTCCACAAAAGCCTTAGAATAGAGAATATCTCCTAACATGATTGAGACTTTACTGCCTTCAGTAGCGTGTACTGATGGAACTCCTCTTCTCTGTTCAGCATCATCAATAACATCATCATGAAGTAGAGAAGCAAGATGAATAAGTTCTATAACAGCAGAAAGAGCAACCATCTTTTCATCTTTAGAGATAAGAAACATCAACTGGCTTCTAACCATCTTTCCAGACTTGATAGATGAGAATATCTCTGAAATATACTCATCTCCCAACTCATCAATCCAAAATTTTATCTTTTCTTCAACAGCTTTTAAATACTCTTCAATTTTCATGCGGTGATTATACTGAAATTTTGAAGTTCAGAAGTTGTAAATTGTATTTGCAAAAAAAGAGCTAATTTGCGATAATTATCAAACTATCTAAACCTTTTAGGAGACATTTTGAAAAAACTTACAGCTGGATTTATCTTAGGCTCACAACTTATGTTTGGTGGAACTCTTGCTACCATTAATGGTGAAAAAATAGAAGAGAAGCACCTTTTCCCTATCATTGCTACTATCACTCAAGGTAGATATAACTCTCTGCAACCAGAACAGCAAGAGCAAGTTAAAAAAGTTGCGTTAGAACAGTATATTGCTCAAATACTTGTAGAAAAAGAGGCTCTTAAAAAAGGTATTTTAAAAGATACTGAATTTAAGGCTCAGCTAGATATCGCTTTAAAACAACTTCAGAGACAACTCATTTCAGATATGTGGCTCAAAAAAGAGTTGGACAATATAGCTATCTCAACAAGAGAGATGAGACAGTATTACAATAACAATAAATCTGAATTTATCAAACCGAAACAGGTTCATGCAAGACATATTCTTTTAAAAGAGGAAGCTGAAGCAAGTGCGGTAATTTCATCTCTTTCAAGATATAAAGGAGAAAGATTACATAGTGAATTTATAAATTATGCCAAAAACTTATCTATTGGTCCAAGTGGTCCTAGAGGTGGAGATTTAGGATATTTTGGTGAGGGAATGATGGTTAAACCTTTTGAAGAAGAGGCTTTCTCTCTTAGAAAAGGTACTATGTCAAGAA
This sequence comes from Candidatus Thiovulum imperiosus, assembly GCA_024281175.1. Lineage (GTDB taxonomy): Bacteria > Campylobacterota > Campylobacteria > Campylobacterales > Thiovulaceae > Thiovulum_A > Thiovulum_A imperiosus. The sequence goes on from JAMJTW010000005.1 coordinate 37,344, forward strand.
AACCTGTAAAGACTCAATTTGGATATCACATCATCTATATTGAAGATGCAAAAGAGAGTGAGTCGGCAGAGTTTGGAGAAGTACGACACCTCATCGAGCAGAAAATAAAAGTTGAGAAGTTTCAGAAATTTGTAAAAGATAAAGTGGACTATCTTAAATCAAAAGCTAGAATTCGAGAGTATATTTAATGTTAGTTTCTGGTGCAGAGATTTTAAACAAAGCTCATAAAGAGGGCTATGCAGTTGGTGCATTCAATATCAACAATATGGAGATGCTTCAAGCCATTTTTGAAGCAGCAAATAGTGCTAGTTCTCCAATTATAGTTGAAGCTAGTGAGGGAGCTATCAAATATGCTGGAGCTGATATGCTTTATGCTATGACAAAAATCCTTTCTGAAAAGTATCCTCACATTCCTGTTGCTCTCCATTTAGACCACGGAACAACCGTAGAGAGTTGTATTCAGGCAATTCGAGCTGGTTTCACTTCAGTTATGATTGATGCTTCTCATGACTCTTTTGAAGAGAATATGGCAAAGACAAAGAGAGTTGTTGAAATTGCTCACTCTGTTGGAGTTGGAGTTGAAGCTGAACTTGGAAGACTTATGGGAATTGAAGATAATATCGAAGTTTCTGAAAGAGATGCTGTTCTTGTAAATGTTGATGAAGCTGAAAAGTTTGTAAAAGCTACGGGTGTAGACTATTTAGCTCCAGCAATTGGAACTTCTCACGGTGCTTTCAAATTCAAGGGTGAACCAAAACTCGATTTCCAAAGACTTCAAGATGTAAAAAGAGTTACAGATGTTCCTCTTGTTCTTCACGGTGCTAGTTCAATCCCTCAAAATGTTCGAGAAGAGTTTGAAAATACAGGTGGTGATTTAAAAGGCAGTAAAGGTGTTCCGTTTGAGTTTCTAACAGAAGCTATAAAAGGTGGTATCAATAAAGTAAATACTGATACAGACCTCCGAATTGCATTTATGTCTCAAGTCCGAAAAGTAGCAAATGAGAAACAGAGCGAATTCGATTTACGAAAGTTCTTCAATCCTGCAAAAGCTCTTGTTACTAGTGAAATTGTAAAACGAATGGAGGTTCTTGGTAGTGCAGGAAAAATTTAAATATCCAGTTTCAACAAAACTCTTTCATTGGCTTTTTGCTCTCTCTGTAATTGGAGTTGGAGCTTTAGGAATTTATATGGAAGGTCTTGAAAAGAGTGCTTTCAAATTTGGACTTTATGATTACCATAAAGCGTTTGGAATTCTAGCTATTCTCTTCATATTTGGACTTCTAATTTCCAGAAGAACTTATACTCAACCTGAACCACCTGCTGATCTGCCAAAAGGTGTTGTTCTCTTTGCAACTATTGTGAAATATCTACTTTTCATACTTGCAATCGCTACAATTCTTTTAGGATTTTTTGCAAGTAGCTACTTTCCACACAAAGAGACTATCTGGTTTTTCGGATTAGAAATTCCTTCAATCTTTGGAAAAGATGGCGAACTTTCAAAAACTCTAATTGAACTTCATGGTCCAGTTGCAATTGCTCTTTTACTATTCTCACTCATTCATATCGCTGGAGTTTTAAAACATCGTTTTCTCGATAAAGAGAATGATGTTCTCGATAGAATGATTTAAAAATTACCCTGAACTTGTTTCAGGGTCTCTTTCCAATGATATGCTAAAATTCTTTTTAGAAATTTGATTTTATCTTAGTAAGGCTTTACCAGTGCCTTCGATACAAGCTCGAGGCTTCCTACGGGAAGTCTTACTAAGGTGAATTCAGAGAGTCTGTATCGTAAAACTGGTAACTTTACATTTCAGCTCTCTAAAAAGAGAATTTCCACCAAATTTTAGGCTTACCACATATTTAATGGAAGAACTTATAAAAGTTTCTCAAAATAGAGTAGGAGATAATGAAGTAAATTCAGTTTCTGCTAGAGAATTGCACATAGTTTTAGAAGTAAAAAAAGACTTTTCAAGTTGGATAAAAGCACAATTAAAAAGAGGTTTTTTTGAAGAAAACATCGATTTTATAGTTTTCACCCAAAAAGGTGAAAACATAGCTGAAGTGGGTGAAAACTCCAAAGGTGGTCGTCCAAGCATCGATTATATCCTTACTCTCGATACAGCAAAAGAGATTGCAATGATGTCTGGAACTCAAAAAGGAAAAAAAGTTCGGAACTACTTCATTGAAGTTGAAAAGAAGTTTTGGCAAATTTCTGAAAGAAAGACTTCCTCTTTTGAAAACTTAGATAGGACAAAAATGAAAAAGTTGAAACTACAAGTTCAAGATTTACAAAAACTTTCAAAACCAGTTTTAGAATTTTCAGAAGCTCTTCAAACCGAAAATCCTTATGCTCTTACAGTTCTTGAAAAGATTACAAAAGAGAATTTAGGTTTTTCACTTTTTGAAAATTTCAATATAGATTTTTCAGACAAGCTATTTCTTCCAACAGAACTTGGAAAGTTTATCGGAGTTTCTGGAGCTGAAATGAATAGGCAACTGAAAGAGAAAGGTCTACAAATCCGAAATGGAAAACATTGGAAACTTACAGAAAAAGGAAAAAAGTTGGGAAATGATGTCTCTGAAGATTTTCCACAACTTAAATGGAAACTCGATGTTCTCTTTTAAATTACCCTGAACTAGCTTCAGGACCTAAAATAATTTTTCAAAAACTTTGCTTTCTCTCGAATTTCATTATTTTCACAATTTAAAAGGTTTTGGAGTATCTCTTTTGTTTTCGTTAAGTTTCCTAAATTTAAATAACACTCACTTATGTAAAAGTTTACAATACAATCTTTATAAGGTAATTTTTTAAATTTCTCTAAAGCTAGAGAAAACTTTTCACTCTCTTTGAGAAAGACAGCTTCTCTATAAAGTTTATATGAGTCATTGTAAGAGAGAAATTCCTCCCACTTTTTTTGATTTTCTTTTCGATATTTTTTTATTTTTTCAATAATCTCTTTTTCAGGAACTACCTCATCTATCTCCATAATCTCTAAAGGCAGAACTAACTTTTGAGCAAAATCTTCTCTATGTAATTCTGGAAATGGAAACCTATCTTTCCAGTTAGCTGGAATATTATTTCTGTTTAAAAGAGTTTTTAAAGTATCATTAAATCCACTATTTGTTAAATACTTATCAGTTTTTTGACCAATAAGAGTTTGATTGTTTTTTAAAATATTATAGATTGTCATGTTGAAGATTTTACAACATTGTTGGGGAAACTCTCCATTTACATCTACTTGAAAACATGGCAAAATACGGGCAGGAAAGGGAAGATTAAAAAAATACCTATTGGCGTTGGGATAATTTTAAAATCTTCAAAAGATATTATATCAAAGCCTTTCCTAATAAATTTTAGGAATTAAAATGTTTTTAGAGGTGAAATTTAAACACTTGTCAAAAGTTGTTGCTTCAATTGTTGTTGGCAGTAGCATATTTTTTGGCTGTCAAAGTGAAAGTAATAGTCATTATACAACTACAATAGAAGAACAGCAAGAAGAGAGAATTTTAAAAGCAAACATTTCTGTTGTTGAAGATGGTATAGTTGAAGAGAAAGCAAGAGCTACAAAAACCTTTATTGAGAGAGAGAAAGTTACTTCAGTTGTAGGAGTTTTGTCAAATGAAAGCGAAGTTTCAGAAGAGTATGTTCTTTCATTTGACGAGATGAACTCATCAAAGCTTTATATAGAGCTTGAAGAAGCGAAACTTGAAAGTTTTTATCAAATTGCATTCAAAGCATTATCAAAAGATACTGAAGTGTTTGTTAGTGAAAACTATACAATTGCAGATTACCTTGATGATGTTATTGAACTAAAATTAACAGCTAAAGGTTTTGTAGAAGCTGAAAAGATTTCTGAAGTTGAAAGCGGTATCGACACATTAATTGTCAATAACCTGATAGAGAATGCTGATGGTAGCATCATTAAAAGTTTAGGGATAACTAAATTTAATGGTTTCTATGACCAACATTTAAATATATCTCCTAAAGTAGAAGTGCAATCTTTAGAGAGTTTGCCTGAAGTTGGTCTATCTATTTTAAACCAAGATGCTGTTTTAGAACTTACTCAAGATGTATTAGATTGGAACATCACAATTCACAACTCTTTTAGCGAAATAGATATAAATCTAACTATCGACACAAGCTCTTATATTTATACACTTGACTTAGAGAACTTAACAACTACCTTAATTGAAGAAGCGACTCAAGAAGAGAAAGAAGAGCCTGATACAGAAAAGCCTATTTTAGAGACTTCTCTTTTTTCCAATTCTCAAATTGAAGAGGGCGGAACAGTCTCAATTGAAGTGGTAAGTAGCGATAATAAGGCTCTTTCAGAAGTTTTCTACCAAATAAATGGAGGCACTAAGCAAAATCTTGAAATTGTAGATGGAACTGTTTCAACAACTATTAAAGAGCTGTTGAATACAGAGGGAAGTTATAAGTTTCTTGTAACTTCAATTGATACAGCTGGACTCTCTGCAACTTCAGAGCATTCCATTTCTGTTGTAAAACCTACTGACACAGAAACACCCAAAATATCACTTTATCTTATATCTGGAACAAAGATAGCAATTGATGATGAGGTGGAATTTAAAATCTCAACTTCGGACAATAGAGAACTTGAGAAAGTTGTGTACAAGATAGGGAGTAAATCTTTTTCTCCAATTTCTATTTCAGGGACTACAGATACCAGAAAGATTAAAGAAACCATGAATAGTTCTGGAGCAAAAACAGTAACTGTTACTGTTTATGATAAGGCTGGACTAAGCTCATCTGCTTCTGTAAATTTTGAAGTGGTCGCAAAACCAGTTATAAGCATAGGAGATATTAAAAGCGAGTATAAGTACAATGAAACTGAGATTGAGTTTTCATGTAGTTCAAATGTTAATTTATCCTCTATCAAATGGGAACTTCGAGAAAAAGCTGATGATAGTCTTATAGATGATGGTGATTTCAGTCCAAACAGTAAAACTTTTAGCCTGTTGTTGAATAGTGAAAAAGATTTCAATCCAAGATATAGTAACACTTACTATTTTAAAGTTGTCGCTACTGACAAACTAGGTCAAGAGACTTCAGTTTCTACTAAAGAGTTTGATGTTGTCATAGAGCCACTTGTAGAAATTACAGATGTCCCTACAACAAGTGCTGTAACCAACATAAAGTTTAAAACTATTTATCACCCAACTGGAATTGATACGCTTAGCTTCATGGTTGTTAAAGGAAATTCTTTGCTATACACAAGAGAGATAACTTACAAAAACAACTCTTTTTCTCTTCCATCAGGCTCTTCAAAACAGAAAAGAGGTGTAGAGTTATATTCTAAAAGAGGTGATACAACTATTAGTCAATCTGATGACATAAAAACAGGAGATTTGCTGTTTTCTACAAATAAGGTGGATAGTTTATCTTCAAAACCTGAAAACGAAGATATTCTTGATGGAAAAATAATCTTTGTGTTTATAGTCAAAGATGAATTGGGATATGAAAGTGAAGCAAGAGTAGAGCACTTTTTCTAAATCGACTTCAAGAGAGTAGTTTGCTACTCTCCTTCAAAAATGCTTCCGAAAATTCCTCAATTTCACCATTTTCTGTAATCATTTTTGTATCTTTTGTCCCTTTAAGAGCAAAATGAAAAGTGGCTGGAATTAAGTTCAATTGGGTCTCTTGAATTTTTAAGAGCTTTTTCACAAATCCCAATTCTAATCCCTCAACACTCTCTCTTTTCTCCTTTAGAAAATTTGTAATTTCTCTATTGTAATCTTGATTTAGAGCTACAATTCCAGAAACAACTCCTAAAGTCAAAATAGCATAATCCTTTTTTGGAACAATTCTTAAAACCTCTTTTACAGCCTCTTCTGAATTTAAGTAGTTGAAAATTACTTGAAAGGTTTTTTCATTTGAGTTATATTTTGTTTCAAATCCTAGCTTAAAAGCTTCAAGCTCTTTTTCAGAAATATAAACATTTTTCAAATCAACAACAAACTTTCTTAGGTTGCTCTGAATTTTCAAAAAAGAAATTGCCATCTCTTCGGTTATTTGTTTGATTTCACCATCATAGATAACTTGACCTTTTAGTTTTCTAAGTTTTTCAATGAGTTTTTCAAAACTTTTTTCAAACTCCTCTTTTTCAGGGTCTAACTCAAAAAAAAGTTTTTTTGCTTCTTCATACTCAAATTTTTCAAGATTGGCTGTAACTAATTCATTACAAATATAAGCATCTTTCCAATTTGAGTCTTTGAAAACAGTTTTTGATATATTTTGAGCATTTCGGAAATCTGTTTGATGGAGGTTACAATTTATAAATTGAGTATTTCTTAGGTTTGCTCCATTAAAACTTATGTTAGAAACATCAATATTTTCAAGATTTGCATGTTCAAGATTTGAATTTTCAAGATTTGCATGTTCAAGATTTGAATTTATACAATTTGAATATGAAAGATTTACATTTGTAAGATTTGTATTTGTAAGATTTGTATTCGTAAGATTTGCATTAGTTAAATTTGCTTTTTCCAAATCTGTATTGCTAAGATTTGCATTCTGAAAATCTACATGTTGAAGATTTGCATTCTGAAAATCTATATATTGAAGAATTGCATTTCTAAGACTTGCGTTTTTAAGATTTGTATTTTGAAAATTTGTATTGTCAAGATTAGCTTTTTCAAAATTTGTATATTGAAGATTAGCTCTTTCAAAGCTAGTCCTATAAAGATTAGCTCTTTCAAAGTTAGCTCTATAAAGATTTGTATTATCAAGACTAGTATTACTAAGATTTATATTCCTAAAATTTATATTTTCAAGATTTAGATTTTCAAGACCTACACTTTGAAGATTTATATTAAATAAATCCATATTAATCTTATTTTTCCATTTATTCCAAACTTCAATTTTTGTATTTTCTGAACACCACTCTAAAAATTTTACATTCTCTTCAGGTGTATTATCTTTTGGATATGGAATATCTTCTTCTTTCATCTTCTCTCTGCTAATTTATATTACAAAATAATAATAAAACTTATCTCAAAACACCATAAATTCAAGACAAGGCTTGAATTTTCCATTTGATTTGATTGTAAATTCCACCAACTTCCATTCCAAACTCTTTTCCGCTTTCGGTAAGTTTCCAAATTCCATTTTCAGAAACTTGGAAGCCACTCTTTTCCAGAAGTAGGTTCGTTTCCCGTCCTGAAATTCCATGTAACTTTCCAAGTTCTGTTGGAAGAAAATAGGAGTTTTGGAAATCGATTTCTAAAAGTTTTGTTGGAGAATTCTCTTTCAAAATTCTTTCCAAAAGTAGCAAGTCAAAAGAAGAAACATCTTGTAGAATTTCGATAAGTTCCAGAGCTTCACGAGTTTCTGAAACTGTTTCAGAAAGGGAAAGTTTTGGAAGTGAAATAGTTCCTTGCAAAATTTCTTCAATTTGCTCATCACACCAAATAGCAAATTCAGGAGAAATCCACCTTGCAAAGGAAACCATAAGTTTCTGATGTATCCAAGTTCCTTGAACTCTTTTATCACTGAAGTTTCCTTTGACAATTTTAATTAAAGTGTTGCCGATTTTTTCGGGAACACTCTTTTTCAAGGCTTCAATATACTCTTTTGTCTGTTTGGAATTTAACCACTCATTTAAATCTCTCTGATTACCTTTACTCGTTATAAATTGTTTAGCAGTTTTTGTAGCATTAATAAAGATTTCATTTTCAATTTTTTCAAAGTAGATAGGTTTCTCTTCAAAAATTTTTGTTAAAATTTCAACCATAAAAATTCTTTAAGTAGATTTTTGAAAGGGGTGTAATTTTGCCGTTTGCCTCTTTCGTTCAAATTATAATGTAATATATTTTAATTTGTCAAATATTTTTAGTGAATTTAATTTCATTTTCAATATTTGAAACAAGTTTAAAATATCTATCTTGATAAATTAATGCTTTTAAGAGTGAAATAGCATATTGTTCCATTTTGCCCTTAGACCAATTTGTAATTGTATGTTGTGTAACTCCAATTCTTTCAGCCAACTCCTTTTGAGTAATCCCTAATTCTCGGCAAGTTTTCTTTACAAGATTCTCTTCTTCCAAAAAAACCCTTTTTTGAAATTTTACAAAACTTCAAGTTTCCATTTGAGTTGTGAAAACTTTCCGCGGTATTCCATTCCAAACTCTTTTCCACTTTCGGTAAGTTTCCAAATTCCATTTTCGGAAACTTGGAAGCCTAAAGCCTCGAGTTTCAAATTCGCTTCTCTTCCTGAAATTCCATGTAACTTTCCAAGTTCTGTTGGAAGAAAATAGGAGTTTTGGAAATCGATTTCTAAAAGTTTTGTTGGAGAATTCTCTTTCAAAATTCTTTCCAAAAGTAGCAAGTCGAAAGAAGAAACATCTTTTAGAATTTCGATAAGTTCCAGAGCTTCACGAGTTTCTGAAACTATTTCAGAAAGGGAAAGTTTTGGAGGCGAGATAGTTCCTTGCAAAATTTCTTCAATTTGCTCATCACACCAAATAGCAAATTCAGGAGAAATCCACCTTGCAAAAGCAATAATTAGCTTTTTATGTATCCAAGTTCCCTGCTCTTCAGGTTTTCCACCTTGTTGGATAACTACTAGTTTTTCCTTTGAAATGGAAAGATGCTTTGAAAGAGTTTCAATGTATTTTTTTGTTTCAGAATTTCTCAACCAATTTGCTGTTGGTTTTCCAAACTTCTGTGCTATTGGAGTGATATGTAAATACAAATCTTTTCCAAGTGAAAAAAGAACTTCTACATCGTTAAATTTTTTTGATAAAATTTCCAAAATTATCCTTACGATAAAATTTAGAAGAGATGATTTAGCAGTGGTCTCTTCTTGACGGAATATTACAATTATTGTTTTTATTATGTCAAGTTTTCTATATTTTATCCGTTATGCGAATCTGAATAACGGAAATTTGTTTTGTTTAAAACTTTACTTAAAACATTTTGAAGTTCAAAATATTCCTCTTCAATTTTTAATAAATATAGAATTTTTTCTCCAGTCTTAGAAATTTTCGCTCTCCCACTACTCCAATCTGAAACTGTTTGGCGACTGACTCCAATTCTTTCAGCCAACTCCTTTTGAGTAATCCCTAATTCTCGGCAAGTTTTCTTTACAAGATTCTCTTCTTCCAAAAAAACCCTTTTTTGAAATTTTACAAAACCTTTTTTCTCCAAAATCAAATTCATTTCAATTTCAGAAGCTCTATAAAGTTTTGCTGAGTATTCTTGTCACCTTAAATTTTTGTAAAGTAGTAAAATTTAAAATAGAGTATCTTGTAAAACTTCACTTTTCTTCATAAAATAATATTTTGAATAATTAAGGAAAATAGATGGCAAATAAATTGGAATTTGAAGACTCTCCGTATCTTCAACAACATAAAAACAATCCAGTAAACTGGTATCCATGGGGTGAAGAGGCACTTTCAAAAGCGATAGAGGAGAAGAAACCGATATTTGTCTCAATTGGATATAGTAGTTGTCACTGGTGTCATGTTATGGAAAAAGAGAGTTTTGAAGATATACAAATTGCTGAGTTACTAAATAGGGATTTTATCTCAATTAAAATAGATAGAGAAGAGAGACCAGATTTAGATAAATATTATCAAGACTTATATCAGATGTTGAATAGAAAAGGTGGTGGTTGGCCTCTTTCAGTTTTTCTTTCTCATGACAAGAAGCCTTTTCACATCGATACTTATATTCCAGATAGACGGAAATATGGTCGAGTTGGTATGTTTGAACTTTTGCCAACTATCTCTTATGAGTGGGCAACAAATAGAGAGGATATCTTGAAAAGCAGTACCAGAATTGATGTTTTATCTCGAACACTATCTGGAAATGAAGAGAGAGAAGTTGATGAGAAATTTGATGAAATCTTTTTAGAAAATGTTTCAAATCACTTCAATTCAAAATTTGGAGGCTTCTCACCAGCACCAAAATTTCCACAAATAGGAGTACTTAAGACACTCTCTCTTCTGAATTCTATGGAGATGGTGGAGAAGACTTTAAAAGAGATGGTAAAAGGTGGTTTCTATGACCTCATCGATGGTGGATTTTGTAGATATTCTGTTGATGAAAAGTGGTTGGTTCCTCACTTTGAAAAGATGGCTTATGACAATGGTCTTCTTTTAGAACTCTTTTCAGACTTCTATCTAAAAAGTGGAAATCCTCTTTTCAAGAGAATTGCCTTAGAAACAGCTAGTTTTCTCATGGAAAAGATGGAACAGGAAAACCTTTTCTATTCAGCAAGTGATGCAGATAGTGAAGGAGTTGAGGGAAAATACTTTGTTTATGATAAATCTGAAATTCCAGCAAAAGTTGGTAGTGAAGATTTTGAAGGCAAAGCTATTGTAAGAGTTGATGACTGGACAGAATTTCCAGAAGAGTTTCAAATTCTAAAAGATTTAAGAAAAGATAGAGTCTATCCAGATATTGATAAGAAGATAATCACTTCTTGGAATAGTATGATTATCAAGGGTCTTTTAAAAGTTTCTAAAATAGAGAAGAGTTATCTTGAAATAGCTGAAAACTCTATGAATTCTCTACTTCAAAAAATGTATATAGATGGTATTTTATATCACTCTCGACTTTTAGATAATAGTCCAAAAATAGAGGCTTTTTTAGAAGATTACGCCTATCTTACAGATGCTCTTATAGAACTATATCAAGAGACACTCAAAAGCGAATATCTTGAAGTTTTAGAAACTCTTGTAAATATTGCTGTTTCAAAATTTTGGAGAGGAAAACGGTGGTTCACATCAGATAGAGATAGTGACTTTCCAGTAGAAGCTGAAACTGAAGATAGCTCATACCCATCAAGTAGAGCAAAAATCATCATCTCTCTCTCAACATCAGCTCTACTTCTTGATAGATTGGATTTACAAGAGATTGCAAAAGATAGTGTTTCTCGCTCTTATAAAAATTTCACAAGATACCCAACAGCTTTTGGTACTTTTACAGAAGCGATACTAAAATCCCACAAAGAACTTTTAGTTATAAAAGGAAAAAGAGAAGAGCTTGAGAAATTAGAAATTTCATCTCCTTTTGTTTTTAAAAAGGTTGCTGAAAATAGCGGATTTGATATCTGTGGAATTGGTCTCTGCTACAAAAATGTTGCATCTTCTGATGAGGTTTCAGAATTTATAAAAGGCTTTTTTATTTAGAAACTTCCACTCTGAGCAAATGTAATTTGAAAGACTCTTATGCTCAGAGTATAATAGAGACATTCTAGAAAATAGGAGATAAGATGAAAGCGATTTTATTCATACTTTTTACAATACCACTCTTTTCATGTGACTCAAATACAACTTATTGTGAAATAGAAAGCAGTGAGTTTTTTGCAGAGGGCGATGAGATAGATTTCGGTCTTACCGAATTGATAATGTTTCAATAAGGAGAGGCAATGAGAATACAAGTTCTACTTCTTATATTTTCAATATCTCTTTCTGCTTCAATTGGAAAACTATCAGCTATTAGAGGTGATGTCTATATTGAGAGAGAGGGTGTAAAGAGTAAAGCATACAGAGGTCAAAAACTTGCTGTTTCAGACTCAGTTATAACTTCCAGTAGAGCAAAAGCACAAATTATTTTTGAAGATAAAACTATTGTTAGGATTGGAAGAAGTACAGTTTTTGAGATAGAGGATTATTATTATGATGACACGGAAAAATCTAAAGCAAAGTTTAGAGTCAAAAGAGGCTTCTTTTCTGCAATAACTGGTCGAATTGGAAAAGTTTCAAAAAGTAATTTGAAATTTTTCACACAAACTTCAACAATTGGAATTCGAGGAACTCATTTTGAGGGATTTATAGAAGAGAGCCGAGAGGATATAGCTTGTTTAAAAGGAGGTATATATCTTACAGTTGGAGATAGAACCATAGATATTTTAGCTGGGAATATTCTTACAATCAGAGATGGAATACCTGAAGAGGTTCGAGAGTTGAAGAGTATTGATATTGAAGAGATGTCTAGTCGAGAGATAATGGCTGAATTGGAGAGTATAAATACTCAAGTTGAAGCTCTCTCAAATGTGAAAGATAGCGATTTAAAATATGTTCAATATAGCGAACTTATGGACGAATTAAACAGCAAATATCATGATGAAGTCTTAAAATATTATCAGAGAGAGATAGTTCTGGGCGAGTCTAGTGATAGCTCGGTAATGATGCAACTCTACACAAAATATTCTCCAGAAGGAAATAGTTTAGAACAAATTCAGAATGCAGTACCTTATGATATCTACTTAAACTCAAAAGAGAGTAGAGAGTTAGAAATTCCAATTTTTTGGGACGGAAATAGCGATGGTGGAAGAATAGCAAAATATAATGGGAACATAGTTTTTGCTTCTAAAGTTGAGTTTAACCCAGAAGCAGATGGAAATAGTGATTTTGAGAAAGAGGTTATTTCACAAGAGGATATATTTCTTGAAAATGGAGTGGGAAAAGAGATAAATGTAGAAATCGATTTTCAAAATGGTTTTGTAGGAGGTAGTTTTGAGTATTTAGAAAATAGATACAACTTTTCAAACTCAGGTAGTGGTGCTGTTGAGAGTGATGGGTTTCTCTTCTACTCAAACAATATTTTAAGCAATTCTCCAAACAGTTTCTTTTTTAAAAACTCATCATACAATGGAGAAGGAGTTATCTCTTCAGAATTTGGAATTATTATAGATGAGTATACAACAATACGAGGTGGTTTTATAGCTGAACAAGTTGATGAGGTTAGTCTTTATAAAGAGAAATTGGGTTCAGATACAATTTTTGATTGGGGATATTGGGCTTACCAATTTGATGGCGAAGAGAAGCAGTATCGAGGTGGTTGGATAGTTCCAAAAGAGGAGTTGACTGGTTCTCTACCATCGGAAGTCTCAGCTACATATAGTGGAGATATCTTTGGAACTGTTGAAAATAGAAGCGTTGGAAAAGAGGCTGAAAAGATAGATGGTACATTCCAATTTGTTTTCAACTTGATGAAATCGACAATGGACGGAGATGTGAACTTTGCCTCTTCAGAAGAAGACTTCTCATTTCAATTTAAAACAACAAATCAGATATTTGCAGAAGATGGCTCTTTTCAATTCAATAAAAATTCAGACAATGTAGATGATGGAACATTTAAGACAAAAGCATCTTCAACAGACATTCCAGAATATATGTATGGTTCTGGAAATTTCTATGGAGAAAATGGAGAGTATGTTGGTGGTGGTTTTACAGCTGGTTTTGAAAATGGAGAGACAGCAATTGCTGGATTTAAAGGTGAAAAAAGGTGAGACAAGGGTCTCTCCCTCACCTCATCTCTGAAACTGCTCTAAAAGTCTTAAATCACCTTCAAAAAGAGACCTCAAATCTGGAATTCTGTGAATAAGCATTGCAAATCTCTCAACTCCAAGACCAAAAGCGTAACCACTAACATCTTCATATTGAACTGCTTTCAAAACATTCTCATCAACCATTCCACAACCTAAAACTTCAAGCCAACCAGTGTGTGAACAGACTCGACACCCATCACCTTCACAGAAAACACATGAGATATCAACCTCCGCACTTGGTTCTGTAAAAGGGAAGAAACTAGGTCTAAATCGAACTTCAACCTCTCCAAACATATGGTGAAGAAAATCTTGAAGAATAAATTTCAAATTTGCAAAAGAGACTTTTTTCCCGTTCTCAATTACAAGACCCTCAACTTGGTGGAACATCGGAGTATGAGTTAAATCAAAATCTCTACGAAAAACAGTACCTGGTGCAATCATTCGAATTGGAGGCTTCTCTCTCTCCATAGTTCGTATCTGAACAGGTGAAGTGTGTGTTCTTAAAAGATGGTGGTCAGCAAAATAGAATGTATCTTGCATATCTCTCGCTGGATGATGTTTTGGAAGATTTAGAGCTTCAAAATTGTGAAAATCGTCCTCAACCATTCTTCCCTCTTCTACTGAAAAGTTCATCTTTTGAAAATAGTCAATAATTCTATTCATCGTCTCTACAACAGGGTGATATCCACCAAGTTCCAACTTGCCATTTATTAGAGATATATCTATTTTCTCATTTAACATACCATCTTCAACAGCTTTTTCTTCTAATTCTAATCTCTTCTCTTCTAATTTTTTTGCAAACTCTTGCTTAATTTTATTTAACTCTTTTGCAACATCTTTTCTCTGACTCGGCTCTAAGTTTTTCATATTAGCAAACTCTTTTGCCAATTCACCTTTTTTACCAAGAACAGAAATTCTAAGCTCTTCTAATCTTTTTAAATTTATGCAGTTTTCTAACTCTATAAAATAGTTCTTCAAAATCTCTCCAAATAATTTATCCAAAATTCTAGCATTTTGAAAATCAAGATTTTAAATCACTCTACTCAATTACAATTTATTAGTATAAATTCTCAATTTTTTAAGCAAAATCTTCTTTTTCATTTTAAAAAAATCTGCAATAAATTCAGAGTTTTGAACTTCTAAAATAAATTTAGAAGCCATCTTCTCTTCTTGGAAATTTCTCAAATCGTATTGAAAATGTTCTACAAAAATTAGCTCACATTTAAAAAACTTCTCTTCAAAATACTCTTTTAGAAAAGAGAGCTGTTTAGCAATCTCGATATCTTTTACAAAAGAGAAAACCTCATCAACCTTATCACTCTTTTCCAAACTGTTTTGTAGAGATTTATTCAAGAGTTCATTTAAAATAGATTTCCAATTTAGAAAGATATAGAGTTCATCTAAAAATTGTGGTGTAGGATTTGGAAAAAGAATTCTGTTTTTCTCCGCTCCATACTTCTTTTGAGCAATCTCTTTTAAGGTTTTTTCAATTTCAATACCCTCTTGACAATCATATAACCTATCAGAAATATCGTGGTCAAAGCGAAAACCATCTCTTTTTAATATTTCTTCATAACATTCAGATTTTGCAACTTCAACAACTATTTCAATTTCAGAAACTCTACTTTTTAAAAGTTCACTTCCCCTGCAAACAAAACACTTTTTGAAGAACTCTTTGTGAACCTCAGCAACAATTAGTTCTCGAACTCTATTTTTAATCAAATTTGTTCCTCCAGCCATTTATGAGCCTTTTGATGAATTTTCAAATGTTTGCTAAAGTTTTCAAAAACATCTTTTTCCCAATCTTCTCTCATTTTCTTAGCTTCTAAAATTACATCAATATAGACGATATTTTTTGAATAACCTTTGTTGAATGAGTCTACCGCCACAGCTCCAAGTCTGCCAAAAAACTCAAATTTTGACTGGAAACCTACAACACCAAAAATAAAATCCAAGCGTCTAAAGAGCCATGCGATACTTTGAATAAATTCTGTGTCATCTGTAACAGCAACTTTGTCAAAATAGTCACTATCTTCAGTTGTAAAAATAAAAAAGTCTTTAAATCCAAACTCTGTTTTGATATCTTTAGCTTTACCCAATTTATCAGATTTTGCCAATTTCATCACTTTTTCTAAATTATCTTCAACTTTTAAAAAAGTTTCTATTCTCTTTAAAAGAGATTTCTCTTCATCAAAGATTTTTTGTCGAATTAGTGGAAGTGCTATATCAAAAAGCTCTTGAAAAAAACTATTTTTTTTACAAATCTCGTTTGCAATTTCCCTTAAACTCTTATCAAAAGAGTAGATGTTTTCGGCTCTCTCTCTGCTAATTTTCCATAACTCTCTTAAATTATAGTCATATAAATCTTCTAAATGGCGTTCCTCTTCATAGAACTCATCTTTTTCTCGAGTACTATAAAGTGTTTCCAAGCTAGAAAGAAAGAAGATATCATCTATAAGTTGGCTTGTATAAAATTCATCATCAAAACTTCTAAAGGTATTTGGAATTTCAACTTTTGAAGTGAAATCATCTATAAGTTCATCTAACTTTTCTGGAAAAAATGGAGGTATATCTAAACCCACTTGCTCTATGGAGTTGAATTTTTTCTTCAATTTCTTAGAGATGAAATATTGAATTCTCTTTTTGTAAAGAGCTTCTAAATCTATTTCAGAGTAGGTAATCAAGGAATGAACTTTTGGAAGTAATTTATCAAAAAAAGAGTTTTCATTGTAAATGTTTCTTGCAATTCGCTTTAGGTCTTTTTCAATTTTTAAAAGTTTAATTCTTTCGCATTTAGATATTTCTGGACAATCCCATTCAATTCTATGACGACTTATGGAGCTAAGTTCTAAAATCTTTCTGGAACACTCATTTTCAAAGACTTCTATCTCTTTCTCTATTTGAAAACTATCAAAAAAATGAGAAGTTATTTTTATAAATTCTTGCTCATAATAAATCTGAAATCTCTTTTCAAAAGTTTCCCTATTTATATGAAACAGGTAATCTCTAATTTTTCTTTTATAAATCTTTTTCATTTTTACATTTCTTCTGTAAATTCGCTTAAAAGTTCATATTTTGAATAGTCTATTTCAGAATTTGCAAAGTATGTTATAGTACATCTCCAGCATAGTTCACATGCTGGATAAACTACAACTTTTATTTCTCTTCGAGAATAATGTTTTGGATACCCTTCAATTAAATCCATATCTTTTAAAATATCTAAATTTATACGATAAACTTCACCCTCGATTTTTTTTCCATACCCCTCTTTGTCGATGAGGTAAGGATATTGTCCATTTTCTGAAATCATTGGATATTTCTCTTCAGTTACCGCATTTCCGAGATACTCCATATTTTCTAAAAGATGATGATTTGGAAAATCTTTTTTTAAAGTTCCATAAACAAAAATCTCAATATCTTTTTCTGAAATTTCTGTATTTGGTAAAGCTCTTCTTATTCTGTTGTATTCATCAAAACTTATCTTCTCTGTATCAATTACCAGCTCTTTTAGATTTTTTAGCTTTTCTAAATTCTGTGGATAGCTTTTAATGTGGTTCATAAGCAAATGGAGTTGCTCTAAATTTTTCAGATTTGTTACAGTTTCAGGAACATTTGTTAAAGATGACCAAGTAAAATCTAAAACTCGAAGTTTTTTCAGATTTTCTATCCAATCTGGAATCTCTTCAAAACCAGCAGTATCAAAACGCAAACTTTCTAAATCTGATAACTTTTTTATCCATTCTGGAAATGTGTCTATCATACAAAAACCTAATTTTTTTAGATTTTCTGGAATATGAAAATCGTAAGAAAACTTTGTATCATAAATATATAACTCTTTTAGATTTTCTATCTTTGGTAAAGTCTTCATTGAATCTGTATGTGAAATCTTCAAAGATTGTAAATCAGTTTTTTCAGAGAGTTTAAAAGATTGAAAATTTATTTGCCGAAATTCCAATATTTTTAGATTTGGGAAATCTGATAAATCTAACTCCTCTTTTTCAGAACCTTCCAAATATAAAGTTTCTAAATTGTAAGAACTATTTTTTGAGATTTCAAAATCTTTCTCAACTGTAATCTTTAAATACTTCAAGTTTGGTAAATTGTCTAGTTTAATGTAGTTTGCTCGAGTAATAAGCTCTTCTAACTTCTCAAAGTCTGAAATTGTAACCTCTTCCAAGTTTCCAGAAATTTCTAACTTTTTTAAGTTTTGTAAATTAGAAATCTCTTTTGGAAGTTTTGTAACTTCGCCCCATATTTGCAACTTTTTTAAATTTGTGAGTTCGCAAATTTCAAGAGGAAATTCTTTTAAGTCAAATCCTATATATAGCTTTTTTAAGTTTTGTAAATTTGTAAATTCTTTTGGTAATTTTGTAAGTTTACCCCATACTTCCAACTCTTCTAAATTTGTGAGTTGGCAAATTTCAAGAGGAAACTCTTTCTCTTCTCTTAGATTTAAATCTAATTTTTTCAAGTTATGCAAATTTGCAAACTCTTTTTCTGAAATATTTAAAATTTCTCTTAAGTTGCTAAATTCTAAAAGTTCTCTCATTTTACACTTCTCCTATGAATTCACTTAAAAGTTCTTCTTTTGAAAATTCAATTTCAAAGTTTGCAACAAATGCAATAGCGTAAGAATAGTTTTCTCCAATCTCAACTGAAATTTCTACTTTAGTGTAATCTTCAAATTCTAGTTTGTCCAAATCTTGAATAGAGATTTCATAAACCTCACCTTTTATTTCAGGTTCTGAACCATCTTCTTTTTTGAAAAGATAAGGTTTGGAATTTCTGATAACCATTCCAAGATTTTGAGAGTTTGCTACATGAAACTCGTATTGGAAAGTTGCTTCTCCAATAAACTTTGCCTCTTTTAAAAGGTGGTGATTGGGGAAACCTTTTTTCATAGTGCCATAAACAAAAATATTAGTTAAAGTTAAATGTGTTCCAATTGTGAATTCACTTAAAAAGTTCTTTTGAGAAAAATAGATTTCAAAATTTGGAATATAAGCTGTAACATATCTCCAATAGAGATAGAATTCACCATCAAGTTTCACTTTAAAATCTTTCCGAATAAATTTATCAGAATAGAAAGAGTCTAGTTTTTGTAGAGTTTCAAAATCAATTTCATAAACTTCACCTCGAATATTTTCACCAATTCCACTTTTGGCGATGAGGTAAGGAACACCATTTTCAACAATCATTGGATATTTCTCTTCAGTTGTTGCTTTTCCAAGATACTCCATATTTTCTAAAAGATGATGATTTGGAAAATCTTTTTTTAGAGAATTGACCACAAAAATTTCAATATTTTTTTCTGGAATTTCTGTATTTGGCAAAGCTCTTTTTATTCTATTGTATTCATCAAAACTTATCTTTTGTGTTTCAATTTTAAACTCTTTTAGATTTTTTAGCTTTTCTAAATTTTGTGGATAGCTTTTAATATGGTTCATATCTAAAATGAGTTTCTCTAAATTTTTTAGATTTGTTACAGCTTCAGAAACTCTCTCGAGATTACTCCACTCAATTGAAATTTCTTTCAAATTTTGTAATTCATCCATCCAATCAGGAATTTCTGTCAAACCATATTCGTAAAGACTTAAACATTCCAATTCAGAAAGTTCTCTTATCCATTGCGGAAAGTATTCTGAAAGCCCATTGTTACAAAGATTTACCTTTTTCAACTTTTTTGAAATTGGAAAATTTTTAAAAATCTTACTTGGTTTTGAGTTGGACATAATGTCATGAAGATACAACTCTTCAAGATTTTCAAGTTTTGGTAACTCTGTTATTGAATGAGTATGTTGAATGCTCAAAGATTTCAATTTTGTATTTCCAACTATCGAAAAAGCTCCTCCATAGAAACTTAACTCTTCCAAATTCGGAAAATCTGATAAATTAAACTCTCCTTCAAAATCATCTAAATAAATCTTTTTAAGTTGTTTGTTAAACTCTTTTGGAGGTAACTTTGTTACTTCTTCTAAGTTTGGTAAGTTTGAAAACTTAAATTTTTTTAAATTAAAATCCAATATTCTCAAATTTGGTAAATTTGAAATTTCAACCTCTTCAAAATTTGCAATTTCTAAACTTTTTAAATTTTGCAAATCTTTTATAGAGATGCTTATTACCTCTTCTCTCTCTGGAAATATTTCCAAATTCTCTAAATTTGGAAGTTCTGCTAAAACTGAAGTATCTTCTATTTTTGAACAGATACGGAGTCTTTTGAGATTTTGCAAATTAGAAAACTCTTTTGGCAATTTTGTAAATTTGCCCCATATGTCCAACTCTTCTAAATTTGAGAGTTCGCAAATCTCAAGAGGTATCTCTTTTAACTCAAATTCTATATCTAACTTTTTCAAATTCTGTAAATTTGCAAATTCTTTGGGTAATCCTGTAAATTTACCAGATATTTCCAATTTTTCTAAGTTTGCGAGTTCGCAAATCTCAAGAGGGAACTCTTTTGAGTCAAAATATAGCTTTTTTAAGTTTTGTAAATTTGTAAACTCTTTTGGTAATTCTGTAAGTTCACCCCATATTTCCAACTCTTCTAAATTTGTGAGTTGGCAGATTTCAAGAGGAAGCTCTTTCTCTTCTCTTAGATTTAAATCTAATTTTTTCAAGTTATGCAAATTTGCAAACTCTTTTTGTGAAATTTTTAAAATTTTTCTTAAGTTTCTCATTTTATAAAGTAATTTGATGGTTGTAAATTTATTAGTAGTTTTTAAGAAGCCGTTGCAAAAGCAACAATTATATTTTTAAGATTTCCGTCGAAATAATTATAATATAAAAATTTTCTTTTAGTAAAATTTTAAAAAAAGGAGAGCCGATGAGGTATCTAATTTTAGTTTTCCTGTTTTTTGCGGGGTGTGGGGAAGTTCCGAAACCTCCAGAAGAGATTTCAGGTAGTTTTGGAGACGATAGGATTTTGACATCGGAGGGGCGAACCGCTCTTGTGATTGGAAACAACAACTATAAGAATTTCGCAAAACTCAAAAATGCGGAAAATGACGCTAGAGATATAGCGGAAGCTCTGGAAAGGTATGGATTTAAAGTTTTCAAACTTTTCAACGGAAGTAGAGCAGAGATGAATGCGGAAATTGAGAATTTTTCAACTCATCTTAAAAATCGAGGTGGAGTCGGTTTTATCTTTTATGCTGGACACGGTCTGGAAGTTGGTGGAAAGAACTATCTCGTTCCAGTTGATGTCGATATGAAAAATAGATTTCAGGTAATTGAGAATGGAGTGGCTCTAAATGGAATTTTGAGTAGAGTTCAAGATGCGGGAAATAGGCTAAATATCGTGGTTCTTGACGCTTGTCGAAACAATCCGTTTAAGGATAGAAGTGTAACGAGAGATGTTTTTGGAGAGGGTGATGATGGTGTTGGTTTGGCACTTCCTCCATCTGTTTCTGGAACTTACATAGCCTACTCTGCTGATGTTGGTCAAGCCTCTCAAGATGGACATGGTCGAAATGGAACTTTTACAAAACATCTTTTGGCAAATCTTGATAGAGAGAACGCTTCTCTAAATCAGATATTGCAATATACTCGAGCTGGAGTTGAAGAGGCAACAAATGGAAAACAGAGTCCCGCAAGTTACGATAAAACTACGGGCGACTTCTATTTTAAAGCACCGCAAGGAGTTCCAAGTCCAAATCCGAACCCAAGCCCGAACCCAATCGGAGTCTACATTTGGAATGGAGAGGAGAGCATGACCATTTCCAATTTCAAAAGTGAAATTTCAAAACTATCACCTCAAGGAGAGTTTGAGAGACCAGAAAAGTTTGCAGAGCGAAAAAGAGCTTTTTATGAAAAGGTTTTGAACTCTTGGCTAGGAAAACAGAGTATCGAGATGGAATACAATCCAAATTCTCAAATTTTCTCCGTTTCTGAAAAGAGTCTGGAAATCGATTTTGAGATTTTTGTTCCTTTTGATAGAGCGAAAAATTTTAAATCGGAAACAAGAAATTTCGACTTTCTTTTTGAGGAGAAGAATGGAGAACTTCTTTTAGTTGGTGCAAAAGCTGGAGGGTTTTCAACGAAATTGGAAATTGATGGAATTGAAGAAAAGCAGAAGAAGAAGAAAGCAAAAGCGTTTTTGAAGTATCCTCGAGAGTATAGTAGAAACTCGAATGGTGTTGTTTCCGATGGATACGGCTTGGAGTGGGAAGACCACAAAAAGAGCTTTAAAGGGAATTTTTCGGAAGCTGAACGGTATTGCCAAAATTTGGAATTGGACGGGAAAAGCGATTGGAGACTTCCAACAAATAAAGAGCTTTGGTATTTGGGGGATAGAAAGAAGAGCGGTTTGGCAATTTCTAGCACTTTCCAAAATGTAGAAGAGACTCACTACTGGAGTAATCAGAAAGTTACCTATTCTGGATATGAAGATAGTAATTGGGGAACAAGGTTTTCAGATGGGCAAAATACTTGGGAAGGTAGAAATGAAGACCATTTTACAAAATGTGTTCGAGGAAAATCATATTACGAAGACATAGAGTTTGTTAGAAATGGCGATATTATTGAAGATAGAACAAATGGCTTGGGTTGGAGCGGAAGTTCTGAAAATAGTATGAATTGGAGTAGTGCAAAATCTTATTGCTCAAATTTAAATTTTGGTGGCAGAAGTGATTGGAGACTTCCAACAATTGAAGAACTCTACTCCATTACAGACCAAAGGAAAAACTCCTATCCTTATGTGAATGGCAAGTTTAAGACTGTTAAATCAAGTTGGTATTGGTCTGTAACAAAATATAACAAAAATAGTTCCGATTCGTGGGTTGTCAATTTCGAGGATGGTGATGACGATTGGGTTAACCAGACTTACGACAGTTTCGCGGGGTGTGTCCTCGACTTATGATTTTTTGTTTTTAATAATTTCATTCTGTCATTTCGAGCGAATGCGAGAAATCTTCAACTTATTCCAGCCCCCTTTCGGGGCTGGTCTTCCACTCTTTTTTCTTTCGAGTTTTCCCCCTTTTGTCATTTCGAGTTTCTCCCCTCTTGTCATTTCGAAATGAGCGTAGCGATTGAGAAATCTTAAAAACATGAAAAGGATTTCTCACCCGAAAGGGTTCGAAAACGAAGTTTCTCCAAATGACAGGTGAGTAAAAGGGTTCGAGTGAAAGCCCCCACCATTTGTCATTTCGACATGAGCGAAGCGATTGAGAAATCTTAAAAACAGGGAAAGGATTTCTCACCCTAAAGGGTTCGAAATGACAGAAAGAGAGTTGTCATTTCGAGCGAATGCGAAAAATCTTCAACTTATTCCAGCCCCCTTTTGGGGCTTGGTTTTCCTCTCTTTCGTCACCCCAAAAAGCTATATTTCTGCTCCTCTTTCAACCTCTCTGCTATCCATATCTTCACAATAGATTGTCTCGTAACTCCCACCTTTTGTACCTCTCTATCTAATAGTTCAACTATTTTCTCTGGAAAATCTATATTTACCTTTTTTGTTTTTGAAAATTTCTTCTCAAATTGAGATAAACTCTCCCCTTTTGAAAAATCTAAATATTGAGAAATATCCTCTCCATCATCAAACTTTCTATCAAACTCTTCAGCTGTTATTCTCTTCATAACTTTTCTCCTCCCTTTTCCAGCTAGACTTTTCCCAAACCTATTTTCTTCCAACAGAACTCGGAAAGTTAGATGAACTTTCAGGGTGGGAAACGAATTTGCTTTTGGAAAGCAAAGGCTTTCAAGTTTCTGAAAACTCCATTTGGAAACTTACAGAAAAAGGAAAAGAGTTTGGAATGGAATTTGGAGGGAAGTTTTCCCAACTAAAATGGAAACTAGCGACTTCACTCTAAGTAAATGAAAAGAGTCTCAAAAGACTCTTCATTTTTCTACTGCTTTTTTTCTCTAAGTCTGATATTTAGCTCTTTAAGTTGCTCATTTGCAACCTCATCAGGAGCAGAAGTTAGTAGACATTGAGCTTTTTGAGTTTTTGGAAATGCGATAACATCTCGAATTGAGTCCTGTTTTGTAAGAAGCATAACAAGTCTATCGAAACCGATTGCGAAACCGCCGTGTGGTGGTGCTCCAAATTGTAGTGCTTCAACTAAGAAACCAAATTTCTCATCAGCTTCTTCATCGGAAATTCCAAGAAGCTCAAAAATTTTCTTTTGAGTCTCCTCTTTATGGATACGGATACTTCCACCGCCCAACTCTACTCCATTTAGAACTATGTCATAAGCGATACTTTCTATCTCTTCTACATCGGAAACTTCCGTATTTTTTGGCATTGTGAAAGGGTGGTGAAGAGCTTTTACAGTTCCATCATCATCTTTTTCAAACATTGGGAAATCGACAACCCAAAGGAACTCATATTTTGAGTCATGTAGAAGCTCTAATCTCTTTGCAACTTCCAATCGAAGTCTTCCCATGTAGTCCCAAATTGTCTTCTTCTTTCCAGCACCAAAGAAGACTATATCGCCAATTTCCAATTCTGTTCTTGAAATTAGACCTGCGATACTTTCCTCACTCATAAATTTAAGAAGTGGACCTTTTAAACCATCTTCTCTCATCTGGAAATAGCCTAGACCTTTAGCACCAAATTTTGAGACAAATTTCTCTAACTCTTTGATAGCTTTCCTACTAAAGAGCTTATCTCCATTTGGAACTTTCAGAGCCTTAATTCTGTTGCTCTTTTCATCTTTTGCAATTTCTGAAAAGATAGCATTTGTGGAGTCAGCAAAAAGGTCTATCACTTCAACCATCTCCATTCCAAATCTTAAATCTGGTTTGTCAGAACCATACTTCTCCATCGCTTCAGAATATCCCATTCTTTGGAAAGGTGTCTGAACAGAAATTCCCGCTTCAGAAAAAATACCTGAAAGAAGTTCTTCAGCAACTCCAATTACATCTTCTTGGTCGCAGAAACTCATCTCAACATCAATTTGAGTAAATTCAGGCTGTCGGTCAGCTCTTAAATCCTCATCTCGAAAACACTTCGCAATTTGAAAATATCTATCAAAACCGCCAACCATTAAAAGCTGTTTGAAAAGTTGTGGAGATTGAGGCAGTGCGTAAAATTCGCCACCATGAACCCGACTTGGAACAAGGTAGTCTCTTGCTCCCTCTGGAGTAGATTTTGTAAGAATTGGAGTTTCAACTTCTAAGAAACCTAGCTTGTCAAGAACATTTCGAGCAGTAATTGCCATTTTGCTTCGGAGTCGGAAAGTCTCGAGAGCTTCCTTGTCTCGAAGTTGGAGGTATCGGTATCGTAATTGGATTTCCTCATTTACATTTTTGTCTCCAAGAGTGAAAGGAAGTGGCTTACTTCGGTTCTCGATTTCCAAGTTTTGAATTACAACTTCAATTTTTCCAGTTTCAAGTTTTGGATTCTCTAAACCTTCACCTCGACTTCTAACATACCCTTTTGCAATAATCACAAATTCATCTCGAATTTCATGTCCAAGTTTGTGAGATTCTCCACTATCTTCTGGGTCTAAAACAAGTTGAATGAGTCCGCTTTTGTCTCGTAAATCTATGAAAACAACTCCGCCGTGGTCTCGATGAGAATCGACCCAACCAGCAACTTTTATCTCTGTTCCAATTTCTACATTTACCAATTCAGTAGCTAAATGAGTTCTCAAAAATAGCCTTTTTGCCGAATTATAGTTGAATTTATGAAAAGTTTAAAATAATTATCTTCGTTTAGCCTCTTCTTCCTCTTCTCTCTTTTTCTCTTCAAGAGCCATCTTTTCAGAAGAGAGAAGCCAGATAAAAACTTCAGCAACCGCTTTGTAGAGATTAGGGGGAATATTCTCCCCTATATCAACATCTAAAAGAGAGTTTGCAAGAGTCTCATTTTTGAAAAACGGAACATCGAACTCTTTAGCTTTTTCAATAATTCTGTCAGCAACAATGCCTCGACCTCCAGCAACAACTTTTGGTGCTGAACCTTTTCCTTTCTCATATTTTAATGCTGCCGCTTTTCTTTTTTGAAACTCTTTTAAATCATACACAACTACTCTCCTCGAATTCCTTGATAGAGTTTTACAATGACAATTTTCTTATCTATCTTGTAAATTTCCAAGTCATGCTGACTTATCTTCACCCTATTTTTTACAAGAGTTACATCATCAACTGTTTTGAGTTGGCTTTTATAATACTCTTCTGTAATTTTTAAAATACTTTGATAACTCTCTATTAGTTCCATACTATTCTTTTTTCGTCTCTCAATAGATTTCAGTTTTGAAACTATCTTCTCATACTCAACTCTCTCATCACTCTCTTTGTCTATATACTCTGATTGAGCTTTCAAGTATGAGATTTGAGCAGCTTCAATTGCATTTCCAGCATTAAAACCTATTGGAATTGTAATTTTGACTCCATAGCCAATAGAAGTTTCGTCCCCTTCTCTAGCTTCTGTATCTGTATAATCATAAGTTCCATAAATCTGAACCGCTGGAAGAAATTGAGCATAAGCTAAATTCTTATCAAGTCTACTACTCTCAATTTGCAACTTCTGAATTTCTAAATCAAAACTCTTGTTTAAAAACTCTTCTAAAGTTGGTAAAACAAAATTTGGAACAGAAATATTTGTATAGTTCAAATCTGTTAAAACTTTTAAACTTGCAATTAGGTCAATTCTAGTTTGAATAAGACCCTCTTGCTGATTTTTTAAAGTATTCAAATCGATGATAGATTGGTCTAAAACAGAGATATCAAGAAGACCATTTGAGTAGCTCTCTCTTTGGTTTCGAATTAGGATATTTTGGTTCTCTATTGTGAGTTCCATTTTCCGTAACTCTATATCTAACTTCTGAATACCAAGAACTGTATTGTAAAGAGAAAAAACCATATCTCTCTCTTGAGAATCGAGCATTGCAAAATTTAGAGATTTATAAATTTTTCCTTTATCAATTTGCCACCAAATTCCACCACTTCGGAAAATATCTTGGTAAAGAGTTGCTCGAAAACTTGGATATGTCTCATCACTGCCCATAGAGTCAAGATAGTTGTAAGAACCCTCAACATTTATTCCTCCAAGCCAAGAGTCTCTTAAAGTATCTCCATAAAGTTGAGCTTCTTCTCTACCTTTTTGAAGAACCTCTTTTTTAGACTCTTTTAGAAGTGAGTTTGAGTGTAGTGATGAGGTTAGGAGAATGGCAAAAAGGAGTCTCATAACTTAAACTCCACTCTAAGAATTTCTCCAAATTTTACAGTTGTAGGATTTGATATATTCCTAATAAGTCGAACTCTATAAGTTGAAATTCTTTTGCTATCTTTTACAGAAGAGAGTTTCTCAACTTTAAAATCATTTCTCTCTACACCATTTATAAAAACTCTCTTCTTGTAGATATTTTCCACCTCATCAGCACCAACAAAGATATCAAGTTTACCTTTTGAAAAGTCGTGATACTCAAAAAGAGGAGTTCCAATTCCTACAAACTGACCCTTTTCAACAAATATCTCTCCAAAATATCTCCCTTTTAAAAAGAAACTTTTTTTATCTCTTGAAGCCTCTTTCAACTTCAACTCCATCTGAAGTGTATAAAGAGTTGATTTTGTCTCAATAACAGCAAGAGTCTCATTATTTATCTCGTATTGACTTATGCTTCGAACTTTCTTCTTATTTTCCAAATTCTCTCTACGAAGTTTTAAAGCCTCTTCAATAGTCCAAATTCTCTTTTTTAAAAGTGCAATTTGAATATCTTCAAAAACTGTATCCAGTTTCATAACTTCTGTCCATTTACTTATAAATGAGAACTCTTTTGAAAGTTCAACTTTTTCTACAACCCCTGAAAGTTCAGCATTAACTTGAACTGTTCGATAAGGCTGAAATTGAGCCATGTAATAATCTGCATTTAAACTAATTGCAAAAATTAAAAAAGTTAGGTAACGCATATACTTCTCCAAAAAAATTTTTCAAAGTGTAGCGAAAATTGACAGTGACTAATTGAAAATTAGCAAAGGCTTTAAGCCCTTGCTAGTGAATTTAAGGAGTTGTAGTAGCTTTAGTAGAGTTCTTATCTTTAACTTTATGGTAGATTTCTAAAGTCTTCTCTTTGGTCTTGCTATAAATTTCAGCTGTTTTCTCTTTTGTTTTGCTGTAAACTTGTGCTGTTTTCTCTTTTGTTTTGCTGTAAACTTGTGCTGTTTTCTCTTTTGTTTTGCTGTAAACTTGTGCTGTTTTCTCTTTTGTCTTGTTGTAAACTTGTGCTGTTTTCTCTTTTGTCTTGCTATATAGCTCTGAACTCTTTTGTCCTACTCTCTCCCAAAAAGATAGTTTCTCCTCACTCTCTTCCGCAAAAAGAAAAAATGGTAAAAGTAGAATTGTTATGAAACGAATTGCCATGTCACCTCCTAAAATAGATAGTTGAATTCAAGTCGATACTCGTTATATGAGTTATCAACTTTATTCTTGTCATCAACATCGGCAAAAAGCATTCTAACTTTTGTCTCAAAATTTGGAATTGAGTCAAATGTTTTCCAGAAATCTATATGTAGAGCATTTGTATCTGATTGAACTTTTTTATCCTCATCAAAATCCATCATTGCATATCGTAGAGTTGTTTTAAAACCAGAGTAGATATTTGCTTTATTAAAGTCATAAGTCATCTGAACCATATGAGTCTTTGTGTTTGCATTCCAGTTATACTGCTTCATAGCTCTTGTATATCCACCTGTTGGAAATCCTCTCCATGGTGCTACGATATCTGCTTCATCTTCAACTTGCGAGTATCCATAAAGAATTTTTGCTGTTTTGCTCTTGTTTTGAATAACCACTCTACTTGCTAAAAGTGAAGAGTCTAAACTATCTGGATCACTATAACCTTCTGTATTTCCAGATAGTGCAGCACCACCAATTTCTCCACCACCATCATCAATCTGAACCATATATCTAACACCTGGTACAATAGACCAATCACCTGTTGAGATTTTGTAGTGGGTCTCAAAAGTTACATTGCTAATTACATCTGGAACAGTAAGATAAGAAATTCCTGTATACAACGACTTTTCAAACCACTTTCTATCTGCCGTAGCTATGATGAGGTTGTGAGAGACATCTTTTCCATTTGCTTTAAAGTTTTCATAAGAGAGTCCTTTATGAGCAGCAGAGTCATCTTCATTGTTCCAACTCTCTCCATCTTCATTGTTATATGTTAAAACATCATGACTACTAGTGTGGTCTCGAAGTTTTTGAGCATTGAAAAAAGCAAACTGTAATACACTGCCATCAATATCTCTGCTTTCAATAGAGAGACCATCAAAAGTATTTGGTATCATCTTTGTATCATTCGATTTTGTAAAAACTGAGTGAAACATATGCCGTCCAGCTTTCAGAGATGTTTTAGAAACATCATATTGAAGATAGCTCTCTCCAACAACACTCATTCCATACCCATTACCCGTTTTAACTTTTTGTCGGGAAAATACATCTTTTCCAGATTTTATAATTCCAACATCTTCTGCTTTTTCTCTGAAAAACGGGTTTTGAGATGTGTAGAGTCCAACTGTACCAGAAAGACCGTTGTATCGTCCAGTTTTGAAAATTAAACTACCACCAACACCAATTGCTTGATGGTCTTTTTTAGATGCTTCAACATCCTCTTCTGACCAATCAAAATAGAAATAGTTTGTTCTTAACCTACCATAAACCATTCCCTCTTCAAACATGTTAGAGATACTATTTACATCTTTAGGAAGAACTTTATAAGTTATATTCATATTTCCTGCAAGAGTTCTTTTTGGTGTCTCATTTGCAAAAGAGTTAGAGAGTAGAAAAGTTGATGCTAAGAGAGATAGACTTATTCGCTTCATTTATATCCTTTATTAAATATATGTAATTTTAACAAATTGGCAACATGTACAATTGAAAGTTTTATAAATTTTTTTACTATAACTTTTTTATAATTCTAACTGTTATAATTGTGTCATATAAGTTAAAATAAGGATTTGTAATTGATACCATTTAGTGATGAAGATTTAAAACCTGCTGTTCAAAATGTCATAGAGAAAATAAGACCAAATTTGGCTCTTGATGGTGGAGATATAAAATTTTTAGATGTATTAAATTCTAAAATATATGTTCAGCTTTTAGGTGCATGTGTTGGGTGTGCTAGTAGTGGAGATACTCTTAAATATGGTGTTGAAAGAGAATTGAAACTTCAGATACACCCAGACTTAAAAGTTGTCAATGTTCCTTTTGGAATGGAAAATAAATTAGACCAATTGTAGGAGAAGAGAGATGAATTTCTCTGAAAATAGAATGTTCCAAGATGCAGAAAACCTCTATTCAGGAAAGAACTATGAAAAAGCTATTCTGCTCTATTCTGAAATTTTAAAAGTAAATCCTTCTAATGAGAAAGCGAGAATGTTGGCAATTCTTACTGAAATGGTTATGAATAAAGAGAGTGGTGGTGAAGCTCTTTACGACTACTACTATATTCTTTTAAGCGAAAACATTCCAAATGCCGAAGGAATTATTCAAAATATACTGGACTCAATAGAGAATAAGCAGTTAGAATTTGATGATTTATCGCCTGAAAATATTCAGCAACAACTTATGTATGCAGATGGAATTTCCTACTCTGAGTTTAAAGAGGTTGCTGTAAAAGAGAAAGGTTTTAAAAAGGCTTTTCAAGATATAACATTTACAACAAAAGTTATTATTACCAGCAAAAGAGATTTAATTGATTTCTTAAATCATTTAATTAAGTATGGTTTTTATAGTTCTGCTATAAACTATTTAGATAATGCTTTAAGTACATTTCCAAATGATAAAAGCCTCCAATTTCTGGCAAATAAGTTAGGAATAGAGAGTAGTAAATAAGTAAAATTTAAACAACAATTTAACAAAATTATATATAATTGTCGGCATACAAAGTTGAAAGGTTTACCTTATGGAACTCTTAGGTTTCTTGAAAGGGAGTAGACGGTTTCGGAAACCAAGACCCAATGATATTGAACATAGGTTTAGTCAAGGGGAGATACTGGTCTCGAAAACCAACACTCGAGGTATCATAACATACGCTAATGAAAAATTTATTGCTCTTTCTGGATATTCTCAAAAAGAGTTATTAGGACAACCTCATAATTTAACTCGACATCCAAAAATGCCCAGAATTATATTTAAACTTCTTTGGAAAGAGTTAAAAGCAGGACAAGAGATAAATGCTTATGTAGTAAATTTAGCCAAAGATGGTGGTTACTACTGGGTTTTTGCTAATGTTACTCCATCTTTTGATGTTACTGGTAATATTATAGGATTTCACTCAACCAGAAGACGACCTAATCGAAAAGGATTAGCTGCTATTAGACCTCTTTACGAGCTTTTAAGAAAGCATGAAATTGTAGGTGGTATAGATGCAAGTGAAATCATTTTACACTCATTTTTAAAAGAGAAAGGATTGGACTATGACGAATTTATCTTCAATATCCAACACAGCTAAAACAAATTACGCCCACATTATTGTAATAGTAATAGGTGCTATTACTATATATATAGTACAAGGATTTGAACCTCTATTTTTTATGTTCAACGCAATGAATATATTGGTGGCTCTTTTAGGATTTTATTTTATTAAAAAAGAGCAAGAGATAATTAGACACACTTCTAAAGTTTTAGAAGAAGCTGTACGAGGAAATTTTGAAGTTCGAGATACTGGTGAAAAACTGGCTGGTCCAGTTGGAAGTTTAGCTTGGAATGTTAATAACTTCTTAGACCAGATGGAGAGTTTCTTACGAGAAATTAATACTTCAGTAGATTATGCTGGAAAACAGGTTTTCTTCCGAAAAGTTCAGACAAATGGTTTGAATACTGGACTTACCCGTTCAGGAATTCTTATCAATCGTTCAGTAGAGTCGATGGAGCGAGAATATACAGATGAGCAAGAGAGTAAATTTATTAGTGACTTGAGTGATGTTTCTAGTGGTGGAGCTAAATTTATTGATAACTTTACAACAATTCAGAGCCAACTTGCTGATACAACAAGCGAAATTTTTTCACTTGGAAAGAGTTCAGAAGAGATGGCTGAGCAGAGTGCTGAAAATAGAAAGATAATAGAGAAGATAGCTCATGACTTGGGAGACCTCATCGTCTATATCCAAGAAAATGATGGTACAGTAGACTCACTTGTTCAGAAAGCTGTTGATATTGACTCTGTTGTAAAACTCATTAAAGATGTTGCTGAACAGACAAATCTTCTTGCACTAAATGCAGCAGTTGAGGCAGCAAGAGCTGGTGAGCATGGTCGAGGTTTTGCAGTTGTTGCTGATGAGGTTCGAAAACTTGCTGAAAAAACTCAAAAAGCTACTCAAGAGATTTCTATCTCCATTCAAACTCTACAACAAGAGACCACAAGAATTCAGACTGTTTCTGAAAAAATGACAGATATCGCAGAATTTTCTTCAATTGAGATGGATAGATTTAAAAATCAACTTCTTCTATTTGATTCTAAAACTAAAAATATCTTAAATGAGACTATTAAAATGGAGAATAAAACTTTTGTAATTCTCTCAAAAATTGACCACCTCCTCTTTAAAAGAGCTGCATTTGATAATATAGTTGAAAGAAATACTCATACTCACTTTGACGACCATATGGGATGTAGACTTGGAAAATGGTATTCTGGAGAAGGACAAGTTCGATTTGGTGAATTTGAGTCATTTAAACTTCTTATAAATCCACACAAAACTTTCCATGACAAAATTCACAATGCTATGAGAATTATTAAAGATAAAGAGCTAACAGGCAATGTTATTACTCAAGAGGATAGAAGTACTATTATTCATCTTTTTAAAGATGTAGAAACTGCTAGTGACTCTGTTTTCCAACTTCTTGATAAACTACTTGTTGAGTCTCAAGTTGAAGAAGAGAAACGAAAAAGTGAAGAGAAAGAGAAACTCATGAATAATAAAATTGAGAGATTAAAAGCAGAAAGAAGAGAAGAGAGAGAAAAAGAAGAGGAGAATAGTTAGTCGGGTATTCTCCCCCACCCGATATATTTCTTGAAGTAAAAATGAACATACATATTCCACACCCTAAAAAAGGAACAAACGCTGAAAATTATCGATTTCTAAAATGGTCTATTGAGAATGGAAAAGCATTTTGGAATAAATATATTGTTAAAAACTCTTCTAAAGAGATTGATTGTATACATATAGATTTACAGCAAAAAAAGTTAGATGGTTTTGTATTTAACAACACAAATTTTTCAAATTCAAACTTCTCCTACACCATGTTTAAAGAGTGTCTTTTTATAAATAGTAAATTTAATGAAGCTACTCTCTTTAAAACAAACTTTCAAGATACAACTTTTAGAAATTGTGACTTTTCAAAATTCAATTTTCAAAACAGCTCTTTAAAAGGAGCTACTTTTCATAATTGTAAATTGGATAGAACAGACTTTAGAAATGTAGAATTTCTCTCTACTGTTGAATTCAAAAATAGTGATAGAGATAGTTCTTACACCTGCTTTGAAATAGTTGAAGAGCCTCAAATTCAAAATTTAGAACCCGAGAAACTTATAATAGATTTTGATGAAGAGATAATCTATAAAACTCATAAAGAGGTTGTTGGCGAATTAATTGAAAAAGCAAAACTTTTAAAAGGACACATCTATTATAAAGGAGTAGAGAGTCCAAATGGAAAGATTTCAAAATCTTGGAGTGAAGTTTGGGAAAATCTAATAAAATCCATGATGTTTTTACTAAATAAACAGAAAGGAGATGCACTTTCTGAAGAACTTTTAAACTCTTTAGATTTAGAGTTTAAACAGATATATCATAAGGAACAGCAAGTTTTAGAAATTATTATTGGATACTCAAAACCTGAAAGTGCTGTTAAGCAGATAATTAAAATCTCGCCAAGCTACTCTCTTATAATTCTCTCTATAATTTCTGGAATTGCTTCCATACAAAACTCATATGATGAAGAGATACAGAAATTCTTTTTAGAAAGAGTTGCCAAGATTAATAAAGGTAGTAGAGAGTATCTTTTAATAAGTAAATTGAATAAACTTCAAAAGGGACAGTCAAAAACAGTTCCTAAATTTATACAAAAAGCAGTGGAAAGAAGTGATACACCTTTGCCAACTTACAAAAAAGATTGGTAGTTTTTTTGTTATTATTATAATAAAAGTGAATTAGAAAATTTGAAACATATTTTGATAACTGGTGGAGCTGGATTTATCGGAAGTAACTTTATTCCATACTTTTTAGAAAAGTATGAAAACTACTTCTTAGTAAATTTGGATTTGCTAACTTACGCTGGAAATTTAGAAAATTTGGAAGAAGTGGAAAACCACAATAGATACAAGTTTGTAAAAGGTGATATTTTAAATCGTGAACTTTTAGAGTATCTATTTTCAGAATACAAGTTTTTTGCAGTAATACATTTTGCAGCAGAGAGTCATGTTGATAATTCTATCTTAAATCCTCACACTTTTATTGAAACAAATGTAAATGGAACTCACAACCTCATCGACATAGCTTATAAATTTTGGAAAGATAAAAGTATAGATGGTAGATTTCACCAAATCTCTACTGATGAGGTTTACGGCTCTCTTGGAAAAACTGGACTCTTTACAGAAAATACACCTTACGCCCCAAACTCTCCATATTCAGCAAGTAAGGCTGGTAGTGATATGGTTGTAAGAAGTTATCACCACACTTACGGAATGGATACAGTTATTACAAACTGCTCAAATAACTATGGTGAAAAACAGCATGATGAAAAACTAATTCCTGTAATTATTAGAAATGCTTTACAAGGAAATCCAATTCCAATTTATGGAGATGGAAAAAATGTGAGAGATTGGCTATATGTTCTTGACCACTGCAAAGGAATAGATTTAGCTTTTCATAAAGGTAGAGCTGGAGAAACTTATAATATCGGTGGAAGAAATGAGAGAGAAAATATCTATATTGCAACTATGATTTGTGAAATATTAGACCAGAAAGTTCCAAAAGAGAGTAGTTATAAAAAACAGATAACTTATGTAACAGACCGTTTAGGACATGACCGAAGATATGCAATTGATGCTACAAAGATAGAAAAGGAACTTGGCTGGAGTGCTGATGAAAACTTTGAGAGTGGAATTATAAAAACAGTAGAGTGGTATTTGAAAAAATATGCTAAATAGAATTAAGGATAGTGACTTAAAAGAGCTTTTAAAAGGCTCTTCTATCGCATTCATATTTAAAATTTTAGGAATGGGTTTAGGGTATATTTTTATACTTATAATTGCACAAAACTATGGTGCTGGTACAGTTGGACTTTTTACCCTTTCTCTTACTGTTTTAAATATATTTACACTATTTGCTGTTTTTGGTTTTGAGAATGCTCTGGTGAAATTTGTGGCTCAAAAAAAAGATATAAAAGATACTTACAAAAAAGCACTTTCTATTTCAATTCCTTTAGGAATTTTACTTTCTATTTCTCTTTATATCTCATCAGAATTTTTAGCAATTACAGTTTTCAAAAATGAGAGCCTCACTCCCTTTCTTCAAATAGTAGCTTTTGCAATATTGCCATTTACACTTATCAAAATAGATACAGCAATTTTCAGAGGTTTGAAAAATATAAAGCTCTACTCATTTTTTCAAAATAGTGCTATTTTTATTTTTGCAATTCCACTCCTTCTGCTTTTAGATTTTGATAATTTAAACTCTATTTATGCTCAAACCATTGCAATTTTCATAGTCTTCTTCCTTACTCTTTTCTATATTTTTAAAAATTTAAACTCCAATAGGGAAAAACTGGAATACAGCGAATTACTTAACCTATCTTTTCCAATGCTTTTAACTGCTTCTATGGCTTTTATTATGGCTTGGACAGATATTATTATGCTTGGAATTTTTAGAAGCGAAGAGGAAGTTGGAATTTATGCTGTTGTTTTAAGATTGGCAAACTTAACAACTATATTTCTTTTTGCAACAAACTCAATTTTGGCTCCAAAGTTTTCAGAACTGTATAAAAGTGGCAATTTTGAAAAGTTGCGAAGAGTAGTACAAAATTCTACAAAAATTATAGTACTAAGTTCACTACCAATAGTTATAATTTTAATTCTTTTTCCAAACTATATTCTTTCTCTTTTTGGAGAAGAGTTTATTTTAGGTGTAACTGCCCTGTGGATACTTATGATAGGAAAGTTTATAAATGTTTTGAGTGGTTCAGTTGGATACCTTCTTAATATGACAAACTTTCATACAGTTTCTATGAAAATAGATTTTATTATTGTGATTATAAATGTAGCTTTAAACTATATATTAATTCCAAATTATGGACTAGAGGGTGCAGCAATTGCAACAGCAATTTCTATATCTTTAAACAATTTAATTAAATTTTATTTTGTAAAAAAAGAATTCGGTTTTTATACAATAGGAGTTAAATGAAAAGTTTATTTATAATAGGTGCAACAAAAAGTGGAACAACATCTCTTTTTAAATATTTAGCAGAACATAAAGAGATAAGTTCGAGTTTGCATAAAGAGATAAGATATTTCTTAAATAAAGATTTTCCTGCAAAAACAACTTTTGGAAACTATGACTCAAAAAGTATAGAAGAGTATTTAAAACTCTTTCCTAAAAGTAGATATTTCTTAGATGCTTCTCCAGACTATATTCATGATTTAAGTAGTGCTGAAAAGATATATGAAAACTTTCCAGATGCAAAAATAATTCTAATTTTAAGAGATCCAGTAGAGAGGATTTACTCTTGGTATAGATTTGAATTACAAAATGGAGAAATTGGAGATATAAGTTTTGAAGAGTATTTGGAGATAGATAAGAATAGTAAATTTAGTAGAGTAGAACAAGGTTTATACTCAAAGTACATCTTAAAATATTTAGAGTATTTTCCAAAAGAAAACTTTTTGACAATTTTTACAAAAGATTTAAAAGAGAAACCAGAAAATACACTTCAAGAAATTTGCAGTTTTTTAGAAATAGAAAATATATATCTAAATTATAATTTTAAAATTCACAACAAAACAGAAACTATGAGAAGTCCAAAATTACACTTGCTCTTCAGAAATATAAAAAGATTTATTAGAAAAAATTTTAGAAATATGGCTGGATATGAGAAAATACGAGATTTTATAAATAGAGAATATGAAAAAATAAATGTAAAAGATGAAAGGAAAATTCCAATTTCTAATAAAACATATTTAGAGCTTCAAAAATATTATTCTGATGAAAAATTAGAAAGGGTAATAGGAAAGAAACCTGCATGGAAAAAATAAATTTATTTATAATTGGTGGACAAAAAACAGGTAGCACTTCACTCTTTAACTATCTAAAAAAACATCCCAAAATCATCTCTCATGAACAGAGAGAACTAACTCTATTTTTAAATGAGTTTAAAGATGTAACACTACTTTACAAATATATTTTAGGATTGGAAAATAAAAGGGCTGATGAGGTTGCTCTTGGAAAATCGATTATGAATTTCTACTGTACAGAAACTCCAAACAAAAGAAAAGTTGAAAGAGAAGTTTCGTGAAGATATTCAAAAACTTGAAACTATTTGAAATAGGAAGTTGAATTGGCTGTAAATAGAATCATTCAAATTTTTCGTTTAGATTCTCTATACTCATTTTTTAGAAAAGATAAGTGTTCTATTCTTATGTTTCATAGAGTTGTAAAAGATGTAAGAATTGCTGGAATTGAGATTTCTGAAGAGAGCTTCAAATCTTTAATAGATTATCTTAAAGAAGAATTCGAAATAGTCTCTTTAAATAGTATCTCAAAGTCAGAAAAGAGATGTGCAATTTTAACTTTTGATGATGGATATAAAGATAATTATACTTTTGTATATCCATATCTTACAGAAAGAAATATCCCTTTTACGATATATATCACAACAGATTTTCTTGATAAAAAAGCAATATTGTGGTGGTATCTTTTAAAAGATTTAGGAAAAGATGAGTTAGTAAAATCTATTAGAAATGGAGAGATAGAACCAGAAGAGCTATTTAGGGAAAATGGAGTTTCTCCAGAACAGTATGTTGAAGAGACTCTAAATTGGGAGGAGCTGAAAGAGATGAGTAGAAGTTCTCTTGTTACAATTGGAGGACATACAACTTCTCATCCAAATTTGAGACTACTAGAAAGTAGCGGTGTAGAGTTTGAAATAGGTGTCTCAAAACAGAGGTTGGAAGAGGAACTGGAAATTCCAATAGAACATTTTGCCTATCCTTATGGAGGAAAAAGTGAAGCTGATGAGGTTACATATAGTATTACGGAGAAATTTGGTTTTAAAACAGCAGTTACAACAGTAGAAGATAATGTAAGAGACCAACAGAGTATCGCTCTTCCAAGAATTCCAATTAGTGGTAACTCCTCTCTTGGAGATATAAAAGTACGACTCAGTGGTATTTTTAGTTTAAAGAATTACTTAAGATAGGCTTTTGTATATAATATCCACATATTTAATTTATTTATTAGTTATTACTATAATTTTTAATAATTTTTTTAAATTTTTAACTGGTGCTGAAATTATTTCTTTAGCTGATGAGGTACTTTTTATATGGGTAATATTCTATATTACTTATGAAGTTCTATTAAATAGAATGCATAAATTTATAGGTATCCTATTTTCCGTAGTAGCACTTTTTATAACAGTTTCTATTTATACTGGAAATTCACCCCTATTTAAAATAGTTGTTCAAGCTATTTTACATATCAAATTTTTTCTATTTGCATATTTCTTTTATAAACAGAGAGCTTACATAAATTTGTACTTTCTTTTTAAAACTATATTTTTTATAACTTTATTAGGAATACTTGTAAATTTATTTTTAGGGAGTAGCTACTATTCAATAGTGGGAGTTACTGAAATATATAGAAGTGAATTACTTCCTAGAATTATCGGTTTTCAATTTAATGCAAATCTTCTATCTTTAGTTTTGTCTGTATCTTATATTTATATTTCACTAGCTTTAAAGACAACAACTAGAAAATTTATTTTTATAACTTCTGGATTTACTATTTTAATACTGCTTACAGGTTCAAGGTCAGCTCTAGTTGTTTTTCCAATAGTTGCATATATCTTCTTCATGGCGAAAGAAGATATTAGAAGAGTGTTTAAAATCGCAATTTCTATATTTATAACTCTGATATTTCTATCTATACTTTTCTATTTAAGAGATAGTGATATATTTTTAAAGACTTCAGAAAATATATCACTTATGACAGATGCTGAAGATACACTTTATATTAGAGCTATTATGATTTATTACTCATTTATTTTAGCAGAAGAGTATTTTCCATTTGGTGCAGGAGTTGCTACTTTTGGCTCTGTTCTCTCACAAAACAGTGTTATATACCAAAAACTAGGCATAGCACATTTACACTTTTTTGAAGAGATGGAAGGAGTTTATGATAGTAATTTAGCTTCTATTTTAGGAGAGTTAGGAATTTTTGGTATAGCTGTCTACATATTTCTACTATATAAAACTTATAAACTATTTAATTTCTCAAATAGAGTCTATATCTTTGCACTCACTATTTTTATATTTTTGATATCATCAAAAACAGCTGTTTTCTTTCAAGGATATTCAAGTACTCTTTTTGGAATTGGCTTAGCTATGGCAGGAGGCAGAAGAGATGAAAATATTGCAGATAAATAATTACCACTATTTAAGAGGTGGTTCTGAAAAGGTATACTTTGAGACAAGTAGGGTTTTACAGGATGCTGGGCATAAAGTGATACACTTCAGTATTTTAGAAGAGAGTATTGAAGAATCTCCTACAAAAAACTATTTTGTGAAAAATCCAGATTTTTTAAATGTTTCAACTTTAAAAAAAATTGTTTCAATTCCAAGATTTTTTTATTCAAAAGAATCTGCAAAAAATTTGGAGAAGTTACTTAAGAAAGAGAAACCAGATATTGCTCATCTTCACATATTTTATAGTCGGCTAACCTCATCAATACTACCAATTTTGAAGAGATATAACATTCCAACTGTAATGACAGTTCATGAATACAAGATGTTATGTCCAGCTTATCTATTTTTAAATTCAAAAAATGAGATTTGTGAAAAGTGTGCAACTGGAAATGTCTTAAGTGCAATTTCAAATAAGTGTAATAAAGGAAGTGTTTTATACAGCATAATTTCAGCATTTGAGAGTAAATTTCGAGACATATTCTTCCCTTATGAAAAATATATAGACCATTTTATAATGGTTAGTGACTTTATTCAGAAGAAGCATTTAGAGTATAAGCCAAGTTTGAAAAGTTCAGTAATAAATAATTTTGTAGAGACTAGAGAAGA
Organism: Candidatus Thiovulum imperiosus; assembly: GCA_024281175.1. GTDB lineage: Bacteria > Campylobacterota > Campylobacteria > Campylobacterales > Thiovulaceae > Thiovulum_A > Thiovulum_A imperiosus. Next base: position 76,867 of record JAMJTW010000005.1, read on the forward strand.
GCCAAATTATAAAATGGGAGATTACTATCTCTACTTTGGAAGAATTTCTGAAGAGAAAGGAGTTGGAAAACTTCTTGAGTTTTGGAGAGAAATACCAGAGAAATTGGTTGTTATTGGAGATGGAGATTTTAAAAGTGAGTTGCCACAATTACAAAATGTAGAGTTTTTAGGTTCTCGTTTTGGAGTAGAGCTACAAGAATATATCTCAAATTCTAAATTTGTAATTTTCCCATCAATTGTTTATGAAACATTTGGTCTTGGAATTCTTGAAGCATATTCACTTGGAAAGCCTGTTATAGCGTCTGATTTTGGAAACTATCCAAACTTAGTAAATAGTGAAACTGGTTTTCTTGTTTCAGGTTTTGAGAAAGATAAGTTTTTAGAGAAATTCCAAAGCAGTAGAGAAGTTGAAGAAAAAGAGTATCTGAAAATGTCTAAAAGAGCTTTTGAAATTTCTAAACAATTTAATGAAGAAAAATATTTAAATGAGCTTATAAAAGTTTACAAAAATGTCTTATCACCTTTTATTTAACATCTCTTTTAAACTATCTTTCCAGTATGGAATTGAAATGCCAAACTTCTCTTTTATTTTTCTCTTATTTAAAACAGAGTAAAAAGGTCTTTCAGCTTTTGTTGGGAATTCAAAACTCTCTATAGGAGAAATTTTAGTATCTATTTTTCCCATTTTGACAATTTCTTTGGCAAAATCAAACCAGCTGATTGCACCCTCATTCGAGTAGTGAAAAATTTCTGTTTCTCCAACTTCTGGAACTATATCTAAAATAGTTTTTGCTAAATCTCTAGCATAAGTTGGAGTTCCTATCTGGTCAAAAACAACTTTTAATTCATCTCTCTCTGCACCATATTTTAAAATTGTTTTTACAAAGTTTTTTCCAAAAGAGGAGTAGACCCAAGAAGTTCTAATAATTGCACCTTTTGGAGCTATTTCCAACATCTTGTTTTCACCAAAAAGTTTTGATTTTCCGTAAACCCCAATTGGATTTGGAGAGTCGGTTTCAGAATATGGTTTAAAACCTTTTCCATCAAAAATATAATCCGTAGAGACATGAATTAGCTTCACATCTTTTTCTTTAGAAATTCTTGCCAACTCCCAAACTGCTTTTCCATTTACTGAAAAAGCATCTTCTCTATTCTCTTCAGCACCATCTACATTTGTGTAAGCACCGCAATTTACAATTACGCCTATTCTGTTTTCTGAAATAAATTTCTCTACCTCATCACTCTTTGTGATGTCAAGTTCTGGAAAAAAGAAGTCGTACTTATACTCTGTTGAGGTTTCTCGAATTTCAGAACCTAATTGTCCATTTGAACCTGTTACAAGAATTCTAAACATATAGATTTTCTCCAAATTTGAAAAGCTCATCTGTTTCGGAAAGTTTAGGCTGTATTTTATCTTTAGATGATAGAAGCATTTTTTCCTCTACCATTTTCCAATCTATTCCAAAATCTGAAAAGAGAAGACCTCTATCATTTTCTGGAGAGTAGTAGTTGTCTACTTTGTATGAAAAAATTGCACTTTTGGAGAGTACAACAAAACCGTGTGCAAAACCTCTTGGAATTAAAAGCTGTTTTCTATTTTCAGAAGAGAGTTCCACCGCAACATGTTTTCCAAAAGTTGGCGAACCAACTCGAATATCTACGGCAACATCTAAAACTCTTCCCTCTATTACACGAACCAATTTAGTTTGAGCTTTTGGAGGAAGCTGGTAATGAAGACCTCGAAGAACTCCAAAAGATGATTTGCTCTCATTATCCTGAACAAAATCGATTTTATACCCTAAAAATTCTTCCAACTTATCTGTCCTAAAAGTTTCAGAAAAGTATCCTCGACTATCTCCATGAACGACTGGCTCTACTACAACTATATCTTCAATTTCTGTTCTACTAAATTTCACTAATCACACTCCAAAGATTTACATATAAAAGAATTTACTTCTAAGAATTTACTATTTTTGATAGTTGCAAAATATCTACTTTTTGCAATAAGTTTTTTATCAACTGTTCCAATTTTTGGAACAATAATAATTGATTTATTTTTTATAGTTCCTTTTTCTAAATCTTTCTGTTCAATAATAACACCATTTCTTTGTAAGTTTGTTGTCAAAGGTAGAAATAAAAAGTCATTTTCCAATTCCTTAAATAGAAGTATTGGTCGTCCCTTTTTATTTCCAAAATTTGAAAAAGGAATTTCTACAAAATATATATTTTTTACCAACTAGAATAGTCCTCATCTAAATCATCAGATGCTAGTATCATAGAAACTTCTCCAAAATTATCTAGTTCTTCATCACTCCAAAAATCATTTTCTATTGGGTTAATAACTATCTCTACTTCTATATTTTCAAACTCTTTTGGAAGTTCAATTACAACTTTTCTATCTATAACCGTTTGTTGAAATCTCATTTTGCCAACCTAATTAGATATTGTCCATACTGATTTTTTCTCATACTATTTCCGATTTCCAAAAGTTTCTCTTTTGAGATATATCCTAACTCAAAAGCCACCTCTTCTAAACAAGCAACTTTTAGACCTTGTCTCTTTTCAATTGTTTCAATGTAGTTACTTGCTTCCAACAAAGACTCATGAGTTCCTGTATCTAACCAAGCAAAACCTCTTCCAAGAAGTTCTACTTGCAAATCTCCTCTTTTTAAAAACTCTTCATTTACAGATGTAATTTCAAGTTCTCCTCTTTCAGACGGTTTTACATTCTCAGAGATTTGAACAACATCATTTGTGTAGAAATAGAGACCTGTAACAGCATAGTTACTTTTAGGAACTTCTGGTTTCTCTTCTATGGAGATAGCTTTTTTTCCTTCCCCAAACTCAATAACTCCATATCTCTCTGGGTCATTTACATAATATCCGAAAACTACTGATTTTCTCTTTTTCGAAACAGTATCTATGGCACTTTTCAAAATTAGACTAAAACTATGTCCATAAAATATGTTGTCTCCAAGAATAAGAGCCACATCATCAGAACCTATAAACTCTTTACCTAAAATGAATGCTTGAGCAAGTCCATCTGGAGATAGCTGGACTTTATAAGAAATCTCTATTCCTAAATTTGAACCATCTCCAAAAAGTTCCACAAATCTATCTATATCTTTTGGAGTTGAAATTAGGAGAATTTCTCTAATTCCTGCCAACATTAAAACAGAGAGAGGATAGTAAATCATCGGTTTATCATAAACAGGCAGAAGCTGTTTTATAGTTCCCTTTGTAATTGGATAGAGCCTTGTTCCACTTCCACCTGCTAAAATAATACCTTTCATTCCTCTCCTTTAAAAGTTCTCAATTATACTGTAAAATTATTTTTAATATACTTTAATATAAGTTCTGAAGCATCTTCTACTGACATCTTATCAGTATCGATTGTAATTTCAGCATGTTGAGGTTCTTCATAAATATCATTAACACCAACAAAATTTTGAAGTTCTCCTTTTAAAGCTCTCTCATATTTTCCATTAATATCTCTAGTTTTACAAGTCTCTATATCAGCTTTGACATATACAACAATGTTGTTTTGAACCATCTCTCGAATTGCTTTTCGAGACTCTCTATATGGAGATACAAAAGATGATACTGTTGAGATAGAATTTCTCTGAAGAGTCTGAATTAGATGTCCTATTCTATGCATGTGTCTGTTTCTATCTTCTCTTGAAAATCCAATATCTGGAATAAGTTCTCGAACATCTTTAGAGTCCAATCTTTCAAGAGGGATATCAAATTTCTGAAGCTCTTCATAAACTTTATCAGCAATTGTTGTTTTGCCAGATAGAGGTAAACCTGTAAACCATAAGTTGAAAGGCTCTATTCTTTTTCGACCCCAACGAATTTTAAACCAAACTCTTTCATGTCCCCAATATAGGGCTACTTTTAAAACTGTTTCAATCATACCAGCAGCAATTGCTAAGTCAAGTCGTCCAAAAAAGATGTACACGATTACAATCGTTGTTGAAGTAGCTACAAATCTCCAACTTATACCTTTGGCAATTGAGCGAATATTACTATCTCTATACATAACTTTCTCCATAAAAACGAAATTTTAATATAAATTTTTTCAACTAACTTTTTCGTTACAATTTCCAAAAACTGGAGCTATTTTGTTATTCATAGACTTATCAATTTTACAATCTTTTTTTATCAGTTTTGTAATTCAGTTTGGAGCTGTACTTCTTCTCTTTCTAATTGCTACGAAATTGAGGAGCTTCTCAATAAATTACAAGTTGCATAGAGAGTCCTATCAAATCAACAGAGCTGTTTCAATTTTTTCTAGTGGATACTACATAGCATTTATACTCATAGTTTTAGTATCTTTAAATGGGGTTTCCATAAATTTAGTAGATGACCTCATTGCAATTCTTACAGTTGGTTCTATCGGTATTCTGCTTATATCTACAAATCGTTTTCTTTTGAAATATATCTTTTTATACGAAGTAAATTATCAACATGAACTTGACCGAGAAAATAACTCATTCGCTCTGTTTCATGCTGGAAGTTTAATAGCCACTGCAACTCTTTTCTACTACTCTTTTTCACAATTTCAACTAACAGTAGAGTTCCTAACTACGGCACTTTTCTATTTTATAATTGCTCAATTTACTCTTTTTGCTGTTGTAAAAATCATTACACTGTTTAGTGGATACGACTATCTTTATGAAATAAGAAAAAATAATCTCGCTTCTGGAATTGAGTTTTTGTCAATTTTTATTGCTGTTTCACTGCTATTAGGAAATAGCATAGAAGTTCTTCCAGATATTTCTATAAACTCTGTTGCTTCTATATTTATATATTTTATAATTTCTCTCTCTATTCTAATCTATATCCCAAATTTGCTTGTCTCTCTTATGGTCTTTGGAAATAAGAAGATTTATAAAAGTATTAGTGATGGAAATGTTATGATAAGTATAAAAAGTGGAATTATAAAAGTTATTTTGGCTTTTTTAGTGGTAGAGAGCTTACCTCTGAATTTTGTTTCAAGTTAGGAGGGGTTCCCTCCTATTCTGGAATTATCCACAAGATGGAGTTCTTCCTGTATCAGCACCATAGTAGTATAAGAAGTGGAAAAGTTTCTTAACATCTCTATCTCTGAATTTCATATTTTCAGTATTAGGACAAGCCTCTTTGATTTCATCAACAAGGTCTCCATCTTCATAAAGCTCTTCCCACTCGTCAGAGTCATAAAGACCTGCAAAAGCAACACCAGTCATGTTGTCGCATCTAGCTTTAAATTTCTTTTGGTAAGTTTTAGAACCTTTTTTTGCTTGTCTCTCAGAAACATCAGCTGCAAAAGCTGTTGAGCTAACCGCAGAAACTGCTAATACAGAAGCGAGTGCAACAGAAATAGTTTTTTTAATCATTTAGTAATCCTTTCAAAAGTTGATAACTAAATTTATTGTAGTTGAAAATAGATTAAAATTTGTTTAAATATGGAAATAGATATCTTATACTTTTCATAAGAAAATCTATCGGGAAACCCGATAGATTAGATTTACTTAACTAAGTAACCTCCAAGAGTATCTACATAAGTTCTAGTTTCACCATCATTTTTTACAATAACTTCATAACCATCTGTGAAAGAGAGTGTTATATAAGAGATGTCTCCATCTGTAACTTTTTCAACACTAAATTCACTAGTTTTTATAGTTACAACTTTTAAATCACCAGATGTTCTTATTTGCATAGTTGCTGTTTTTCCGTTTGAATTAACTTCAAAGTCACCATTTACTACTTCATCTTGAACATTAGAACTTCCAGATCCTCTAACTATATTGCCACTCTCTGTTACATATACAATCTCTACACCACTAAAAGTAGTTCCACCTATACTATATGTAGTAACTGTTTCTACACCAGCTTCATTACTATACTCTTCAATATAAGTGTCTACAACTTCTGTATACTCTTCTGGAACAGAAGCATCTGGAATAGAAATAGAGATATTTACAGTATCAACTCTGTTTGAAACAGAAACGCCAACTTCTTCACTACTTTCAGAAACTTTAGTTTCTTCAGGGTCACTCTCTTCTACCTCTTCTTTAGTAGCATTCTCATCTTCAGAAACCTCATCTTCAGAAACCTCATCTTCAGAAACCTCATCTTCAGAAACCTCATCTTCAGAAACCTCATCTTCTTCTATGCCTTCATTAGGATTACTTGTTGTGAAAACAGGAGGCATTGGAGGTGTATCAGCTTGAACTGCTCTACCAACAACAGCAACACTATAAGAAGAGATTGTTGTAGGAACTGCTGTAATACTCTCTACTGAAACATTTAAATCTTCAGTTTGAAAAATTGTATTTTTAAGAAGTGTAATATCTCCATCTTTACTCATAGAAGTCGCCATATATGTATCATCTACTCTAATTTCTCCTACCATAGATGATATTTCAAAGTTGTTACTCTCTTCAGCATCAGTTGGTAACATTGGTGGAGTATTCTGATTTTCTAAAGATACTTCAGGAGGTAAAACTTGCTTCTCTAAAGTTCCTTTTCCAGAAATAGATATCTCATGTTCAGAAGAGGAGATATTTACATCAACTTCTAAAGTTTCACTATTTTGAGACATTGTTCCAGAGAAAGTGCCGTTTTCAGAAATAAATATTCCAGAAACTGTTGTATTCTCTTCAGAAAGAATATTTCCATCTTCATCTAACTCAAATTGAACTTCACCAGATAAATCTGTTCCATTCTCATTTGTTATAGAAATAGAAACAATATTCTCATTTATAGAAGTTGAAACTACATCACCATTTTGTAAAGTGGTTTCAACTGGAATATCATTGATATTCTCAAATTCAGTATCTAAAAAGGAAATATTGAATTCATCAAAACTATCAGAAACAACTACAGAAAGTTCTTTAATATCCTCCATTTCACTATCTACTTTTTTAGCTAAAGATAGCATATCTTGAAGCTCTTCATTTTGGAACTCTCCAGTTTCTGTATCTACAACAGTTTCGAGTCGGCTTAAAATCTCTTCTCCATCTCCAGTAGCAGAGTCAAGAAGTTCTTCAAATCTAGTAGCAATAGTCATTTCTACCATTGGTGGCATAGGAATTAGTGGTGAAACTGTGCCTCCATTAGCTAGAAATGTATCTATTTTTTCCATAGTATTTTCTTGAGCAATTCTCATCTGCTCTAAAATAGAGAGTTCTTCTGTTGGTACAGATGTATCATCAGACTCCATATCTGCACTCTCTTCAACCTGTGTTTGTTCTGTATAGCTTGATGAGGTAGAGAGTTGAAATAGTGCATTCTGATTTGCATTAAAAAGAGTCCAGTCACTGTTTTCAGATATTTCAGCAACAAAATCTGTATTTAGAATGTTAATAGAGATATCAAGTCCTAACTCTTCAGCAACTCTATCTTCAGCACTTTCTAAATCTATATCTTCACTAAAATAGATATTTGCAATTAGAGTTGTTGCTGGAGATATAATTAGAGACTCTTCTTCTAAGTTTTCATAAACTTCTAAAACTGATGTAAAAGTTCCATTGAAATCTCTATTTGTAGTTATATCAACTCCACCAGTAGCTACAACTTTATACTTGCCTTCTGGAAGCTCTTCTTGAAAAGAGTAAGTTCCATTCTCATCTGAAATTGCAGATGGTTCACTGCTTTCATGCTCTAAGTTTCCATTTAAATCTATAAAAACAGTTGCTCCAGAGATATATCCATCAATAACTTTTCCAGAAAGAGAGACATCTAAAAGAGATATCTCTTCTGAACTATTGTCGTCTGTAATGTTGTCATATAAAAAACTACTACCATTACAGCCAATCAGAGAGATTGCAACTGGAATGGCTAAAACCAAACTTCGCTTCAAAACAAATCCTTTTTATTTTACTTCGACCTATTTTATATATCTGTAAAATCTGCCATTTGCATTTGAAACTGAAATTAAGAGACCCCTCCAACCATCTAAGAATCCAAGTTTGAAAACATATGTTTTTAAAAAAGCGAAAAGAGATTTTGGAATTGCAATTCCAACACCTCTCTTTTTTCCTTTCGCAAGTTTTGAGTATTTTGCAATTTTAAGCAGAAAATCAGCTGGTTCATCTATTGAGTAGTGGAGAATAGAAGAGGAGAGTTTTTTAACTTTTTCAGCAGAAATAAATTCGTGAACTGGTTTCTCTTCAAACTTGTGAAAATCTCTATTAAAAAGTCTTACAACTCTCTCATTTTGCAGACCACTAAATCTTATCTTTTTCCCAATTACAAAATTTTCTCTTCGAATGGAGTAGGCAGTTTCCTCTTCCAATTCCAATTTCTCCAACTCTTCCAAAAGCTCTTTTGTTAAAACCTCATCAGCATCAATTGAGAGAATCCAAGAATTTGAAGCAAAAGAGGAAGCTAGATTCTTAAGTTTTCCAAAACCTAAAAACTTTGAATGAAATACTTTTGTATTTGGAAATCTTTTTGTAATTTCTAAAGTAGAATCTGAAGAGAAACCATCTAAAATTATAATCTCTTCAAATTTGGAGAGAGAATCTAAAGTAGATTCCAATTTCTTTTCTGAATTGTGAGTTAGAACTGTAATTGATATTTTTTGAAAATTAGACATTTTGAATATCTTCTCCTATTTTATTAAAAACTTTTAAAATTGGCTGATACTCTCTCTTTAGACACAGTTCACAATTGGATAATAGTAGTTGTGGAATAGAGATTTTTCTATTTTCTATCTCTTTTATTTTATTGCCTAGTTGTCTTCCTTGAAGGCTATTTCTAGTATTCTCTTTTTTACTTTCTAAAAATGATTTTTGAATTTGCTGAATTATTGAAGTTGTTAATTCAAAAACATCATGACCTTTTAAAAAAAGCTGTAAATTATTTTTGTCAAAAATATCAATATCTAAATCTATTTCATTCGCTTTAGGATTTCCTAAATTTTCTAAATACTTTTGAACTGTTTCATCATTTCTAATTTTACGAATGTTTAAATTTACTCTTGGTTCTCCATTTTTCTCTCTTTCAATATCATTTAGAAAATCATGAAATTTTATTTCAGAAAACTTTTTAAAAAAGTCTTGAAAATCTATTGAAATATCTCCAAACTCTTTTTTTAAAATGTGATTTAAACAGTTAGGTTCAAGAGAAAAATTCTCAACAGAGTATAGATACGTCTGTAAAATATATGGATTTTCATAGTTTTTGCTAATCAAATGGTCATAATCGCTATCAATACAAATCAGAACTTTTCCATTTTTTGTTTTAGCAAAATCTCCATACTTTAAAATAGCTTTTTTACCTTGAGAACTTCCATCACTATAGGGAGAAAATTCATAATTTGGAAACTTCTTTAAATAGCTATTTTCCTCTAAAACAAATCTCCAGAACTTTATATCAAATTCATTTTCTACATAAATCAGTAAGTCGCTTTCTAAAAAATTAGAATAGCTTTCATACTCTAGCTCATCGTCACTATTTTCAAAAAACACTATTTTACTTTTAGCAAATCTTCTAATTTTATAACTTTATCTTTCCAACCACTCATTACAATTGCAGGTGAATGAGTAACTATGAAAAGCTGAAGATCGTCATGGAGAGAGATAAGTTTTTTAATTAAATTTTTTTGCCATTCAACATGCATAGAGATTTCAGGTTCATCTAAAAGCAATATAAGAGGTCTATTGATATTTAGGACAAGAGTCAGGAAAATTACAAGTAGTTGTTTTTCACCAGATGAAAGTTGATGAGGTTCTATATATCTTTGATTTTCTACTTTGAAAACTATACTATTATCTTCATCAAAATCCAATCTCTTATTTTGGAAGAAATATTCAATAGTTTCTATAAATCTCTTTTTCTTATCTTCAATCTCTTCCTGTTTTTCCTGTTTTTGAAGTAGAAAATCTCTAATTTGTTCATTCTCTACATCTTTTAATTTTTCATCAAATTCTCTATTTAGTTTATCTATCTCTTTTTTAAGAGTGAGGTGATACGACTTAAATTGAGTGATTAAACCATATAAAATTTCATCTAGTTCAGTTTTGATTTTTGAGTTTTTCATAAAACTTGGAACACTATCTTGCTGTTCCAAGTCAAAAGTGCTGATTTTAATAGTTTTGTTGAATAGGTTCTGTTCTTCTATATTTCTATTTTCACCTATTCTATTTTTTGCAATATCATCTCTTAAACTATCTAAAAGTTTTAAAACCTCATCAATATTTTCTAAGTTAGTTTCTATCTTATTAGGCTTAGCTACTCTTGTTGTATTTCCACTTATATTTGTAACTTCAATACTTTTAAAGTCATATTTATCAATATTATGGATATTTTTTTCATCAGAAAGTGAGAATTCAATTAAATCTATAATTGTGGATTTTCCAGAACCGTTTTTCCCAATAAGAGCTGTTACATTATTTTTGTGATGAGTATTAAAGTTTATCTCTATATCAGTTGTGTTCCACAACCCATCTATTTTGACTTTTTGGATAAATTTATTCACTCTTCCAGTCCAAAAACAAAATCATCATCAATAAACTCAAATTTTTCAAAAATAATTTTTGTATATTTTAGAATAGTTCTTGCATCACCACTTCTTTTTACAAATATATTTTCATGAAGTTCATAATGTTCATCTTCACCAATATCCTCTTTTTTATCTGAAATAACTCTATATTTCTTCAAATTCAAATCTGGGTCTTTTGTTAAAGTTTGAAACTTATCAAAATCTAAATTTAAGCATATCTGTAAAAACTCTATAAAGAAATCTCGCCAATTAGATATTTTTACTTTTTCATCTAAAAATATGAAATGTTTTGGTTTCTGATTCTTTACAACTATTTCATCACCAAGAGTATATTCATTACTATTTTTTACAATTTTTGGAACTATATTGTAATCTATTTCTGGATAAGTCCAAATTTTTAAAGATTTTTCAATTAGATTTTTGGCTCTCTCTTTTATCTCTTCAGCAGTCCATCTTTCAAAATCGATAAAAGTTCTGTTCAAATTTAAACTACTAAATTGCTGAACTAGTTTCACTTTCTCTTTAAAAGGTTTATTCTTATATTTTTGGTTATATCCTGTAAGAGTTAAATTTCCAAGAGTATGAAGATACATAGAGTGTATAATATCTGCTTCTATTCCTAAATCACTTCTCCATTGAGGAGTAAGTTTTTGAGGCATAATATGTTCTATCTGAATTTTCTCATCTAAAACTGTTTTCTCTTTACCTGAGTTCTCGATTTTTCCTAAAAAGTATTTAGTAAATTTTGTTTTTTGGCTATATAAATTTTTAGTAAATAGAAACTCTTTAAACTCATCATCATCTGGAAAATATTTTAAGAGAGAGTATCCGATAAAATGGTGATATGAGTTGTAATCAAAACTACTATTTCTCTTTGTTGATTTTAAAATCATTGCAAAAATAGAGTTCTGTTCAGAAGACTTTTTATTTGTGACAAATCTTCTTACTAAAAAACTTTCTAAAAGTTTCAGAATATTTAGGAAAATCTCTTGTGAGAATTTTTTATCTTCATACTCTTTATAGAGTTGCAAAATTACTGGATAAACAACTTTATATCCAAGTAATCGAATATCTTTTAATCCATTCTCCTCTATATCGCTACCATCTCCAAATATTATCTTTTTATATATTTCGGAATATTTTAAAAGCTCTTTGAGAAGTTTCTCTAAATTGAAATCTCCTCTCTCTTCTCCCTTTTTAAAGAAAAGTTTGAACTCCTTAAAAACATCATTCTCTTTTGGAATTCTATTGAGCTTGATTGTTAGAAAATCTTTAATGAAAGACGAGATATTATCATTTAAAATATTCTCCTCTATTTTTGACCAATATTTATCATAAAGTTTTTTCTGCTCATTTAAAGTTTTATCCATAAGAATAAAGTTTCGAATTAGGTCAGATTCTTTTAAATCTAATCCAGTGGCATTGATGCTTTCAAAAATAACTTGTGGATTATCTTTTTCTCTCTCTAATATAATTTCAACAATAGAGAGCTTTTTAAAACCTTTAAAAAACTCTTCTACACTTAAAATTTTTGATGAGGTAATCATCTTTTTTATAAATTTATAGTTCTCAATTATTGAAGATTTGCTTTTCTCTATCTCATTGACACTATTTTTTATAAGATACTTTAGTGCAGTAGCATCACTACCTATTGGTACCAATTTTGGTTTTTTATCAAATCTATCTATCACTAATGTATTTTCAAAAAGCAGTGTCTTCTCTTTGCTCTCTTTCATTAAATCATAAATAGCTTTTATAAAAAGAGTAGCTGTTGTAATTCTTTGTTGACCATCTATTATCATAAACTCTTTTGTCTCTGTTGCTGTTGCAACAACATCATTTGCAATATATATCACTGTACCTATAAAATGATTGCTACTCTTTTTTAAAATCATCTCTTCAATATCATTGACAAACCTTTTGCACTGCTCTTTTTTCCAGCTGTAAGGTCTCTGATACACAGGTATAGTAAATTTTGTGTTTTGCAATGATAATAAATCATTCAACATTATAGTATCAGACTTCAACTTACCCCTCTATTTATAAAGCCAAAGTCCAGCATTTTTTGGAACTTTTTTGAAAACTGTAAAGTTTGAATTTCTTATCTTATTTCTAATACTTGGAATTGGACTATATCCTTGAAATCTACCATCTGCAAAAATCCAAACTATTTTAAAGCCATCAAACATTGTAACATCTTGAATTTCTGAAAGTGTTCCAAGAAGAGACCACCCTTTATCCAGACCATCTAAAATCTCTTTTGTAATTTTAATACCATATTTTGCAGGGTCTTGTTTAATTTTTGCAGTCAATTTAACCATCTCATCTTTAACTTTATTCATACTGATTAAATTGAATTTTTTAGGGTCATCTATAACTTCGTTTTTACCTTTTGAGTAAGCAATATTTACATTCTTTTTCTCAGTTAAATTGTAATCATCAATATTTCTAAGAATTCTATTCTCAATATCGATAATAACTTCTTCATAGTTTTTAAAACTTGTCAGATTGAATTCAGTTGGATTTTCAATAATATATCTTTTCGCATTATTTATCGCTTTTATAGACTCATCTTTTGAAACTAAGTTGAACTCTTCTAAATTGCTAAGAATATACTCTCGAACTTCAGTTACACTCTTATTGAATTTAATCATTTTTGAAATATTGTGTTCATCTTTCTTCTCATCTATTTCAGCAAAAAATTCTCTCTCTTTTTCAGGTCTTTTTCTCTTATTTGGCTTAACATCTATCGCTTTATGATAACTACTTTCTCTTGGGTTATCAGCAACATTCAGAACTCCTTTACTAATACTTTCAAGATAAGCTCTAGTCTCTGGGTCTTTCATTAAGGCATTAAACTCTTCTCTACTTAAATCATCTATCTGTATAGGAAACTCTCTCTCTAAATTGCTACCTTTAGTTCCAACAATTTTAACTTTAATATTTTTAATTCCAGGATTATGAAATCTATGAGTTATAGAGTTTCCTCTAATCTCTTCAAAACCTTTTCCTTCATCAAAATCTATATAGTGATTTGCAATCTTTTCTTTCTCTTTATTCTCTTTTGTTATAGCAACAAAGAATAGTTCTGAATATATCTTCTGTTCGCCCTCAATTACTAAATCTGTAATATCTATATTTATAACTTCTGCACTCTCTTTTGTTCGATTTCTATCTAGTTGAACAACTACTTCTTTTTCAATCTCTTCTGAAGTCTCATTATCATCTATCTCTTCTTCATCTATTTGTGCCATTTCAAGCAGATAGTCATAAGCATCTTTTGTATCAAAAAGCTCTTTACAATTTGATTTACTATTTGGTTCTAAACCGATTGAAGATATTTTGCTCTCTTTTCCAAATATTGATGATAAATCTTTTTTATTTGGAATGTTTAAAACAGGAGTATTTCCTCTCGTCTCTAATCTATAAAGTTGGTAATTGTATATATTACTTAGTGTAAGATAGTTATTCTCAAGTGCAATATCTCCATTCATAAAAATCTCTTGAGAGACTAAATCTTTTGCAGTTGTATTTTTTACTACGGAATTTACAACACTACCTTTTCCATAAAGAGACATTCCTTTTCCATAGTTATCTACCAATAGAGAGTTAAACACTTTTGTATTTCCAAAAATTGCTCCTCCATAAGTAGCACTATTTTGAAATAGAAATGAGTTAGAGATATTTGATTTCGAAGTGTGAAAAGCGTAAATTGCTCCACCTTTATAACTTCTATTTTTAGATAAATTTGAGTTTGTTATTACAACATTTACTCCATCAATTGCTCCACCAGTTCTATCAGAGTGGTTGTTGCACAAAGTTGAGTATCTAATTTTTATATCAAATCCTTTAATTGCACCTCCACTATTTGAAGAGCTGTTCTCTTTAAAATATGAGTTTGTTACAATAGCTCTTTTACTAAAAACTGCACCACCTTTATAACTTCTATTTTTCTTAAAATCACAGTTTGAAACAATAACTTTTGTTGATGCCACAGCACCACCAGCTCTATTACTTTTATTTTGAAATAGATTGCTGTTTTTTATAACTGTTCTATCGGTTTTTATTGCTCCACCACTATATCTTGAAAAGTTTCTTATAAATTCACTGCTTTTTATATTTCCCTCAATTGAGTAGATAGCACCACCATATTTTGCACTATTTCTATAAAAGTTGATGTTCTCTACACTGACACTCTTCTCTCCAAAAATTGCACCACCATAATTTCCAGCACTATTTGTTGATACATTACTTTCAAAGATGTAGACCGTCTCTCCTTTTAAAGCACCTCCATCATATTTTGCACTATTATTTAGAAAAAGAGATTTTGTTGCTTTTATCTTTTTCTCTCCATAAATAGCACCACCATAATTACTTCTATTGAAATTGAATTTTGAACCACTGACAATGACAGTTTTCCCACCAAAAACAGCACCTCCATGTTTTTTAGAGCTGTTGTAGGAGATGTCTACTAATGTGAGAATAGCACTTTTATCTGTATAAATACCTCCTCCAATACCTCTAGTCGAATAGTTATCTGATATTTCACAACTCTTCATTAAGATATTTCCAAGTGAGTAAAGACCACCACCATCATAATCTGCTCGATTGTGAGAAAGTTCTACATTTTCAATATTTAATTCACCACTATTTTCTATAAGAATTCCACCACCCTTTTGTTTGGTGTATCCATTTCTAACAGTTAGATTTTTAATATGTATTACAAGTTCATGGTGACTATTTACAATTTTTAAAGCTGAACCTATACCATTTCCATCAATAATAACATCTTCTCTATTATCAGAATTTCCTATAATTGAGATATCATAATTTTCTTTTGACTCATAAAGAAATGGGTATCTATATGAAGATATATATCTTCCATTTTGCAAAAGGATAGAGTCATCTTCCTGATTGTTTTCAGCACTTTTTAAGGCGAGGTGAAACTCTTTTGCAGTTCCTACTATAAATTCTTTTGCATTAAGAGAGAGATAAAAAGCTAAAAAAACAATCAAAATTTTCAAACTATATCCTTTTAAAAAATAATGGAAAAGAGGGAATTTTTCCCTCTAAATTAGAAATTTGGAATACCTGGAACAACACCAGAACTATCAGTACTAGAAGTGATATCAGTACCATCACTACTAATTTGAACATCTGTATTTACATAACTATCTAAACTAGCTTCAAGTTCATTCACTGTAATAGTTCCTGTTTCAGGAAAATATCTTTTTTCACAAACAATACTATCTTTATCTTCATCATAATATTTTATAAAGTAGCTTGTTGTTGCTAGATGAGGTGCATAATGCACAATTGCTATCTCTTGACCAGTCTGTATATTGGTAATATAGCTTCTACCATACTCTGGATAGATAACACCCTCTTGTCGTGTTGTTTGATGGAATAGAATAACTTTAGAGAAAGTATTTCCTGTATCATAATTCATCTCATAAATTGACCGTAAATATATAGCATTATCTGAACTATAAGTACCATCTGGGTCTGTTGGAGTATTTGCATCTGAAGTACTCTCATATCCAGCTGTACTACTTTCACCACACTCATATAAATCACTCTTAAATTCTGTATTTCTATTCACAGACTCAATTGAAAAAACCATATATTTAGCACTATTGGTTTCAGTATCAAGAACTTTAATTTGAACATCAGCAGTTCCAACTGCTAATCCTCTAGCACTTAATATTAATTCAACACCATTTTCAGTACCACTATCAAATACAGTACCTCCAATTACACTTAATCGAATATTTTTCTCTGCATTTATTTCTGCAAGATTTAAAATTGAAAATAGAAGTTCATGACCTAAAGTATTTTTGGCTTGTATAGAGATATTCTGCTCATCTCCATTTACAACTATTGGATATATACTTCTAGTTGGAGGATATAAAATAAGTTGATCTTCTACAGTTATTTGAATTGTTACTTGACGAGAGAACCCTTTGCTATTTGTCATAAATAGCTCAAACATATCTGTTCCAAGAGTATTGTTTGACTCCATTGTAAAAAGATAATCATAATTCCTATCTGCAATTGCTTCACCCTGCAAAATTAGATTTTCTTTTACAACACCATCTCCACTAATAAGTTCATACTCTATTATTTCATCTTCTTGAACAGGTGTTGAGCGGATAAGTACCTGTTTTCTCTCATTTGTTCCCATAGAAATTTCTATACTGGTTTTATCACTATACTCTGGAAATGTTAAAGTGAAATCTTTAACATCATTATCTTCTTCTGTATCATCAGTAGTAGTATCATCATCAGTAGTAGTATTATCAGTGGTAGTATCATCAGTAGTAGTGTCGTCAGTAGTATCACTATCATCGTCAGTATCAGGAGTGGTTGTATCTCCTCCTCCTATGATAATATCATCTCCAGAAGAGTCAGTTGGTTCTTCTGTATTATCATTTACATCATTTGTATTGTTGGTACTATCTTCGTCATTATCTTCTATATCTAATATATTCTCATTAATATTATCCGCAACATTACAAGCTGAGATTGTAAAGAGTGTGAGTATGAGAAGTAAGGTTGCTAGTAGTTGTTTCACCTTAATACTCCTCCTCTCCTAAATAGCTATCTTCCTCATAATACTCATCTTCATAAGAGTTTTCATCATATTGAGGTTCGCTGTTTTGATGCTCTTCATAATAGTAAAGCTCTTCTTCCTCTGACATTACATCACTACTCATTTTGTCACAATATTTTCCTTTTGAAGAGTCAATATATGTGTAAGCAGCAACTGAGCCGAAGACCCCCCCTGCTAGGGAGGTAATTAATAATACTGTAATAGCAGTTAGCATTTCAGACTCCTTTTGATAACAACTTTTTACTCTTCACCAATTTTCTGTCCACTATTGAAAACTCTCTCAAGCTGACATTGGCTTTTTGTTTTATAAGAGTCTTGAAGTTCACAATCTTTTGAAAATACACCTCTATACAATTTACTACTGTTGTATACAAAGAAATATTTATCTAAATAAGAGTTTGGAAATCTAATTTTCCCTATTCTTACACTTTGTGTTCCAAAATACATGGTAATTGGAATTGTTGTTGTTCTAGTAACTCCAGGAATTGGTTTATAAGTTAAAGTAGTTTGAGTATTATACGATGTTAAATCAACGCCACTATCAGTAGCTCCTTCGTCACTTAAATAGCTTCCTATATTTGTACATGTCTCATCATAATGAGTTGGTAGTAAATCTTCATCACTATCACTATCTTCATCATGAATTAAAACATGAACATCTTTCATAGGTATAAAGTTGATTTTGCTCATATCAGAAACATTGGCTTGTGTAGTATCATCGCTATCAAGTGCAACTATTACTAATGAGAAGTAATCCAAAGTATCATCTAAAGTTAGGTTTGGACATAGTTCATCAACTCCTGCTGTTCCAGTGGCTTTATCAACATCCATTATAAAATTTGGCTCATCAATAGTATCAAAATCTATTCCTGTAACATCATTTATTCTATCTTGGAATATCATATATTGAACAGTATCATCTTTGGCAGTACCATTATCACCAGAAGTTATATATAGTTTTGTGGACTCAATATTTTCACCATTTTCAAAAGAGATAACAGGTTTTGAAGGTTTTTTAACATCAATATCAATAGTGGTTTCATCAGTATACAAACGACCATCTGTTGCTGTTAGAGTTATACTCTCTAAATTATTGTTCATTCCTTCTACTTCAAAATATTGAATAGATGTAAAAAACTCATTTTCACCATTAAACTCTGGTGCTGTTGATTTTTCTAATTTAAAATCCAAATCTTCTAATTCAGAAATACCATTTAAATTTGCAACTACATAACCACTAAGCTCACTATCAATTCCTTTAACAGTAGCACTAATATTATTTAAATTAAAATAATTGTGAACTTCTCCAGTCTCATTATTGAAAACTCTTATATATTTCTTTGTTACAGATGGCTCAGGAGTATCTAAAATATCTATTGGATTTTCTTCTGGATATTCATCTAAATAGACCCAATATGCTTTCTGATTATGTGTTGAAAATAGGTTATACTCTTTGTACCACTTATCTAACTGTCTTACAGGAGAAAGGCTTTTCCAATATATTCTATCTGTATCAACATCAGACTCACTTCCAATTATCATAGTTGGAATATATTTTTCAGTACCACTAAATGCTTTTGAAAGAGTAATTAGAGAATTTGAAGCAAGTAAATCATCAGTAGAGAAAATATTAGAAGTTATATTGTTTAGAGTTGAAACAACTGGCACTTTTCCATCTACAATTTCCACACTTGCTAAATCATGAGCTTGATAACCTGAACGAATTGCTCCATACATAATTGTATGATTAAAATCAAAATCATGACTTAAAGAGTCATCTAAAATTGAATTAGAAACAACTCTTTCTCTTAAAATTAGAGATGGAGAATTTGAAGCTGTAACAATATATTCTGTTTGATTACCTTCAATTGTACTACCATTTTCATCAACAACATAAAGATTTAAAGATACTTCTTCACCTTGGTCACCTAAAGTTGTATTGTTTTTATCAATAAATGATGACGATGATATATTTGTATCTTTCTGTATCTGTATATTTTCAGCTAAAACAACAGCCTCTGCTCCAGTTCCATTATATATATCTACATATAAATCACCATCTGAATTTGGTATATACTTATATACTCTTGTATATGTTATATCTTGAACTGAAAATGTGTTATTTGATGTTAGCATTACATAATCGCCATCATCAATTAAACCATCAAAGTCTGTATCAACAGCAATGGCAAAAACATTTGTATCTTCATAAGAACTATTTATATCTTCAACAATAGATGATAGTGTTGAGTCTTTTTGGAAAGTTATCTCTTTAGATAAGTTTTCAATAATTGTATCATTAACATCTTCTGTAATAGATATTCCTGTAACAACAATATTTGAAACTCCATCTTGAGTAAATTGAGAGTCTACATTTGGTTGGACAAATAGAGCATAATTCCCATATTCAGACTCAAATTTTCCCTTATTATTTAAAGAGATATCTTCTCCTATTAAATTTGTAGCATCAGGTAGAGTAGTTGAAGAAGAGACTAAAAACTTATCACTAGCAATTAGAAGAAGTGAGTTGTTGCTATTTCCAATGGCAAATGCTCTAACATTGAAAGATTGAGTAGAAAAATCACCTAAAGATATCGCTTCAGCAATTTTTGAATTTATAGCTTGAGCAGCTTCAGAAGCTGTTCTTCCACCATTTACACTACTACTAATAACAGTTGCTGAATTTACTCCAAAGTTATCTGAAATCGTTAGGTCATCTAAACTCTCATTCCAATCATTAAATATTATACCTGTAACACTTTTTCTTATAGTTGAAGTTGGTAGGGTTAGTAAGTTCCACCCCTTTTGAGCAATTGAAGAGTATACAGCTTGAGACTCAATTGTAACACTGGTGTCACCAAGAACAAGACCAGCTTTTATCTCTTGAGTTTCCCAGAAACTATGCTCTAGTGTAGATATATTTAAAAATACATTTTTTCCAGATGTATTCTCTTTAACTGTTGGTTTCTCTTCGGAAGTTGCAATAACTAAAATAGAGTTGTCAGCTATCTCCGTTACTGAAATATTTAGTTCATTTTCATCACAATACTCTGGCTTATTCGAGATAGTGTTACCACTACTATCTTCACTTTTACAATTCAAAACATCTGTAATGTAATCTACATTGCTATTTACAAAAGAGGCTTTAAATTCAGAATTTACAGAAAAAGTTAAATTGCTTTCAACTCCACTACCAAGAGAGTCGTTGAGTTCAAGAGTTTTTATATATTGGTTTTCTTGTGAAACATTCACATCATATTTCATCCAATACCCTTTTCCAGCTTGTAACTCTGTGAACTCGTTAGTTTCCTCATTTTTGCTATGGAAATCTAGCCATCTATTATTTATACTATCATGACTATAAATTCTTAAATTTCCATATTTATCTAAAACATTTCTCTCATCATCTGTGCTTCCACTAAAAATTGGAACTTGATGATTTGATGTTGTATAGTCTCTTGGATCTCTGTTGATGTTATCATACATAGTACTATCTGAAGAGCCGAAACCTGGGTTGTCATTTAAATACAAGTCTACAATTTCAACAATGGGTTGCTTTGCTTCATTAATACTCTGCATATACTCTTCATTTGTTGAAGCTGGGTAGTCGGCTGAGTCTAGCCAAACATCATCTCTGCTTGAAGAGAGAGTGATTTCATAAATCCTATCTGGATCATAATTTAGAGAGAAAACAAGATTGGCAGAAATATCTATTGGATACTTAAAAATTGCTATCTCGTTGTTTGGATTGTTATTCATATAGATGAATTTATCAACAGGAATTCCAGTATATCCGTCTCCAAATCCAGAACTATATCTTTGAGTATTTGCACAACTAACACTAGAAGAAGTGATATCAACTACAAGAGGAGATAAATCACCAATTGCCTCTTCAACTTTAACAGAAAAGAGCCAGAGAGTACCGTTCATATCATTAGCTAAATCATCTTCATCACTATATTTAGTTCTAATAACAGAACCTTCAACATCTTCTTCACAGTAGAACGATGTATATTTTTGGAAATTACTACTTCCTTCATCTTCATATTCAACACCGTAAATATTGTTGTAGAAACCAGCAACCCCAACCATTTGCCATATACCTTTGCCGTCATCACCAGTAAAGAGCCTTACATATTTAGGACTCAAATCACCTGAAGCAAAAAGCATTGGTTCGAATATTAGGGTAATAGCAAAGAGCTTAAAAAGTCGCTCTAACATCTTTGAACCTCCCTCAAAATTTGCACCTTTTATAATGGTAGTATCTGAAATGACAATCGTCTATTAAAGAAATATTTTTAAGAAATCTACTTCGTTAAAAATAGCGATATTTAGCTTTTTAGCTCTATCTAATTTACTTCCACCACCCTCTCCAGAAAGTAAAATATCAACACTTTTTGTTACACTTTTTGAGAAAATTCCACCTCTTTTCTCAATTTCAGAAATATACTCATTTCTACTTTTTGATAAAGTGCCAGTAATTGCTATCTTCTTTCCTGAAAGTTTTGTGTTAATTATCTTTTCAAACTTAGGTTTTATAATCTCCAAAAGTCTTTCTACTTTTTCAAAATTCACTTTACAAAAATCTTCAAGTGAACTGGAAATTTCATCTCCAAAACCATCTATTTGAAGAAAGTCATCTTTAGATTTGAAAAGGAATTCAAATCCAAACTCTTTTGACAATGCTTTTGCTCCAACATCTCCAACACCTCGAATTCCTAAAGCTAAAATAAATTGCCAAAGTTCTACTTTGCCTACGGAATTTGAAATTGTAGACTGCAACTTCTCTGCACTCTTTTCTCCAAATCTTGGTAGTGCTAAAAGAGTTTTAGTTTCAAGTTTGTATAAATCTTCTATGTCTCGGACTATCTCTTTTTCAAAAAGAGTTTCAACTACCTTTTTTCCAACTCCCTTTATTTGAAGAGACTTTAAAAAATACTCTATGGAGTTTATTGCTACTGCTTTGCAAGAGATATTTTGACAGTAAAGAGCCACACCATCACGATGAATTTTAGAGTTACAAACTGGACACTTTTCAGGGACTTCTATGTCTCCACTCTCTCCAGACATAATTTTTGGAATTACATCGCCTCTTCGAGCAACAATTACTTTTGAACCAATTCCAACTCCCAATCTACAAACCTCATCAAGATTGTGAAGAGTTACACGGGAAACTATTACTCCTCCAATTTCAACAGGTTCTATATTTGCAACAGGTGTAAGAACTCCTGTTCTTCCAACCTGCCAAACTATTTCTAAAATCTTAGAGCTTTTTTCAACTGCTGGAAACTTTAAAGCAATTGCCCATTTTGGAAATTTAACTCCAAATCCTAGAGATTCCTGAAATTCTAAAGAATCCACTTTTAAAACAACTCCATCAAGTTCTATTTGATTCTTTTCTCGAGATTCTAAAGTTTTTAAATAGAAATTAGAGATTTCTTCTAAAGTTTCTGCTTTGATTCTTTCAGTATCTCGAAATCCTAAAGAGATTAGAAAACGAATCTCTTCTGAAAAGTTTTCAAAATCCAAAGAGTTTTTTCCAAATCCATAAGGAATAAAAGTAAGTAATCTCTCTGCCGTAATTTTTGGGTCAAGTTGTCTTAAAGCTCCAGCAGCAGCATTTCGAGGATTTGAGAGATTCTCTAGTTTTGCGAAATCGTCTTTCAAAATTACAACTTCACCTCTTATTTCAATTTCCTCTAAATAGGAAATTTTGAGAGGAATAGATTTGATAGTTTTTGCATTTTTAGTAACATCTTCACCAGTTTTACCATCGCCTCGAGTGATAGCTTTCCAAAGATTTCCACTTTTGTAGATGAGGTTTAAACTTGCACCGTCCATTTTTGGTTCGCAAAAGAGTTTTGGTTTTTGGAGTTTTTCCCACCAAGTTTGAAACTCTTCTAAAGAATAACTATTTTCCAAACTCCACATTGGAGAGAGGTGCGGAGCTTTCTCCAACTTTTCAGATACCTCATCACCAACTCTTTGGGTTGGTGAGAAAGGTAAAATCTCATCTGGAAACTCTTTTTCAAAATCGGAAACCTCTTTATATAAAGTATCATATTCAAAATCGGAAACTGTTGGTTTATCCAAAACATAGTACTGATAAGCCCACAGATTTAATTTTTCAACTGCTTTTTTATATCTCTCTATATCTTTCAACTCTATTTCCACCCTCTTTCTTCGCATATAAAAGAGCATCTTGAGCTCTATTGATAAGAGAAGTTGTATCCAATCTCATATTAAACTCTTCAGCACCAAAAGAGCAACTAATTTTTATATCATCTATAAAACTTTTATCTTCTACTACTTTCTTTAATTTATTAGCAAATTGTAAACTATCATTTATACTTGTCTCAAAAGCGATAAAAACAAATTGCTCTTCTCTCCACCTTCCAAGAATATCTGTTGTTCTTTTTAAATTTGAAAAATCTTGAAGGAGTTCAGCAAAAATCACATCAAGAACTTCAACACTATTTTCTTCTTTCAATTTCTCAAAGTTATCTATACTAACAAATAGAACAGAGAGAGGATTTTTATATCTACGACTTCTCTCAACTTCTATATGTAAAGTCTGTTCCAACTCATCTCTTTTGTAAATGTGATTGTAAAGATTTCTTCTGTCTTCTGAAGTGTTTTGAAGCAGTTCCCAAACTCCAAATATTTTAGTTACTTCACTATCTTGTAAAACTTTTCTACCTTTTACATCTATATAAGTCTCTTCTTGATTAACTCTAAAGTGAATGTCATTGTAACTGTAGTCTTCATAACTAAGTTCTCTATGAGAAAAGTAAGAAAATTTATCTTGTGCATCAAAAACTAATTTATATTTCTCAATATCTACTCCTATCTTTTTAAATACAGTAGAGTACTGCTCTCTTAATTCTTTTGAAAACTCCTCTTTTGAAACAGAGATGTATATCTTGTTTTCTGAAAAATCGATTTCCCAAAGATGTTCTAAAATTGAAGAGAGAATAAAATTAAATCTACTTTTAAGTAATTCCAACTTCTTCTCTTCCAACTTTTTAAAAGTGAAATTCTTCATACTCATTAGAATAGAAGTTTCATCTTTTATAAAGATATAAGAACTTACAAATATAGGTGTATTTTCTCTACTAAGTAATTTTGTCTTCAGATATAAGTCTTTCTCTTTTCTTAAAATAGCTTGGTCTATATCTGCTTCTAGTTTCTGAAAATCTTCTTCACTCATTAGCTCTTTCAGAGTCCCTTTTCTAACAAATCCAGTTGTATCTTTTAAATTGGAACTAACAAAAGAGATAGAGTAATCATCTCTTTTGATTACGAAGTAGAGCGTATTTCCAAACTCTAAAAGTTTTTCAAAATCTCTCTTCTCATCAAGTAAAGTCTCTATTTTGCTACTACTATCTTCAATCTTTTCTCTAAAAAGTTTCCAAACAACTTGAGAAAAAAGTAAAATAGATAAGAAAATAAGTAATACATAAATTGCAATTTTGACATCTGAATATGATATTTCTGAATTGTCATAAGTTAAAATAAATATTAGAGATAAATTTTCTAAAACCTTTGATGTAAAAAGAAATAAACTTCTATCTCTTTCAATAAACTCCATCTTTTCTATATCATATATAGAACTATTTGAGACACTATCTCTACTAAAAAGGTAGTGAAGTTTTTGAGAAATACCTAAAATTGTAGGTTCATCTTTCTGAATAGCTATACCGCTAAAATCGAGATTTTTACTAAACTGGTAATTTAAATTGAACTCTTGATATATATCAGAAAATATAGAGAGAAGATTGAAACCAATTTCCACAGTACCTATATATCTATTTTCAAAATAGAGAGGTTTAACAATTCTAAAACAGTCCTCATTTGTGTTGAACTTTCCACTCTCAATACCATATTGAGATACTTTACTTTTATGGCTATTTGAAACTAAACTTCTCTCAAATGTATCACCATATCTTTCTGGTTCATGAACTCTTAAAAAAGAGCTATTTCCGTTTTCGTGAAAGTGGATAATTTGAACTCCAAACTTCTCTCTAACTTCTTCAAACTTAGACTCTAAAAGAGAGTGTAACTTTTCTCTATCTCTATCTACAAAGAGTTTTAAAACATCTTGAGAAACTATCTCTTTTTCTAAAAGAAGTTCATATTTCTGAATTTTCTCTTTAAAAGAGATGTTGAAATAGTTCTTAACATTTTCAATATCTTGATTTGCACTCTTATTTATACTTTCCGATTTGATATAGTTTCCTATCCAAATTTCTAGTATCGATACAAGAATTATAAAACTCATAAATAGAATAACAACATTTTTATATCTGCTATTCAAATCTTGAATACTCACCGCTTTCTCCATATTTTAGATTTTTAAAAATATTACCAAAATTAAGATTTTAAATCTTTCTCAATTTGGGCAAGAAGTTCAGAGTTAGAAGAAAACTTTCTATTTTCTCGAACATAACTTATAAACTCAATTTCAACTTCTCCAAACTCTCCATCTGGTAACTCTTCTCCAATTATATGAGTTTCTAAAGAGAAGACACCATCATCTCTATTTCCAATAAAAGTTATAGATTTATAAGAGTTTTCAGAAAAGGAGGTTTGAGTTTTATAAACTCCCTCTTTTGGAGTAAAGTAGTTAGAGTATGAGATATTTAAAGTTGGAACTAGTTCAGCTTTGCCAACTCCTCTATCTCTAAAATGATTTCCAATAATTGAGAAATTTCTTCCAAGAAGTCTATTTGCAGTACCAATATCTCCAGAGATAATTCTACTTTGGATATCTTTTGAATGAACAGAGATATTGTCAATTACCACCTCATCAACAATTGTAACTTTTGAAAAGAGACTTTCCAAATTAGTAGCATCACAACTTCTATCTTTACCAAATTTGAAGTCATAACCAACAACAATATGAGAAAGTTTTGGAAATTCTGAAATCAATTTTGCAACAAACTCTTCTCCAGAAAGATTTGAGATATTAGAAAATTCGTAAGAGAAGATAGGTAATTCTATATATCTATTTCTATACTCTGGAGGAACAACATATTTTTCTCGCTTTTTATCTATTATCAAAATTGCATCAGCCAATTTGAAAAGCTCTCTATGTCCTAAATGAAAAGAGTCAAATTTTCCAATTGCAAGAGTTGTAACAGAACTTCTTGCCATCTTATCTCTGTTTGCATAATTCCAGATAGCCATTCCTACAACTCCAGCTGTAACGCCGATGAGGTAGAAGATAACTTCCAGATTTCCGCTCTCTTTTAATAGAAGAAAACCAAAAACTAAAAGTGTGTAAGAGAGAATTCGAAAAGGAGAAAAATTTGTTGGTAGAGATTTTGAAACCTCTTTAAACTTACTATCTTCCTCTTCATTCCAAGAACTTTTCTGAACATATCTTTTGTATGAATGTTTTGTAGAAATGAGAATTATAGTTGTAGTTATAAATGCAACTATAAAACTCATTTTTCGCCTGAAATTCTATGTTCACATCTCATAGAAACCCTTTTCTTGAAATTTTACAAAAGAGTTTCTTTTCCAAACCTATTTGAAAATTTTATTTAGAATCTCAAAACTGTTTTCAGAAATAGTTTCACTTTTGTAAAATGGTTCTATCGCCTCTCTTACTATTTTCTGATACTCTTTTTTCAGTTTTGGATAGAGATTTAAACTTTCACAAAGTCTTGCTGAAGTGTGATGATTTATTCTGTCCACTTTTTCCAACTCTCTACTAAAAAGTTCCATTCCCTCGATAGTAAAAAGATACTTATAGTTTCTGCCAAAACTTCCAAGAAGACCTCGAACAAGATTTGGAACATTGTAATTGAAAAGTTCAGATTTTAGAATCTGCTCAATTTTTGGTATTGGATTCTCTCTAAAATCTCCAGCAACAATAGAGAAATATTTTGAGACCATATCAGTATCATCTCCAAACTTCTCCAAGAAATCTTGGAATACCTCATCATTTTTTGCTACTTTCATAGCTACCATTTTTTCAGTCATCGTATCTGAATTCCAGTAGATATCTTTTGCAATCTCTCTATCATCTAAAAGTTCTAATAATGCATTTTGATAAGCTCTTTTTCCAATAGCACTGTTTGAGAGGTCATCAGCTTTACTGCCTCCAAGTTTTTCTATCTTTTCTACTAGCTCATCTCGAAACTCTTTTCTAATAATTCGTAAACCATATTCAAGAGCATTATAGAGTTCTAAAACATCTATTCTCTTTACTTTTTGAAATACAGAACTCATATTCTGAATTGTTAGCATTTTTGATTTCAGCATATCTGAAATTTGAGGTCTCTCATTTAAAAGTGTATTTAAATTTCGAAGCATCTCAATCATAACATCTAAAATGACCTCTTTTTTATCTTTATTGAGAGCTTTAGCAACTGCAAGAATTCTGCTTTTTTGAAGATAGAGTAGCCCATCAGAAATCTTATTTTGGAAATCTCGATATAGCAGAATTGGATTTTCATTTTCTGGTAAACAATCGACTGACTCAAGAATTACTGGTGCTACAGTATCGAGAACAACATCAAACTCCTCTTCATCGTCTCTCAAGTAGATTTTGTCATCATCTTTAAAAGTACAACTTCTTTTAGAAATAAGTTGCTCTTCGCCATCATAAATTCTAATCTCTAATGGAAAAGGTGCTTTATGTTCACTCTCTCTAAAAATTGCAATCTCAATTCCTTTGTCTGTTGGTTCAACTGCATATCCAATTTTTGGAGTTCCCTTTTCAGAGTACCAAAATGTGAAATCTCTTAAATCTTCTCCAGAAGCGTCAGCCATTGCACTCAAAAAATCTTCAGTTGTAACAGCTTCTCCATCATGTCTCTCAAAATAGAGTTTCATACCATCTTGAAATCGCTCTTCTCCAAGCATTGTATGTAGTGTTCGGATAACTTCAGCACCTTTTTCATAAATTGTAAAAGTGTAGAAATTGTCAATTTTCAGATACTCTGTTGGCTTAATTGGATGTGAATTTGGAGAGGCATCTTCTGGAAATTGAAACTTCTGAAGTCGTTCAATGTCGGAAATTCTCTGAACAATAGGGTCTCTCATATCTTCTGAAAAGAGTTGGTCTCGAAAAACTGTAAGACCCTCTTTTAGAGTAAGTTGAAACCAGTCTCGAACTGTTACCCTATTTCCAGTCCAGTTGTGAAAATATTCATGAGCTATTACTGACTCTATATTCAAATAGTCTGTATCAGTAGCTTTTTTAGAATTTGCTAAAAGATAGGCTGAGTTGAAAATATTTAAACCTTTATTCTCCATCGCTCCCATATTGAAAGAGGAGACAGCAACAACTTGATAAATATCTAAATCATACTCGAGTCCAAATCGCTCTTCGTCCCACCTCATCGCCTTTTGAAGAGACTCCATTGCAAAAGTTGCATCAGAAGACCTACCCTTATCTGTATAGAAATGGAGTTTCACATCTCTACCGCTCATCGTTTTGAAACTACCTTCTAAAAAATCTAAATCTCCCCCAACAACAGCAAAAAGATAAGATGGTTTTTTAAAAGGGTCTATCCAAACTGCATAGTGTTTCTCTCCTAAATCTCCACTTTCGATGAGGTTTCCATTTGAAAGAAGTTTTGGAAAAAGAGTTTTGTCCCCAATAAGTTTTACTCTATACTTACTCATAACATCGGGACGGTCTGGGAAAGGAATAATACGACGAAAGCCCTCTGCCTCATTCTGTGTAACTAAAATATCTCCAGATTTATAGAGTCCAGAAAGTTCACTATTCTTTTCTGGATAGATTTCAGTTTTAAGAAAAAGTTCGCACTCTTTTGGAAGTCCAGAAAGGGTTTTAGAGAAAGGTGTTTCGACTCCATCTACTTGAAATTCCAAAACTTTTCCATGTTCCCAAAAAAGTTCTAAATCTCCAGAGAGATTTGAGAAATTCAACTTTGCTGAAACTATTGTAGTTTGAAAATCTAGTTGGAACTCTAAATCTACGAAATCTAAAGAGAAATTTGGTTTTTTATAATCTTCTAATCTTGTCATTTTCTATCTTTTTATAAATATTTTAGCTAGTTTATAAAATTTGATACTATTTTTGATGTAAAAGGAGTTTTAAGTTGAAAGTAGCACACATAAATCTTGCGAAAGGGTTTAGAGGTGGAGAGAGACAGACAGCAATTCTTATAGAAGAGCTTTCTAAAATTGGAATTTCTCAAACCCTATTTGTGAGAAAAGATGCAGAGTTGGGTGAGTTTGTAAAAAGTAGAGTTTTAGATGTAGAAATCATAGAACTTTCAAAACCATATTTCTACTCTTTTAAAGATTTTGATTTAGTTCATTCACACGAAGCAAAAGCAAATCAGTTGGCTGGTCTCTCTTATCTACTTTTCAAGACTCCTTATATAGTAACTCGAAGAGTAGAATTTACACCCTCTGATAATTTTGTAAATAGATACATCTACAAAAAGGCAAAATTTGTAGTAGCTCTTTCAAAAGCGATAGAGAGAGATTTGAAAAGGTTAGTAGATAGGGAAATTAGAATAGTTCCATCTGCATACTCTACTGAAATTAGAGATAGTAAAGATTTAATTTTGAGAAGAGGAAAATTTGTAGTTGGTCATGTTGGAGCTTTGGTTCATGACCATAAAGGGCAGTGTGATATTGTTGAAGTGGCAAGAGAATTAGAAAAGAGTCGTCCAGATATTCAATTTCTTCTTATTGGAGACGGAAAAGATAAGGAGATGTGTTTATGGAGAAGTCGCTATTTAACAAATATAGAGTTCTTAGGTTTTAAAAAGAATGTTTTTGACTATATTAAAAATTTTGATATTTTCATATTTCCATCTCTACATGAAGGTCTCGGTTCTACTCTGCTTGATGTGATGAGGTTAGGAAAACCGATAGTTGCTTCAAATGTTGGTGGAATTCCAGATATTATAGAGAATGAAAAGAGTGGATACCTCATCACTCCAAACTCTCCACAAGAGTTGAAAAAAAGAATTTTAGAACTTATAAGAGATGTAGATAAAAGAGAGAGTTTTGTCAAAGAAGCTCTAAATAGAGTTGAAAACTTCTCTCCTGAAAAGATGAGAGACAGATATTTAGAGATGTATGAAATTTAGAGAGCCACTTTAAGAGTCTATTTATAGACTCTTTGCATTCACTCAGAAAGGAAGTTCTACTATTTACAAACTTCTGGGTAAGAATACCATTTTCCCTCAAACTTCATCTTCTCTTGGTAGTGAAAAAGGAGTTCTTGGAAAAGTTTCAAATCCATTTTCCAATCCAATTTTGAGTTTGCTAACCAAATTCGAAGTTTATTCATAAGAACTGTTTTTTCATCTTTTCTAAAAATTGCTAAACTCATGAAATTTGGGTTTTGTGTTTTCGAAACTCTAAATTTCTCATCTTTTTGAATACAGCCGATGAAAGTTCGTTCCTCTTTTAAGCAGAAGTTCTCTTCATCGTAGGTATAAACTCCCTCAAAATTTGTATCTAAAACTTGACACTCATCTGGATATGTAAGACACTCTCTTTCAGAAAGGGCGGTGCAATTTGCAAAAGCAAAAGTTGTAAAAGTTACGAGTAAAAGTAGTTTTTTCATTCTATCTCCTTAGATGTATTTGGTTCCCAACCACAATATTTTGGGTATTGTGGAAGATAAAGTTCATTTATTTCTGGACGGAACTTTTCTTCTTCTGGAATATTTTCCATATAGTTTACAAGCTCATTCCAAGCTTCTTTGTCTAATTGCCAATTTTGAAGTTTTCCTTTATTATTATGTTCAATAAGCCAATAACCAATTTTATTTATTGCAATAAATTGCTTTGTTTCAATATTTTGAAATATATTCACATCATCTAAAAATACACCCATATAGTCTGACCAGCTTATAGTCTCTTCTGACTTAATACAGCCAACATATATAGAGTTATTCAAGTCCATACAGAGGTTCTCTCCATCATAAGTATATGTGCTGAAATCAACTCCATACACTTCTAATCCATATAACTTAATATCTTCATTACTTCTCCAAATCTTACATTCATTTGAGATTTGACATTGGTCTTCATTTAAAGAGTAACAATCAGAAAAGTTGATATTTTCCTGAGAAATATTGAGGTTTGAAGAAACCTCATCACAACTTATAAATAAAAAAGATAAAAATATAAGTAGAGTTCTCATTTTATTGTGCAATTTCTGTAAAAGCCAAACCTAAATAGAGGTTCTTTTTCGCTTTGCTATTTGTAGCATCAAAGAAACTTTTTTTAATCTCAAAAGTGTAGTTTCCACTTACTTCAGGCGTGAACTCTATAAGCTCAAATGTATCATGCTCTCTTTCAGATTTTGCTTTTACTTTTCCATCTTTTTTAATGTACAAATCAAAATTTAGATATGGTTTGTTGTAAGCATATGTATAATTTCCATGCACTAACCAAGATATAGCAATTCTATAAGTGTGTCCTTGCTTTAAATATTTAGTTTTAGAAACAGTTTTATTATCTTTAAACCAGTAATCTACTGTTCCATTCCACCAAGTTCTCATAAACTTAAAAGTGTGTTCATAGTTAGGTGTTCCAGCACCCTCTTTTTTATTGACAGGACTACCTTCACCAGTGATATTTTGGCTTATTGTCATAAGAAAAGCCTTAAGTAGTTGAGGTTGATATCGAAAAATAGGATATTGAGCGATGAGGTTTGCACCAAACCCAGAAGCAATTAAAGGAGAAGCATAACTTGAACCGTGATAAGGGCCTAATCCTAATTGTCTTGGAAAGTAATATGAGCCAATTGCAACTATTTCTGGTTTTTGAGCTTGTGTCACAATATCTCCATAAACTATATTTGAGAAGTTACTTTGACTTTCATACTTGTGGAAGAAACTTACTGTTGTAGTATTATATGCTTTTCCTGGAGAAGTAACATTCTTTAATTTATTAGAACCTCTATGATTACCTCCACTTTTAAAAGAGGCTATTTGGTAATTAAATATATAATTATCTAAGTCTCTGTCTGCTTCTAAATATTTTGTTCCATTATCAACAGAATATGATTGATTTAAGATATAAATTCTTGGTGTTTTATCTTTTATAGATGTTAAATAATTATCCTGTTTTTCACAATATATGTAAGCATGATTTGATGCTTGTTGTAAAATATAAGCTACTTGTCCTGCGTGTTGGCTTGTTTTTAGAGAAGTGTAATTCTCTAATTTATCTTTAAAAAATACATTAAGAGATGCATCTGGACAATCTCCATTACGTTCTTCCATCAAGATACCAACATCTATATTTTGAGAATAATCTCCATTTGAAATCCAATATTTTGGATACTCTTCAAAACCTAAAGGGTCAATATTCGTCTTTTCTAAAATACTTGAAAGCAACCAACCATAATCATCACTCTTAACTTCTCTCTTCTCAACTCCTTCAATAAAAATAAAGTTTTGAGTAAGCTCTGCTATATTTTCAGGTGAAAGTTCTTTTACAACAAGTTTTGAACCTAAGTTTTCATACTTAATTCCTTTAGTTTCTAACAAAAAACCAATATAATCAGCAATAGCTTTCTGCTGAACTTGTGTAAATTCAGCCTCTTTGCTAATTCGCTCATGAATAGCATCTACAACACTGTCTAATGCTGAAACATCAACCTCAACTCCATTAATTGTATAAGAGGTGACAATTCCATTTTCTCCCTCTGAACTCGCTTCAAGATACTCTATGTCTGGTTCGTAATCGATAGTTCTCAACAATATTTCTGTCTGAGTAGAGATATTTTGCTCTCCAAAGAGAAAAGCAAAAGGGAAAAGTGCAAAAATGAGTTTTTTCATTTCTTACTCCATAAATTTTTTTCGTGTAATTACACTTTGCAAGTGTAGTGGTTTAAATGTAAAAAAAAAGAATATAAAAAAATAGAGTTTGAAATTTAAATTTTCTTTAAAAGAGTTTTTTAATGTTAGAGACATCTTTCATAAAGAGTGTGAAAGAAGTTCCAAGCAAGGCTTGGAATTTAGAAGTTACTGACATTTTTCTGGATATGAGTACCATTTTCCCTCAAACTTCATCTTTTCTTGGTAGTGAAAAAGGAGTTCTTGGAAAAGTTTCAAATCCATTTTCCAATCTAGTTTTGAGTTTGCTAACCAAAT
>JAMJTW010000006.1 GCA_024281175.1 Candidatus Thiovulum imperiosus
TAACCAGCGATTAGAAGAGGTAACATTACATTTTTATCGATTGTCCACTCTTTAATTAGTTTATAGTCTTGAAAGACTATTCCTACATGTTGTCTGAGGGTCATCAAATTACTATCAGAGATACTATTTATTGGTGTGTCTGTAACAATCAACTCTCCAGTTGAAGGCTTAATATCGCCGTAAAAAGATTTTAGAAGTGTAGATTTTCCACTACCACTTGGTCCTGTTATGAAAACAAATTCACCTTTTTTTATCTGGAAAGATGCGTCCATAATTATCGGCTCTTCTTCTATATAGGAGAGAGACAGGTTTCTTGCTGAAATTACAATTTGTTCATCTGATGGGTACATATTAAAGTAGCTCTCTTAAATATTTATCAATCGTTAGATTGACCTCTATCTCTAAAGGAGTTTTAATTAAGTATTCTATCTTATTTAGGTCTATAAAAAGAAATATAGTTTCTGGATATTCGTATGAACCAGCCACGATATGGAGGATATAGGAGTTTTCAGAGAGTAGATATATATCTTGAAAACTTACAAACCAATCATCTTTTAAAACTTTTTTCCCCAAAAGCTCAGGAATTTTAGATAAGGAATCTCGAGTTCTAAAATATGTTTTAGAGATTTTAGAATTGGAAACCTCATCACCACTTTTTAGATTTCTTAATCTAAAGTTGTAGATATTTTTCTCTTGTTTTAGCCATCTAGCTTCATATTTACTCTCAACTTCTATATCTCTATTTTTAAAAAGCTCCATCTCCAAAAACTGCTCCTTTAAAAAAAGACCTAAAGAGTATTTGAAATAGTTTTCACTATCTGTTCGAAGCTCCAAAATACCATCAACCTCTAAAACTCTTTTCGCCTCCTCTAAAAACTTCTCTCCAATAATTCTCCGTTTTGGAGCTTTATCCCAAGGCACTGGAAAATGAACATATATTTCTGAAATTCTGTTACTTGGAACTGTCTCTAAAAAGTGTCTGGCATCAAAATCTAATATGTAGATATTTTCTAAATTTCGAATTTTTATCTGTTTTAAAGCCTGTTCCAGAGATGGTTTATGAATCTCAATTCCAATGAAAATCTTGTCTCGATTCTCTTCGGCTCGAAAAAGAAGATGTCTTCCACTTCCAAATCCTATTTCAATAGCAATTTTCTCTACTCTATTCCATATCTTTTCAAACTCAGATATTTCCAGAAGTTTCGGATTCCTAAGATGCTCAGACTCTTTTAAATTCAAATTTGAAGAGATTGGAATCTCACCTAAAATTTGTGAAATTCCATATATAGATTTGTGAACTGGAAAATTTGGAGATGGTCTACTACTCTTTTCACTTTTAATAATCCATTTCTCTTTTCGTTTCTGAATTTTTAGAAAAAAACTCTTTTCTCTAAATTTTGAAAAAAGAAGATAGTGATTCTCCTTTCTTATATTTTCTCCCAAAAGAGAGAAAGTTACTTCCTCAAAAGAGGTCTCTGTTTTGAACTTTTCTACATTAAAATTTTTTAAAAATATGTGTGGCAAGTCTGCTCTTTTTGTGAAATTTTACAAAAAATTGGAATCGGTAGCAGAATTTCTATTTAAGATAAAATCTTGTAAAAAGGGAGATGATGAGTTTAAAACCGCAAGAGCATTTGAGAAAAGCGATTTCAGATATTTCAAATGAGGTAAAAGTAATTTTAGGGGATATTTCACTATCTCTGACTGAAAAGGACTCAAAGATATTTCCATATCTTCAACAGAAAAGGGTTTTAGAACAGTGTATTGAGGATTTAGACTATTTGGAAAAGAGGGAAGTTCCCGAGAGTAGCAGTTGTAAAATGAGTAGTTTCCGATAATGGAACTACTATTTCTTTTTATAATTCTATTTTCAATTTTAATTGCAAAAATTTACATAAGGATTTTTTATGAAAGATATTGAGAAATTAGAGCCAGAAGCGATTTGGAGAAATTTTTATAAACTTACTAGAATTCCGAGAGGTTCAAAAGATGAGAAAGCTGTAATAGAGTATCTTCAAAAGTTTGGAGAGGATTTGGGACTAGAAACTTATATTGATGAGGTTGGAAATCTTCTAATTCGAAAACCTGCTACAAATTTGGAAAGCAAAAGAGCTGTTGTGTTACAGAGTCATGTTGATATGGTTGCTGTCAAAACAGCATCTTCAGAACACAATTTTGAGACTGACCCGATAAGCACAGAGATAAAAGATGGTTGGGTAGTAGCCAATGATACAACTCTTGGTGCTGATAATGGTATCGGTGTTGCTGGAATGATGGCAATTTTAGAGTCTGCCGACATACCTCATCCAGAAATAGAAGCTCTTTTTACAGTTCAAGAAGAGATAGGTTTGGTTGGTGCTACAAATTTGAAACCAGATTTCTTAAAAGGGGAAATACTCCTAAATTTAGACTCTGAACAGGACGGAGAACTTTTTGTAGGTTGTGCTGGTGGAGTTGATACAATCATCAAGTTACCATACAGAAAAGTTGAAACTCCTGAAGATACAGTAGCTTATAAGCTATCTATCGAAGGATTAAAGGGAGGTCACTCTGGAGTTGATATTCACAAAAATAGAGGAAATGCAATTCTGCTTTTAAATAGATTTCTCTTTAACTTACAGAAAGAGTTTCAGATACATGTTTCAACATTTTATGGTGGTGAAGCTAACAATGCAATACCAAGAAGTGCTACAGCAAACATAGTCTTTTCAAAAGAGAATATTGAGCAGTTTCTAATTTTAAAAGAGGAGTATTTTGAAATTTATAAAAATGAGTTTCCTGAAGATATCGGATTTAAATTTGAAGCTTTTGAAACAGAACTTCCAAAACATGTAGTTTCAAGAAACTATATCTTATCAGCAATTTTTAATTCTCCAAACGGTGTTATATCCACCTCTAAAGATATTCCAGATACAGTAGAAACCTCTACAAATTTAGGGAAATTGGAGATGAAACATGGCAAGTTTTATATCATAACTTTACAAAGAAGTTCCACTGAATTTGGAAAAAGAGAGATTGCATATAAGATAGGACAACATTTTGAGTCTTTTGGTGCTGAAGTTATGCATACTGGAGACTACTTAAGTTGGACACCTGATATAAAATCTGAAATTTTGAGAATTACAAAAGATGCTTTTATAGAAAAGTTCGAGAAAGAACCAGCCATTAAAGTTATACATGCAGGTTTAGAGTGTGGAGTTATCAAAAACATATTTCCAAAAATGGATATTATCTCTTTTGGTCCAACTATTGAAAATCCACACTCTCCAACAGAGAGAGTAAATATTGAAACTGTACACTCTTTCTGGGAACTTCTTACAGAAACTTTAAAAAGGATTTAAATGAAAATAGCAAAAATATTTCCAATAGAAAAAGAGATTTCCTATGAATTTGGAGAAAGAGAGATAGGTTCTGATAAATCTATTTCTCATCGAAGCGTAATGTTCTCTCTATTGGCAAATGGAACTAGCAAAATAGAGAACTTTTTGGAAGCTGAAGATACTCAAAATTCTCTAAAAATAGTAGAGAAGTTGGGTGCTGAAGTTAGGCGAGAGGGAAAAGCCATTTTTGTAACTTCCTCTGGAGTAGTAAAAGAGCCTGACGATATTTTAGATTGCGGAAACTCTGGAACTGGAATGAGACTTTTTGCTGGTCTTCTCTCTTCTCAAAAGGGACATTTTGTCTTAACTGGAGACAAATATCTTCGACGAAGACCTATGAAAAGAGTTTCAAAACCACTGCGAGAAATTGGGGCTTCTCTCGATGGTAGAGATGATGGAGAACTTGCACCACTATCTATTCGAGGTGGAGAAGTGAAAAGTTTCCATTATGTTTCTAAAATTGCTTCTGCTCAAGTGAAATCTGCTCTAATTCTTGCTGGACTTTTTGGAGATGGAAAATCCACTTTCGTAGAACCTGAACTTTCACGAGACCATACCGAAAGAATGTTGAGAGGAATGGGAGTAGAAATTGTGAGTGGAAAAGAGATAGAGATATATCCTATTTCAAAACCACTAGAGCCTCTTGAAATAGAAGTTCCAACAGACCCATCAAGTGCATTTTTCTTTGCAGTGGCTACGGCAATTGTTCCAAATTCAAAAATAGTTTTAAAGAACATGCTACTAAATCCGACTCGAATTGAGGCTTTTAAAGTTCTTCAAAAAATGGGAACAAAAATTGAGTTTCTTGAGAAGAGTTCCAAATATGAGAGTATTGGAGAGATACGAGTTGAGTATAGACCTCTCAAAGGTATTGAAGTTTCCGAAAATATCTCTTGGTTTATTGATGAGGTTCCAGCACTAGCAATTGCAATGAGTGTGGCAGAAGGGAAAAGTCAAATTAGAAATGGTGAAGAACTTCGAGTTAAAGAGAGTGATAGAATTGATGCTGTTGTAAAGAATTTGAAAAATTGTGCGGTGGAAGTAGAGGAG
Source organism: Candidatus Thiovulum imperiosus (assembly GCA_024281175.1). Taxonomy (GTDB): domain Bacteria; phylum Campylobacterota; class Campylobacteria; order Campylobacterales; family Thiovulaceae; genus Thiovulum_A; species Thiovulum_A imperiosus. The sequence continues at coordinate 4,431 of JAMJTW010000006.1, forward strand.
TTTCCAGACGGTTTTGAAATAGTTGGTGGAAAAATAGAACCTGCTGAAATAGACTCTTTTGGAGACCACCGAATTGCTATGAGTTTTGCTATTGCTGGACTGCTTGTTGGAATGAGAGTTGAAGATATTGAGAGTGTAAATACCTCTTTTCCAAACTTCTTTGAGATACTTCAGAAATTTACAAAAGTTGAACTTTGAAAATTGTAAATCCAAAATATATCTTCCAAAGTGGGAAAATTTTAGAAGAGAAAGCAGTTCTATTTGGAGAGAAAATAGAAAGGGTTGGAAACTTTGAGGAACTTTTAAAAGAGTTTCCTGAAGCTGAAATTTTAGAAACCAGACCAAATACTCTACTTATGGCTGGACTTGTAAATTCTCATACACATCTTGAGTATAGTCACCACACAACAGAGTATGATTACGGCTCTTTTATCGGTTGGCTCAACTCTGTTGTCCGAAACTTTGAAAAGCTCTCTCCAAAAGTTGAAAAGATGGAAGAGGCTTTAGAGAGTATGCTAAATAGTGGAACTACGGCAATTGGAGCAATTTCATCTCTTGGTGAAGATTTAGAAACTCTCTCTAAGTCTCCAATTCGAAAAGTTGTATTTAATGAAATTATCGCTTCCCAACCTCATCAAGTAGATATGTTTTATAAACTTTTCCTTTCCCGCTTAGAGAGTAGTGAAGAGTTACAAGATAGGAAGTTTACTCCAGCTGTTGCAATCCACTCTCCCTATTCGGTTCATCATATTGTTGCTAAGAGAGTTGTGGAACTTGCAAAAGAGAGAAACTATCCTCTCTCAATTCATATTTTAGAGTCAAAAGCAGAGAGAGTGTGGCTTGACTCAGAAAGTGGTGAATTTAAAGATTTTTATGAAAAGCAGTATGGTGTAGCAAAAAAGCATTCTGAACTATCACAATTTTTTGAACTACTCAAAGATAAGCCATCTCTACTTGTTCATGGAGTCTATCTCAATTCCGATGAGGTCTCCAAAATCGGACATCACACACTCATTCACTCTCCAATCTCAAATAGACTTCTTGGAAATGGCAAGTTGGATTTAGAGAAGTTTGGAAATTGGGCTTTAGCTACTGATGGTCTTAGTTCAAATTACACTCTCTCTCTTTTTGAAGAGATGAAAATCGCTCTTTTCCTCCATAACACTAGAAATTTAGAAGAGTTTGCAACAGAACTCTTTGTAGCTTCTACTGAAACTCCAGCAAAAAGTTTAAATTTGAACTGTGGAAACATAGAAATTTCTAAAGATAGCGATTTCATACTTTTAGATTTAGGAAATTTGGAGTTTAATAGAGTCGAAAAAATTCCTCTTCACACAATTCTAAATTCCCCAAAACCTTATGGTGTCTACATCTTTGGAGAAAGAGTGAAATAGATATTATCTCGAAATGACAAAAGAGAAATTCGTCATTTCGAGAAATCTTTAATAAGTGGTAGAATTTAGAAACTTTTCTTTAGGAAATAACTTGAAACAGAACTTAAATAAGATATTTTTGGCTCACTCACTTGTTATCCTATTCTCTTCAATAGTTCTCTATTTGACAATAGATTACATTGCAACAGAAGAAGAGAGTTGCCATGAAGTTATAATTCTCTTTTTTGCTCTACTCTCTTCAATTCACTTTTTAGTCTCTTATAAACTTTCACAAGATTTAAAAAGAGATATTTTTAAGATTAATAAATTTTTAAGTAAAGTTAAGAAGAAGAATAGTCCTCAAATAGAACTCTCTTTCTCAAAAGAGTTTGTTTATATAGGAGAGAGACTTGTAACTGTAATAGAGAAACTTCATAAAACTAATAAGAAAAAGAGAAAATATAATGCACAACTTAAAGTTGCAAACTATCAGCAAGAACGACTTTTAGGTGCTATATCTCATGAACTTAAAAACCCAATGAGTTCAATAATTGGTTATGCTCAAATTTTAAAAGATGAGTTAGAGTCAGAATTTCATATCAGGTTTCTTGAAAAAATCATTAGTAATGGAAAGAGAAGTGATGAATTACTAAATAGATTACGACTCGCTATTCAACTTGAAAACAATAAATTCCAACTTAAGTACTCTATATTCAATTTAAAAGATATCGTTGAAAAAGCAATTGAAAATATGAGGGTGAATTGGATAGATAGAAGAGTTGTCAAAAATCTTGAAAATTGTGAAATTTATGCTGATAAGACTCTTATAGAACTCGTTGTTATAAATTTGATTGAAAATGGAATGAAGTATTCAGATAGTGAAATTGTCATAAAACTGAATTCCGATGAGTTTTCTGTTGAGGATTTTGGAATTGGAATTGAAGAAGATGATATTGCAAATGTAACAAAGCGATTTTATAGAGGAAATCTCAAACCTCATCACCAATCTATGGGTCTTGGTTTGGCAATTGTATCCTATGTTTTGAAACTTCACCAACTAAAATTAGAAATTAAATCTGAAGTTGGCAAAGGTTCTATTTTTTCTATAAATATCATTCCAATTAGACATAAAAATCTACCTGATGGAATAGAGGTTTTTGAAAATTAGAGTTCCTCATAATAGGAGAGATAAAAGCCTATTTTATCACTCCTCTTTTCTATAATTTATCTGTTGAGTTGGGTAGGCTATTTTGATATCTTCTTCTTCATTAAAAGCATCAATAATTTTTGCAGAGATATTTGAGCGAAGAGTTAGAGTTGCATAAGCATTTGTTAAGTACCAAACTGAAAGTTTTATTCCATACTGGTCAATAAATGAGAACATTCTAGGTTCAACATTACTATTTCGCAAATTGTATCGGTCTCGTAACTTGTTTAGTTGTTTTCTTGTCATATCAGTATATCCAGCAGAGTAGTTTTTAACAATCTCTTTCATAATATGTGTTGCTTTTTTATGATTTGAGTCAAATGTAATTACAATATCGATACCGTCCCAAACTGTTCGAAGAGTGTAATGAGAGTAATTTGCTAAAAGATTTGTAAAGATATAATTGTTTGGAACAAAGATAATTCTTCCAGCTCTACGATTTATGTCATAAGTTGTAAGTGTTACATCTTCTTGAAGAGTAATTCTCAGCAAGGAGATATCGAGAATGTCTCCAACATATTCACTTTTCCCAACAACAACTTTAATTCTATCTCCAACTTTTACAGAGCCTCCAAAGATGATAACAAACCAAGCAAACATCGACATAAATCCATCTTTCATCGCAATGGCTAAACCTGCTGAAGCAAATCCCAAAATGGTGATGAGGTATTCAATATTATCAATATAAGTAAAGGTTAGAATTAGAACTATTATAGATATTGTCAGAAAATTTATCGCTTTATTGCTCATATAGACTCTCTGATTATCTCTAAAATATTTTCCAGTTAGAAGTTTTAAGAGAAAAGAGATAGCAAGAATTCCAAGAAGAATTAGAAATAGAGTTAATAAAGTTTTGCTGTGGGCAACTATTTTACTTTTTATTTCAAGATTTACTTCGTTTGTTCTTTTTCTATAAATTTCATAAGTTGTCTCTAACTCTTTTAAAGTTTTATTAAAAACATCTATTTGAATTTTTAAATCTTCTAAATTTCCAACTTCGATTCCTAAAATAGTTTTCCACTCTGTTGAAAGTTCTAATTTCTCTTTTAAATTTCTTAAAAGTAACTTAACCTCATCAACTCTTTTTGCATACTCTTTCAGGTGCTGATTATTTTGAGTAATATGAGATAAAGATGCAAAAATATGAAATGGATTTGTAACATTTTGAGCAGTTTCCAGTTGTGCTGGTTCAAGAAGTCCGCCAAATTGAGATTTTGTCTCTCCAAAAAGTTTTAACTGCTTTTTTAAAGTCTCTTTTGAAGATAGTAGTTCATGAGATGAGTTTCCATCTCTAATAGAGTTTTCTACGGTATCTAATTTGTTTACAAGCTGTAAGTAGAGATGATAGTTTGTGTAGCTCTGTAACCAGATATTTTCCGAAAGAAGAAAGTAATCAACACTCTCCAATCGACTCTCTATATTTGAAATTTTCTCTTCAAGAGTTTGATTAATTTCACTAAATAGTAAAGTTGGAATTATAAGTAGTAGATAAAACAGAACCTATCCTTTTAAAATTTCTATAAAGTGGTAATTTTAATATAAATGTAAAAAATCAAATTTGATAAAATATAGATATTTTTTTGGAATAGTAGAGTTGATAGAAACAGCATTAAAAGAGATTGAACGCGGAATATCTGAAATTATAGACCGTGAAAATTTAGAAAAACTTATTAAAAGATTTCATGAGACTGGAGAGCGATATTTAGTAAAAGCTGGATTTGACCCAACAGCTCCAGACCTACATTTGGGACATACTGTTCTAATTCAGAAACTTGCCACTTTCCAAAAGTTTGGTGGAAAAATACAGTTTCTAATTGGAAATTTTACAGCAATGATAGGTGACCCAACTGGAAAAAGTGCAACAAGAAAACAGCTTTCTGAAGAGGAGATTTCTAAAAATGCGGAAACTTATAGAGAGCAGATTTTCAAAATTTTAGATAGAGACCAGACAGAAGTTGTTTTCAACAGAGATTGGTTAGAACCTCTTGGTGCTTCTGGAATGGTGGCACTCTCGACAACTTCAACTGTTGCAAGAATGTTAGAGCGAGATGATTTTGAAAAGAGATATAAGGGAAATTCTCCAATTGCAATTAGCGAATTTATCTACCCTCTTCTTCAAGGTTACGACTCTGTTCATCTCAAATCTGATGTGGAACTTGGTGGTACAGACCAGAAATTCAACTTACTTATGGGACGAACCCTGCAGAAAACTTATGGAGTTGGAAAAGAGCAATCTGTTCTTATGATGCCAATTCTTGAGGGTCTTGATGGAGTTCAAAAGATGAGTAAATCTTTAGGAAACTACATCGGTGTTCGAGAAAATCCTAACGATATGTTTGGAAAAGTTCTCTCAATTTCAGACTCTCTAATGTGGAGATATTACGAACTTTTAAGTGCTAAAAGTTTAGAGGAAATTAAAATTTTAAAAAGTGGTGTGGAAACAGGAAAACTTCACCCAAAAGTTGTAAAAGAGGAGTTGGCTTTAGAAATCGTAACTCGTTTTCACTCTAAAGAAGAAGCCCATGGTGCGAAAGCACACTTCGACTTAGTTCATGCAAAAGGTGAAATTCCAGAAGATATTCCAGAGTTCGAAATTTCAGAGTCTCCTATCTGGATTGCGAAACTTCTTGTGGAGATGAAATTGCAGAAGTCTACTTCTGAAGCTAGACGAAGTCTAAAACAGGGTGCTGTGAAACTGGACGGGAAGAAAGTTGCTGATGAGCAACTAAAATTAGACAATGGAGAGTATATTCTTCAAGTTGGAAAAAGAAAATTTGGAAAGGCAAAAATTAATGAAGCCACTTAAAATTGGAAAACATGAGATAGAGATACCTATCATTCAAGGTGGAATGGGAATTGGTATAAGTTGGGATAGACTCGCTGGAGCTGTCTCAAAAGAGGGTGGCTTAGGTGTAGTTAGTGGTGTTGGAACTGGCTACTATCAAAATAGAGAGTTTTCTCAAAAAGATGTGGCAGATAGACCTTATGAAGTTCAAAACTTCTACTCTCGAGAAGCTCTTTTTGAAATCATCAAAAATGCGAAAAAGATTTCTGGTGGCAAACCGATAGGGGTGAATATCTTATATGCAATCAACGATTACGGTAGAGTTGTAAAAGATGCTTGTGAGGCTGGTGCTGATGTAATCATCACGGGTGCAGGAATTCCTTCCGATATGCCAAAGTTCACTGCCGACTATCCAGCCGTTGCACTTGTTCCTATTGTCTCTTCTGCAAGAGCTTTAAGTATTATAGTTAGAAAGTGGAAACGATATAACAAACTTCCTAACGCTGTAATTCTTGAAGGTCCTAAAAGTGGCGGACATCAAGGTTTCACTTATGAGCAGTGTTTTGAAGAGGAGTTCCAACTTGAAAATCTTGTAGAACCAGTTGTTGCTGAAGCAAAAAAGTGGGGAGATATTCCTGTAATTCCAGCAGGTGGAATTTGGAATAGAGATGATATTTTAGAAATGATTTCTCTTGGTGCTTCTGGAGTTCAGATGGGAACTAGATTTATCGGAACAGAAGAGTGTGATGCTGACGACAATTTCAAAGATACTCTACTAAATGCAAACGAAGAGGAGATAATTCTTATGAAGTCTCCAGTTGGATATCCAGCAAGAGGAGTTAAAACAGAATTACATGAGAGTATCGAAATGGGAACTGCCCCAAAAATCGCTTGTATAAGTAACTGTGTTGCACCTTGTCATCGGGGAGAGGAGGCGAAAGCTGTAGGTTTCTGTATCGCAGACCGACTTGGAGACGCCTATTCAGGAAAACTAGATACAGGTCTTTTCTTTTCAGGAACAAATGGGTATCGACTCAAACAAATTATAACTGTAAAAGAACTTATGGATAAGTTGGTAAATGGAGAAGAATAAAGCCTACAAAGTTCTTGCTGAACAGGAGAAGATTTCAAACGGTGAAGCAAAAAAGCTCATCGATAGAGGTCTTGTCTTCTTAAAAGGGAAAAAAGTAAATATCGCCCGTGCTGAAGTTCCAATAGATACTAAATTTCGAGTGAAGAAACTTGAAAAGCCTCAAGTTCTCTTTGAAGATGAAAAGATGATAGTTCTCAATAAACCAGCTTTTATAAATTCTGAAGAGTTGGAAAGAGTTTTTCAAGGAACTTTTCTACTACACAGACTCGACCGTGAGACAAGCGGTGTTTTACTTCTGGGAAAAGATAGAGATTTTCAGAAAGAGGTAATAGAGACTTTTAAAAAGAGAGAAGTTTATAAAGAGTATGTGGCTTGGGTGAGTGGAAAACTTATTGAGCCTGTGGAGATTTCCAAGAGAATTGCAAAAGAGAAAAAAGGTGGAAAGGTTCGGAGTGTAATTTCTCGAAAAGGGGAAGAAGCTCTTACAAAAGTTGAACCCATCTTAGTTTCTGGAAAGAGAAGCAAAGTAAAAATTGTAATTGAGACTGGACGAACCCACCAAATTCGAGTTCATCTCTCTTCCATTGGACACTCTATTATTGGTGATGAGGTTTATGGTGGCGAACAGTTTGAGAGAACTCTTTTACACCATAAAAAGATAGAACTTCTTGGAAAGAGCTTTGAAGCTCCTGAACCATCTCTTTTTAAAAGATTTGAAAATTAGTAAATCTTTGAAGAGAAAAGTTTCTGATACTATTTTAAAAATTAGATTTTAGGGACTATATTTGGGAAATCAGATTGCATTTGAAGAGGCAAAAAAGGTAATTGTTGGAGGTGTAAACTCTCCAGTTAGAGCATTTGGTAGCGTTGGTGGAATACCTCCTTTTATTTCAAGGGGTGAAGGTGGCTACCTCATCGATATTGAAGAGAATAGATATATCGATTTTGTTCAGAGTTGGGGTCCTCTAATTCTTGGACACACAGATGAAAGAGTCTTAGATGCTGTAAAAGATGCCGTTTCTCGAGGTCTAAGCTATGGTGCTCCAACAGAGCTAGAAACAGAAGTTGCAAACATAGTAGCAACTCTTTTTCCACATATTGAAAAGATGAGATTTGTAAGTTCTGGAACTGAAGCTGTTATGAGTGCAATTCGACTAGCAAGAGGTTTTACAGGACGAGATAATATTGTAAAGTTTGAAGGAAATTATCACGGTCATTCTGACTCGCTTCTTGTAAAAGCTGGTAGTGGTGCTACAACTTTTGGTAAGCCTAGTTCTGCTGGAGTTCCAGAAGATTTCTCCAAACATACTCTTTTAGCAAAATATAACAACATAGAGTCTGTAAAAGATGTAATTTCAGAAGAAGTTGCATGTGTTATCATTGAACCAATTGCTGGAAATATGGGACTTGTTCCATCAGATAAAGAGTTTCTTCATGAGTTACGAAAAATCACAAAAGAGAAAGGTATTTTACTTATCTTTGATGAGGTGATGAGTGGTTTTCGAGCAGACTTGCGAGGTGCTTATGGAGTTTACGGTATTGAAGCAGATTTGGTAACTTTTGGAAAAGTTATTGGAGGTGGAATGCCAGTTGGTGCTTTTGGAGGTCGTGCTGAGGTTTTAGACCATCTATCTCCGAATGGTGCTGTTTATCAAGCAGGAACTCTATCTGGAAATCCAATCGCGATGACAGCAGGAAAAGCTACTCTTGAGGTTCTTGTAAAAAACTCTAAATTGTATAAAGTTTTAGAAACTAGAGCCAATAGACTTATGAGTGGTTTTGAGGAGTTTGCAAAAAGAGAAGATATAGGTTTTCAAACAGCTGTTAGAGGTTCTATGTTTGGTTTCTTTTTCAACTCTGAAAAGGTTTCAAACTTTGATGATGCCTTAAAATCTGATACAGAAATGTTTGGCAAATTTCATAAAGAGATGTTGAAAAGAGGTGTCTATTTAGCACCATCTCAATTTGAAGCTGGTTTTATCTCAACTGCTACAACTGATGCAATGATTGAAGAGACTCTAAAAATTGCTGATGAGGTTTTCACAAATCTAAAATAGAGTTTCACAAAGAGTCTTTTAGACTCTTCTACTCTACTTAAAAGAGTTTCCTACTATATTCATGGCACTCTCTTTTTGAGCATCTTTAACTTTTTCAATAGCATCATTTATTCCTGCAATAAGGAGAATTTGCAAAGAGTCTTTGTCTTCCATAAGAGATTTGTCAATTACAACATCTATAACTTCACTCTTTCCATTCATAGAAATTTCAACCATTCCTCCGCCACTCTTTCCTTGAATTACTCTATTCTCAGCTTCAATTTCACTCTGCTTAACTTTCTCTTGCATCTCTGAAAACGCATCTTGAAGTTTTCCTAAATCCAAATTCCCTAAATCACCTAAATTTCCAAACATCTTTTTCCTAAGAACATATATTTCTCTATTTTACCAAAATAAGCACTTCTCTCTAAAAGTGGAAAATTTTAGACTAACCAAATAGCTTGAAAAGAGTACACTATTTATCTTTGATAGGAGGCTCTATCTATAAATTTAGAAGAGTTTGGAAAAGAGTAAAACTATTTACAAACTTCTGGATAGAAGTACCATTTTCTTTTAAAAATAGATTAAAATTTAATTTTTAATTTAAATTAGATTTACATCAAAAATAGTTACCCTATATTCTATTCCAGTTATAATTTCAACTAAATACGATAAGTTGGAAGGTTAAAGTGGAGTTTAATGAACATTTAAAAAATATAGAGGTTTACGAAGCGGGAAAACCGATAGAATTGGTTGTTAGGGAGTTTGGTATAGAGCCTAAAGAGATAATAAAAATGGCTAGTAATGAGAACCCTTTTGGTATGAGTCCAAATGTTTCAAAAGCTATTTCAGATAGTGCTAAAAAAGGGTACTTATATCCAGATGACTCTATGTTTGAATTAAAACAGGGAATTGCAAAAAGATTTGACATTAGTAGTAATGAAATCATCATTGGAGCTGGTAGTGACCAAATTCTTGAATTTATCTCAAGAGCAAAGTTAAATGAGAATTCAAAAGTTTTAATGAATAAAATTACATTTGCAATGTATAGCATTTATGCAAAACAGATGGGTGCTAAAATTCTTCAAACAGATTCAATACACCACGATTTAAATCAATATTTGGAAATATATAAAAGAGAAAATCCAGACCTTATCTACATTTGTACTCCAAATAATCCAACTGGTGATGCTATTTCAAAAGAGGAAATATACAGCTTTTTAGAGAATATCTCTTCTGAAACTTTAGTTGTTTTAGATGGTGCTTATATGGAGTATGCAAAACTGAAAGATAAAGCCTATTTTGTAGAACCAAAAGAGCTTATCTCTAAATTTCCAAACCTCATCTATACAGGAACTTTCTCAAAAGCTTTTGGTCTTGGAGGAATGAGAGTTGGTTATGGTATAGCAAAAAGAGAAATTTTAGAGAATTTGCTTAAAATGAGACCTCCATTTAACATTACAACACTGTCTCTTCTTGCTGGAATTGAAGCTCTTAAGGATGAAAAATTTGTTACAGAGTCTATCAAAGCAAATTTTGTAGAGATGGCAAAGTTTGAAAATTTTGCAAAAGAGGTTGGCTTTGACTACATTAAAAGTTATACAAACTTTATAACTCTATTACTTCCAAAAGGTTATAATTCGTCCATTATTTCTGATAATTTACTTCGCAAAGGTATAATTGTCCGTGATTTAAAGGGTTATAAGTTGAATGCAATAAGAGTAACGATTGGAAAACCTGAGGAGAATAGTCGCTTTTTCCATATTTTAAAGTCTATTCTTTAATTATAAGTTGTTGTAATGGATTTTCGAGAACTTTTAAATCAACTCTCTAAAGAGTTTCTTAAATTAAATAAAAATCAAAAAATCATTGTCGGTGCTTCTCTCTTTGCCGTAGTTGGTTTTTTGGTTTTTTTAATAATAATTTCCACTTCAGAAGATAAGAGTTACGCCTATAAATCTCTTTTTGAGTCTGTACCGTATACAGAAGCTGGAAAAATAGTTGAGGTTTTACAGCAGAATGGTATTGACTACTCTTTGCAAGAGAAAGATGGGGACTTTGCAACAATTAAAGTTGCAAATGAAGACCTTCCTGAAGCAAGAATTCATGTTTCAACTTTTGGACTTCCAAAAGACACAAGAGTCGGTTTTGAACTTTTTAATGAGCAGGAGTTTGGTGCTACTGACTTTGACCAGAAAATCAAATATCTTCGAGCAATCGAGGGCGAACTTTCAAAAACAATAGAAATTTTAGAACCTATTCAGAGTGCAACAGTTCATTTAGCACTACCGCAAGACTCTCTTTTTGTTGCAAGACAGATAAAGCCGACTGCTTCTGTTGTTATTACAATGAAAGAAAACATGATACTCCTTCCCAAACAGGTAAAAGGTATCAAGTATTTAGTGGCTTCTTCAGTACCTAAACTCTCTCCTGATGATGTTTCAATTGTAAACGAATTTGGAGAGCCTTTAGGAGATAATGATGATATGACAGCCTCAAGTGAAGAGGCAAAAATACAGATGACCTACAAAAATAGGTATGAGAAGCAGTATGAAAACAAAATTGTTGAAGTTCTTGCCCCAGTTATTGGTGGAACAGATAGAGTTGTAGCAAAAGTTACAATTGAGTTTGACTTTTCAAAAGAGAAAAGTGAAAAAGAGTATTACGACCCAGAGTCTGTAATTAGAAGTGAGCAAAACTTAGAAGAACTTCGAGAGGGAACAATACCTCAAGATATTGGTGGAGTTCCTGGAGCAGTTAGTAATATTGGACCTGTTCAGGGATTAGAAAATGACTCTAAAGAGAAGTACGAAAAGAGTAAAGCTACCACAAACTATGAAATTTCAAAAACAGTCTCTAGTAAACAGGCTGAATTCTCAAGAATTATTAGAGTTACAGCTGCTGTTGTAGTTGATGGAAAATATCAGAGAAAAGTAGATGAGAATGGAAAAGAGCTTGATGATTTTGAGTATATACCTCTGAATGAACAAGAACTTGAGTCTATTAGAAGTCTTGTTATTCAAGCAATTGGTATAAATCTTCAGAGAGGTGATGAGGTATCTGTTCGAAACTTTCAATTCAAATCAATTAAAGATTATCTTAAAAAGCAAGTTGAACTTCAAACTTGGCAAGATAAAGTTAAAGAGTTTGTTGGTCCATTTGATGTTGCTTTAAAATATCTTTTCGCAGCACTTATTCTTTTCATCTTCTATAAAAAAGTTATTCAACCATTTGCATATCGAATGTTAGAAGAGGTTAAAGAAGATGAGGGTGAAGTCTCTCTCCAACTTGATAAAGAAGAGGAAATTGAAGAGGACTTGAATGAAAAATATGCTCTTATGAAAAAGAACTTGGAGAGTGCTTTAGGTATTGATCAAGGCTTTAATGAAGATGCCATGAAATATGATATTCTTGTTGAACAGATTTCTAAACATATTGAAGAGAATACTGATGAGGTTAGTCATCTCCTTCAACTTCTTGTTGATGAAGAGTCTAGCTATGCAAATAGATTTAATCAGCCTCAAAGATAATTAGATGGAAGAGAAACCAAAATTAAAAAAAGTTGTTGAGGGAGCTGACTCCCTCTCTCTCGGAATTTCAATCGTTGTAGCAATTCTTCTAGGAGTTGGAGTTGGTTTTTGGCTTAAATCTATGTTTGATATGCCTCTTCTTTTGTGGGTTGGAGTTGCTTGGGGAGTTGGTGCAGCTGGATTAAACATATTTAGAGCTTATAAAAAAGAGCTTATAGAGTTTGAAGAGTTGGCTAAGAATCCAAGATATAAAAATAATACAAAATAACATTCCAATATATTCTTTAAATAGCATAAAATTGACTATTGAAATAAAAAGTTATAGACTTTAGAGTAGATAGAGTTGGAAATTCCAACTCAAATTTATTTTAAAGGATATACGATGAGAGGCATTTCCTATTCTCTTTTACTCGTAATATTTGCTCTATTTTACGGTTGTGGTGGAGAAGATAGTGGGACTGGCGACTTTTCTACTCCTACCACAAGTGTTCCTTCTGTTCCAGATGTATCTGTTCCAGAGGTTACGGTTCCAGAGGTATCTGTTCCTGAAGTAACAGTTCCAGAGGTATCTGTTCCAGAGGTATCTGTTCCAGAGGTAACGACTCCTGAAGATACGGTAGTAGAAGTTAGAACCGAAGATACTACTCCTGATGTTACGGTTCCTGAAGAGACAGATGTAACTACTAGAGCAACTGCATCTACTGGACAAAGTGGTGTTTTCGTGGATACTATTGTAGAGGGACTCTCTGTAACTCAATTTGATAGCAGTGGTGTTGAACTTAAAACAACTGACCCTACGGCTCTTACAACAAGTGTAGATGGAACTTTTACAGTTCTTGAAGGGGCTACTGAAGTTGAATTCTCTATCTCAAATCTTATAGTTGGTAGAGCAAAAGCAGACCTCTTTTCAACTGCTGATGGAAAAGCTGTTTCTGAAACAGTTGTTACACTTGTTGATATGTTCAATACAGAGAGTATTTACGATAGTCGAGTTCGATTTGTTGCAAGAGTTCTTTTATCTTTAGATTCTGATGGAAATCAAGAAAATGGAATTCAGATTCCAGAAGTTTTACCAGAAGGTTTTGATGGTCTTGAGAATGTAGATTTTTCTCTTCAAGGTTTGGCTGCTGAACAGAAATTGAAAGAGCTTTTTGGAGATAGTGCTATTGTTTCTGATATCTCTGCTGAAGACCATTTAAAGAATTCTGTTATCGAGCTTGAAAAGGTAACAACTGTTTCAGAAGCATCAACAGATGTCTGTCCAAATGGTGGTCTAATTCGAGAGTATAAAGTTGATTTCAACAACGATAGAGTTTATGAGACTTACTCGACTGTTCATTGTGATAAAACTTCAGAAACAGAGAGAACAACAACTTATAAGTTGGAAGCTGGAGATGATGAGAATTGTCCAAATGGTGGTATTCGAATTCATCATAAGAAGTATGTTTTAAATGAGAGGGCAAAAGTTGCTCGACTTATCGCTGATTACAACTCTTACAAATGTGAAGCTGCTTACTATACTGTTACAAAAAGAGAGGCAAAATCTTTTGATACATTTTCAGATAGTGAAGGAACAGTTGTATGTTCAACTGGAGGTGTGAAATATGGCGTCCAGAAATATAGACAAGATGGTGGAACAGTTGGAGACTCTTGGGAAGAGGTTGCTCACTGTAACAACGATGATGAAGTAGATAGCACTATTCAGTACAACTATGTTCCACTAGAAGATGGAAACAAACATTGTCCAAATGGTGGAATTAGAGATGAGTATTACAATGTTGTAAATGGAATTATGGAAGAAATTCCTTTTGTAGCTTACTATGTTTGTAACAGTCAAGATGATGGTTTCTATTTTGGAGAACATAAAGTTGAAGCTGTTGCAATGAAGACAAAAGAGGAAGACCCTTACTCTATCTGTCCATTTGGAGGAACAGAGTATCAGCACACTTCTGATTATGACAATTCCGATATTACAGAACCAACTATTTTTTCAGATTATGAGTGTATTAACGCGACTCCTGAAAACATGAACCAAGTTGTTAAGACTATTCCAAATCCCAATGGTGTAGATTTAAATGGTGATGGTGTTGTTGAGTGGTTTCAAGCAACTGGTTCTGGAACTTGTCCTTTTGGTGGAAATGTTATAAATTATAAAAACTATGTTGGTGATGTTTTCCATAGCGAATTCAACACTACAAAATGTTTTGAGGGTGCTGAAATTGTAATTACAGAAGTTGAAGCGTCTGAAAATGATGAGGTTTTAGAGTATAGACCTATCATAATTCCAATTGGACCAAACAGTTACGGTCTTGATGGAGATGGTATTTGTGAATATCAAGGTGGAAAAATTGTTACGACAAAGGTTCTCTACAATGGATATGTAAATTACACTTATACAGATGTTGTCTGTAACGATGACTCAATGCTAGACAAATCTTCTACTGAAACTTTCTTGTACGCATTTATGGTAGATGCTGATACAAAGTGTTCAATGTTCAATATCCAATATTTCAGAAAAATAGTTGGTAGTGCTGAAGAGCCACAACTTAGTTATGAAGAGAATGTAACAAGATGTGAAGCTATTAGAGAAGAGGAAAATCCCATCTCAAATGAACCTATCAAAGCTAGAGTTGGTGCTTCTCAAATTGTTGCTTCAGACTTAGAGATGTATTGTGATGATGATATTGCAAATAGAACTAACGGAAGTATCGAAATAGTTGGAGATGGTTCATCTATCGATATGATAAGTTATGATGAGGAGTTTGCAAACTCTTTAAATCTTACAGTTTTCAAAGATGGATATTCTAAAATCATCTATTTCTACGGTACTGCTCTAAATAGTGAATGGCAAAAACTTTTCCGTAGTGTAAATATCATCTCTTCTTACACTGGAACTTACAAAGTTGTTTTTACAGTTGGAAATGAGAACGCTCAAAATGTTCATCTTGGAACTGATATGGGTGTAGATGTTATCGATGGAAATATTGAGCAGTGGGGAACTTCAAATAGTGGTATCTACACTAAAACTGAAACTACGCCACTTGGAGATGTTTCTGTTATAACAAAAGGATACACTTCAGAAACCTTAACTCCTCTTGGATTTGTTGATGTTGCAACTTCTCCTAATAAACTTGCCAACCATGTTAGTATCGGTCTTGGAGTTCAGGGAGATGACAATGGACAGATAGATGGAAAAAGTTCTGATAGAACTCAAAACGAGAAGATAGAAGTTGATTTTGGAAAACCTGTAACAAATATCAAAATTGGACTTACAGGAATTGGTGGAAACTTTATCTACTACGACTACACTATTGAGTCTGAAAACTTTACAAATTCTCGAGAGTATGGTCTTTACAACAAACACAATTCTGCTTATGAGGCTTATAAATCCTATTTGGAAGCGAAAAGTGGTGTGGAGAGTGCAGAGAGTGAAAAAGTTACTGCCGAAAGTGAAAAAAGTAGTGCAGAAGCAGAATTAGAAACTGCTCAAACAGATCTTGATAGTGCAACAGCAACACTAAATAGTGCTACTGGCGATGAGGTAGCTCAAGCTCAAGCAAACTACGAAACAGTCTATGCTACTTTCTTAGAAAAGCAAGGGGTTTTCAACTCTGCTAATGACAAATTTGTAACTGCATCTACAAACCTCATCAACAAAACAGTAGAGTTTGAAAATGCTAGAAAATTGGCAAATGATAAAAAAACAGAGTATGACTCTCTTGATAGAAACTATAAAAAGATAGCAAAAGAGTATCAGAGTGCAATCGATGATATGGAGTATCCTGATGATATAGAAGAGATGGAGAGAATTTTTGCTGAAAATTTAGAAGCCTATCTTGCTCTATCAGTTCTTACAGAGAGTGAAACTCCAGATGGCGAACCAGAAGTTGTTGAACCACCTGCAAAAGTTGCCTATTATGAGATATATAAAGATGGTTTAAAAAATGGTGAGTTAGCAAATGCTAGAGTTCTCTGGACTACTTACTATGAAGACCAAATCATAGAGAGTGGAAATCTTTATAGAGATACAGTTGATTTAGATAATGATGGTCGAGAAGCTACAAAACGAGTTGATACAACTGTTCCAACTACAAAAGTTGTTTTTGAAATGACAACAGACAACAATATCTGGTCTAACTACTCTGTAAAATATATCGATGCTGAATTTATAAATATGGGTTCTTGTGAAGAGGAAGTTTTCTCTAAAACTTATACCGTAACAGTTGTAAATACGATAAATGTCATTATTCCTGAAAGAAAATTCACTTACTACAATGCTGAAAGATACGCAAAAGCTAAAGGGTATCGAATTCTCTCAATTGAGGATTACAAAAATGTAGCTGAATTTAGTTCTATTCTTGGAGGACTGGAGTATTGGACTTCTGATTTTGAAACTGAAACCAATATAGATAGTGGTGAAATCTTGTATCAGCAGAAAATGTTACGAGTAAATAGTGATGGGTATGTTCATACAGAACCTCAAGATAGAAATAACTACAAATATGTTGCATTTGAAGATAGAGGAAATGGAGAAGCTAAAATTCCATTCAGTACTATAAAAAGTGGAGATGCTCTACTTCAAGGAAGTTGGATAGAGGCTCAAGCAAGATGTAATGAAAATAGAAAAAGAGTTCCAACAGTAGCTGAACTTACAGATACCTATTTTGCAAATCTTGGCACAGATTTCGAGCTTCCTCTTGGTGAATTCTGGACAACAACACCAGCACCAGAAGCTGAAATGGAAGATGATGGTTGGACTTTCCTCGAAGATGGTTTTGAAACTTCAGATAGTGGAACTGGAACAGAAGATGTTACAGCAGAAAGTAGTGAAGAGAGTTATGCTGTGATGTTCCGAGTTGAAAAAGGAAGTTCTGACTTTTTTATTGAAGAGAGAATGAGCAAAGAGAACTATAAAAATATCATCTGTATTGGAAACTCTGCTGGAGCAAATCCAATGGTTGATAATATTGTTGGTAGAGTTCTTGATGATGAGGGAATGGCTCTTGAGGGTGTAAAAGTATCTTTTGGTTCAAACTACACTTTTACAACAAACTCTTCTGGAACATACTCAATTGTAAAACTACCTGCTGGAGAGTATGTTGTCTCTTTTGAGAAAGAGGGATATAAAACTGTTTCCAAAACTGTAAAGCTCTACTCAAATGGTGTTTCTGTTGAAACTGCAACTCTTACTGGAAAAGAGAAATATATCGGTTGGGTAAAACCTGTAACAGGTGATATTACAGTAACTTACGCTTCAGGAGAAACTGAAACTGTTACACCAAATAGTAGCGGTGAATTCAGACTCTCAATTTCAAGAGAAGAGGTCTCTATTATCTCTCACGGAAATTTAGAAATTTCAGATTTCAACTTTGAAGATAATAAATTCTGGGTTGGAAATGGTGGAGAGGAGATAATTCTTCAAAAAGAAGCTCCTGTTGTTTATAACTCAATTTCAAATGGCTGTTATGATACAGACGCTAGTAATGAGGCGTTTGATAATGGATATTGCGATTTCCTAAATGTAAATTATGAAACAAAAGTTGAGTTTGGAGATGACCAAAATCCTATCTGGAGTTATAGCGTTACAAACAACGGTTCAAAAAGCAGAAATGGAGATATAGATATAAATGAGTTCCTAATTTCATTAAGTAGTAATACTATTAAATATCTTCCAACTTCAATTATAGAAGAGACTACAAAATATAGTGTTGAGAGTAGTGGCTTAAAAGTTATCTACTCAAATGGAAATAGTGTCTTATTTGGAATGGCAGACTGCCCATCAGAACACCTCATCTACGATGATGGAGTAAAAGGGAATTTAAAAGTATCATTCTCAAATGGTGAAGCTATCTCAATAGAAGTTCCTGTTCCAGTTTGTAAAACTCCTGAAACTAGAGTTAGTGGAACTGTTACAAATACAACTGGAAATTTTGTTGAAGGTGCAAAAGTATTTGTGAACTATCGAAACAGTGATATTACTGAAGATGTTTATACGCATACAGACTCCAATGGCGAATACTCAATGTATGTCAAACAGCAGAGTGATGCAACTATAAATGTTGTTTATACTGAAGAGGTGAATGGTCGAGAAGTTGATATAGTTAGTAATGGATATATCTATGAGAGAAATCTTGGAAATAGATTGGAGACTGGCAACAGTGAAATTATGGAAGTAGATTTAAAATTGGAGAGTGCAGTTCTTTCAACTATCTGTACTGATGAGGTAGTTGAAGATAGCCAACCATCTCTTGATAAAGTTGATATTCTTTTAACTGGTCAAAAAAGAGTCTCTTTCACAACAGGTGGAGAGATAGTTGATGATGGTTTAAGTCGAACTTATACAGGTTGTGCTGTAACATATCTTCCGCTTGGAGAGTATGAAATAGTCGCTTCAAAATCTGGATATGAGACCAAGATAGAAACTATCACTGTTTCGGAACCAACTTCTTACAATATCACTCTGGCGAAAGATATAACTAATGGTGTTACAAGAGACTATTACTATACAACAGCTGGAAGTTGCTATATCGGAAGTAGCTATGAGGCAAAACTTCTCCATATCACAAGTGGAAATAGCTCTTATGAATTCAACTATGATGTTCAGAGAGTTACAGGAAATGAGCTTTTAAAAGAGTTTAGAATGGAACTTGATACAAGCTGTATTAAAGATGTAAGCAACAGTGGTGTGAAAACAGCCAACTCTATAACTTGGGCAACAAATGGTGGAAACTTAGAATTTAACACAATTCAATCCGATGAATATACAGTTTCTGTTGGAAAAGTTGATGCTCAATTTATAACTGAAGATGGGTTTATTCTCTACACAAAAATTGAAGCTCCAATTTGTCAAGCTGTTACAACTATTGAGATAGAGTTTTCTGTAAAAGATGAGTCTGGAAATGCAATTTCTGGTGCTGAAATTGAAGTTAGAAATCAACTTCGAGACGCTCCATTGGAGTATGAATTTACAGGAGTTGTTTTAGGAACTGGTGTAACAGATGAAAATGGTATTGCAAAAATAAGAGTTCAAAGAAGTTATGATGAGGGTGTTGTTTTCCAAGTTCGAGCTAGTGGATTTGAGACAAAACAAGATACTTCTTTAAGAAGTGGAGATACAGAAAAGAGTGTAGTTCTAGCAGTTCAGGAGGATATCTCCTCCTCTGCTGAAGCTGATGTTATAAAATATGATAATGGCGGTTTTGAAGCTGGAAGAAGCACATTTAGTGCAGAGTATAGCTATGATGTAGAAACAGAAACTTGGACTTATAAAATAGAAAAGGTATCTTCTACTGGTAGCGGTGCTGACCTTAGCCACTGGTATCTTGACTTAGATAGCATCTGTCTTCAAAATCTTGAAAGCGTAACTTCTGGAAGCACAATTGGAGTTGATGGAAGTACTTCAGATATTGTTCCAAATTCAACATCTGTTTTGAAATGGGATACAACTGGAGGAACTTTCTCTTTCAAAATTGCTGACGGCGTAGAAACACGAATTGGCAGTGTTCCACTTCTTTTTAAAGCTGGAACTATTGTTGGAGATGGAGAAAATGAGGGATATGCCCTTGTAAATGTATTTGCTCCTATTTGTCAATAAAAGTTTTTAAATAGCTAAAAACACTCTGAGGGAGGTTCTTCAGAACTGACCAAAGAGTCTACAATTTATATGTCATTTTCTATTAATTTAACGATACTACATATAATTTCCAAACTTGGTTATTGTAAAAATTATAAAAAAGCTCTCTCTTAAAAGACTTTTAAACATTTTAAAAAATAATTAAACTTAAAATTAATAAAAAACCTCTAAATGTCTGTATAGCCATAATTTAAATTTTTTAAATTAAAAAATCTTATAATTTTAGGTTGCGAAATCCTCTCTTTTTGAATTAGGTAACCCCAAGTTTTACTTTTTCACATAAAACTGCTATCCAAAACCATTTCACCGATACTTTGAAGATATTTTGAAATCAGAATGCTTATACCTTTCCAGATAGAAGAAAAAGAAGAAGAGAGGTAGCAGAAATTCTATCTTCCTCTTTTTTTTTTGAAAAATCTCTCTTTTTAAAATTTGGTCTAATGCTTATAACTACTTCTGTGAGAAATATTTCTAATATTTAAAAACTTTTTTAAAGAAAATTTAAATTTCAAACTCTATTGTTTTATGTTCTTTTTTTTCAGATACAAATATATAAACTTATAACAAAATATATTCTTGGAGGAGAAATGAAAAAACTCATTTTTACACTTTTCCCTTTTGCTCTTCTATTCGGAAAAACGGAAATTAGATTACAGACTATCGACTATGAACCTTTTGTCGAAGAGATGGTTGCTGAAATAGAGTTAGAAGATGGTGAAATCGTAAGTCAAACTATAAATGGCAAAGAGGCAACAGAAGAGGATTTTGAGAAACTCGCAAAAGAGACTGGAGAACAGATAGGTTTTGAAACTGAAATTGTCTCTCTTCAACAAAATGCTATTGCTGAATATGTTGGTTCTTTTTTGGAAAGCAAAGGTATTGAGTATGAAAATCATGGAACAAAACTTGTAGTTGAAAAATTAGAGCCAGAAATTGTTGCTGAAATTACAGCAGGTTTCTCTTTTGTTGAAAGTATTGAAGAAGTTGAAGAAGCGATACCTGAAGACTATTCTTCAATTAGGGAAGCTCTTATGGATGCTTGGGTTTCTGCTTTAGCACAATATAAACGACCAGATGCAATATGGCTTGGAGAAAACAGTATCATAGATGATATTGGTGTTGTCATGATGGAAGCCAAAGGTGCGTGTTTTGATGAAAGATTAGACGATATTAATAATGAGTTCTATTTTCAAAGTGGGAGAGGAACATATAGTCATAGTATAGACTACTTGACTTATCACGCAACAAAAGTTGGTCACATTTTACAAAAATCTTCACAACATGCTTTTGTTTATTGTCTTGATAAAAATCTTTCACTTGATATAAGCAATTATTCTCCAAATATTTATATAAGTAATCACTCTTATGGTCATAATGGAAGTAGTTATGATACAGGGGATAAAGAGTTAGATAACTTTGTTTATAATTCAAGAGTTGCATCCTTTAAAAGTTCTGGAAATATATTAGAGAATGACAGTTCAGATAAAATCGTTACAAGTCCAGGAAAAGGACTAAATGTCATTACAGTTGGTAACTATAGTTCAGCAACTGGCAATATGGAAAAACTTGTTTGGAGCAACCCAAGCAATGGAGCTGAAAAACCAGAATTTATTGCAAATGGTTTTTTTGATTTTAATGGAGATGTAAAACAACTACAAGAAAGATCAGGCTCAAGTTATGCATCTCCTTTTGTAGCTTCTGGTTTTGGAGCAAATCTTTTAGCACAATTTGGACTTTTAAAATATAATCCTCAACTCTTAAAAGCACTGTTACTAACAATGAGTGTAAATGTAAATGATGTTTCAAAAGATAGATATTTAGATAACTCTCCAATTACAAATAAAGAGGGAGCAGGAACTTTAGACTACTCTCTTGCTAAAAATGTTATACGACTATCAACAACAACTTCAAGTAGTGCAAAAAATATGTTCCGCAATGGTTATTATGATATTTATAAAAGTTATTTCTCGTATTATTATACTAATAGAAAAGTTAGAGTAGCGATTGCGTGGCTTGTTCATGGAGATTACACTATGAAAGAAGACAAACCTTATGCGGATTATGACTTATACATCAAAAAAGATGGAGAAATCATTGCAAAATCTCGAAGTGATATAAACACTTTTGAGGTAGTTGAATTCATACCTCCATCAAGAGGTTACTACACAGTGGAAGTTAGAAAGAGGAGACTAGATACTTCTCATGAAGATTATAAAGATGCTTTTATCTTCGGCTTAGCTATGTCACATAGACCAAAAGATTGGTAAAGGCAATGTATATTTTACTTTTGCCTTTGCTTTTTTTGGGATGTGAAAGTTCTGGAGGAGATACAAATATGTCTCAAGAAGAAAATGTCTCTCAAGACATAAATCTTTCCGATTGTTATTCCTTAAATAGAGAGCAATGCTATGTTTCTGAAGAGTGTTCTATTATAGAAACAAGTGAATATATTTTAGATGACTCTTCATGCTTTGGAGGAGAGTTTCATATTTATGATAAAACTAATTTCTGTATTAAGTATGAAACTCTATTTATCGGCTGTGCATATACTAATGAAGATGGTTGGATAACTAATGATAGTTGTGATATTGATATTCTTAAACCTACAGATAGATATATAGGAGACCTTGATATCTATTTCAATCAAACATCTAATCAGTATCTTGCAATTAGCAAATATGGTTTTGGTTCTTATTTTGGAAATATGTTTCCAGCTTGGGTGAAAGATGACGAAGTTTTAAATGAGTTAGTTGATTATCTTAATACTAATTCATACTACTTTCCAAGACCATGCAATACATCTAAGGAGATAGAATGAAAAAACTACTTTTACTCGCAACTTTTACAACTTTTGCTTTTGCAAATTGCACTACTCTTTCTGAAAGAGAGTGTCTTACCTATGAAGATGAGTGTC
>JAMJTW010000007.1:0-72536 GCA_024281175.1 Candidatus Thiovulum imperiosus
TGCTTTCTTGTTTTCAAAAAGTTTTTCAATTTTCATTTTCTCTAATTTTACAGTTTTCTCTCTCTTGTCGAGAGTCTTTCCAAATCAGAATTTTTCAGTAAGTTTTTGAGAAGAAGTCGTTTTCACCAGCTTATTAGAGGCTCGGACAAATTTGTCCGAGGGTTTAAGATTTCTCAATTGCTTCGCTCATATTCTTTCTTAAATAAGATAGTTCTTGAAGACCCTTACTTAAGATAATTTTCATTAGAGATTGGTAGGGAACATCAATTTTATTTGCTTCTTGTTTTATCTGAAAAAGCATATCTTCAGGAAGTCGAATAGAGATAGTTTTATTGCTCTTTTGAAGATTAGGATAGATAACCTTTTTCCCTTTTTCCCAATCTACAAAATGTTCACTACTCTCATTTTCCCAAAACTCTTTCTCACTCTCTTCAGAATTAAACTCTGGTATCTCTTTTAAATTCTTCATAAATCTCTCTCTCTTTTCTGTTTGCTTTTCGTGACGAAATCACCCTTATTTTATCGTTTCTAATTGTAAAAACTGTGAATAGAACTTCAGATTTATCAGTTCTTCCAAGTGAATAACATCTCTCTTCTCTTTCTGAATGTTCAAAGTCTTCAACAACAATTAGAGGTTGATTGAAAAAAATCTCTTCTATCGTAAAATAATCTAAACCATGCTTGTTTAAGTTTTTATCTATATTTCCACTGTCCCAATCAAATGATTTATATTTTGCTACTTCCAAACACTTCAAAATCTCTCCAAGTATATAATTAATATATACCTGTAATTATATTACAATTACAAAAAAAGGAGAAGCTATGAAATATAGTTTTTTAGGTTTGGCGGTTCTTCTGCTCTTTGTTGGGTGTTCTACGAAGAAAGTTGGTTCTGTTCCAAAAGAGGTCGAAGAGGAAAACGAAACTATTGTCGTTCCAGAAGAGAAAAATGAAACTATTGTCGTTCCAGAAGAGAAAAATGAAACTATTGTCGTTCCAGAAGAGGAAGAAAAGACGGAAAAAGAGGCGGTTTTCAAACTTGATACAGGCGGACATTCGGCTCTGATAAGAAAAATCTTAGTTACGAAAAGTGGAGATTTGATTTCTGCTAGTGATGATAAAACAGTTCGAGTTTGTGACTCCAAAACGGGAAGAGAGAAGAGAAAAATTCTTGGAAAAATTGGAGAGGGAATGGAGGGAATGATTTACGCCATTGCACTCTCTCCAGATGAGAAGTTTTTAGCTGTTGGGGGTTATTTTGAAGAAGCAAGTAAAAATGCAAATTTAAATCATGGACAAATCCGAATCTACGATTTTCAAACTGGAAAACTTCTTCAGATTCTTAAATCTCACAAAAATGCTGTTTCCGATTTAGCTTTTTCTATTGATGGAAAATATTTAGCTAGTGGGTCTGCTGATAAAACTGCAAAGATTTGGGAACTCTCTCACTCTGAGATAGCAGAGCGACCACTTCGTTCAGAGTGGAGACTTAAAACAACTATCTCTTTTCACACCGACTTTGTTTATGGAGTTGTTTTTGTTCCAACTTTAGATTCTTCACTTCGTTCAGAATGGAATTTAGCTACGGCAAGTTACGACAACAGAGTTGCCCTCCACACTCTTTCAGGAAAAAAGGTAGGTGAGTATCAACACTCTCAAACACTCAAAGATATCGCCACAAACGGAGAAGATATTGCAACTTGTGGAAAAGGAAATGAAATTCTAATTTTTGATAAGAATCTAAATTTAAAAAAGAAGATTCTCTCTGAAACAGTTCCAGTTGGTTTAGCTTTTTCTCCAGATGGAAAGAAGTTGATTTCGGGTCGTGGTTCTACTCCAAACAATGTAAATATCTATGAAACAAATAACTACTCAAAAATAGCCTCTTTTCAAAAACATACAAATGCAACTCAAGCTGTAAATTTTCTCGATAACTCCACCGCAGTTTCTGGAGGCGGAAGCAACAATGAAATCTATATCTGGAATGCTGTTCCTGGAGTAGAAGAGAGAAAAATCATTGGAGGTGGTGAAATTGTTTGGAGTGTTGGAGTTTCTGGAGATATGATTGGCTGGGGGAATGTTTTTGATGCAATTGGAGACTACCATACAAATCGCTCTACTCTTCGTCGCTATTTCAATTTAAAAACATTTGAGTTTGACAGTCGTCCCCCTGAACTTGTTTCAGGGTCTCAGATACCGAAACAAGTTCGGCATGACGGGGCGGAATACTCCCTCCACCACTCATCAGGCGGAAGTTACGGCTATTCAGATGCTGTTTTAGAAATCCGAAAAAATGGAAAAGTTGTTGCAAAAATTGTAAGAGAAGGTTGGAATGGATACCAACATAGAACCTACGGTTTTTGGGGAGATAAAATTGTTTCAGGTGGAAGCCATGGACATCTAAAAATCTACAACCTCTCTGGAGATGAGATTGCAAATCTTGTTGGACATAATGGAGAAGTTTTGAGTATTGCATTAGATGGAAATCGTCTTGTTTCTGGTTCATCTGACCAAACAGTTCGGATTTGGGATTTGAAAGAGATAGAAAACTACACTCCAAAAAAAGAGGTAAATGAAGAACTGATTTCCGAAGCTAAAAAGCAATTAGGCTGGAGTCGAGAAGAGGTCTTCAAAAATGAAGAGATGCTAAAAATTCTTGGTTTCTCTCTCTACAAAATCACTTCAGAAACTCCTTCCTATTCTCCCCAACTCTCTCTACTCTTCACTTCAGAAAATGAGTGGGTAGCATGGACGCCCGAAAACTTCTATACAAGTTCAAAAGGTGGAAAATCTCTTTTAGGTTTTCACATAAATCAGGGTGCGGAAAGAGAGGCGGAATATATCTCTGCTGATAAGTTGGAAGAGTTTTATAGACCCGACCTCATCGCCAAAGCACTCAATGGAGAGAGTTTAGAAGAGTATGCGAAAAACATCGATGTAAATAGAATTCTCACCGATGGACTTCCTCCAAAACTAGAAATCGTTTCGCCCTCTGGAAAATCGAAAAGTAGCAATTTTCCAATTCAAGTAGAAGTTTGTGAAAAAGATGGTGGAGTTGGAAACTTCCAAATTCTACTAAATGGAGTTCCAATTGATAAAACTCGAATTCTTGTGAGAGACCGTAGCGATGAGGTTTGTCGAATTGTAAAAAGAGAAATCTCCTTACAAGATGGTGAAAACGAAATTTCAGTTCTTGCTACAAATTCTGCTGGAACTATCGAAAGTGAAAGAGATACCATTTCTATCTCCTATTCTGCTCCAAAAGTTATAAAACCAAATCTCTATATTTTGGCAATTGGAGTAAATAAGTATCGAGATGGAGATTTATGGTTAAATTACGCTGTTCCCGATGTTGAGGCGATAGTTGAAACTCTACCTAAAGTTTCCAAAAAACTTTTCCAAAAAGTGGATATAACAAAACTTCTCGACTCTGATGTAACAAAAGAGAAGATACTTGACGCTTTTGAAGAGATTGGAAAAAAGGCTACTCCAAACGACCTTTTCGTATTCTATATCGCTGGACACGGTGTTACCGACAAACAAACTGGAAAATACTTTTTCATTCCTTACAACTTCCGCTACAAAGGTGAAGAGTCAGTTCGGGAAAGTGCGATTTCTCAAGAGGATTTCAGTGACGGTTTCGCACAAATCAAAACTACAAAATCTCTTACAATGTTAGACACTTGTAATTCGGGAAGTTTTGCAATGAACCGAGGCGGTTTCGCTCAAAAAACGGCTATTGAAAAATTTGTTCGAGCAACAGGAAGAGCTACAATTATGGCAAGTTCAAAAGACCAAGTTGCCTATGAGGGCTACAAAGGTCATGGGGTTTTCACTTTCGCACTTCTTGAAAAATTACAAGGCGATTTCGGAAATGATAAAAAACTGACAGTCCGAGAACTCTCCTCACATCTTGAAGAGAGAGTTCCAGAACTCACTTTTGAGAAATGGGGTTACGAACAACTTCCAAATGCAAATATGCACGGAAACGACTTCCCAATTGGATTGAAGTAAAACTACTTTTCTCCTAACTTTTCTTGAAAAAACTTTTCTCTCTGCTCAAGAGGGAGAAGTTCAAGAGTTTCAACAAAGTTCCCGACCCAATATGGAATTTCTGTTGAGTTCCATCTTGTTACACTTGTATATGTAAAACCTATTAGTTTTGAAAAATCTTTTACTGTTAATCTCATTTTTTTTAGAGATTTTCTAAAGTTCATATAATCCACAATATCTCCTTTTAAATTCTTATAGAATGTTAATATATTCAGTATGATTGTTTTTAAGCTATTTTCAAGAAAATATATTATAGACTTTAAAAGTCAAAATAGAAACCGTAGCGACAAATTTAGGTTTCTATTCTTAAATTTCTTGTTAGCAATATTGCCAAATTGTGAATGATAGAAGACTTAAATGCAAAAGTTTAAACCTGATAAAAGGATTTTTTATGTCTGATAAAATCGTAGAACTAGTTAATGATATACCGCTTGTATCTCATCGAGTTATAGCAGAGCAAACCAATAATAAAGAGGTTTCTGTTAGAAATCTAATTAACAAATATCGAGATAAATTTGAGAGTCTCGGAAACCTTCATTTTAAAAATGAGGGTTTAAAAAGAAAAACAAAAGATGGTAAGTCGAGAGGGGAAGTCCAAAATGTTACCTACTTTCTCGATGAACCGCAATCAACTTTTCTCATGACTCTTCTTAGAAACTCTGAAAAAGTAGTAGATTTTAAATTGAGGCTTACAAAAGAGTTTTTCAAAATGAGAGAAATCATTGAAACCTCATCTGAAAATGCAAATCTCGAAAGTAATCTTTCAGCATTAAAATTCACTTTTGAAACTTTGGCAATCTCTTCGGACGACCGTATTAAAATGATGAGAAAACTCTATAAAAAATTAAATCTTGAAACTGTATATCTTCCAGAGTATGTTGATGGAGACGCCTCATTTTCGCTAACTCACCTACTCAAAGAGAATGGAATAAAAATGAGTGCTAGAAAAGTGAATGCTTTATTAGAAGAGAAAGGTTTCATTGAAAAGAAGTTTCGAGCTTCCTCGAAAAAGAGAGTTGTAGTAGATGAAGATGGAAATGAGAAAGAGGAAGCAGTTCAGAAATTTTTCTGGAGTATTACAAAAAGCGGTTTAGAATTTGGAAGAAATGTGATAAGCACTCACGGTCTTTCTACCGAAACTCAAGTCCGCTTTTATGAAAAGAAGTTTCCAGAACTACTAGAAAAAATTTCTTTATAAGTTCTGTTCTCGGAGTTGTCCACATGCAGCGGATATATCTATACCTTTTGAAGCTCGGATAGTTGCAAGAAGTCCTCTTTGATTAAGATAATCAGCAAACTCCATCATACTTTTTTCAGTAGGTCTTTGAAATTCGCTACCTTCATGAGGATTAAAGTAGATAAGATTTATCTTTGCCTTAATTCCGTCGAGAAGTTTCAGTAGTTTTTTTGCACTTTGAAGAGAGTCATTTACATTTCGAATTACAAGATATTCAAACATAACTCTTTTACGATTATCATAAGGAAATCGTTTTACAGCATCAATGATAGATTGAATATTGAAGGCTTTATTCATTGGAATTAGTTCTGTTCGAACCTCATCATCAACAGCATGTAGAGAGATAGCGATATGAACTCCTAAATCCAAAGAGCCTAATTTGTCTATCTTTGTTGAAATTCCACTTGTTGAAACAGTTTGACGACGAGGAGCAATAGCAAGACCGTTTTCATCTTGTAAAATATTTATCGCTTTTACAAGATTGTCAAAGTTGTCAAGAGGCTCACCCATACCCATATAAACTACATTCTCTTTTGTACTGTTTTGTAACTCTCTTCGAATTGTTAAAACTTGCTCCACAATCTCACCTGCTGAAAGGTCTCTTACAAAACCACCTTTTGCTGTTAAACAGAAAGAGCAACCAACTTTACAACCAACTTGGGTAGAAACACAAACTGTATATCGTGCTTGTTGAAGAATATCTCCACTCTCTCCAACTCTCTCTTCTCTCATTCTAATTAGAACTGTTTCAACTGTTCTACCATCTGGTAAACGAAAAAGATATTTAACAGTACCATCACTAGCTTCCTGTTTTTGAAGAGTTTCTAAATTTGAGATTTTATAACTCTCTTCCAATTCTGCTCGTAACTTTTTTGGGAGATTCTCCATTTCGGAAAAGTTCTGTTTCTCTTTTTGATAAATCCAGTGATATAACTGTTTTGCTCTAAAACCAAATTTACTTTTTAATTCCTCTTTGGAAAAGTCTAATATATTTTTTTTCATCTTTTTTATAAAATTCTAACATCTAAAAAAGTAGCTAAATTTTCATTTAGTATTTGATAAGATAAAGAAATTATATTTAGAGGATTTATTTATGGAACTAAGTGGAATGTATGCAATTACAGATGAAATCCTTACTCCTGATGAGGTGGTAGTCGAAAAAGTTCAAGAGGCTTTAGAAACTGGTATCTCAATTATTCAATATAGAAATAAATCAAAATCTGATGATGAAATTAGAGAAGTTGTTAAGAAATTAAGAGAACTTGTTGTAGATATGTATGGTGCTACATTTATTCTAAATGATAGAGTCGATTTAGCCATAGAAGTTGGTGCTTCTGGTATCCATATTGGAGAGAATGATATGGAGCTAATTCAAGTTCGAAAAAAATTTGATGGCATTATTGGAGTCTCTTGTTATGGAGATATTGAGAAAGCGAAGAACTCTGAAAAACTTGGTGCAAACTATGTGGCATTTGGTTCATTTTTCTTATCAGGAACAAAACCAAACTCTAAGATAGTTGAACTCAAAATTTTAGAAGAGGCTAAAAAAGAGCTAACAGTTCCAATATGTGCTATTGGTGGAATTAGTTGCAACAACATATCTCTAATTAGAGACAAAGAGCCTGATATGATAGCAATGGTTAGTGCTATTTGGGGTGGAGATATAAAAGAGAATGTGAAAATGTTATCAGCTGAACAAGGAGTTTTAATTGTTACTTGAAAAGTATAATGCAAATGGAAATGATTTTTTAATTTCTCACACTTTTAAAAAGAGTGATTTTTCAGATTTTGCAAAAAGAGTTTGCAATAGACAATCAGGAGTTGGTGCTGATGGGTTTATTGCTCTTATTCCTCATGACACTTTAGATTTTGAGTGGCTCTTTTACAATTCAGATGGTAGTACAGCAGAGATGTGTGGTAACGGTAGTAGAGCTACTGCACATTACGCTTTTAAAAATGGTCTTGCAAATAGTGAAATGGTTTTTATGACAGGTGCTGGAGAGATAGGATGTAGTGTAGAGGGTGATGAGGTGACAACTGATTTAACTCCACCAAAAATTATTAGAAGAGATATAAAAGAGTTTGGTTGGAGCTGGTGGTTAGTAAATACTGGAGTTCCTCATCTTGTCTCTATTCGAGATGATATAAGTGAATTCTCAATTTCTGAAGCTAGAAAATTGCGATACAAATATAATGCAAATGTAAATATTGTAAAAGTGGAAAATGGAAATCTATTTGTAAGAACTTATGAACGGGGTGTTGAAGATGAGACTCTTGCTTGTGGAACTGGAATGGCTGGTTGTTTTTTAAGAGCAGTTTCTGAAGACCTTGTCTCTTCTAAAGTTACTGTTTTTCCAAAAAGTGGAGATACACTCTATTTAGAGAAAACAGATAAGACTCTTCGTTTTAAAGGAGCAGTTCAAAACTCGTTTTTTACAAAATTTTAAAAATAAGAAAACGAGAGCTTTTTTTGTAAACTTTCAAAAAAAGAGTAACAAATGGTTTACAATCCTCATGAAGTGGAAAAGAAGTGGCAGAAATTTTGGGTAGAGAACCGAAGTTTTGAGCCAGAAGAGAATTCTGAAAAAGAGAAGAAATATGTTTTGAGTATGTTTCCATACCCAAGTGGAAGAATTCATATGGGACATGTTCGAAACTACACAATTGGGGACGCTTTCGCGAGACACTATCGACAAAAAGGCTTTAATGTTCTTCATCCGATAGGTTGGGACTCTTTTGGAATGCCAGCTGAAAATGCTGCTATAAAAAACAGAGTTCACCCTAAAAAGTGGACTTATGAAAATATTGACTATATGAGAAAAGAACTTCAATCTCTTGGTCTCTCTTTTTCAAAAGATAGAGAGTTTGCTACTTCTGATGTTGAGTATACAAAGTTTGAACAAGAATTTATAATAGAACTTTGGAATAGAAAGATACTTTATAAAAAGAGAGCAAATCTAAATTGGTGTCCTCACGATTTAACAATTCTTGCAAATGAACAGGTAATCGATGGAAAGTGTTGGAGGTGTGATACTGAAATTGTTCAGAAAGAGATGGAGCAGTACTATTTAAGAATTACAGATTATACTGAAGAGCTTTTAGGAGATTTAGAGAAACTACCAAATTGGCCATCTCAAGTTCGAATAATGCAGGAAAATTGGATTGGAAAGAGTAAAGGTCTGAAATTTCGTTTCAAATTGGAAGAGAAAGTTGGAGAAATCGATAACTTTTCTGTTTTCACAACTCGACCAGACACTATTTTTGGTGTTACTTACACTGCTCTTGCTCCAGAACACCCAATTGTTTCAGAACTCTTAGATACTCTACCAGAAGAGAAGAGAGCTTGGATAGAGAGAGTTAGAAATACCTCTAATCGGGAACGGGCAATGATGGATAAAGAGGGTATTGAACTTGGTATCTTTGCAAAACACCCACTAACAAAAGAGAGTATTCCTGTTTGGGTAGCTAACTTTGTTCTTATCGACTACGGTTCTGGTGCAGTTATGGCAGTTCCTGCTCATGATGAGAGAGATTTTGAGTTTGCTGAAAAGTATGGAGTTGAGAAAGTAGCGGTGGTTTTTCCAAAAAGTGGAGAGCTTCCAAAAGATAAAGCATTTACAGAAGATGGTATCTTGCAAAACTCTGGAGACTTTTCGGGACTCACCTCATCAGTAGCTAGAGAAAGTATCATCTCCCACTTTGAGGCGAACGCTTTAGGAGAGGGTGTAGAGAATTACAAATTACGAGATTGGGGAATTTCAAGACAGAGATATTGGGGTGCACCAATTCCATTAGTTCACTGTGACTCTTGCGGTACTGTTCCTGAAACAAACCTACCTGTGGCACTACCTGATGATGTTGAGATTACAGGTGAGGGAAATCCACTTGAAAAGCATCCAACTTGGAAACATACAACTTGTCCAGTTTGTGGTGAAGATGCAGTACGGGAAACAGACACTCTTGACACTTTTGTTCAATCCTCTTGGTATCAATTTCACTACACGGCTAAAAATCCAAAAGAGGAGGCAATTGGAGATACAAAATATTGGGGTGGAGTAGACCATTACATTGGCGGAATTGAACACGCTATCTTGCATCTTCTTTACGCTCGTTTCTTTACAAAACTCTTAAGAGATATGGGAAGAGTTGAAATTTCTGAACCTTTCAACCATCTTTTAACTCAAGGAATGGTTTTGAAAGATGGTGCAAAAATGTCCAAAAGTAAAGGAAATACAGTAGACCCTGATGCAATCATTTCAGAATATGGTGCTGATACTGCCAGACTCTTTATACTTTTTACAGCACCTCCAACAAAAGAGCTTGAGTGGAATGATAGAGGTGTTGATGGAGCTTTCAAATTTCTAAAAAGATTTGTTGCAAAAAGTGAAAATGTTGATGAGGTTTCAGAAATACCGAAATTTGGAGAACTTTCCAAAGAGGAGAAGTTTGCTAGGCGAAAAGTTTATGAAGCTCTAAATAGAGCTGATGAGGTTTTTGGAAAAAGTCACACATTCAATACTCTAATTGCTGGAGTCATGGAAGCTATCAATGGTCTTGAAAAGCAACAAAATCGAGATATTTGGACAGAGGGATATTGGGTGCTACTAAATATTTTAGAGCCTATTGTTCCACATATCGCAACGGAACTCTCTGAAAAGTTCTTTGGTAGAAGAAATTTTGGAATTATCTCTACTCCAGAAGGTGTTTTAGAGAAAGATGAAATCTCTCTTGGTGTTAGTGTAAATGGTAAAAAAAGAGGTGAAATTTCTGTATCTCCTGATACTTCTAAAGAGGAGATTTTAAAAGTTGCAAAAGAGACAGTTCACAAGTGGTTAGATGGAAAAAATATCATAAAAGAGATAGTTGTTCCAAACCGACTTGTAAATCTTGTTGTAAAATAGAAACTTCTAAAATCTACTTTTTTAAAGAGTCTAAGATATCTTGAAATGAGTTCTCGAACGCTTTAAGTCCAGCAGACTTAAGTTCTTTGAGAACCTCATCAGAATTTGGAATTTGAGAAATAACTTCATTTTCTCTTTGTGGAGTCCAAGGGAGTTTCTCAACACTATCTCCTGAATAGGCTAATATTGTTTTTAGAGGTGCAGTATTTACACTATCTTTTGCAAGAAGTTCTCTAATATAGTAATCCTCTGAAAGCTCAGGATTTTTAACTCCAGTTGAAGCAAAAAGAGTTGTAATATTCTCAAAACCTCTTTTAGAAATCTCTCTATATATCTTAGAAGAGTTTGCAACTCCAAATAGAGTTGATGAGGTAGCAACATCTAATCGACTTACAAAAACAGAGAGAACCCCTTTTGAACTCTTTTTAGAACTCTTTTCTAAACCTCGACTCATCGCTTCAGCAGATTTTAGAGCCTCCTCGAGAGTAAAAATGAGAGTTGCATTTACAGGAATGTCTCTACTAAAAAGCTCTTCCATTGCGATATATCCAGCCTCTGTTGCAGGAATTTTTATCATCACATTTGGCATTCCAATCTCTTCAAATAGTCTAACTCCCTCAGAGATAGTAGCTTCACTATCATTTGCAAAAAATGGGTCTACTTCAATAGAGACAAAACCCATATTATCATCTTTAAAGAGAGGAAGTAACTTTTCAGCTGTATATTTTATATCCTCAATTGCTAACTTTTCATAAATCTCTTTTGGAGATAAGTCATCTTTCTGTAACTTTACCATCTCTTCTCTATAAGCTGGAGATTGAAATGCTTTCTGAAAAATAGCTGGATTTGAAGTAGCCCCATTTATAACACCATCATCTATAAGTTTCTGAAACTCTACACTTTGAAGAAATGACTTCTCTATAAAATCTAACCAGAGAGAAAAATTTATATCTCTATTCAACTGCTAACCTTTTTTTGGGGTGACCAAATAGGCTTCTCCCTCTCTTGTCATTTCGAAATGAGCGTAGCGATTGAGAAATCTTGGAAACTTATCGTTTTAATCGAAGTAATATAAAAGATTTCTCACCCTAAAGGGTTCGAAATGACATATAGGTTGCTAAAGCCTAAAAATACTCTATTTGGTCAGTCCCCCTTTTTTTAGTAATTGTATCAATTTGCTATCTCTCTGCTACACTTTTAAAATGAAGATATTTATAATAGATACAAATATTATCTTAAATGATAGCAACAATGTTGAGATACTTTCTGGACAGGGAGAGAACCTCATCATCATTCCAGAAACTGTTCTTGATGAGGTTGATGCAAAAAAGAGCGGTTTTGACGAAATAAATTTTCAAGCCCGTGCATTTGGTCGAGTTATTCAAGAGATAGAAGTTAAAGAGACCCTCCAATTTCCAGAAAAGGGAATTAAGATTATCTCTACTGAACTTAAAAGAGGTGACTTTAAAATCTCAATTTATATCCCATCAAAAGAGAGATATTCTCACAAAGACTCTTCACAACAGAATATTATTAATGATAAGAAGATTTTAGAGATTACAAAAGATGTTGAAGAGATTTTAGAAAATAGAGTTACTCTCATCACTTTAGATATTATGATGAGAACTCGAGCTATCTCTTTAGGTATTGATACAGAGACTCTCTTTTTAGATAAAAATTTAGAAACATTGGAGTTTCTAAAAGAGATTGAAGTTGATGATGCAGAGTTGGAAAATCTTGACCATACTCCAATTTTAGATTTAGACCCAAATTACAAAATAGAGAATTTCTCATACAAATTTACTCATCTAAATGGAAAAACTGTTTTAGGAGTTATTCAAAATGGTAGAGTAAAAGTTCTTGATGAAAATGAACTTCGAAAACAGACCATCAAACCTAGAAATCTTGAACAACTCTTTTTCAGCAATGCCCTTTTTGACTCATTTTATGATGTTGTCATCTCTAATGCAAAAGCTGGTTGCTCTATGGCTGGAAGTTCTGTTGAGATAGAACCGATACCAGAGTGGATAGATAAAAATGAACTTTCCAAAATTTTAGATATCTCCAAATTGGATTTATATTTAGAAAATGGATTTTTGAAAGAGAGAGATTCTAAATTTGATAAGAACTCAATTCGATACCATCTTTTAAATTTGGAATCAAAACATCTTGAAATTTTAAAACTCGATTCCGAATTTGATAGCAAATATCTCAAATTTGAGTATTGGCTTGGATTCAAAGATTTGGAAACAGCATTAGATAGAGTTTTATATCTTCGAAAAAAGAGAGAAATCTTTGAAACAGAATCTTCAGAATTTTTTGAAATTAGAAGTCGTCTTATAAATGGGGAGAGATTTGAGACTCATATTCCAGAAGTAAAAACTCAAAAGAGATGTGAAGAGCTAATTTCAGAATTGGGAGTTTCTGGAAAGAGGGATTTTATAATCGCGAGAGAGAAGATATACAGATACGATTTTGCAATTCCAGAAAAGAAAATCTTATATCTATGCAGAGGGAAAGAGGGTAAAGAGATAGGAGAAAAGCATGGATTTGAGGTTAGATTTTTAAATTGAGATATTTTCAAAAAGTTCTATTTGCTCTTTTTGAACAGTGATGAGGTCTACTGAAAGTAGCTCATCTCTATCTCTTTTTTGAAGAAATATTTCAGCACTTTTAAGAATTTTTTCCAATTTCTTTTCTGTCATATTTTGAATAGGATTAAAATTTCTTCCACTCTTTACCTCAATAAAATGGAGAGTATTTCCATGTTTTGCAATGATATCTATCTCTCCATATCTTGTGTGATAATTTCTAGTGAGAATTTCAAATCCTCTCTTTTCAAGAAATTTAACACTTTTCTCTTCAGCTAAAAGCCCTTTTTCTAGGCTCAAAACTCTCCTCTATCTTCTCTATAATCGGAAATCTCTTCAAGAACCTCTTTAAGCTCATCAGCTTCACTATGAATTCTCTCTCTAATTTTTATAGATTTTCGATACCGTTTAACTCCAATATCTCCAATAAATCTATGTTTCCCATTCACACTTACCATTACACCATCATCAATACCAGTATCCAATTTGAGGATATTTCCCTCTTTTAAATCCAATATCTCTTGCAGTGTAATTTCAGCACCACCTAAAAATGCTTCAACTCCAACATTTGTTCCTCCAAGAACAACTTTTAAATCTTGATTTCTACTCTTTTTAGAACCACTCTCATTAAGCATAAGGTCTCGACTTGCAAGTTTTGGTAAAACAGACTCAAGAGCAATTACAGGGTAGCAGATATTCATCATTCCAGAAGATTGTCCCATTGTAATTTCCATAACAATCATAACAACAATCTCTTGTTGAGCAACAATTTGGACAACATTTGGACTTGACTCTTTCTGTTCAATAACTGGATTTATCTCTTCTACAACTTTCCAAGCGTCTCGGAGATTATCCATAAGAATTCGCAAAATTGTCTCAAAAAGAGACATCTCAATATCGGAAAACTCTCGAGAACCCATATCAAAAGACTCCCCTTTTCCACCTAAAATTCTATCTATAAGTGGATAGGCGATAGTTGGGTTTACCTCCAAAATTCCATTTCCCTCAAGAGGACGCATTGAGAAAACATTGAAACTTGTTGGGTTTGGTAGAGACATTAGGAACTCTCCATAAGTCATCTGGTCTACTGAGTGCAGTTGTATCTCAACAATAGACCTCATTATTGCTGAAATTTGTGATGATGAGGTTCTAGCTAATTTGTCATGAATACTTTTAAAAGCCCTTATCTGCTCTTTAGAAACCCTATTTGGTCTTTTAAAATCATATAGAGTTATCTGAATATCTTGAGCAGCTGGTGCTTCATATCCACCACCATCATCATCATCTTCATCTGAACCAAAAGGTTTATCTATACTTCCATCATCACCACCAGAACTGTCATCATTTAAAAGTTGGTCAATCTCTTCTTGAGTAAGAATATCAGCCATTTTCTACTCCTTTAACTCTTCTTTAATCTTTTTTAATACAGATTTATGAATTTGTGAAATTCGAGACTCTGTAATTTTTAAAATGGAACTTATCTCTTTTAAATTCAACTCTTCAAAATAGTATAGTTGAATTACAAGTTGCTCTCTTTCTGTAAATGTCTCTAAAACATTTCTAACTTTTTTTAAGAGGTCTCCGCTCTCAATCTTCTCCATAAGGTTCTGTTCGCTATCTTCAAAGTCTACATGGTCACTGATGGGGAGAACAGTATATATCTCTGAAGCTCTACGAGCTTCTCTAACTTTCTCGATTGAAATATCAAGTTTCTCAGCAAGATATTTATTTGTAGGCTCTCTATTATGTTTTGCCATATAATTATCAATTATAACATCTATACTTTTTACAAGTTTTCTGCCATTTCTACTCATAACATCAAGAGAGCGTAAGTAATCCAGCATAGAACCGTAAACTCTTTTTTTAGCATATCCCCAAAAAGAGTCATTTTGTGTCTCATCATATCTTCTTGCCAACTTTACTAACTCTTCTGTTCCAATAGAAACCAAGTCTGAATATTCAATAAAACTAGGTAATCTCTCTTTTAAACGAAATGCCATAGACTTTACAGCTGGAAGATACTCTATTGCTAGTTGGTCTTTCTGATACTTTAATTCACTCTCATAACTCATCTACTTTTGACTCTCTTCAATCTTTTCTATCTGTTTATTTATAGTAACCTTATATCGCTCTTTTTGAGGCATAAACTCCTCCTCTTTCTTTTCAAGCTCTTTGGTTACTCTATTTAAATCTTCTTCAAAAATTTTTTGTGGAAATTTAGTGCCAATTTTAACATCAACGTTCTTAATATAAAATGCTAAAAATAGATTGGCAAAGGAGTAGAAACCAATAACAAAAAGAATTGTATAGACAACTAAATCTATTGGGTTGTCTGTTACTAAAGTTGCATATAGCAATCCTACAAAAAATCCAAAAACTGTTATAAAACTTTTAATATTATAGATAATCATAACTATTCCTAATGAAACTGTTTTAGTAACCTGTTAAAAAGTCCTGTTAATCCAGAACTACTATCATCTATCTCTGTTAGCATATTGTATTCTAATCTTTTGGCTAACTGTCTTGCAACTCTCTCTAAATCTGTTGTTGCTCCAGCATAAGGAAACTCTTTTGTAAAAAGTATTCTTTTCTTAATTGAAACTGCTACATTGTTGTCTCTTGGCACTTTTCCAAGATAGTCTAGTTGGAATTGATGACCAATATTTATTTTTGCTACTTTATCTATCTTTCCAAAAATTGCTAATGCTTCCTTTTCTGAAGATACTTGATTTAAAATTAGACTTACTTCATCTCTCTTTTTGGAAGTCAATTTTATAGTTGCATAAGCGTCTGTTATTGCAGCTGGGTCAGGAATTGTTACAACAACTATATCATCAGCTATGTTTAGGAACATCTGAGTATGACCTCCAATTCCTGCTCCAGTATCTATTATCATCACATCTAAATCATCTAAAATTAGAGACTGCTCTATAAGAGAGTCAAACATAGTTGTATTATCAAATTTGAAAATTTCAGCACCACTATCTCCAGGAATTAGAGTCAGATTTGGTTGAACTTCTACCAAAATATCTTCTAGTTTCACTTCTCCTTTTAAGACATGAACTATATTTTTTCGCACTCTAACATTAAAGAGAACATCTAAATTTGCCAATCCAATATCAGCATCAAAAACAGCAACTTTGTAACCATATTTTGAAAATATATAGGCAAGATTTGCACTAATAGTCGATTTCCCAACTCCACCTTTTCCACTTGTGATGGCGATAAAATGTGTCCTCTTACCTTTCAGTTTCTCTTCAGTTGAACCACCTTTCTTACTATCTACCATCTGTTGTAGTTTATTTGCTTGATTGTTCATATCCCCAACTGCCATCTATTTCCTTTTAAAACCATTCAGTAAGGAATCTACCAAATAGTCACTTTTTGCCACAATAATATCTTCTGGAACCTCTTGTCCTATTGAGAAGTAACTTATAGGTTTCTGAATATCATGGATTAGACTAAATATATTCCCAAACCCTTTTGTTTCGTCAAGTTTTGTAAATATTATTGTATCTATATTTAATTTTGAGAAGCTATTATATCCCTCTTTGAGGTCTTCAAATTTTAGACTACTTGGTAGAACCATTGTCACTTCAATTTCGTGAACATAATTTCCTTTATCTAAATACTCTTTCAACATCTCTATCTTTTCAACATCGTAAGGAGAGCTTCCCATTGTGTCGATAAAAATGTAGTCATTGTTACTCATCTCATCTAATTTTTCTGCAAAATCGGTAGCAGATGTTACTGTATCAATTTGAAGTTTCATCATTCTTGCATATTGGGTTAGCTGTTCCAAAGCACCAATTTTATAAGTATCGAGTACTAGAAAACCGACTCGAAAATTCTCTTTTCTCTGAAATGTGAGTCTAGCAGCAAGTTTTGCAATAGTTGTTGTTTTTCCAACTCCAGTTGAACCAACAAACATAATTATCTTTTTATTAGGTCTTTTTATAAAACTCTCTTGTCGAATTGGTATCATTTTGCGAAGTAGAGCTTTGAAATATCTTTTTACAGTTTCACTATTTCCTCTCATTTTTAAAGGCATATGTTGTATAGATAAATTCATGATTTTGTCAAGATGCTCTAAATTCATACCGCTCTGTTTTGTAATTTTATATATTTCTGAAAATTCTGGAGGAATAGTTGTTGAGATAGTTGTTTCAGGATGCTTCTCTTCCCAAAACATATTTTGAATAAGTTTTATTTTATCGTTCAGTTGTCCGATTTCACTTTTGATATCTTTATAATAGTTCTCTTCACTGCTACTCTCTTTTCTAACTCTTTTTGGAGCTACCTCATCAGCAACAAACTTCTCTCCATTTGCCTCCATCTGTCTCTTTTTAGCAAGTTCCATGATTTTTTTTGCATTTGCCGAAACATCTATACTTTCACTACTTCTCGCTTTTGGCTTCTCTACTTTTTCTGGAACTTCTTCCTCTTCCTCATCAAGTAACGAATATTTCCTTTTCGGCTTTGAATTCCCAAATTGAACACTCACTCCACCATCATTTTTAAACTCTCTTTTACTCTCTCCACCTCCATACTTACTCTGAAGATGGTTCTGAAATCTACTTTTTCTCTCTTCTCTATGAAACTCCTCTTCTTCAGCTTCTGGTAGCGATACAATTACTTCATATCCTTTCGCCTTTCCAAACACGCCTTTTATACTTTTCGTCTCTATTATTGAGATATCATCTCCATACATCGCCGTAGCAATTTTCACAGCCTCTTGAACTGAACTACCTTGAACTTTCTTAATTTTACTCATCTAAATTTGCCTAAATTTATTAGTGGAATTATTACAGATTCTCTTTCGTGCCAATGTTTATGAGGTACTGTTAAATCTCTGCTTTTGATTCTGAAATTTTCAAAGAAGATTATATCGATATCAAGAGTTCGAGGTGCATTTCTAAATGTTCGTAATCGACCAAATCTTTTTTCAAGATAGAGAATTCTTCGAAGAAACTGTTTTGGAAAAATTCTAGTTTCAAGAAGAATTAGAGAGTTGTAGAAATCCTCCTGTTCCAGATATCCAAAAGGTGGATTTTTCAAGATAGGTGCAGTTTCAAGAATTCTCAAGTTGTTATCTCGTTGAATTCTCCAGAAAAGTTTCTCAAATCGCTGTTTTGTATCTCCAATATTTCCACCAATACTTAAAAGGACTCTAAAGTTCCCTCTTCGACTCTGAAGAGAGAAAGGAAAGTGAGGAGTATAGTGAAGAGAGAGTGTGGGAGATAAGATTACCAATTATAAAACCTTTGCTCCATCTTTTTTCATAACAACCATATCTTCAATTCGAACTCCCATAAAATTTGGAATGTAGATAGCTGGTTCAATTGTAAAGACCATATTCTCTTCTATTACAACATCACTACTTTGGGAGATATTTGGAAATTCGTGAATATCTAATCCAACACCATGTCCAGTTGAGTGTAGGAAATTCTTTCCAAAACCAGCATTTTCAATTACGGTTCTTGCAATCTTATCTATCTCAGAGGCTTTCATTCCAACTTTAGCTTTTGCTATCGCTTCATCATGAGCTTTTTGAACAGTATCATAGATATTTTGAACTTTTGGAGTCATCTTTACAGAAGAGAATTTAGTTTTCTGAAACATAAAAGTTTCTGTTCGGTCTGAACAGTATCTCTTATACTTCACTCCAGCATCAACTAAAACCAAATCTCCACTAGAGAGTCT
Organism: Candidatus Thiovulum imperiosus; assembly: GCA_024281175.1. Taxonomy (GTDB): domain Bacteria; phylum Campylobacterota; class Campylobacteria; order Campylobacterales; family Thiovulaceae; genus Thiovulum_A; species Thiovulum_A imperiosus. The sequence goes on from JAMJTW010000007.1 coordinate 18,486, forward strand.
TCTATCTGTTGGTAGTGCATGAGGCTTTGAAGTGTTCTCATTCAGAGCAACAATGGGAGAGAAAGAGAGTTGTAAATCACCTTTCTGTTGAATGATAGTTTTCATCTTGAATTGAAGTTCTCGCTCTTTTTTTCCAAGACCTTTCACAGCTAAATAGTCTTTAAATCTCTGGAAACCAGCTCGACCATACTTTACAGCAGTTGAGATATATTGAATTTCTTGTTCCCTCTTGATAATTCGCTTCTCTTTTGAAAGGTGAGGTTTTGGAAGAAACTCTATATCTAAAGAAGAGAGTTTCTTAAATTCAGCGACACTCCACTCATAAGGATCAAATTGTAGAGACTTCACACCCTCTTTTTTTAAAAATTCTACCGCTGTATCGATGAGGTTTCGAGAAGCCTCTACAACTTCCCCTCGATTTCTTACTATCTCTTTTGCCTCTTCAAAATAGCGAGAGTCTGTAAAAAATAGTTTTAAATTTTCTAAAGCGATAAGAATTCCATTATCACAGCTATATCCTATCTCGTAGTAGATAGCATTTTCATTTTTTAAGATATACATTTTTACTTTTCAATTTTCTTCTGCTGTTGTATTGCTTTCATTTCAGTTAAAATTTGTATCATTGCAACCATTGCAAGGTGGTATGTAAAAGGACCAAAACCAGCTATCTGTCCAGCAACAACAGGAGCAATTAGAGACTTCTGTCGAAACTCTTCTCTACGATAGATGTTTGAGATATGAACCTCAACTGTTGGAATATTGATTGCAGAAATTGCATCTCGAATTGCGATAGAAGTGTGAGTATAAGCAGCTGGATTTATAATAATCCCATCGCTTTCTCCATAACACTCTTGAATTTTATCAACTATCTCTCCTTCAAAATTACTTTGGAAAAACTCAATTTCAAAACCACTCTGTTTCGCAACATCTCTCATCTGAGAATGTATCTGCTCTAGCTTCATTCCTCCATATATTTTCTGCTCTCGAATTCCAAGCATATTTAAGTTTGGACCTTGAATAACCGTTATTTTCATAAAACATTCCTTGTTAATTAGTATCTCAAATTATAGCAGAGAGGTAAAATTAATAGAAAAGCAAGAACTACTCTTATGATATTTTCTTTTTTAGACTAAATGGAAACAGAAATTGGAAACTTTCAGATTTCTATTTTAGAAAAGAGACTTTTGAAAAATTGGAACTTATCGAGGAAATGCCTTTCTGATAAAATTGTAGTTGCACACAAAAGAAAGGCATCAAAATTATATCATGACAAATCAAATAATGACAATTCAAATCGGAAAAGAGTTTACAGTTAAAATTGGACACAAAACAGAAATGGGAAAACTCAATGATATTTTCACTATTGGAAATAGTTACAGAGAGGCAGAAGGAAAAAAGCTAAAAACAATGGAGCAGTTCCTTAGTTTACCCGATACTTGGGAATTTATTCTTGAAGCTGAATTAAATGAAAACCCTAATCGTCATAGCGACGATTTGAAAATACCTACAAAAGATAGTGGTAAAAAAGTTCTTTATGGTCAAGCAATTAAGAATTTTACTGTAATAAAATCTCAAAGAGGTGGAAAACCTGACAATAGAGGTGTTTGGGCAAATCTTCACATTTTACTAAAAGCATCTATGTATCTTTCAGCTAAATTAGAATATGAAGTTATTGATGTTTTCATAAATCAAAAAATTCTCTTTTGGAGAGAAGTTGGTGGAGAAAATTTCAAAGAGTTCAATTCTCTCATTGATACTCTTCCAGATAGAAAAGGAAAAGAGAATAGAAATCTTTATATAGAAATTTCTTTAGAAATTCGTAAAAAACTATCTATTCTCTCAACTAAAGGCTATAACGGAAAAGAGCATCATGCACTAATTCAAGAAAATAGAGCAGAGTGGCTTAAAAGTTTGAATTTTGCTATCAAAGTTGGATTTATAAAATCTTATGAAGAGTTAAAAGATACTTTTGAAAAGTTGGAAGTCATTGAGGAAATGCCTTTCTGATAAAATTGTAATTTTGGAGTTTTGTGATGTTTAGTGATAGGGTTTTTAAGAACCATTTAAAAAATATTAAAGAGGCAAAATATGCTGATAGGTTTGGGAACCTAAAAGATTTTTTAGCCTCAAAAGAGAATATTTTAAAATCGAAAGAGGAGAATTATCAAGCTGGATTTTTAAATGATATTTTTGTAAAGGTTCTTGGTTACACTCTATTTCCTCGTCCAAATTGGAATTTAACAACAGAGTTTAAAAATATTTCAGATTCAAAAAAAGTTGATGGAGCAGTTTTAAAAGATAGAAATCCAATTGCAGTAGTTGAATTGAAATCTGTTAAGACAAAAATTGAGAAGATAAAAGAACAGGCGTTTTCCTATAAAGATAATCATCCAACTTGTCGCTATGTGATAACTTCAAACTTTGAGAAAATTCGTCTCTACATAGACCACTCAAACGAGTGGATAGAGTTTGATTTGTTCAATTTAGATTTAGAAGAGTTTAAAAAGTTTTATCTTCTTCTCTCAAAAGAGTCTCTCTTTGCTGATTTGCCTCAAATTATGAAGAGTGAAGAGAAAAAGAGAAGAGAGAATATTGCTACCGATTTTTATAAAAACTATTCAGATATTCGTCTTGAACTTTTTTACAAAATTTTTGAAGAGAACGAAGTTTCAAAAGAGGTTTCACTCTCTTCAGCTCAAAAGATTTTAGACAGATTTATATTTCTATTTTTTGCTGAAGATAGGTATCTTTTAAATCCGAAGATTTCAAAAGAGATAATAGAGAAGTGGAATAGAGATTGGGAAAGTAGGGAACTTTGGCATTTTGTAAAATTAGCTTTTCAAGGAATTGACTCTGGAAATGTTCGAATGGAAATTCCAGCATACAGCGGAGGACTTTTCAGAGAAGATAGAAATTTAGATGCTCTAAAAATTAGTGATGGGGTTTTAGAGAAAGCTCTTCTTCTTTCAGAATATGATTATCAAAGTGAGTTAGATGTAAATATTTTGGGACACATTTTTGAAAATTCACTCGATGATTTGGAGAAAATTCGAGAGAACCTTTTTGGAGATGAGTTTGAGATAAGTAGGGCGATTAGGAAAAAAGATGGAATTTTCTACACACCAAAATATATAGTGAAATATATAGTAGAGAATTCAGTTGGAAAGATTTGTAGAGAGAAACGAAAAGAGTTAGATGTTTTTGAGTATCGAAAGTTTCTGGAAAATCTAAAAATTCTCGACCCCGCTGTTGGAAGTGGAGCATTTCTGAATGGAGTTTTCGATTTTCTAATTGAAGAGTATAGATATGTTCACAGAGAGATTTCCAAAACATCTAAAGATTTACTCGATTTAGAAAACTTGGATACTCTGATTTTAGAAAATAACCTTTTTGGAATTGATATAAATGTGGAAGCTGTGGAGATTACGAAACTGTCCCTCTGGTTAAAAACAGCTAAACGGGGGAGAAAACTTACAGATTTAAGTGAAAGTATAAAAGTTGGGAATTCCCTAGTTGATGAGGTTTTTCCAAATCAGAAATTTGATGTTATTTTGGGAAATCCACCTTACATTAGAATTCAAGGTTTAAAAGATAAGGAGCTGGAGACTGAAAGGTTTCGGTCTGCTACTGGAAATTATGATATTTATGTTCTTTTTATGGAGAGGGCTTTAGAGATGATTTCAGAAAATGGAAAAGCCTCTTTTATTCTTCCTCATAAGTTTCTAATTTCAGAATTTGGAAAAGGAATTAGGGAGGTTCTTTTAGAAAAGAGAGGTTTAGAAAGTTTAGTCCATTTTGGTAGTGAAACAGTTTTTAAAGACGCTTCAACTTACACATGTATTGTTACTCTTTCAGAGGGAAACGAAAAGATAGAGTTTACTGAAACAGAACCGAGTAAATTAGAAGAGTTAGAATTCTCTTCTACTCCATATGAAAATCTCTCTTCTGAAAAATGGATTTTAAAAGATGATAAAACTTCTAAGATATTAGAGAAATTGCAAAAGCAAAAACTTAGAGCTGGTGATGTTTTTGAAAAGATATTTCAAGGTATAGCGACAAGTGGCGACAAAATATATCTTTTGGAAAAACGGAAAAATGGACTCTACTCAAACTCTTTAAAAAGAGATGTGGAAATTGAGAATGGACTTCTAAAACCTATTTTAAAAGGTGAAGATATTTCCAGATATGGAGATTTGGAAAATCGATATTTTGTTATCTTTCCCTACCTCATCGAAAATGGAAAAGCTACACCTATGAGTGAGAAATATATTTCTGAAAATTTCCCAAATGGATATAAATATCTGAAAGAGAATGAGAAAGAGTTGCGAAATCGGGAACGGGGGAAAATGAATAGAGATGGCTGGTTTCTCTATATATATCCTAAAAGCTTGACAGAATTTGAACAAGAGAAAATTGTAAGTCCAGACATAATTCATAAAATGCAATTGAGCTTAGATACAAAAGATTTAATTGTAAAAAATGGAGGTTATGGAATTAAAATTAGAAAAGAGTTCAAAAAATTTCAGAATGAACTTCTTGCACTTTTAAACTCTTCCTTGATGTGGTTCTTCTTAAAAAATACTGGAACTGAACTCCGTGGAGGATACTTCCGTTTCAATACAAAATATATTGAACCTTTCCCAATTCCAGATTTAAACAAATTATCAAAAAGTGGAATTTCAAAAAAAGCGAAAAAACTTTTAGAATTGAATTCAAAATTAAAACTTGAAAAAAACTCATTTCTCGATGAGGTTCGTGAAGATTATGAACTTTCCAAACTCTCTAAAAAACTTCAAAACTTTGAAACTCTCTCTCTTTCAGATTTTATAAAAGAGATAGCAAAAGCGAAAAAGTGGAAATTGAGTAAGAAAATGGAAAAATATTTAAAAAACCATTGGAAAACTTTCTTTGAAGAATCGAAAGAGGAAATTTTAAAAACTTTAAAAGAGATTCATAAACTTGAAACTGAAATTGATGAAAAAGTTTATCAACTCTACAACTTAACTCCAGAAGAGATAAAAGAGATATAGAGATTTCGAAAAAGTGCCTTTCTGATAAAATTGTAATTGCAAAAAATTCTTAGAAAGGCAACGAAATTATATCATGACAAATCAGATGATGACAATTCAAATCGGCAAAGATTACACAGTTCAAGTTGGACATAAAACAGAAATGGGAAAACTTAATGATGTTCTAACAATTGGAAATGAGTATCGAGAAAAAAGAGGTTTAAGAAAAGTTGAACTGCAAGATTGGTTAAGACTTGAAGCAACTTGGGAATATATTATTGTCCGCTCAAAAACAAAGGAAACACCAGACTTTTTTAAATCAGGTGTCACACCTGATTTAGATTTTAAGATTTTAAGATTTTAAAAGATGTTATTAATAGAGTAAATTACTCGGAAATGATGAAAAAGTATAAAAATGTTATTTTTTCAAAACGAGGTAAGTATGGCGGAACTTGGGCAGATTTGAGAATTATGCTAGACCTTGCAAATTATCTTGACCCTGTTTTAAAAGATGAAATGTATGAAGTTTTTATAAATCAAAAAATCCTCTTTTGGAGAGATGTTGGTGGTGAAAACTTCAAAGAGTTCAATTCTCTCATCGACACTCTTCCAGACCGAAAAGGAAAAAGTAACAGAAATCTCTATATAGAAATCTCTTTAGAAATTCGTAGAAAACTTTCTATTCTCTCTACAAAAGGATATAACGGAAAAGAGCATCATGCACTAATTCAAGAAAATCGAGCTGAATGGCTTAAAAGTTTGAGTTTTGCAATTAAAGTTGGATTTATAAAATCTTATGAAGAGTTGAAAGATACTTTTGAAAAGTTGGAAGTTATCGAGGAAATGCCTTTCTGATAAAATTGTAGTTGCAAAATCACAAATAGAAAGGCGACGAAATTATATCATGACAAATCAGATGATGAATGTTCAAATCGGAAAAGAGTTCACAGTTCAAATTGGACATAAAACAGAAATGGGAAAACTCAATGATATTTTCACTATTGGAAATGAGTATCGAAAGAAAAAAGGTCTTCGAGCAGTTGAAATTTATGAGTGGCTTAGAAAAGAGAACACTTGGGAGTTTATTCTTGAAGTAGAACGAAAATATGGGAGTAAATTCCAAACTGCCGAATCGGCAGTTTGCCTTTCAGACCATAAAAACAGTTCTGGAAAAATAGATTTTTCAAAACTCTTGAAGCAGTTTTCTGTAATAAAATCTCAAAGAGGTGGAAAACCTGAAAATAGAGGATATTGGGCAAACTTGTATATTTTGTTAAAAGCAGGTGCTTTCTTATCTACTAAATTAGAATTAGAAATTTATGAAGTTTTCATAAATCAAAAAATTCTTTTTTGGAGAGATTTGGGTGGTGAAAACTTCAAAGAGTTCAATTCTCTCATCGACACTCTTCCAGACCGAAAAGGAAAAAGTAACAGAAATCTCTATATAGAAATTTCTTTGGAAATTCGGCGAAAACTTGAGATTTTAAAAAGCAAAGGATATAACGAAAAAGAGCATAACGCTTTAATTCAGGAGTCTCGAGCAAATTGGCTTAATGTTTTAAGTTTAGGAATTGGTACTGGAATGATAAAGACCTATAAAGATTTAATAACAATTTTAGAGAAACTATGAAAAAGAGAAACCGAGAGTTTTTAACTTTTGCCTATTCAAATTCTACGATTTCGGAAGAGAAGTTTCGAGGATTTCTAAGAGAGCTAAAAGTTTATCTTCTAAAAGTAGAAAAGTTGGAATTGGAAGAGAACGGAAAAGAGTATTTGAAAGCTCTATTCCGAAGTGTTGGATTTCAAGAACATAAAATCGAGGCTTTTAAGAAAGTAGACTTGGCGATTGAAAATCAAGTTTTTATCGAAACAAAACTTCCAAAAAGTTCTGAAATGATTTCAAATTCTGATTTTAGAAAAAAGGCTTTTGCTCAAATCTGTTACTACACAAAAGAGTTTGGAAGTGCAAATTTGAAGCACCTCATCGCTACTGATTTTCAAAATCTCTACCTTTTCAAAACAAGAGAGATACAGAAAGTAGATTTAAAGTATCGCAAAAGTGCAAAGACCGATGAGGTCTATCGGGAACTTCAAACTTTAGAAATTCCAGAATTGGATTTCACAAAAGTTGAGTTTTCGAAATTCCAAATTTCGGAACTTGAGAAACTTGAAAAGGATTTGGAAAGCAACTTCAAACTTAAAAGAGAACTGACCGCAATTTACAAACTTCTTTCTCCTCAAAATCTGCTAGAAATCGATGTTGGAAAGGATATGAATAGACTCGATTTAGGTTTCTATCATGAACTTTTACACATCTTTGGAGTTGAGGAAAAAGTGGATAGCGATGGAATTCAGAAGATTTTGAGAAAGCGGGAAAGAGATGCAGGAAGCATTTTAGAACTTGTTTTTTCTGAAAAGAAGATGGAATTTGAAGAGGCTTTTGAACTCTCTGTAATTTGGCTAAATCGAATTCTCTTTCTGAAACTTCTTGAGGCGAGACTTCGATTTATGCACCCAAATTTTCCAAGTTTCATGAACTCCAAAACCCTTCCAGATTTTCGAGCTTTGGAAAATCTCTTTTTTGAAGTTATGGCAAAAAAGAAGAGAAAAGCTGGACTTGAGAAGTTTTCAAAAATTCCATATATGAACTCTTCACTTTTTGAGAAGAAAGAGTTGGAAGAGAAGTTTTTTGGAATTCGAGATTTGGACTCCAATTTGGAAATGGAACTTTGGGAAAACTCACTTTTGGGTGAGGGAAAACTGAAAACTTTGGAATACCTTTTCAGATTTCTCGACTCCTACGATTTTGGAAGTAATAAATTTGAGGAAGTTGCAAAAGAGGATAGAACTCTAATCAAATCTTCTGTTTTGGGTCTTATCTTTGAAAAGGTGAATGGATACAGCGAGGGTTCTCACTACACTCCAAGTTTCATAACTCAAAAACTTGCAAAAGACTCTTTGAACTCTTTTGAGGGAACTCTTTCAGAAATCAGAGTTCTTGACCCGTCGGTTGGTTCGGGGCATATTTTAGTTTCGGTTTTGAATGAGTTGGTGCTTCGAGGTGTAGAACTTCCAGACCAATTTGGAAAGAGCCGCAAACTCTCGTTGGAAAATGATGAAATTCATATTGCCGATGAGGTTCAATATATTGAGGAAAATGGAGTTTTTCCCGCTGAAGCTACTCGAATTCAGGTAGCACTTTTCCAAAAGGTGAAGAGTGTAATTGAGAAAAATCTTTTTGGAGTTGATATAAATCCAAATTCAGTAGAAATTGCACGATTACGGCTCTGGGTGGAACTTTTGAAGTGGAGCTATTACGACGAAAACGGAAAGTTTATAACACTACCAAATTTAGATGTAAATGTAAAAGTTGGAAACTCGCTACTTTCCCAATTTCCACTTTCTGAAAGTTTGGAAAAAATTGGAAAAGAGAAAGTTCTAAGACTTCAGGAACTTGGAAAGAGCTACTTCCATAAAAGCGGTTCTGAGAAGAGAGAAATCGAAAAAGAGATTTCAGAAATCAGAAGTAGCTTTAGAAAGGAGTTAGAAACTGGTAGTTCTGAAAAGAAAGGAATGCAAAAACTTCTGGAGAGTTTTCTAACTGAATTTGAAGAGAATTTTGTTTCAGAATTTCTTGAAATTTATAAGCCTCAAAAACCTCTTTTTAGCGATGAAAAGAAGAAAGGGTATAAAAAGAGACTGAAGCAGATTTCAGATTTACATGAAAAGATAGAATTCTTGGAACATCTACCAAACGGTTTTGAGTGGAGATTTGAGTTTCCAGATGTTTTAAGAGAAGATGGAAGTTTTGAGGGATTTGACCTCATCGTCGCAAATCCTCCATATATCAGAATTCAAGGTTTAGATAGAGATATTTCAGACGCTTACAAAAAGATTTACAAATCAGCAACTGGAAATTACGATATTTATGTTCTTTTTGTAGAGCGGTTTTTAGAACTTCTAAAACCACACGGAAACCTCCATTTCATCATGCCTCATAAATGGATAAATTCTGGTTTTGGAAAAGGTCTTCGGGAGCTTACAAAAAAGAAGATTTCCCAATTTATCTCTTTTGGTGAATATCTCGTTTTTGACAATGCGATGACTTGCACCTCTTTGGCAATGTTCCACAAAAGAGAGCAGGAAACTCTGAAATATGCCGAGTTTCAGGATAGTTCAAAAAAAGAGAGAATGGAAAAGTGCCGAAAAGAGAAGAGAATGGAAACCGCAGAGTGCGAACCTCATCTTGAAATTACAGAGTTTCTTGAAACCCTTTCAGAATTTGAAACTATCTCTACGAAAAAGTTAGGTTCTGAACCTTGGATTTTTAAAAAAGGTGGAATTGTAGAAGTTTTAGAAAAGTTGGAAGAGCAACCTTACAAAGTTTCAGATGTTTTTGAAAAGATATTTACTGGAATTCAAACTAGCGGAGATGACATCTTTCTTCTAAATTTAGATTTCAAATCAAAAGAGATACTTAAAAGAGAGAAAAATGGTGAAAAGTTCCCAACTTTCAAATTTGAAGAAGAGTTTCTAAAACCAATTCTCAAAGGAAATGATGTTCATCGATACGAAAAACTTCAAAATAAATATTGGGTCATTTTTCCTTACAAATTTGTAAATGGTAAAGCTGAACTCTACTCGGAAGAAGAGATTTCTGAAAAGTTTCCAGAAAGCTACAAATATCTGAAATATTTTGAAAAGGAGTTTAGACAACGGGAACGGGGGAGATTTGATATAGATGGGAAATGGTTTCAATTTGGAAGAAAACAGGGGTTGAATGGTGTTGAAATTGAGAAACTTATGCAACCAGATATTTCATTTGGCGGTAACTTTGCTTTAGACTCAAAACAAAAGTTTTTCCATTCAACAACTATTTACAGTTGGGTTAAAAAAAAGAGTATCGAAACAGATTACAAATTCTACTTAGCAATTCTAAATTCAAAAGTGATGTGGTTTTTCATTCGAAATAGGGGAACTGTTTTAGCAAATGGCTATTTCCGATTTTTACCTAGCTACCTAAACCCTTTCCCACTCCCTGCTCCCTCTCCAGTTTCCGAAAAAGTCCTTTCAACTCTTGTAGATTTTGTGCTTTTTGAAAAGGAGATTTCCCCAAAAGAGAGGAACACAGAACTTCTTGAAAGTGTAATTGACATAGTAGTTTTCAATCTCTATTTTGAAGAAGAGATGAAAAAAGCTGACTGTTATATTCTTGATAGACTTTTTGAAAAATTGCAACCTTTGGAAAATTTTGAAGATTTGGAAACAAAACGAGAATATTTAAAAGCTGTTGAAAACTTTTTTAATAAAGACTCTAAAATTAAAAGAAGTTTGATTTTTTCATATAAACTTATCGATGAGGTGCAAATTATAAATGGCAAATGATTTTGGTTTAGAACCAGAAATTATAAATTCTGTTGGTCTCAAAATTGAGAGTTTAGAATTAGAAAATTTCCGTTTTTTTGGAACTGACAATAATGTTTTTACTCTTAATTCGCAAAACACTCTAATTTATGGAGAAAATGGCTCTGGAAAAAGTTCTATTTTTAGAGCTTTTGAAATTTTAGGTAAAGAAAAAATATCTTCTAAAGAGTGGAAAGAGAATAAAAATATCTATTCTGATACTTACACTTTAATCAAACTCTCTCTCTCAAATGGAAACGAATTTCTTTTAGATGACGATCATTTAGAAATTGCTGATTTCCAAAAAGAGCTATCAATTTTAAAACCATTTCTTGATTACAAATCTCTCTTAAAAATTAATTATCGAGATTTGGATTTTCACTCTAAAAAGATAAATATTTATTCAATTGTGAAAGAGCTTTTTAAAAACTATCCTATTGGAGACAATTTAACTTTAAGTTCAATTAAAAATCCAGACAAATATTTTGAAAAACTAGAGTATATTTTGAATTCTCTTCTTCCAGATATTCAGAGCTTTTTGAGTAAATTTTCAGATAACTTTTGGATCGATCAATTTGTCTTTTTAAAACAGTTTACTGATGATGATAGAGTTGAGTTTGTCGTTAATATAAATCTTGGATATGCTGAAGAGACCATTGAAAAGCATCATCTCTTTTTCAATGAAGCGAAACTCTCCTCTCTTGCAATTTCAATATATTTCGCAATTATTAAAGAGTTCTCAACTTTTCAAAATGAAAATGCCCTCAAAATCTTAACTCTTGATGATCTTCTTATCTCTCTCGATATGTCGAATAGAATGAAACTCCTGCCAGTTTTGAGAGATGACTTTTCTGACTTTCAAATAATTTTCTTGACTCACGATAAAGAACTCTTTGAAATTTATAAAAATGAGAAGGATAGCCCTTTTAAAAATGGAAAAAAGTTTGAAATCTATTTAGACGAGAGTTCTGAAATTGAGAAACCTTTTGTAAAAGAGCATCTGGATTATTTCCAAACAGCTCGAAAATATTTTGATGAATTTGATTATCCTGCCTCTGCAAACTATTTGCGAAAAGAGGTTGAACGGCTTAAAGAAATTAAGCAAAAACAGGAAAATAGCAAACAGAATAAAAACGATATTTTCAAAAAATTTCAGAAACTTCTCCAAAATACAGATTTAAAAAACTCTGAAAATCATTCTAAAGTTGTTGGCAAACTTATCGGTTTTAAAAAAGGCTTTGAGACTGAAACCTCTTCAGAAATTGAATTCGATTTAACTGAAATTAAATCTATTACAGATCGGATTTTAAATCCATTTTCTCACAATGACAATTCTAAACCTCTTTACAAAAGTGAGTTGGAAAATGCTTTAGATATTGTTGAAAAGATTAGAAATCAAATTTAAATGAGAAATTCTGAACTATGCCTTTCTGATAAAATTGTAGTTGCACACAAATATTAGAAAGGCAACAAATTATATCATGACAAATCAGATGATGAATGTTCAAATCGGAAAAGAGTTCACTGTTCAAATTGGACACAAAACAGAAATGGGGAAACTCAATGATGTTCTAACAATTGGAAATGAGTATCGAAAGAGAAAAGGTCTTCGAGAAATTGAGATGAGAGAGTGGTTAGCAAAAGAAACAACTTGGGAGTTTATCCTTGAAGTAGAGCGAGAATTTGGGAATAAATTCCAAACTCCCGATTCGGGAGTTTGCCTTTCAGACTACAAAAATATTTATGGAAAAATAGAATTCGCTCAACTTATCAAGCAATTTTCCGTAATAAAGTCTCAAAGAGGTGGAAAACCTGAAAATAGAGGATATTGGGCAAACTTGTATATTATGTTAGACCTTGCCAGTCATCTTTCATCAACTTTGAAACTTGAGATGTATAAAGTTTTCATAAATCAGAAAATCCTTTTTTGGAGAGATTTGGGTGGTGAAAATTTCAAAGAGTTCAATTCTCTCATCGACACTCTGCCCGACCGAAAAGGAAAAAATAACAGAAATCTCTATATAGAAATCTCTTTGGAAATTCGGCGAAAACTCTCTATTCTTTCTACAAAAGGCTACAATGAAAAAGAACATCATGCACTAATTCAAGAAAATAGAGCTGAATGGTTAAAGAGTTTAAATTTTGCTATCAAAGTTGGATTTATAAAATCTTATGAAGAACTTAAAGATACTTTTGAAAAGTTGGAACTTATTGAGGAGATGCCTTTCTGATAAAATTGTAATTGCAAAACATTTTGAAGAAAGGCAATGAAATTATATCATGACAAATCAGATGATGAATGTTCAAATCGGAAAAGAGTTCACTATTAAAATTGGACACAAAACAGAAATGGGAAAACTCAACGATGTTTTGACAATTGGAAATGAGTATCGCAAGAGAAAAGGTTATCAAAAGATAGGTTTAGATGAGTATTTACGAAGAACAGAAACTTGGGAATTTATTTTTGAGGTTGAAGAGAAATACGGTAAAACCACAAACCGGGAAATTCCCGGTTTGGAAAAAGACGACAAAAACAGAGTTCTTTATAGCAAACTTATGAAAAACTTTTCAGTGATTAAATCTCAAAGAGGTGGAAAAGTTGAAAATCGTGGAGTTTGGGCTAACTTGCAAATTATGCTTGATTTGGCAATCTATTTATCTCCTACTCTTAGATTAGAAATGATAGATGTTTTCATAAATCAGAAAATTCTTTTTTGGAGAGATTTGGGTGGAGAAAATTTCAAAGAGTTCAATTCTCTCATCGACACTCTGCCAGACCGAAAAGGAAAAAATAACAGAAATCTCTATATAGAAATCTCTTTGGAAATTCGGCGAAAACTTGAGATTTTGAAAAGCAAAGGATATAACGAAAAAGAGCATAACGCTTTAATTCAGGAGTCTCGAGCAAATTGGCTTAATGTTTTAAGTTTAGGAATTGGTGCTGGAATGATAAAAACCTATGAAGATTTAATAAAAATTTTAGAGAAATTATGAAAAAACGGGAGTGACCAAAGAGTCTTTTTCTTAGACTCTTCGCGTTTGCTCAGAGAGGAAATCCTACTCTATTTGGTAACTCCCGATATTTCTAAATAGAATTTAGGAATTCCATAACTCTATCTAAGATATCGTCTTCATCTCGAGTTTTAGCTTCTATTTTTCTCTTTTTTCCATCTACAAATGTTAAAAAGATGGTTTTGCCACTATTTGTTATATATCGAACGCCTCTCTCTTCAGAAAGAATTCTAATTTTGATAATTTCAAGAAAGTTGATAACTTCTCTTTCAAACTGACCAAATCTTTCAAAAAGCTCTTCACCAACCTCATCAACTTCTAAAATTGTGGAACTTTTTGAAGCTCTACGGTAGATATCTAATCTAACAACTTCTTCAGAAATATAAGTTTCTGGAATGAAAGCCTCAATTTTAAGTTGAATATCAACACTACTCTGTTCCCGAACTTCCCCACTTTTTGTTAATCTCTCTATCTCTTTTTCCAACATTGAGATATAGAGAGAGTATCCCACACTATCAATATGTCCACTTTGAGACTCTCCAGCTATATTTCCACCACCTCGAATTTCTAAATCCTGTTTTGCAAGTGCTGAACCGCTACCAAGTGTGCTATTCTGTTCCAGTGCTAAAAGTCGTCTTTCAGCTTTTTCTGAAATATCTCTCATATCTTCAACAAAGAGATAGCAAAACCCCTCTTTTTCACCTCTACCAACTCGACCTCGAAGTTGATGTAAATCAGCAATACCAAATCTATCAGCAGACTCCACAATAATAGTATTTGCATTTGGAATGTGAATTCCAGCACCAACAATAGTTGTAGAGAGTAGAATGTCATACACACCCTCTTCAAACTTTACTATCTCCTCTTCCAGAAACTTTGAAGCCACTTTTGAGTGGAGAACTAAGATTTTAATATTTGGAAGTAGAGCTTCTAAATAGATTTTCTTATTCTCAATTTCAGCAATAGAGTTGAAAATATAAAATATCTGTCCGCCTCTTCGAACTTCTCGAAAGACAGCACTTTTGATTTGGTTCTCATCATAGTTTTTAAAAAATGTTTTAACACCAATTCTCTGTTCTGGAGGAGTATTTAGATAGGAGATAGTTTTAAGTTGGGATAGTGCTTGATGTAAAGTTCGAGGAATTGGAGTTGCACTCATTGAGAGAAGATGTATTTTTGAGTATGCTTCTTGAAGTTTACTTTTCTGTTTAACTCCAAATTTGTGTTCTTCATCAACAATAAAGAGTGTGAGATTTTTAAATTTCAAATCTAGAATAGAGTGAGTTCCAACAACAACATCAATTTCTCCATTTTGAACTCTTTTAGCAATCTCTCTTCGCTCTTTCGCCTTTACAAATCTATCGATATGAGCAACTTTGACACCATAATTTTCCAATCTGTTTGAGAGTGATTTGTAATGCTGTTTTGCAAGTAGAGTAGTTGGAACAACCATTGCACTCTGGAAATTTGATTTTGAGACAAGATAGATGATATTCATAGCTACTTCAGTTTTTCCAAAACCGACATCTCCAATAAGAAGATGGTCCATTGGGTTGTTTTGGAAAAGAGCTTCTGAAATTGCGAGAACACTCTGTTTCTGGTCTGTTGTATATCTGAAACCAGCTTCATTTTGAAATTGAGAGATATCATATTTCCAGATTTCAGGAGTCTGAATAAGTTTTCTTTTAGCACCTAAATCGACAATATATTGTGCAATTTCTGCAAGTTTACCTCGAACTTTTCCAGCTCTTTTTGAGAAACCACCTTTTCCCAACTTATCAATTTTTGGAACTTTTCCAGAAGCTGAAATATATCTGCTGATGAGGTGCAAATTCTCAATTGGTAAGTTTAGATGAGTATCTCCAAAATAGCGTATTTTGACAAAATCTCGAACAACTCCTAAAACTCTCTCTCTTGCAAGAGCTTCAAAAACTCCAATGCCATACTCAAGATGAACAATATACTCTCCAATTTCTAACTCATCTAAAAGAATAGAGCTTCTTCCTCTTTTTGTCTCTTTTCGCTCTTCCAACTCTATTTTGTAAATATTTTTAGCTTCTGGAAGTTGTGAAAAGTTCTGAACAACTGCTTTTGGAGGAATTTTAAAAAGCTCCTCCTCTTTTAAAAACCAGAGTCCATAAGATTTTAAATCTGCTGTTTTAGAATTCAAATTTCGAGCTTCTATCTCTTCTAAAATCTCCTCTTTTCGATACTCCTCAAAATGAAAATAGGGAATAACTTCTATCTCCAAAACCTCATCGCCACTATATCTTTGAGTAAAAATACTAAATTCTCGAATTGTCTCAATTTCTCCATCACTATTTAGAGTAATTCGATATGGAGAATCTGAATTTATTGGAAAAATATCTATTCGATTCCCATTTCTTAGAATCTCACCTCGATTTTGAACAATTTTCTCATCAAAATAGTTCCAATCAAATTCTGGAAAAGAATCACCAAAAGAGATTTTGATTTTTGGAAAGAGTTTTCTATTTGGGATTCTATTTTGAAGAGTTGAGACTGGAATTATCACAGTTCCAGAGATATCTGAAATTGCAGAAAATATTCCAAAAAGCTCTTCTCGATAACTTCGTAAATCATCAAGTTCTTCAGCTCGAAAATCTGGAAAAGCTGTATATGGAACTTTCAGATACTCAAATATCTGTTTCGCCTGTACAAGCTCTTTCAAATTCTCAACAACTAAAACATCTAACTTCTCTCTATTTGAGAGAAATTCATAGAGATTTCTCTGTCTACCATTCATAATTTTAGAAAGTTGTTCAACATTTCATGACCAAACTCGCTCATGATAGACTCTGGATGAAATTGAAGTCCATAAATTGGTAAATCTCTAATTTTGAGAGCCATTATCTCTTTATCATCTTCACTATAAGCGAGGGGTTCGATGATATTTGGAACAGTCTCTCTATTTACAACAAGAGAGTGATATCTAGTTGCTCTAAAATGTTTTGGAATATCTTTGAAAATTTCGCTATCTGCTGTAACACCAACTTGTGAAGTTTTTCCATGCATCATATTTTCAGCTTCCACTATCTCTCCACCAAATGCTTGAGCAATTGTCTGATGTCCAAGGCAGATACCTAAAATCGCTTTCTCATTTTTGAAATTCTCAACAATTTCTAAGCTAATTCCAGCTTCATTTGGTGTTGCTGGTCCTGGAGAGATAATTATCTTTTCAGGGTTCATCTCCACTATCTCTTCAATTGTGAGTTCATCATTTCTTATAACTCTTAAATCTGCACCAAGCTCTTTACAGTATTGAACTATGTTGTATGTAAAGCTATCGTAATTGTCTATCATTAAAACCATTTTTTCATCTCTAAAATCTATAATTTTCAATTGGAATTATTACAAAATTAGCAATTTGGTAAAATCCCTCAAAAAGGAAAAATTTTGGCAAAAATAAAAAAATCAACTTTAGAGTATGAAGAGGAGTTGAGATTTCTTCAAATAGAACTACTAAAAATGCAAAATCATATTAAAGAGAAAGGTTTAAAACTTCTTTTAGTTTTTGAGGGTAGAGACGCTGCGGGAAAAGGTGGAACAATAAAAAGAATTATCGAACATTTAAATCCGAGAGGTGCTAGAATTGTTGCTCTTGAGAAGCCTTCAGATGTTGAGAAGACTCAATGGTATTTCCAGAGATATGTGAAACATCTACCAAGTGCTGGAGAGATAGTTCTTTTTGATAGAAGTTGGTATAACCGAGGTGGTGTTGAACCAGTTATGGGATTTTGTAGTGCTGAAGAACATGCAACTTTTCTGAAAGATGTTCCAAAATTGGAAGAGATGATTGTAAACTCTGGAATTATTTTAATGAAATTCTATTTCTCTGTTAGTAAAGATGAACAGGCAAAAAGATTTAAAAAGAGGAAAATAGACCCTTTAAAACAGTATAAACTCTCTCCTGTTGATAAGCTCTCTCAAGAGTTATGGGATAAATATACAATCGCTAAATACTCAATGCTCTTATCTTCTCACACACCAATAGCACCATGGACAATTATTCGTTCAGATAATAAAAAGTTAGCAAGATTGAGTGTGATAAAAGAGATTTTGAAAAGAGTTGAATACAATGACAAAATCGATGATACACTTTTTGATATAAATAACAAAATCGTTGTTTCTGGTGATGATGAGATAGCAATTATGGCAAAAAGTTTTGAAAAGTCAAAATAGAAAGTTTATGAAATGTTAGAAATCATAGTATTAACATTTTTCATATCACTTGTTTTAAATATAGTTTTAAAAAGATTTGGTTTACCAACAATTATTGGATACATCGCAACAGGAACGATAATAGCTTATCTTTTTGGGCTTCACCACTCAGCAAGTAATCACGATTTGAAGCTTATCGCAGAGTATGGTATCGTCTTTTTAATGTTCACAATAGGATTGGAGTTCTCTATTGAACATCTGAAAAAAATCAAATATGAAGTTTTTATAGTTGGACATCTTCAGATTATTGTTACTTCAATACTCAGCTACCTCATCGCCTACTATATTTTTGAACTCCAACAAGTTTTGTCAATTGTATTAGCAATTTCGATTTCTCTCTCTTCTACGGCAATAGTTCTGAAAAGTATAAGTGAAAGTGGAGAGATTTATAAAAGACATGGACAAGTTACTCTTGGAATTCTAATTATGCAAGATATAGTAGTAATTCCAATTCTAATTCTTTTAGGTTTTCTCTCATCTTCAGAAAGCATTTCTCTTTTAGAAATCTTAATGAAAACCACAGCAAATGCTCTTTTTCTTCTTGGAGTAATGTATATCATTGGAAAGTATCTTTTAGAACCTTTCTTTACAGAGATAACAAAGACAAAATCTGATGAACTTTTTGTAATTGCAATACTATTTCTAGCTGTTGGCTCATCTTATCTTGCACACCAATTTGGGTTTTCATACTCACTCGGAGCTTTAATTGCTGGAATGATGATTTCAGAAACGAAATTTAAACATCAAGCTGAAGCAGACCTAATTCCATTTCGAGATATTCTTTTAGGTATCTTTTTTATTACAGTTGGAATGCAGATAGAATTTGGAATTATCTCTAAATATATTTTGGAAATAGTTGCTCTACTAATTGGAATTATGGTTCTCAAGTTTGCAATTTTGTATCTTGTGGTACGAATTAGAGATAGAGAGAGAACTTCTTTTAAAGTGGCTCTTTCACTAATTCAGATAGGAGAATTCTCATTAGCAATTTTGGAACTTGCAAAATCGAATGGTCTTGTTGGAGAACCTTACGGTCAAGTTATGATAGTTACGATTGTTATCTCCATGATAATAACTCCTCTCATTCTTAAAAACCTCTCTTCTATTACAAATATGAAAAGTGGTGATGAGGTCTCTGAAACTTCTGTTTCAAAATTGGAAAATCACATAGTAGTTTTAGGATATGGAGAGTTTGGAGCTACTGTTTCTAAAAACCTTAAAACCAAAAATTATAAAATAGTTGAAAATAATATCTACTCCTATCAAAAAGGTAAAGATAAAGGTGAACCTATCATCTTTGGAGATGCAATGAACCGCCAAATCCTCCAACATATAGCAGTTTCTAAAGCGTCTCATATTATTGTTGCTGTTGAAAACCCAATAAAATTGAGAGCCATTTCTGAAATTCTTATCGATACAGTTGATGTTAGTAAAATCATTATTAGACTTCATAGTGAACAAGATAAATTCTTCTTTGAAGACTTGGGAATTCAAAATATAATTGTTGAAAATAGCGAAACTGTAAAAGCTATTCAAAAACTTATAGTTTAGAAACTCTTCTGGAAGTGACCAAATAGAGTATTTTACACCTTAACAACCCATATGTCATTTCGAACCCTTTTGGGTGAGAAATCTTTTATTTAGTAAAACGATAAGTTTCCAAGATTTCTCAATCGCTACGCTCATTTCGAAATGACAAATATGAGTAGAGAAATCTCAAAGAAGAGTTTCTAGTTTCCATTTGAGTTGGTGGTAAGTTCCACCAATTTCCACTCCAAACTCTTTTCCACTCTCTGTAAGTTTCCAAATTCCATCCTGCTTTTCTTGGAAGCCACGCTTTTCCAAAAGTAGGTTCGTTTCCCGTCCTGAAAGTCCGTGAAGTTTACCAAGTTCTGTTGGGAGGAAGTAGGTGTTTTGGAAATCGATACCGAAGAGACTTGAAATAGAATTCTCTTTTAGGAGTTTTTGGAGAAGCAAAAGGTGGAAAGGTTTGGTTTCCTCGAAAAGTTCCACGAGTTTTTTAGCTTCTTCATTTTGGGAAAGAATTTCGGAAAAGTTTGGGAGTTCTGAAAGAGAGTAGCTTCCTGTTTTTCTGATAGAGGGGAGGACAACTCTGGCTACCCAATGCCGAAAACGGATAGCCTCTTCTTTTCGAGAAACAAAAGCCAATTCATAAAGTCCTGCTTCTGAAACAATGGTAACTTCCTGTGTTCGATTTAAGGAGTCTTTTATGGGGTAAGTCTGACTTACCTCATCTTTTACCCCACCTTTTTGAAGTCTTGTTTTCATGTCTATCAATGCCTGTTTATGGTTTGAAAGTTCAAGCACTTTTCCAATATCTTTTAAAACAAACCAAGGCTCATTATCTATTAATATGGTTCTAATTGAATTGTTATTAAAATCAAATGAAAGTAGTTTCATTGCTAAATCCTAAAATAATTTTCACACCTCTATTTTACGGAATAAATTCTTGAAACAATATTAAATTTATATTGAAGTAATATATATGAGGAGTTTATGAATTACATAGAATATAAAAATAGACTTAAAAATCTTGATTTAAACAATAATAAATTTACCTCTCTCGTTGGAATTGGAAACTCAACCCCATCGACAAATTGGAGAGTTAAAGATGAAGTTCCACAAACAATAGGTTTTATTATCGAGCTTTTAGAAGCATTACCAACTGAAAAAAGATTAGTTCTTGTTCATGAAAAACTTAAAGAAAAGATGGGGTAAGTAGAAAAGTTGAATTCTTAAAAACCGTGTGTCATTGCCTAACTCCATTAGGCAATCTGGATATTCGGGTCAAGCCTGAATATGACGAAAAGAGGAAGCCCGTCATTTCGAACCCTTTTGGGTGAGAAATCCTTGTATTGAATAAAGTGAAATGACAAATGCGACGAAGAAACTACTTCAATCCTAAAACTCTGTTCATGAATTGGAGAGGGGTTTCATTTTCAGAGCGGGAATAATACCCACAACAACTTTCCAGTTTTGAAAGCGAATTTATCGAACTTGGAAGTATCGTTAGTTTGTTTTTATACAAATCCAAAGTTTGCAAATTGGAGAGCTTCCCAAAGGAGTTTGGAAGTGTCGTTAGTTGGTTATATTCTAAAGGGACTGACCAAATAGCTTTTTCAAGGCAAAACACTCTGAGAAAGGGTGGCGACCGAAGAGTCTGTAATTTAAGATAGACTCTTCGCATTCGCTCAGAGTGGAAATCTTACTCTATTTGGTCACTCCCCTCCATCTTTTCTATTGAACGACAACTCCAGCAAAGATACCGAAAAAGAGAGTTCCAAAAAAGAGAATATATTGAGAGATAAGTTTGCTCTTTCCAACTTCTATCTTTTCACCATTTCCATTATCGAAGTAGATAAATTTTATTATCCAGCCATAATATCCTAAAGAGAGTGCAGAATTTAGAAAAGCAAAAAGTGCCAACCACCAGAGATTTATATCTATCAGAGAGTAGAATGCAACACCTTTTGAGATAAACCCTGCAAGTAGAGGAACTCCACCAAGAGAGAGAAGCTGGACAGAAAAGAGTAGAGCCAAAATTGGATTTCGACTTCCCAACCCTTTCAAATCATCTAAGTTTTCTATCTTCAAAATATCCAAAAGAAGAAATGATGAGGTCTGCATCAAGATATAAGCGATAGCTAAATACTCTATTCCAACTTTTGCAAATTCAGACTCTACGGCAATAAATGGTAGCAAGAGATATCCAGCATGAGCTATTGAAGAGTAAGCCAAAATTTTAGAGACTCTCTTTTGAAAAAGTGCTGAGATATTTCCAAAGAGCATTGAAGCCATTGCTAAAACTATGAATAGAGTTGAGAGTTCACCCAAAATCGGTTCAAAAAATTGAAATGAGGCTAAGACAATTACACTTTTGACAACTCCAGAGATGATAGCTATATTTGAATACTCTCCTTTACTGTATGTAACAACTGCCCAGTTGTGCATTGGAATTAGAGAAAACTTATAGAAAACTCCAAGAATTGTAATTACAATTCCGAAAAGAGCCAATTCCCCATGCAATCCAACTACCTCATCAACACTACCACCACCTAAAGAGTAGATAGCAACTCCAAGAAATATGACTCCTGTTGAGATTGCTCCCATAATAAAAAGTGATATTGTCGCCTCACTCTCTTCTACTCTTTTCATATCTGAAAGAAGTATAAAAGAGATAATAGAGAGAGCTTCAAAACTTATCACAAATTCCAGTAAAGTAGAACTTTGAAGAATGTATAGTGAAGCAACTCCCAAAAGTAGAGTTTGAACCCCTTTTCCAATATCTTCTAAATGTAAAACTACTGTAAATAGAACTGCTAGTAAAACAGTAGAAAAAATTGTCTCTACAAAAAAAGCTGTTAGAAGTAGAGATAAAATTGCGATTGGTTTCCAAAACTTCTGAAATAGAGGCAGTATCAGTGCTGATATAAAAATAGGAACTGTTATCATTTAAAAACTCCTTCTATTAAATTGAAGATTGGTTGAGGATAGAGTCCAAAGAGTAGAGTTAAAGTAGCAAAAAATAGTATTGGAAATAGTTCCATTCTGGAGATACTCCAATCCGACTTCTCCACACTTTCTGAAATCTCTCCATAAACTGTTCTTCGGAATGTCCAGATAATATATCCAGCACTAATAATTCCTGAAAGAGCTACAAAAACTACTCCATAACCCCAACTCTGAATTGCGGATATGAATATTGTCAATTCTCCAACAAATCCCATTGTTGATGGTAGTCCGATAGATGCAAGTCCCATGAAGATAAAAAGAGAACTTACAACAGGTGCTTTCTGCATCAATCCACCATAACTTTTCATCTCCCAACTACCAGTTTTATGATGCATAAATCCTGTAATTAGAAATAGTGGTGAAATAATTAGTGCATGAGCAACCATCTCATAAATTGAAGCTGAAAGTCCCTCGACTGTTAAAGTTGAAATTGCAATTAGAACAAGTCCCATATGTGAAATTGAACTGTAAGCTACAAGTTTCTTGATATGAGTTGTTGAAATTGCAACTAATCCAGCAAAAAAGAGGGTAGCAACTCCGAGAGATAAGAGAATTATAGAATTTGTTTCAGTTGTCTCTGGAAAGAGAAGAACTATAAATTTAATTAGTGCATAAGCTCCCATTTTTAGTAGAACTCCCGCCAAAAGAACTGAAATTGGTGCTGGAGCTTGAACATGAGCATCTGGTAACCAAGTGTGAAAAGGGAAAGATGGAACTTTTACCAAAATTCCAACAAAGATAAGCCACCAAATCAGTTCTCTATTTTCCAGTGAATTTTCAGAAATTGAAGTTAGTTCAAAAGTTCCGCTGTTTTGGAAAAGGAGAAAGAAACCAATTAGCATAAACATTGATGCAAAATGGGTATATAGAAAAAATTTGATAGATGCGTAAATCCTATTTTCAGCACCCCACTTTCCAATTAGGAGAAAGATAGGAACTAGAGTCAATTCCCAAAATATGTAGAACCAGAGGAGATTTGTTGTTAGAAAAACTCCAAAAATTGCTCCCGAAAAGAGAAGTAGTAGAGCAAAATATCTGCTGTTCTCTACCCAACTTGAGATGGCTACCAAAATTAGAAGTAGTGAAGTGAGAATTAGCATAATTGCTGAAAACTTATCAACTTGTAGAGTTAGAGTGAAACCAAACTTTTCTACACTTAAAAACTCTCCTAAAAGTAGATATCCATCTCCAATTTTTGTGTAGAGAGAAATTGAGAGAAGAAGTAGAACTACAAAGTAGAACAGTGAAAATATCTTTATCTTCTCTTTAAAAAGATATGAGATTGGTGCTAAAAAGAGTGGAGCAAAAATTGTAAATAGATATATCATTTGACCTCCAATATTATGAGAATTAGAACAACTCCTAAAAGCCAGAAATATCCTATTTTCTCAACTTTTATAAATTTCCGAAATAGCTTTTCTGAAGCTGGTTTTGAACTATTTACTACACCATCAACTACGGTTTTATCACTCCAAAATACCCCTTTTGAAAAATTTAAAAAAGCATGTTTTGTAAAGATAGAAATCATCTTTTGAATGTAGTAGCCGTTGAATAGAATTTTGTGAATGATTTCTAATAGAGGCTGTTTTGAGAGCTTCTCAATAAGTTCCAAATTTGTGTAAAAACGGTAAGTAGCATATCCTAAAATTAGAATTGTTAGAACTGCTAAAACTTGGAAAAGTGGTTCTGGGTGTTCAGCACTATATCCTAAAAATTGGAAAACTTCTGTGTGAAAAAGACCTAAAAATAGTGTTACTACTGCCATGACTCCAAGAGGACATAGCGTCCAAACTCTGGAAAGTTTCACCTCTGTTTTCAAAACCTCATCACCCCTAAAAATTATAGTCCAAATTCTAGTTATATAGACAACTGAAAGTAGTCCTGCAACTGTAATTAGAATATTGTCAGCACTCCAGAGAACTTCATCTTTTGAAAAGAATCCTCCAAAAGGTGGAATTCCAGAAAGCGAAACTGCTCCGATTCCCAAAATAATTGCTAAAGTTGGAAATCGTTTTCCGATTCCTCGAATCTCCCAAATATCTTTTTTATGATGAGCTAAAAGAATTACAGCACCGATTCCTAAAAAGAGTAGAGCTTTAAAAACAGCATGATTTAGTAGATGTCCAACTCCAGCAGAGAGAAGACCAGCACCGAGTCCAGCAAAAGCGAGAGAGAGATGAGACATTGTTGAGTAGGCGAGGCTCTTTTTCATCTCTTTCTGGACGATTGCACTTGTAGCACCGATAAAAGCGGAAATTCCAGCAATTCCAAGAACAACTGGTAGAGCTTCAGAGTAGGAGAAGAAGTCGAAAAGTCTTGCAATAATGTAGATACCGCTATTGACCATTGTTGCACCGTGAATTAGTGCTGAAACAGTTGTTGGACCTTCCATTGCATTCATAAGCCAAGGAAATAGAGGAAATTGTCCTGATTTTCCAATTGCTGAAATAAAAATAAAGATGGCGATGAGGTAGGCTATATCTTTTGGTATCTCTGTTTCTGAAATCTCCAATAGATTTAGAGTATCTCCAAAATAGAAGAGTAGACCAATTGAGGCAAAGAGGAAAATATCTCCAAAACGGGTGTAGAGAAATGCTTGTTGCCCAGCATCGGCTGGTGCGTTTCTCTGATGCCAAAAACCTATTAGTAGATAACTTGCAACTCCCATAAGTTCCCAACCAAAAAAGAGAGAAATCATATCTCCAGCTGTAACTAGAAGAACCATTCCACCAATAAAAAAGAGAATTTTAGAGTGGTATCTTCGCTGTTCTGGTTCATCACCCATATATTCTCTACTAAAGTGAATATCTAAAAAGCCAAGTCCTGTTGCAATAAGAAGCATAACTAAAGATAGTTCATCGATATAGAGAGAGAATGGAATTTGAATAGAACCAAAACTTATCCAGTTGTAGCTAGTTGAGAGTGGTTCTGTGTAGTTCCAAAAGAGAAAAGCGGTTCCTAAAAATAGAAGAAGTCCAAAAGTGTATCCACTCCAAAATGCGTATCTATTTCCAGAAATGAAAGTGATAATTGCACCTAAAAATGGAAATAGAACTAAAAATATCTCAAACATTCTCTTCTCCTATCTCTGTTTTTCCAGAAACTCGATTTGCACCTAAAAAGATGATAACTCCAGCAGAAGCCTCAAGAGTAGCA
Organism: Candidatus Thiovulum imperiosus; assembly: GCA_024281175.1. Classification (GTDB taxonomy): domain Bacteria; phylum Campylobacterota; class Campylobacteria; order Campylobacterales; family Thiovulaceae; genus Thiovulum_A; species Thiovulum_A imperiosus. The sequence continues at coordinate 43,838 of JAMJTW010000007.1, forward strand.
AGTGCAATAAGAAGATATGCGAGAGAGAAGTTCTCTTCAATACCATAATATTTTCCAGTTGAAGCTAAAAGAAGAATTACACTATTTAGCAAAATTTCAAGAGAGAAAAATATTTTTAGAAAGCTCTTTTGAGTTGTTACTCCAAAAAGACCAATTCCAAAAAGAGTCATCGCTACAATAATTTCAAACTCTATCATCTTGACTCCTTTGAAACTCTTATCACTTTTATTGAACCGTAGATAATAGAGACAACTATCAAACTAAAAATTGGAAGTATCTCTCCTGAAAAAGCTGTTTCTGAAAGTTCGCCACCACTCTTTGGAAGATTTCTCAAAAGGTAGAGAGTAACTACCAGAGTGAAAAGAGCTGAAAAGAGAATTGCAAAAGGGTTCGGTTTTGATATTGAGACCTTTTCTCCAAAAAGTGAAAGAGCAAAAAGCATTAAGACAACAATACCGCCTGTATAGACAAAGATCTGAAGAAGTCCAAGAAGTTCCATCTCTCTTGAAATGTAGTAAATTCCTAAAAGAAACATCATTCCAGAAAAAGAGAGTAGTGCTGAAATACTCTTTTCCAAAAATAGAGAAGCTACGGCAAGAGTTGGAACAGCAATTAGTAGAAGTATCTCAAAACTCAACTTCTCTCCTTTGCTCTCTGTATAAATCTGCTTTGACTCTCATGGTCTCCATCTGTAAATATTTTATAAGTTCCACCAGAGAGTTTTATCGCCTTTTCAGGCTTTGTTGGACAAGCATCTTCGCAAAGACCACAAAATATGCAAATTGCTAAATTCACTTCTGGAATTTTTGCTGGTTTCTTCTCTCCTGTTGGATCCATCGCAATAGCTTCTACTGGACAAATTTTGAAACAGGAGGAACAGCCTGTACAGAGTTCTCTATCAATCTCATGTTGTCCTCGAAATTTTGGGGATTGATGAACAACGCCTTTTCTAATATCTACGGTAGCTTTTGGAGAACCTACCGATTTGAAAACTTTTGATAAGTTTCCAACCATCTCTAATATCATTGCACACCTCCAAATATATAGATTTTTGCAAATAGAATAAATGCCAAATTTAGCAGAGTTAAAGGAAGTAGATAACTCCAAGAGAAATTTAACATTTGACTAACTCTTAATCTTGGTGTTGTTGCTCGAATTCCAATCATTAAAACTGCAAGAATTAGCATTTTGAGGAGTAAGCAGAAGAAACTATCAAAGAAGAAACACTCTGTTCCACCAAAAAAGAGAACTCCTGCCATTGCGAAAACAACAAGAAATTCTGAAAATTCAGCAATTTTTAAGAGAAGATAGTTTGTTCCACTATACTCTGTGTAGAAACCGTAAACTATCTCCTGTTCCGCATCTGGAATGTTAAATGGAGGCTGTTCAAGAACTCCTAAAACTGAAATGAAAAAGAGTATAAAAGAGGGAAATAGAACTATTGAAGTTAAAAGAGTTGTTTCAGAAACTATCTCACTCACATTCATTGTTCCAAAAAGTAGTGCTGGAGCTAAAGCGGATAGGAAAAATGGTGTCTCCATCGATACTGTTTGAGTTAAAATTCTAATTCCACCAAGAATTGAGTATTTGTTATTTGACCCAAAACCAGTTAGAAATAGAAGAAATGGCTCAACTCCAACAAAGACGATAAGTGCTAACACTCCATACTCTGTATGAACAATTTCACTACCAACTCCACTCCACGGAATAAAAGCTACGGGTGTAATTGCAAGTAGTGGTGCAAGAATTGGTATTGTTGAAAAGAGATAAGGATTTATCCCTTTTGGAGTAATACTCTCTTTTGTCAATATCTTTGCAAAGTCGTATAGAGTTTGCATACTTCCCATATATCCGTTGTAGTGTGGCCCAACTCTTTTGTGAAAAAGAGCGATAAGTTTTCTAAAAAACCAGAAAACAAAAACTGCCCAAACTAAAATGAAAAGCATTCCAGGAAAAACTAAAATTTGAAAAAGCTGTTCTCCACTCATCGGTCTAAATCTCCTTGACAAATATACATACTTCCAAAAACAATTGGAATATCTGAAATTGTGCAACCCTCAAGAAGTTTCTCAACCATCATTGTATGGTTAAAACTTGGTGCTTTAATTTTAAGTCGATAAGGAGTTTTTCCTTTCTCTTCTGTAACAAGATGCATCATCAACTCACCTCTTGCCCACTCAACTCTACTGACTGCTTCACCTTTTGGTAACTTTTTTGGAACTTTAACTAGATGGTCTTTCTCTAAATTGTAAGTTCCCTCAGAAACTCCACTTCTAATATCTGATACAGCCTGTTTGAGAATTTTCACACTCTCATCAATCTCTTCAAAGATAACTTCAAAACGGTTTTTTGCACTACCACCATTTTTTGTAACAACTTTGAAATCGAACTTCTCATAAGCAGAGTATGGTTCATCTTTTCGGATATCTGTTTCAACTCCAGAAGCTCTAGCAACGACTCCAGCCATTGAAAACTCATGAACCTCATCAGCAGAGATAATTCCAATTTGTGAAGCTCTCTTTTTCATCATTGGATTTTTGAGAAATATAGAGTGAAACTCATCTCTCTTGCTTTCATAATACTCTATCGCTTTTTCTAAAGTATTCAGAGTTTCAAGATTTAGAGGAAATCGAACTCCACCTGCTTCAATTGAAGCCGTAGCAATTCTTGCCCCACTATAATCCTCAAGAAAATCTAAGAAATATTCTCGACTGTCCATTGCCCACATCTGTAAAGTGTGAAGTCCCATTGTTCCGAAAAATCCACCAATTCCCATAAAGTGGGAAGAGACTCTACCAACTTCACCAAGAATTACTCTAAAGACTTCGGCAAAAGGAGTTGGTTTTACACCAGCAATCTCTTCAACAGCCATAGCATAACAGAGCATCGAGTTTGTATTATCCATAAAACAAATTCTCTCAACAGCAGTAATTGCTCCAACAAAATCTTTTCTCTCGATGAGGTTCTCCAAAGCTCTCCAGACAAATCCTATATCTGCACTCACCTTTTTTATCTCTTCACCATCAACACCAACTTTAAGTCGTAATGGTCCACTTGCGGGGTGAGTTGGTCCCCAATTTAGAGTTGTCTCTGTATCGCTATTTTCAGAAAACTCATCTTCAAAATTTGAGGCGATATCTAAACTATGTTTCTCGACTTCTTTCTGGTGAGCCTCTATATCGAAATCTTTTCGAAAAGGAGCTTTTCCATAAAAATCGCTACTAATTATGATATGTTTTAAATTTGGGTGTCCAATAAAATCGACTCCAAAAGTTGAAAATGCTTCCCTCTCATGCCAATTTGCACCACCAAAAATATGTGATATCGACTCTATTTTTGAATTCTCTCTACTAATATCTGTTTTGAGCCAGAGACTCTTTTTACTCTCCAAATCTGTAAAAAAGTAATTCAACTCTATTCTCTCTAAAAAGTCGGTCGGAGAGATAGTGATAAGAGTTCTATACTCCTCTTTCACTTTTTTCACAACTTCTAAAAGTTCCGAACTCTCCACTTTTCCAACTAGCCAATTTTTCTTATACTCTCTGAAATCTTCTATCAAAATTTCATCTCTTTCCAGAGTCCACCCTGACTTGCTGAACTAGGTTCACCTCTTTTTATTTTCGCTTTTAACTCCTCAAGACCTGAAATTATCGCTTCTGGTCTCGGCGGACAACCAGCAATAAAAACATCAGCAGGAAGAATTTCTGTAACATTTTTAATAACACTCATTGAGTCGTTGTATGGACCACCATCAAAAGCACAAGCTCCAAGTGCAACAACATAACTCGGTTCAGCCATTTGAGCATAAGTTCGAAGTAAAACAGGTAGTATCTTTTTTGAAACTAATCCTGTAATAAATATCACATCTGCTTGTCTCGGAGTTGGAGTTGGCAAATAGCCATATCTCTCCCAATCATATCTTGGTCCCATCGCCGCAGCCATCTCAAGAGAACAACAGCCACTACAAAAGTGAACCATCCAAGGAGACTCCGACCTTGCATAATCAAAAAAATCTAAAACTTTTATCATTGGTTTCCTTTTCTATACTCTACCATTGCAACAGAAATTGCAATTGCAACAACTCCTGAAAAGAGAGCTAAGTAGATGAGGTTCTCACTATTTGAATTTAAAAGAATAGAGTAGAATAGACCAACACTATCAACTGCTATAAACATTATTGCAAATAGAAAATAGCTAAATTTTATCTTTTGGGGTGCTTCACTACTTGGAGGTAAACCACACTCAAAATGGTCGTTCTTAACTCTATTTGGTCTGTAAGGTGCTAAAGAGACACCTAAAAAATAGAGAAGAAGTAGGGAGAAGAGAGTTCCTCCCATAAAAATAAGAAGATTTTCCACACTGAACCTTATAATTACTATTCTTAAATACTATACCACTTTTTTATTACTTGAGAAGAACTATAAATCAGAAAAAATTGTGGGGAGTGGCTAAAGAGTATTTTTTACGCTTTAACAACCTGTATGTCATTTCGAACCCTTCAGGGTGAGAAATCTTTTATTTAACGATAAGTTTCCAAGATTTCTCAATCACTTCGTTCATTTCGAAATGACAAGAGAGGCAGAAACATATTTAGCCACTCCCTTTGCTTTGAATTCTACTCGATAGCAGAGAGAGAGAGAGGATTTTGGTCGTAGCTGTAAGTATCAGCTTCAAATCTACCAGAATAGCTCTTTTCGTTGCTATCTACAATATAGAAAAGAGAACCATTGTAAACTGGGTCAAACTCTAAGTGGAAAACATTTCCGTTCAACTTCACATACATCATTAGAGGAAAATCTTGAGATGAAGCAACATCAAAACTATCAGAAGTTTTATAGTAAAGAGTTATATCTTCAACACTATTACCAACTCCAACACCTTCATAAGCCAGAGTACTATTTCTATCTTCAATACAGCTAGAGTCGAACTTTTTAACTGGAGTTCTACTAACATTCTCTTCATTGCTTTCAATTTGAGAAGTGCTTTTATAGAGAGATACATATCTCTTTTCAATAGGGTCTGAAATAAAGAGTTTTTCTAAAAGAATTGAGCGGTCAGCTTCATTTGTTTGGACAACATAAACTGGATAATCTCCCAAATCTTTACACTCTGCTACATCCATACCATCAAAGCTTTCTAAATCTTCAAAAACTCTATAACTCTGGTCAAGAACTATCTCGTTCCATGATAAATTTTCACTCGGTTGTGCAGGTTTTCTCAAATCTATCGATTTATCAAAAGAGTCATTTCTATCGATACTAAAACTATCTTGGAAGCCATTTTCATCAACAACAACTATATCTATTTTAGACAATGCATCAACATCAACAGAGTAGAATGTTTCAAAGTCAAAACTTCCAGAAAGAATATCACCTCTCTTTTCTAAGTCGAAATTTAAATCACCAACATTCATAAAACCTCTAACATCTTTTGTAACATTTCTCAAGTAGATATCAATATCATATCTGAAGATATTTGTAATACTCTTTTCACCATGCTCATCTTCAACAACTTGATGAGATATATCTTTAGAGATTGCTGTATTGTTGCTATCTATAATAAAAGTTGGAGAGTTTGAACCTTGGACAAATTTCACCCAATATCCCTCTCTCTTATCTATTGAGTAGAAAATATCATAACTTGACTCAAAGTTTCTCCAATCTGTAATATCTTCGTAAATTGGCATACTTGCCCAACCTGAAGTTTTAGATTGTAGAGTCAAAATTTGAGTTGGAATATATCCATCTAAAATTGTGGAGAGGAAGTTTTTCAAGTTGTCTGTTTTTGTAAACTCATAAGTTTTCATATATCGAGGTGCTACTGGAAGTTCCTCAAAAACAATATCTCCATCTTCATCTATTTGAAGAGACTCTATAAAATCTACACCTTCAAGAAATCCTCGAACAACTTCATGTTCTCGACTGTTTTGAAAAAGAGTTAGAGAGCTATTCACCTCATCTCGCTCTTCTGTAAGTTGGAAAACTGTACTACCACCATCTATTGAAATGAAATTATATTTTCCAGCTACTCCAGAACTATTCTCTTCGTATCTCTTTATATACCCTTTCTGTTTTACAAAAAATGGTGTTTTAGAAAAGAGCATTGTTAGATTTCCATCATCTTTTATAACTCCAAAACTAAATACAGCTTCTCCATCAGAGAGTTTAAGAGAGTCAAAGTCTGTAATGTTTAAATCTTTACCATTCACTTCTAGTAGAGTCGTATTCTCTCCAGTAGATGTGTTCAAATCTATTAGTGTATTTTTGTAAATATCTAAAACCATTGAAAAGAGATTTGTAGAGTTTTTAGTTTTAGAACTCTCTACTTCAGAAATATCTGGAAAAGTTCTAAAAAGTAGACTCTTATTCGCTTCAAGTGTGAACTCTTCTCTACTAATTAGGGTTATATTTCCCTCACTGCTTCCAGTATCTCTAGTTTTTAGTGCAAAGATACCGTATTGAGCAAGACTCTTATTCATCTTTTGCAAAGTTTCTGAGATATCGGAACTAGTTGAAATATTCACCTCATCTAAACTATTCTTTTTTGAGATGTAAAAGGTGTTACCACTTGTAATATTAAAATCAAAAGTTATAAAAGAGAGTCTCTCCAGAGTTCTCTTTTCTGGTAAAGAGAGCAAATTCCAACCATCAGCCACTTTTCCATCATAACTCTCTGTTCCCAATTTGAAACTATCAGAAAATATGAAACCAGCGTCTGACTCACCATCTGCAACTAAAGTAGCACTTGTTGGATTGTAGAGATTGTCGTATCTAGCCCAGTACGCTTTACCTTTTTTCAGAGTCTCAAAATCATTTGCTCCGCTACTATTTTTACTGTTGTAGTAGAACCATCTATCTCCATCACCATCTTTTGAGTAGCTGTAAATTGCTAACTCTCCAAAATCATCGCTGAGTGGAGAAAACTCATCATCAGATAGATTTACATCAAAGATTTTAGAAATTTCCATCTCATCTTCAGAGTTTCCAGACTCTTGATATGTCTCATTTAAATCTATTGGAATACCGCTATTTACAGCACCGTTATCTTCATCGGGAATTGTTGGAGTTAAAATTCCGCCGTTGTCATTCTGATTATTTCCAGTTGAATAATCTTCGAGTCCTAAAATCCCAATCATCTGCCAAACACCTTTTGAACCATTGGTATCAAAGAGCTTGACTTGATAGCTTCCTCCATGTAAAAAAGCTAGAGAGATAGTTGCAAGTAGAAAATATCGCATCTATTTTTCCTTTAAAATATTTTTACTATTTTAGTATATTTACTCTGGATTTTGAGGTTCATTCTCCATATCTGTAAAATATTCCAGCTCTCCAATAGAGCTTACTTCCACCTTTTTAAAAATATCCCCAAGTAGAAAACCCAAAATTAGTTTTGGCTTTGTATCATATTTCTCTATATACTTTTCAGCCTCCTCTTTTTTCAAAATCAGATACTCTTTTGTTGAATGAGATTTCAAAATCCACTTGTACTGATATCTATTGCTTCCTTTAAATATAAGGTGAAATCGAACAGACCAGTCATTGTCAAGAGGGTATTTAAAATATAGAGTCTTAACCGTAAAATAATTTTTCATAAAATAACTTTCCCGTTTTTTTCAGTTCGGAATTGTATATAAAGTTGTAATCTCTACATCTTAAATTCCTGATACAATAAAAGTAAAAGATGGAGAAGAGAATGAATAGACTCTTTGGTACTGATGGTGTAAGAGGAAAAGCTGGACGCTTTTTAACAGCTCAAATGGCTCTAAAAATAGCGATGGCTGCTGGTGTTTACTTCAAACAAGATGGTAGAACTGGAAAAATTCTAATTGGAAAAGATACTAGACTTAGTGGATATATGATTGAAGATGCTATTGTCAGTGGGCTTACAGCAGTTGGTTATGATGTTATCCAAGTTGGACCAATGCCAACTCCAGCAGTTGCATTTCTAACAGAAGATATGAGATGTGATGCTGGAATTATGATAAGTGCATCTCACAACCACTTTGCTGACAATGGAATAAAGTTCTTTGACTCAAGAGGAAATAAGATAACAGAAAAGGTTGAACGAGAAATTGAAGATATTTACGGTAATGATGAACTTATCGAACTGAACCAACAGACAGCTGAAAATGTCGGTTCTTCCAAAAGAATAGAAGATGCTATTGGTAGATATATAGTCCAATTGAAACACTCTTTTCCAAAGAGAATTACACTTATGGGACTTCGAGTTGTTCTCGATACAGCAAATGGTGCTGCTTACAGAGTTGGACCAACAGTTTTAGAAGAGTTAGGTGCTGAGGTGATTACAATAAATCAGAACCCAAATGGTAAGAATATTAATGATAACTGTGGTGCTTTATATCCAAACAATCTTGCAAAAGAGGTTATAAAGTATAGAGCAGATTTGGGTATTGCACTTGATGGAGATGCTGATAGAGTTGTAATTGTTGATGAAAATGGTACTGTTGTAAACGGAGACCACCTCATAGGTGCATTGGCTACCTATTTGAGAGAAGAGAACAATTTGAAAAATGGTGTTGTTGCTACTGTTATGAGTAATCAAGGTTTAGAAGAGTTTCTAAATTCACAAGATTTAAAACTTTTTAGAGCAAAAGTTGGAGATAAATATGTTCTTGAACTTATGCAGAAGAGAGATATAGAGCTTGGTGGAGAACAGAGTGGTCATATTGTTATGAGTCGATTTGCGAAAACTGGAGATGGTCTTGCTTCAGCTCTTCAAGTTTTAGCTTATATGATAATAAAGAAAAAACCAGCAAGTGAACTCTTAAGACCATTCTCTCTCTATCCTCAAATTTTAGAAAACATTAGCATCTCTAAAAAAATTCCCTTAGAGAAAATAGATGGTTTTAAAAAGAAAGTTGATGAGGTTGAGAGTAAAGGAATGCGACAACTTATCCGATACTCTGGAACTGAAAACCTTCTTAGAATTCTACTTGAAGGAAAAGATGTCTTAACTTTAAATAAAACTGTTGAAGATTTATCAAACTTCTTTAAAAAGGCACTCGGGTAGATTTCAACATGATACAATTTCAGGATTGAATTTGAAATTTAAAAATTAATAAGGTATATATTTAGCATGACATCTTTGCTCTTAACTTTACAAATTATTTTCGCTTTAATAGTTTCGATAGTTGTTCTTTTCCAAAAAAGCTCCAGTATAGGGCTAGGTTCTTATAGTGGTGGTAATGATAGTGTCTTTGGTGCAAAAGGTCCAAACAATTTTCTCTCTAAACTCACTTTCATCTTTGGTTTCTTTTTTGTTGTAAACACTATTGCTCTTGGATACTTTTATAATCAAGACTCTCGTGAAACTGTTCTCGATAGCGTAGATAAAAACTCTATTATTCCTCTTGCAACTGAAACAGAAACTCCTGAAGAGACTCCTGCTGAAACTCAAGAGAATACAATTCCTACTGGTGGAATGATACCTTCTGCAATCCCTGTTTCTGATGAAACTCCTGAAGCTGAAATCCCTGAAGATAGTGGTGTTGGTGGAATGATGCCTCCTGCAATTCCTGTTTCTGATAAAACTCCTGAAGCTGAAATCCCTGAAGATAGTGGTGTTGGTGGAATGATGCCTCCTGCAATTCCTGTTTCTGATGAAACTCCTGAAAAAACTTACGATGCCTCTACAAATAGTTTTGAGCCAAAAGAAGAAGTTGTAGAAGTTCCTGAAGAGGAGCTTACGGAAGAAGTTGTAGAAGTTCCTGAAGAGGAAGTTACGGAAGAAGTTGTAGAAGTTCCTGAAGAAGTTGTAGAAGTTCCTGAAGAGGAAGTTACAGAAGAAGTTGTAGAAGTTACAGAAGAAGTTGTAGAAGTTCCTGAAGAGGAAGTTACAGAAGAAGTTGTAGAAGTTCCTGAAGAGGAAGTTACAGAAGAAGTTGTAGAAGTTCCTGAAGAGGAAGTTACAGAAGAAGTTGTAGAAGTTCCTGAGCCAGAAACTCCTAAAGTAGAAGAGTTAGAAGAGATTTCAGAACCAGAAGCTCCAGAAGTGGAAGAGACTGCTCCTCCTTCATTTCCTCCATTCCCACAAATCCCAGTAGAGTAACCGTAGTGAAAAAGGGGTTTAGATATTTTCTTCTATATCTCTTATCACTATCTCCAATTTTTGGAGACTCTCAAATATTTCTGCTCTCCAAATTTGATGAGTTTGGAGACAACTACTCAATATCATCAGAAAAGCTACAAAAAGATTTTATATATTTAAAACGAAATGGATATAAAGTTGTCTCTCTTCAATATCTTTTAGAAAATAGAGAGAAAGAGAAATTGGTTTCATTTACAGTTGATGGTGGATATAGCTCATTTTATGAGATAGGATTACCTCTTTTTAGAGAGTTTAATTTTCCTTTTACTCTTTTTATAAGCAGTAGAGCTATAAAGAGAAAATATCCAAACTTTATGAGTTGGAAACAGATAAAACGAGCTTCTCAATTTGGAGAGATTGCAGTTCATGGATACTCTACTACATATTTAACTTCACTTGAACCTATCTATGTAATGAGAGAAGTTCAAAAATCTATTAGAACCTATACAAAAAATCTATCTGTATTTCCAAAATATTTCTCTTATCCTTATGGTGCTTACAACAAAACTGTTCAAGATATTGTGAGTGCTTTTTATTTTGAAGGAATTTTTCACCAATCGAGGGGAGCTATTTCAGAAAAAAGTGAAATAGTTTCTCTACCTAGAATTCCACTTTTTGGAGAAGAGGACATCTCATCTCTCTTAAAAACAGAGTTTTTAGAAGTTGAGTGGATTGAACCGAATGAGTTTCCAAAAGATTGGAAACTTCGTAAAATTCGAGCTAAGTTATCTCCAGAAATTAGTAGTATTCAACTCTATGTCTCTGGCTTCACTTGGAGAGTTTTTCCAGTTAAAAATGGAATTCTTGAAGCAGAGTTTGAAGAACCCATAAAACTAAAATATGGTCATACAAGAATTTTCCTAAAAACTTTTGACAACAGATGGGGAAACCTAGATTTACTCTTTTAAACTCTATAATTTAGTTTTTCCATTGTCTCTCTAAAAAGAGGTTCTATTTTTTCATGTAACTTCACACCCTCTTTCGGTTTTACCTTTTGAAGTATCTCTTCACCATATTTTAAATATTTTTCATCTTTTTCAATATCTAAAAAATCTGAAATCTCTTGAAGTTTTTCCATTGGATTCTGAACCAACTCTTCATATCTTAAATTGAATATTTCAGAATTTGCTTCTGAAATTTTTAATCCCTCTCTCATTGTTGCAATCCACTCTAAAGAGGCTCTATCAATATGATTTGAGATATCTTCTTCCCAAACTTTTTGAAAATAGGAGTCTCTCTTTAAAATTTCTTCAAAAAATATTTCCCATTTTCTATCATTTTTACCCCACCAATCATGAATCTCTCCACTATTTTCAGTTCCTAATCTTTGAGACCAAGAGTTTATTGAAAGAACTGTATCCCAACCATCTCGAATTAGAAATATAAATTTTGCATCTGGAAATATCTTGTTTACAAATTCTGTTCTGAAAACAAGTTCAGGATATTTGTCCACAACTCGATTTGAAAAAGAGAAGTTTAAATAGTGTCCATATATTTTATGAGCTTTTTTGATACTTTTTTCTGAAAGAAGAGAGGGTTCTAATCTATAATTTCCAACCTCATCAGTATAGTTTCCTATGATATCCTCTTTTTTGCATATCTCATGCCAAATTGCTTTCGGTTCATTTAAATATCCAATTTTACGATGCATTGACAGAACAATACCTAAAATTGTCGTTCCACTTCTTCCAGTTCCAATTATAAAAGTTGGCTTCTCTACTTTTTTAGCAAAAGGTAGAAATTGTATAAATCTAAGAATAAAAAATACAATGGTATTGAACCATCTACCTTTTGTTGTAAGAGGTCTTCCCTCAAATAGAGCATAACTTACAAAACGACTATATAATTTCCAAAATCTAGTTTGAATATACTCTCTATTTATTTGAGCTATCAACTCATATCCTTCATAAAAATTATTTTAGCCAACTCGGAATTTCCTTACCATTTTTTTCTAAAATCTCTTTCAGTTCCAATTTAGAATTTTTCAAAATCTTTTCTAATTTATCTCTATTGTAATTACTATTTTTTGATTTTGTATTTAACTTGTAATATATATCTCGTATTCTGTTTTTAAGTTTAGTATGTTTTCTAAGATATTTCTCAAATTTTCCATAAGTTTTTAATGCGATAGAGTGGAGTAGAATATTTTTAGGTTTTACTGTTTTATTTTCAACTTCAAAAAAGTAATCTTCGTAGAAACTTGGTTCTATTTGTAAAACTTTAGAAATCTTTTTCATAAAATCTTTTGGAGATTTTTCCAAGTCTTCAAAGTAGAATATCTCTAAATTTTTTTCAAAAACTTCAAGCCATTCCTTTACCTCGTGGTATCTACTCTCTTCAATTGCTCTATTACAATACTCACCTTCTCTACTTTCTAAACACTCATTAAAATTTGAGTTTTTATCTAGCCATAATTTGGCTTTTGCATGGTTGAAAAAAGAGAAAGCTCTATCTTCTGGATTTCTTAAAATTAGAACTATTTTTACATCAGGAACGATATTTTTTATATATTCTGCTGTTTTTCTTCCTCCATAAAAATATCCTGGAGTAGCTTCTAAAATATATTTCTCATTTTTACAAGATTGGAAATAGCTCTTATATTTTTCTATCTCTTCCATCTCTTTACCATATCTTGTGGGAAGAAAGTAGCATGTCTCTTTAATTGTAGAGCCACAAACTTCAGGGTGTTTTGCTAAATAGGTAAATAGCGACGAAGTCCCAGCTTTATTGACTCCAGCTATTATCAAATTTGGTAATTTACTCATTTTAAAACTTTTTTGGGAAGTTTGAAATTGTAACAGGTTTCAAAATTGTTGATATAGTTTTAAGATGATAAATTACATACCTTATACAATTTTAACAACAGGAACTATTTTAACAATACTAATTAGCTGGAATATATTTCAGATAGATATTGAAAAAGAGGAGATGAAGTTTCAAAATTCTGCACAGCAAGTTATTTTACTTGTACAGCAGAGATTAGATGCTTATAAACAGGTTTTACTAGGTGGAGCTGGACTTTTTTACTCTTCAAAAGAGGTGACTCGTGGAATGTGGAAGAGATATATTGATATTCAGAAAATAGAGAAGACATTTCCAGGAATTCAAGGAGTTGGATATACACAATTTGTCAAGTCTTCTGAACTGGAAAAGCATGAAAAAGAGATAAGAGATAGTGGTTTTCCAGAGTATCAAATTAAACCAGTTGGAAAAAGAAATTTCTACACTTCAATCATCTATTTAGAACCTTTTGATGAGAGAAATCGTCGAGCTTTTGGTTATGACATGTACTCAGAAGAGACTCGAAGAGTTGCAATGCGAAGAGCTATAAAAAGTGGTGAACCATCTCTGACTGGAAAAGTGAGACTTCTTCAAGAAAATAGTATTGATGAACAGGCTGGATTTTTGATGTATGTTCCAATTTACAAAGATGATTTATCCATTCAAGGTTTTGTTTATGCACCTTTTAGAGCAAAGAACTTTATGAATGGAATTACAGGAAAAAAGTATCAAGATATTCACTATAAACTTTATGATGGTGATGAGGTTTTAGAAGAGAGACTTCTTTTCAATACAGATATGAAAAATGAGCATTGCAACTCCTATTTTTCAGCTATTAAAACAATTGAAGTTGGAGGAAATAAGTGGACATTCTACTTTGACTCTCACCATGAACCAAGTTTCAGTTTTATCTACTTTTTTATTAGTGGTACAGTTCTTTCTCTGCTTCTCTTCTTAGTAAGTTTTCTCCTTGTCAGACAGCATATAGTTTCTGAAAAGAGCAATTCAGAATTGAAAAGGGCAAAAAATTTAGCAGAAAGAGCAAATAGAGCAAAAAGTGATTTTGTGGCAAATATGAGTCATGAGATACGAACACCACTAAATGGAATTATTGGACTTACAAATATAGTTTTAAAAACAGAACTGGGGGAGAAACAGAAGAGTTATCTTTCAAAGGTAAAGACCTCATCAAAAGCGTTATTGAATATAATAAATGATATTTTAGATTACTCAAAAATGGAAGCTGGAAAACTTCAAATTGAACATCGAAGTTTTTCTCTCTCAGAACTTTTTGAGAATGTGAATGACCTTTTTGAGTATAAAGCGTCTGAAAAAGATTTGAGATTTGAATTAAAAATAGACCCATCTATTCCAGAAACTCTATTTGGAGACAATTTGAGAATTGTTCAAGTTTTAAATAATCTTGTTGGAAATGCAATAAAGTTTACAGATTACGGTTTTGTTTCTGTTTCTGCAAAAGTTTTAGAAAAATCGGAGAAAGTATCTCTACTCTTTTCTGTTGAAGATAGTGGAATTGGAATTGACAAAAATCTTCAAGATAGACTTTTCCAACCATTCTCTCAAGTAGATATCTCAAATAGTAGAAAATATGGTGGAACTGGTTTGGGTTTAATGATTTCTAAAAATATAGTTGAACTTATGAACGGAACAATGTGGCTTGAGAGTGAAAATGGTGTTGGAAGTCGCTTCTTTTTCCAGGTAGCTCTGGAATTTAGTACAAAAAGTTTGGAAGAGAAAGTAGTGCCAAATAAGATTTTAAAATTTGTAGGAAAAATTTTAGTTGCTGAAGACAATCATATAAATCAGATAGTTGCAAAAGAGATTTTTCTAAATTATGGTTTAGAAATATATATCGTAAGTAGTGGAAAAGAGGCTCTACAAAAAGCTAGAAAAGAGCAGTTTGATATTATATTTATGGATTTACAGATGCCTGAAATGGACGGTTTTGAAGCGACAAAGAGAATTCGAGAGTTTGATAAAAAAACTCCTATTGTTGCATTAAGTGCTGCTGTAATGGAGAGAGATAGGGAACTTACAAAAGAAGCTGGAATGAGTGGTCATATTGCAAAACCGATAGAGACTATGGAGCTAGAAACTATACTCTCTAAATATTTAAAGAGTAGTGGAGAAGAAAATTTGAAAAGAGTGGAAAAAGATTTTCCAGAGATATATGGAGTTGATTTAGAGAAACTTTTTACATCGACTCCATTAAAAAGAGAGACTATCTACTCAATGTTACTAAATTATGCAAAGAGTTATAGAGTAGAGTTTGAGAATTTAGATTTTGCAGATTTAAAACTTATTCATAGGTTTCGAGGTGTGAGTGGAAATTTAAGAGTGGAAAATCTATACTATTTAGCTTCAGAGATTGAGAATGGAAATAGCTCTCTATTTGACAATTTGAAAGAGGAGTTCTTTAAAGTTGCAGACTCTATTGAAGAGAAACTCTCTAAAAACTCTAATGGTGATGAGGTTTTACAAGAGATGGCGAAATTGAAGAGAGATGTTGATGAGTATAATTTGATTACTCTAGACAGAATAGAGAATTTCATATCTCAATTACAAGGTAAAATTTCAGAAAATCTTCTTTTAGATTTAAAAGAGAGTTTTAAAGTTCACGATTTTGAAACAGTATCCAAGATACTAGAAGAGATTGAGGAGATTTTGTGAAATCTAAACCACTTGTTTTAGTAGTTGATGATGAGCCTTTAAATGTTGAATTTATAGCTGGAGTTTTAGAAGATGATTATGAAGTAAAAACAGCTTACAATGGAAATATGGCTATTAGAATAGTAGACAAATTCAAACCAGACATTATTTTACTAGATATTTTTATGCCTATAATGAACGGTTTTGAAACGATAAAAGTTTTGAAAGATACAAATATACCAATCATATTTTTAACTTCTAAAAGTGATACAGACTCAATTGTAACAGGTTTTAAATTGGGTGCTGTGGATTACATTTCAAAACCTTTCAACTATCAAGAACTCTTGGTTCGGGTAAAAAATCATCTAAAAATAGATTTCTTAAAAAGAGACCTTGCTGACCAGAAACTCTTTTTTCAAGAAGTTATTGATAACCAACCAAATATGATACTTATTACTGATGGACAGAAACCTCTTTTTGTAAATAAAACTCTACTCAAGTTTTACCATCTTGACTCAATTAAAGGTTTCGGTTGTATTTCCAAAACATTTCTTGAAGCTGAAAACACATTTACAAGTAGAAAAGAGAATTGGGTTGAGGAGATTTTGAAACTCTCTCCAGAAGATAGATTAGTGAAAATTGGAACTTCTGTTAAAAGAATTTTTAATTTATCAATTTCTAGTTATCGAAAAAACTATATTGTAACTTTTAATGATATTAGTAGAACTATAATTCGTCAAATCTCTCTCCAAAATAGAGCAACTCATGACAAACTTACAGGTGCTTTAAATAGAGAATTCTTCTACTCAAATTTTAAAGATTTAAGTTGCAAAAATAACAATACTATTTCCGCTGTTGCAATTGTTGATATTGACAAATTTAAAAATATCAATGACTCTTTTGGACACTCTACTGGTGACTCAGTTTTAAAAGAGCTTGTTGAAGTTTTAAACACCTCATCAAGAGAGAGAGATGTTCTAATTCGTTGGGGTGGTGAAGAGTTTGTTATCATTTTGGAAGTAAATTCTGATAAAACCCTCTTTCGTACTCTTGAAAAGTATCGCAAAATTATTGAAAAACACTCTTTTAAATCTGTTGGAAATTTAACTTGTAGTTTTGGTGCTGTTGTCTATAAAGAAGATGAGAAGATAGAAGATACGATAAAACGAGCCGATAAAGCTCTCTATAAAGCTAAAGAGAGTGGACGAAATAGAGTTGTAATTGAAATTTAAAATTAGATTTTGAATTTGGAATCCAGTCTCGGATTCCAAATTTTTGAATTTGAGAATATAGCCGTTATGGTAAAATATCAAGCAAAGGAAATTTCTGTGGGAAAACTTTTTAGAAGACCAGACTCTAAAAGTGATGTTTTAAAACATAAAAGTAAAAAAAGTAGTAAAACAATATCTATTCCAAGTGATTTAAGCCAGACGATACTATTGAAAGATAGTGGAATTGGTTCTGAACTTCTATTTATAAAATCGTTAGAAACTATTTACAAACTTGGAGACATAGATGATTTTAAATATATTAGTGAAGAGATAGCAAAAAATCTATTTTCAGATAGGTTGGACAATAGCTTTTTTACATGGTTAAAAGATAATGATTTAGAAGAGTTAGTAAATCATATAAATAGAATTTTATTAACTTATCATTTAGGATTTATTCAACTTAATATCTCAGAAGAGGAGCAGGGTGACTTTGAAATTCATCTTTACAACTCAATAACAGTTGTTTTTGCAAAATCAGTTGGAATAGAGGAAGATAAGATATGTGCATTTTATGAAGCTCTATTTAGTTCAATTTTTTCAAATATATTTGGAGAAGAGGTTGTTGTTAGAGAGACAAGTTGTGCTATTAGTGGTGAAGATAGATGCGACTTTGAAGTTAAAATGGGATAACTCTATTTAGAGAATATATCCCTATTTCTACTTAAAAACATCTCTTCTCTATTTTGGAAGTTTTCAGGTTTAGCAAAATTTGTCATTACAACTTCTCCATTTTTATCAGACATTATCTGAACAATATGAATTATTTTTATAGTAACTTCACTTTCAACTGTACCTTTACTTGTATTAAAACCAGCTCGAAATATAAGTTTCTCATCATCTATTCTTGAAGTCTCAAAACTGTATCCAGCAAGGTCAAACCGTACATGTTTTCCAAGAGTCTCTGCAATTTCAGGAACTGGCGGAGAAAATAGTACATTTGCACTTTCAGAAACAACTTTGAAATTTTCTCCTCTTTCTATAAATAGCTCTATAACTTTTTTAATATATTTGGCTGTTTCTAAGGCAAACTCTTTACTTTTTAATATCAAATCTAATCCTTAAATTATATCTCTGGAGTATAAGAAATCATGTCCAAAAGTTCTATTTGTAATTTTTGCAACAATTGGCATTTTTCTCTTGAATTGGTTTCGATAAACTCTTTTAAAAATCATCTCAACTAAATCTCTATTTGAAATTTTTTTCAAAACATCTTGCTTTGAGAACCTATTTTCAACAAGAAGTTTTAGAACCTCATCAATCTCAGAATAGCTATATCCAATTTCAGCTTCATCACTCTGTCCTTCAAAAAGGTCTGCTGATGGAGGCTTTTTCACAATAGAGTCTGGTACTCCAATAAATTCTGCAAACTCAAAAAGGTCACTTTTATAGATATCTCCTATTGGATTTATCGCACTTGCTAAATCTCCAAAAAGAGTACCATAACCCAAAAGAAGTTCACTCTTATTACTTGTTCCAATCACTAAAGCACTCTCTACTGCTGAAATATCATATAGAGTTGCCATTCTAACTCTTGCTGAAAAGTTGCCCATCTGGAGATTTGAAGCATTTGGATTTCTATTTAAATAGGTCTCTATGTATTTTTCTATTTCAACAATTTTCCAGCGAATTCCAAACTTCTCAACAAGTTCTCTTGCATCTTCCAAACTTGAGTTTGAAGAGAATTGTGATGGCATTGAAATTGCTAAAAATCTATCTTCAAAGACTTTCTGAAGTAGAGTTGCAACAACTGCTGAGTCAAGTCCTCCACTCAATCCAACAACAACTCTATCTAGTCCAGAACTCTCCACACCATCTTTTAAGAAATTCAGTAGATGTTTCTCCACTAAATTCCACTTTTTACTTCTCATTTTACAGTTATCTCATCAAGTTTTAAACTTAAAATATGAGACTCTGTAACTATAATAGTAAAGTCACCCCTAAAAACCATTACTTCTCCAAGTTTTCCAACCACTTCAACAACTCTTTTATGTCCTGCTAAATGTCTCGCTTTAGCTAGAAATACTATTTTGTCATACTCTCTGACTGGTGTTAAAAAGTGAACAGAAGCTCCTATTACAAAACCATTCTTCTCATTTGTAGCAGCAGTTGCGGCAAAACTGGCAGATGAAAATAGATATCCAGTATGAATAAAACCATCACTGTCAGCAACCATCTCTTCTGTTATCTCAAGATGAACTTCAGATAATCCTGTATCAAGGTCTACTACTTTTCCAATAAATCTATTACCGTCTAAAGCAGTATGAGTCTCTAACTCCATCTCCTCTTCTAAGAGAGAGTCTTCCTCTTTTTTAACCATCTATATCTCCAAAAAGACCGTAATTTGGAAATTATAACACATAGCTTATAGCTCTGATATTTTGTATCCAACTCCAGAGACAGTTTCTATATAAGGAAACTTTTTTCGAACTCTTCTTGCAAGACTTCGAATTGTAGTTTCTGGAACATAATCTTCCCAAAGCTCATTTTGAATAGTTTCATAAGTTAGAGTCTGTCTTATATTTCTAAAAAGAAGATAGAGAAATTTTCTCTCTTGCAGAGTTAAAGGAACAACTTTCTCTTTCTCAAAGAGTTCATTTCTGGAGATAGAGAAGTAGAACTCTTTTATCTCTACTCTCTTATCTTCTACGGTTTCAAACTGTTTTGAGATAAGTTTGAAAAGCTCTTTTAGTTTGACAGGTTTTAAAATATACTCATTGACTCCAATAGAGATAGATTTGTGAAGATAGTCCAATTCGTTAAAAGCTGTTGTAATAACTACTGGAACTTTACTCTCTTCTCTTATCTCTTCAACCATAGAGAGACCATCTCTTTTTGGCATTTTAATATCAGAGATGATGAGGTTTATTCTCTCTCTATTTTCTCTAAACTTTTCAAAACCATCTTCACCATCTACTGCAACAATAAGTTCTTGAAAAATATCTCCTATATTTAGTAGCATCTTTTCTCGAACTCCATCATCATCTTCAACATAGAGAACTACTAAAGTTGAAAAGAGTTTAAAATCTACACCTCTCATTTGTCAAGAAAATCCTCTATATCGTATCCATTTGGAACTAACATAAAAAATGTTCCCTCTCTTTTTGTACTACCAGCCTCTTCACCTGCTCTATCTCCAAAACCGTAAAATAGGTCAGCTCGAATTGAACCTTTTATCGCTCCACCTGTATCTTGAGCCATAAAGAGGTGATTTAGTACAGGGTCTCTCTTATTTTCAGATTGAATAAATATTGGCATTCCTAAAGGAACAAATTTCCTATCAATAGCTATTGTGCTTTTTGGAACTAAGTTTGTTCCTAATGCACCAATTGCTCTCATTTTACCCTGCTCTACAAAAAAGATGAAACTTTGGTTATGGTGGAGAACCTCATCAGCTCTATCAGGATATTTTTTTATCCAATTTTTTATAAATTCAGCAGATAGTCTGTAGAGTGGAACTCCATATTTCTTATTTATATAACTTCCAACAGAACGAAATTTATATCCATTCTGCTCAGCATATCCAATTCCAATTACAGAACCATCTGTAAGTTTCACCATTCCAGAACCTTGAATGTGTAGATACAAACGGTCTACTCTATCTTCAACCCAGCAGATAACTTGAGCATCTATTCTTCTGCTATCAATTTCAGCATGAGTTAAATAAGGTTTTCTAAAATCTCGAGGCTTTGCATAAATTGGATATTTATATTTGGAAGTTCTATGACGACTCCCCTTTAGTAGAGGAACATAATATCCTGTAACAGTACCAGAGAGTTTCCCTTTTGCCCTATCTATGACAAGATAGGGTGTAAAGTTATTTTCAAAAAACTTTTTTATTGTGTAGAGAGATACTCTCTTTTTATAGAGTTCAGTTCCTCTTTCACAAATCTCCTCTATATCTGAAGCCTCTCTACCTTTTTCACAACCTCTCACAAACGCTTTTAGAGACTCTTTCTGATTATCAAAGTTCCAGCCATCTATTTCACTATACTCAACTTCAAGAAGTTCTATCTCATCAAAACGGATTTTGTCTCTTGTAAAACTTTGAGGTGGAAACTTTCTATCGATGATATCATCTACACTCTCTCTCTTATACTCTTTCTCAAAAAATTTGAAACTACAAGATGTAAAAAATAGCGGTATTGCTAAAAGTAAATATCTCATAATTAGTAACTTAGATATTCACCAAGAGGAAGCTCATTATAGATATCATAAGATGAGTTGTTGATATCACTTTCAGGTTGTCCCCAACTACTTATACCAAAACTTCCAAATGATGATTGAAATCCATTATTGCTACCACCCTCATACTTATCTACTGTTCTTAGATATATAGAGATATCTCTATCTCCATGTTTAAATATAAATTGGAAATGTTTAGGCATATTTGTTTTACTTTGTGAGAGCAAATCTTGAACATCTGCTGGAGTTTCAACAACAATATCATTGATTTTCATAAGGTGAAAACGGTTTTTTAAACCTTTTTTAGAAAAAATACTATCTTTATGAATGTTTTCAACATATAAATCTTTGTCAAACCAGACTCCAAGATTTTCCATAAATGTATCGCTAAGAATTCCACCACCTTTTAGAGTTTCACTCTCTACAACAACTTCAATTACACTACCCTCTCTCTCAATCTCAATAAACATAATTCTATCTTTTGGAGAGAGTAGAGTGTCCATTAGAAAGTGGTGAAAACTTTTCGGCTTTTCCCCATCAACTTTGAGAATTTTGTCACCCTCTAAAAATGGATTATCTGTAAAAAATGGATTTACTCGATAGACATAAATTCCACCATCAACTTCTACAAATCTAGCACCAATATTTGAGAAGTGGTCACTATCCATTTCTAAAATTCTCTGAATAAATTCAGACTCAAGATATCTATCTCCACCAACAGAGAGTCCAGCCATAACACAACAACCACTTGAAACAACCCAATTCTCTGGAATTTCAGAAGTAAACCTTGCAAACTCCAAACCAACTTGAGCCTGTTTTAAACTACCCTTTATATACTCTTTTCCATTCATTGCAAATCTGAAATTATTTCTAATATTGCGAATTTTCATTGGAGTAACAGAACCTCCAATTGGAAGATTATGTTCATAAAAGTAGAGTCCAAGAGTAGGATTTCTTTTAGAGTAATTTAAATCTTCTGGAATATCTTCAGAATAGATAACACTATACTTATTATCTATAATCCATGAAGGTTTTCCACTATCCAAAAAGTGTAAACTC
Source organism: Candidatus Thiovulum imperiosus (assembly GCA_024281175.1). Classification (GTDB taxonomy): domain Bacteria; phylum Campylobacterota; class Campylobacteria; order Campylobacterales; family Thiovulaceae; genus Thiovulum_A; species Thiovulum_A imperiosus. Next base: position 65,908 of record JAMJTW010000007.1, read on the forward strand.
TTTAGAATTCTTGATTGGCAAAGAACATTTGAAAAAAGAAAAACTGGAAAGAGAATCAAAAGCAATTTTTTCATTAGATTCTCCTATTTCAAATTTGTGTAGATATTTTGAATATCATCATCATCTTCTAACTTTTCGATGAGGTTCTCAACGGTTTCTCTATTCTCATCATCAAGTTCAACTTCATTGGAAGCAACCATCTCAATTTTGGATTCAAGAATCACAATTTCCAATTTTTGAATATTTGCTAGAAGTGAATTGAGATTTGTCGGCTCTGTTTCAATTACAATTACATTTTCTAACTCATCTAAAATCTCTTCAGCACCACTCTCCATTGCAATTTCAAGAACCTCATCATCTAAATTACTCTTTTCAAGAACAATAACACCTTTCTTTTCAAACATCCAAGAAACAGAACCGCTTTCGCCAAGATTTCCACCATTTTTTGAAAGAGTGGCTCTAATATTTGCTACTGTTCGATTTCGATTGTCAGTCATGGTCTCTAAAAGAATTGCAACTCCATTTGGTCCATAACCCTCATAAACTATATCTTCGTAAATTACACCTTTCAAATTTCCAGTAGCTTTATCAATTGCTCTCTGAATATTATCCATTGGCATTGAGTTATCTCTCGCTTTCTGAACAGCCAATCTCAAAGATGGGTTCATGTCAGGGTCTCCACCTCCCTGTTTTGCAGCTGTTACAATATCTTTTACAAGTTTTGTAAAAAGCACTCCTCTCTTTGCATCAACTGCACCTTTTCGCCTCTTGATATTTGCCCATTTACTATGTCCAGCCATTAAAACTCCAAATTTTTTTTAAGTATATATTATCTAAATGGTCTCAAATAAAGTTTGGTGCATCATTTGCAAAAAGGATTATGTCTCCTCTATTTGTATACTTTGAGAGTATCTGTTCCAGCTTTGATTTATCTTCTAAAAATATTCGCAATGCGTGAGGATTTTTTAAATTCTCTTTAAAGAGTTTCTGATTTAGAGAGCCAGTTATGATAACAACATCAAAGACATCATCTATCTCAAAAGCAATTCTCTCATTCTGTTCATTAGAACTCTCTACAAGACCTGGTGTAACAACAATTTTTCTACCTTTGCTCTTTTCAACAATTCTAAAAGCCTCTAACATTCCATCTAAATTGCCATTATATCCATCATCAAGAATTAGTTTTCCACCTACCCGAAATTTCTGAAGTCGATTTTCAACAGGTTTTAAATCTAAAATTGCTTCTCTAACATCATCAATTGAAAAACCATAATATACAGCTATTCTCACAACAACATCAAGATTTTCAGCTTGAAATGCACCAATCAGAGGAGTCTGAAAACGGTGATACTCTCCTTTAACTTTCAAATTGAAATTAGTTCCATCAATATCTGAAACAACACCACCAACATCATTTGCAAAATACTCTATTCTAAAAGGAGAAGTTCTCTTATTTAAAACATTGTTTCCAACTGATGTGTGTAGATAGACTCTTTGAAGATTTTTAGATTTGACAATCTCTAACTTTGTATCTAAAATATTCTCAATAGTTTTAAAATACTCTATATGCTGTTCTCCAATTTTTCCAACAATTGCTAAGTGGTGTTCCAAAAATCTTGCAATTTCTAAAATATCACCTCTCTCTCTTGCTCCAGCTTCAACTACATAAATTTCTGTCTGATTTAAGAGGTTCTCATTTATATCTCGAACAATTCCTCCAATTGTATTTACACTTCGAGGCGTTGTCTGAACTCGAAATTTCCGAGAAAGTATCTGAAAGAGGAAATTTTTAATAGAAGTTTTTCCATAACTTCCTGTTACTGCAATTATCTGAAGATTGTGAAGATTTTGTAACTTTCTTTTTGCCTTGCTTTTATAAGAGAGAAATATGATTTTCTCAAAAATTGTTGAGCCTAACCAAGTCACTAAAATTGGCAATAGCGTTTCTGGTGAAGTGCAATCTGGTTTGATGTAACAGAGTATATCTTGAAAAAGAGTTAATGAAATTAGTAAAAAGAAAAATCTTTTAACTCTATCTGTGAAAACTAACTTTTTATCAATTTTCTTATACCATATATAAAGAGATGGTAAATATGCAAAATAGAAGAAAATTAAGAAATAGACTCCTGTAAATCGTTCCAAAATGAAAGGTAATGCAAAATAGACAATATGCCACCAAACTTTATGATGTTTTGTTAATACTCTACTGATTTTATAGTTGTACCACTGAAGATTTAAAATTAGATAGAAACCTAAAAAAGCGACAAAAATAGGGTGCGTAATGGGATTTAAATATCCAATTACAATAGAAAAATCAAAGTCCAATTCTAAAAACCTTTTTATCGAAATTTTATCCAATAGAGTTTTGATAACTTCTATTTTTAAGAGATTTGTGATACTATTAAAAAGTTTAATTTGAGGGTACTCCTCTACAAATCCTATTTCTTTTTAAAGGGTTTCTAATGTCTGTTAAGTTCAAAGTAATTGGACTATCCGTTTTATCTATTATAGTTTCTGTTTTTATAACTATTATTACCGCAACTATGAGTTTTGAAGAGGCTCTTATGAAGAGTTCTGAAAAGAACCTTGTTACAGATATAAGTAATAAGAAATCTTATATAGAAACTATGTTCAATAATTATGAGTCTTTAGTTCGCTCAATCGCTGTGAGTGATTTAGCAAAAGATAGTTTAAAAAACTTATCTAACTCTTTCCAAAAACTAAATAAAGAAGTAAAAGTTGAAAATGAAAATGTGTTAGACCAACATCTTATTGCCCATTACGATAGCAAATATCTCTCTAAAGTAAATTATGATGTTGATGCTGAAAATAGAAAATTGACTATTCAGTATCTACCAAATAGTATTGATGGAAAGATTGCACAAAAAATATTTATTTTAGAAAATCAACATAAAGTTGGTGAGAAAAATAAACTAGATTTTCACCCACAATATGAAGATATTGAGTATATGAAATATCATAAACAGTATCATAGAACATTTGGCAAAATTTTAAATGAGTTCAATATTTACGACCTATTTCTAATTCATAAAGATGGTAATATTGTTTATAGTGCTTATAAAGAACCAGATTTTGCAACAAATCTTCGAAAAGATGTTTATAAACTCTCTGGTTTGGGAAGAGCTTTCTTTAGAGCTATGGACTCAAAACCTGACACTGCTATATTTGAAGATTTTGACTACTATGAACCATCTTACAACAAATCCAAATCTTTCATTTCGGCTCCTATCTATGTAAATGGAGAAGTTCAGGGTGTTATAGTTTTCCAAGTAGGTATTGATAAAATTAATGATACTATGACTTCTACTCATTATGGAAATAGTGATGAGTCTTATATTGTTGGTTCTGATATGAAAATGAGAACAGATAGCCGTTTTATAGAACAGATAGAGGATAAAACTGTTAAGGCTCTACACTCAACAATCGGTGCCTATACAATAGAAAATGACTTTGTTAAAAAAGCTTTAATGGGTGAAAGTGGAACTGGAGAACATAAAAACTATCTAGGCACTTCAACTTTTGTCGCTTATGAACCACTTGATATATTTGGTGGAAAGTGGGCAATAATTGGAGAAATTTCTGAAGAAGAGGGAACAGAACAGATAAAACATATTATCAATATTGTAATTTCAGTTTCCATAATATCTACTGTTCTTGCTATTATTGGTATGTTTATTTTTATTGATAAATTTATGAATGTTCCTCTTGAAGAGATATTAAAAACAACTTCTGGAATTTCAAATGATGGTGATGGAGACTTAACAAAAAGACTCAGCGTTGCTAGAAATGATGAGTTTGGTCTTGTTGGAAACAACATTAATGGCTTTATTGATAAGATGCAAAATCTCGTCAATACTGTTAAAGATTTAGCAGAGAGAAATTTAAAAGTTTCTAAACAAGTTAGTAGAGTTAGTGATATTATTTCTCAAAGAATATCTTCTGAAAATAAGACTCTTAGCCTAATTTCAGATAGCGGAAGAACAATCTCTACAAACCTTAAAGATACAACAACAAAAATTAAAGAGTCAAAAGACCTCATCAATCAATCAAACAACATTCTTGAAAAAGCAAAAGTTGAAGTTGGTGATTTAGCACATAGAGTCTCTGGAGCTTCTTCAAATCAGAAAGAGTTGGCAAAGAAACTATCTCTACTCTCTGACAATGCTGAGAAAATTAAAGATGTACTTTTTGTAATTGATGATATTGCTGACCAGACAAATCTTCTCGCACTCAATGCTGCAATTGAAGCTGCAAGAGCTGGTGAACACGGTAGAGGTTTTGCCGTTGTGGCTTTCGAAGTTACAAAACTTGCTGATAAAACCCAAGAGAGTCTTGCTGATGTAAACAAAATTGTTACAATTGTCTTAGATGAAATTCGAGATGCTGTTTCAAGTATGAATAAAAATGCAACAACTATAAATGAACTTTCTAATATTTCAGTTGATGCTAATAAGAAAATTACAGAGTCTTCTGAAAATATTAGAAACTCTGTTGATATTATTGAAACAACAGTAGATGTTGCAGTTAATGCAACTACTAAAACTACTGATATTATTGACAAAATTCAACAAATAGCGAAACTTTCAAATGAGAATACAAAGAGTATTGAAGAGATGTTATCTACTGCTGAAGATTTAAATAAGAGTGGAAATGAACTCCAAAATGAGTTAGGTCTATACAAATCATGAGGTTAGCAGTTCTATTTGGTGGTATCAGTTATGAGCATGAAATTAGTATTGTTAGTGCCATCACTTTAAAAAAGAGCTTAAAAGAGAGAGAACCTCTCTTTATCTTTTTAGATTTTGAAAGAGATTTCTACCTAATTCCAGAAGATAAGATGGTTTCAAAAACTTTCTCTTCTGGAGAGTATAAAGAGTTTAAGAAACTATCTCCAAAACTGCACGGTTTTGAACATAAGAGTTTTCTAAAAAAAGAGTTTTTTGAAAATTTAAGAGTTTTAAATCTTATTCACGGTGCTTCTGGAGAAGATAGTACAATTTACTCTATGCTGGACTTTTATCAAATTGAAGCTATTTCACCAAGAAGAGAAGCAAGTATTTTAAGTTTCAACAAATATCTTACAAAGATGTATGCTCATTCAGTTGGTGTTAAAACTTTGGAGCATCAAGTTATTGGAACTAGAGATGATAGAGAGATAACAGTACCTTATCCGTTTGTTGTTAAACCTCTAACTTTAGGTAGCTCTTTGGGTGTAAGAGTTGTTCGAAAAGAGGAGGAGTTAGACTATGCTCTTGATACCGCTTTTGAGTATGATAATCATGCACTTATAGAGCCTTTTATCGAAGGAGTTGAAGAGTACAATATCGCAGGAACTTATACGACTCATCTTGTTTTATCAAATATAGAGAAGCCTGAAAAGAGAGAGATTTTAGATTTTGAGAGTAAATATATGGACTTTTCTCGTTCAGAAGTTGTTCCAAATGCAACCGTTTCATTAGAACTTAAAGAGAAACTTATTTCTGCTTTTCAAAAGATATATACAGAGCTATTTCATGGTGCAATTATCAGATGTGACTTCTTTGTAATAGATGATGAGGTCTATCTAAATGAGATAAATTCTATACCTGGAAGTATGGCAAATTATCTTTTTCCAGATTTTGTTCATGTTCTTGACAACATTCATATTCCTGAAAAGAATATCATTCCAGAGTCCTACCAATATATAAATCACATTCAAAAAGCTAAAGGGTGAGAGTTGGCAATTCGAACTCTATCATATAAAAATAGTGAGTTTCGAATTAGCTACGAAATTCTAAATCCAACCAAAAAGAGAAATATAATTTTTCTTCATGGTTGGGGTAGCTCAAAATATCTTATGAAGCAAGAGTTTCAAAACAGATTTCTTGACTTTAGACACATCTACATAGACCTTATCGGTTTTGGAGATAGCTATGATACTCCATTTCCACTAAACTCTGAAGATTATAAAAATATATTAGAAATACTACTCTCTACTTTACAGATTTCAAAAGATATAGTTGTTGGACACTCTTTTGGAGGTAAAATAGCTACACTTCTGAAACCTCATCAACTTATTCTTCTCTCTTCCGCTGGAATAGTTCCAAAAAAATCTTTAAAAGTTAAGAGTAAAATACTCTTTTCAAAACTTATGAAAGTCTTAGGAATATCATCTTTTGGAAAATTGTTTGTTTCTAAAGATGGTAAAAATCTCTCTAAAAATATGTACGAAACATTTAAAAATGTAATTGATGAAGATTTCGTACATGTTTTTCAAAATTGTAGAGCAGAAACTACTATCTTTTGGGGGAAAGAGGACTTAGCAACCCCTCTAGCTTCTGGAAAAGAGATACATAAACTTATTAAAAACTCAAAACTATTTATTCAAAATGGAGACCACTTCTTCTTTCTAGGACAAGGAAGTTTTATAGAAAAAAATATAAAGGCCTAATTATGCAAATCTTTTTTGTAACTGCTGTTGTCTCTCTGCTTTTCATAAGTTGCAGTAGTACTAATAGCGAAAGCAGTTCTACAAATTGCGAAGAGAACGAAACTCTTGAAAATGGAATCTGTATTCCAAAAACTACAAGTTGCGAAGAGAACGAAACTCTTGAAAATGGAATCTGCAT
>JAMJTW010000007.1:72631-108600 GCA_024281175.1 Candidatus Thiovulum imperiosus
TAGAAACTCTTGAAAATGGAATCTGTATTCCAAAAACTACAAGTTGCGAAGAGAACGAAACTCTTGAAAATGGAATCTGCATTTTTATTTGTGGAGAAAACGAAATTTTTGAAGATGGTGAATGCTATATTGTAGAAGAGACTACAAAAAGATATACATCTTTATACCTTTCAGGAGTAGCTATTGATGGATATGTGAAAGGAGCAAAAGTCAAAGTTGGAAACAAAACAGCAGAGACAAACGGTACTGGTGGTTGGATAATAGAGTTTGAAGAGAATGATACAGTGCCTGAAGATGGAGAAGTTGAGGTTTCTGGTGGAGTAGATATTTCAACTGGTGAGGCTTACGAGGGAGTGTTAAGAACAGTTTTTGACAGAGAAGATATAAAAGAGAAGATAGAACCAATTCCTGTTACACCATTAACAAATTTAGTTGCAGCAAAAGTGAAAATGAAATCTATCTCTAAAAGAGAGGCTGAACAGGAGATTGCAAAATATTTGGGTGTTTCAGAAGATGCCTTGAGAAAGGACACAATTAAAGTTCTAAATAGTGGTTCTGACGTAGAGAAGATAGAAGCAAGTTATCTAATTCAACAAGCTCTTATAATTCAAAAGAGTGCTGAAGCAATTGCAAAATCGATAGATGAATTTGAATTTGAAGTTGTTTTTTCAGCTGTTGTAAAAACAATTTCAGAAGATGTAGAGAGAGATGGGAAACTAGATTTAAAAATTGGCTTTGAAAATAATTCAAGTGAATTTGCAAAAAGAGTTGTAGATAATTTAGGAGAAGAGAACTCTACAAAAAAATCTATTCTTTCTATGAAGTTAGAAACTGCTGTTTCTATTTCAGCAAAAGTTATAACAACAGTTGAACAGATAGATATGGCAATACTTTCTAAAAACGGTTTGGATAGTATTTCAAAAGCAACTGAACTTTTTACTCAAAATATTGAAGAAGAGATGGTTGAGATATCAAAAATGGAAATTCCAGAAGAGCGTCTATTTGAAGAGCTAGAAGAGATGAAAAATGGTGCTGAAAATATTGCAAATAGTGTTATTGCAATGGGTGGAGTTGAAGCACTTTCGAATGAGATAAAGAAATTTAGTGATGAAGCTATGCTATTTTCACAAGATGGTGATGAGGTAGTTCTATACTTAGATAATATGAGTATCTTAGATGATGAAGTTATTCAAAAATATTCAAGTATGTATGATGATTTTCATAAAATTGGATTTTCTGATGAAGCAATTATGAAAACTTCTCTACGCTTTTCTGAACTTGAAGAGAAAGACTCTTTTGTAGATGCCCTAATTCAGAAAGAAGAAGAGATTTCTGAAAGAGATGAAGTTCCTCCCCCTCCAATAGATGAAGAGATGCTATTTGAAATGAGAGACGAGTTAGATGATAAAATGATAGAAGCAGATGAATTTATGGATATAAAGACATTTGAACTTCTAAATAGTGGAGATATATTTTCTGAAAATCCTCCACCTCCAGAACCAGAAGAGCCTGAAGTCACAGAACCTATTCCTGAAGAGTCTGAAGTAATAGAACCAGTTTCAAGTGATAGCGACTATTTAGAAGTTTCAACAGTTCAGTTTGGAGAAGCTAGTGTAATTGGAGAAACTATTTCAAGAGATATCTCCAATGGAGAGTTTCCAGAGGCTATCTATGAAAGTTATGCATACAGAGATATTTCTGAAATCAATACAGGAATTGCAAAAAATCTTTTTACAATCATATTTCCAATTTCCAACTATAACTTAGAGAATGAGACTAAAGAGATATCAATTCAACTTTTAGTAGAAGAGACAAATAGTTCCAGAGGTGAAATATTCACCTATTCAGGAATTCAACTTTCACACTATTTAGGAGATTTCTCCATAGATTTAGAAAATGCGAAACTCTTTTCTAAAGATGATGAGGTTTCAAATAGTGTAGAATATTTAAAATTTGAAAATAACATTTTTACTTTATATTTTTCTCAACTTTTTGAAGATGAGTTTATAAATGATAGTCGTTATAGAGTTACAGTTGGAGTTTCAGGAGTGAGTGGAGTAAGAAATGGGAAAAGTCTGGATAGCTCATATTACGGCTTTTCTGGAGAAATTGAAATTGAAAGAAAAGAGCCAAGCAGTGTTGTTGTTCCACCACCACCACCATCTTTAAATTAAAATTTACTATATTCATTCACTCTCCATTTTTAGGGAAGAAGTGGATTTATTTAATTTTAATTTAAGAAGTTCTATAATTATAGACGATACTTTGAATTTAAAGGAATACTTTGAAAAAATTAAGTTTAGTTTTAGCAACTCTCCTTGCTTCACAAACACTTTCAGCAGAAGATACAAACAGTTGGGAACTCAACGGAAACCTCCGAGCATCATATTTTAGTGACACACCAGACGCTGATGGAGATGCTGGTGATGAAATGCATGACCTTGCAGTTGGTGCTACTATCTCTCTAACTACTCCTGAAGTAAGTGGTTTTAAAGCGAAAGCTACACTTTTTACTTCACAGCCTCTTTTTGGTCAAAGTACTTACAAAGACAATAAAACAAACGGTGGTTCTGCTTGGCTAGCTGACTCAGATGGTGGTAGTTTCTCTTATATTGGTGAAGCGTATATTTCTGGTCAAGTTCCTACTCCTGAAAACTGTGTTTTAGGTCAAGTATTCCTCTCTCTTGGAAAACAGACAATTAATACTCCTTTTGCTAATCCAGATGATATTGGAATGGCACGAAATACTTTTGAAGCTTATTTAGTTCAAGCGAAACCAATTGATGGTGTTACAGTTACAGCTGGACGAGTTCTCTCTTGGGCTGGACACGACTCTGGAGGAGAAAAGGGTGAATTTAAAGATTTAACAGGTGGAGATGGTGTTTCTGTTTTCGCAATCAACTACGCTAATAGTGATTTAGGTGTTGCTGCTCAAGTTTGGAACTACCATTTAGATGATTTATATAGCAATACAGATGTAAATATCGCTTATGGTGATGCAACTTATACTTATACTCAAGATGATATGACAGTAGCTGTTTCTGGACAGTATGCACAATTTACAGAACTAAATAAAAATGAGAATGATGGTACAGTAACAGGTGGAAAAGTTGCTGTTACTTATGGACCAGCAAATATTTATGCAGCAATGAATATGGCTGATGGAGATTTTGCACCTATAAATGGATTTGGTGGAGGACCTTTCTTTACATCTTCTGATGTTATGACTATTGCTTCAGTTTTAAATGACTCTTCAGCAATGAAAATTGGTGGAGGTTATCAAGTTCTTGACAACCTTTCAGTTTCAGCAGGTTTCTTAACTCTATCACCTGACGAGGGAGATGATTTAAATGAACTTGATTTAGGTGCTTCACTCAATGTAAGCGACAATTTAAATGTAAGTCTCTACTTTGAGAGTTGGAACCAATATTCAAACTCTTCAAATACAAACAGCGAAACAGTTGATTGGATGGAGTACAGCATCTTTGCAAACTACAGCTTCTAAAAATTTTCCCCTAAAGGGGAAAGTTCTCATTCTCTGTACAGGAAATAGTTGTCGTTCAATTATGGCAGAGGGAATGATAAATAGACTCACAAACTTTCAGGCTTATAGCTCAGGTGTAAAAGCCTCTGGAAAAGTAAATCCGAATGCAAAAAAAATTTTAGAAATTCATAATGCTTGGAAAGATGAGTATCACTCAAAAACTCTACACAAAGTTCTAAACCTAGATTTCGATTTAGTAGTTACAGTTTGCGACCATGCAAAAGAGACATGCCCAATCTTTCCAAAACCTGTACCGAAAATTCATGTCAGTTTTGAAGACCCTGATGGAAAAGAGTTTTCAGAGTTTGAAAAGTTGTGGATAGAGATGAAAGAGAGACTTTTACCAGAAATAGAAAAAGCTCTTTCTAGTAGAGTCTAAAAAGACTCTCTATTTTAAAAGACCACTACCAGCTATTTTCTGACTTCGCTCTTCTGCATAAATTCGTTTTCCATTTTTCAAATCATATTTCCAAATAGGAGCATTTTTTTTAAAATCTTCTACAAATTCATCTATAAGTTCTAATGCAACTCTTCTTTTTGGAGAGAAGACAGCAGAGATATATGAACTTTCATGGAGCAAAACATCACCCTTTGAGTGAGCCATTTTCAAGAACGCGCCTCTCTCTTTTGCAACCTCTTGCCACTTTTCAAACCATTTTAGAAGTATTGGTTCATAGATATCAAAACTTAAACCCTCAATACTATCTTCATCTCGAACAGTACCAACAAATGGGATAAAAGCACCATAATTTCTACTTTTTTCACTTTTATACCATTTTGATAGAGTCTCTTCTACTGGAATTGCTCCTTCAAAAATCTCTACCATATTTAGCCTCCACAAACAGGAGGAAGAAGAGATATCTTATCTCCACTTTGTAACTCTCTATCTTTATTAAAAACTATCTCATCATTTACAGCAATTGCACATTTTGATAACCACTCACTAATCTCATCATCTTTAGATAGTATCTCTCCAAGTTCTGAAAGTGTAGAGACTTCTACTTCTAAATTCTCTTTTCCAATTGGACCTAAAAACTCAACTTTTATCAAAAATCAAAACCTCCACTTTGTCCTTTTGACATATTTTTATAAACAGCATCTACATACTCTTTTCGAATTTCACACTTTTCCCAATCTAAACAGGGGGTGCAACTAGAAAGCTCCTTTTCATCTCTACAAAAAAGCAGTTTTTCAGAACTCTCTAATAGAGTTATATGAAATCTATCTTCCATAATATTTCTCTACAACTTCAATTTCACTTTTTGAACCAAAAAAACATGGAGAAGTATCATGAAGATTTTCTGGAACAACTTCTAAAACTCGAGATAACTCTTCTGTAACGGCACGACCTCCAGCTTTTTCAAAGATATGTGCAAAAGGGAATACTTCAAAAAGAAGTCGAAGTTTCGCTTTTTGTCGGTCAGTTGTTGATGGATATGAGAAGATACCACCCTCTTTTAATAGAATTTGGTGTAAATCTGGAACCATTCCACCAGAGTATCGAAGCCGATATCCACCATCAAAAAGGTCTCTTACAAAATTTCGATGTTTTTCACTCCACCCATTTTGAGTAGCACCCGTTGCTGTAATTCTTCCCTTTTCTTGAAGTTTCAAATTTTTCACAAAATGAAATTTCTTCTCCTCTTTGTGAAGTCGATACATCTTGACCTCATCAACAGCAATTACTAATTCTACTCTTGGACCATAAACAACATAAGCTGAAGCGATGAGGTTCTTTCCAAGAAACTCATTTTTATAAATTCCAAAAATTGAACCTACACTCAAATTTACATCTACAAGACTTGAGCCGTCAAGAGGGTCGTAAGAGATAAGATATTCACCCTCTCCTAACTCCAAAAACCCATCTTTCTCTTCACTCGAAATACCCCTCAAATTTGAAACACTTCGAAAATTATCTTCTATTATTTTGTCACACTCTAAATCCAATTCTAATTGGTGGTCTCCATGTGCATTGTGAGTTTCTGAATAGGAAAAACTATCCCTATCTATTGCATCAGCTATCTCTATTGCTGATTTCTCTATCGCCTCAAAAATCTCTTTCAAATCTCTACTCCATTCTTATCTATCCAACTCAAAATTTGATTTGGATTATTTAAATTTAAGATGTCAATTCCCTCTGGAATACTATTTTTATCAACTGTTTCATCAATAGCTACGGCTTTTATATATGGAAAATAACTATCATCAGCACTACCCCGAAATATAGCAATTCTTGGAAGTTCCAAAGTTTTTAATCCCTCTACTAAAAGATAGTCAAAATCTGATTTCATTTTTACAAGTTCTTCAATTTCACTCTTTTTATGAGAAAAGAGAGTTGTTCGAGTTGGAGAAACTACAAAAACATCAGCCCCACTCTTAAAGAACTTATCACTATCTTTTCCAGAAACATCAAAAACAGCTTTATCTTTTGGGTCATTTTTCACAATTAGAACCTCTTTTTGAAGTTCATGAATTAGTAATTTTGAAACTTTCTCAATTAGAGTCGTTTTCCCACTATTTGATGGTCCAGTAAATGCTACTGCCAATCTCTTTTTCAAATTGTAATCACTTTTTAAATATTGTATCTAAACAGAAATTTAGAGAAGAGACTCCTCTAAATTTATTCTCTAGCTTAGTAAATTTCTCAAAGCCTCTTTTGGAGAGATACCTTTATAGAGAAGTTTATAGACCTCATCAGCGATAGGAGTGTAGAGATTTTCTCGTTCTCTAATTTTCATAATTGCTTCAACTGTTTTAACACCTTCAGCAACTTCTCCAAGCTCATTTAGAATAGTTTCTAAATCTTTTCCCTCAACAAGTTTTAAGCCAACTCGATAATTTCTGGACATTGTGCTATTTGCTGTAAGAAAGAGGTCTCCAGCACCAGAAAGTCCAAAAAATGTATCCTCTTTTGCTCCAAAATGTTGTCCAACTCTCTCCATCTCAACAAGACCTCTAGCGATAAGACTCGCTTTTGCATTGTGTCCAAGTTGTAACCCCTCACAAACTCCAGAAGCAATTGCCAAAATATTTTTATAAGCTCCAGCAATCTCAGCGCCGATGAGGTCTCTTGAAGCATAAGCCTTTATAAAATCTGGAAAAAATGTTTTCCAACTCTCAGCAAGTTCCAAATTTGTAGAATTTATCACAAGAGCTGTTGGCAAACTCTTTTTTACCTCTTCTGCAAAAGATGGACCAGAGAGGAAAGCTATATTCTCTATTGGAGCAAACTCCTCAAAAATTTCAGAAAGAAATCTTCCACTCTCTATTTCAATTCCTTTTGAAGCTATTAGAATCTTCTGGTTCTGAAATTTAAAATTCTCTTTTAACCAAGATGATACACTTTGAGTAGAAATTGCAAAAACTAAATACTCCTGTTTTAAAACTTCAGAGAGAGGGGAAAAGCCCTCAATCTCTCTTAGTGTTCGAGACCAGATTTTTACATCATGTTTTTGAGAAAGTGCAAAGTGTATTGCACTACCCCATTTCCCTGCTCCAATAACTCCAATTCTCAATACTCTTCCTTTGTTTTTGCACTCTCAATTAGAACAAGACCAATTGAAAATAGGTTTGCAATTACAGCACCAATTGCAAGAGCAATAGCAAGTTCTAAATTCCCATAAATTTCAAGAGCAATAAATGCTGGAACAAGATGTAAATCTGCAACAAGAGAACCAGCAAAAATTTCAGCAGAGAGAATATTTCGAACACCAATTTTTAAAATTGTTGAAGCGATATTTAAACTTCCCGCAATAAAGAGAGTTACAGAAGAGTGTTCATAAAGAAATCCAGCCGTTGAAGTTAAACTCATCAAAATAAAGAAGACATAAACAACTTTTCCCCACTCCATCTACTTCTCCAAATTCATGAGAAATTGTAATACCATTCGAACTCCAGCACCACTAGCCCCAAAAGAGTTATAAGCCCACTCTTTTTCAACATAAGCAGGTCCTGCTATATCAAGATGCAACCACTTTTTAGAGTTCTCTTCTGAAATAAACTCATTTAAGAAAAGTCCAGCAGTTAAAGCACCACCATATCGAGAGGAACCAACATTTGAGATATCTGCTGTTTTGCTAGAAATCATCTCTTTTAAGTATCTGTTGAATGGTAATGTGGCAACAAGTTCACCACTATCTTCTCCAGCTTTTAACATTTTAGATTTCACTTTTTCACTATTCCCCATAATTAGAGTTGTGTACTCTCCAACTCCAACTACCGCAGCACCTGTTAAAGTTGCAATATCTAAAATATAGTCGAAGTCCTTTTCACTCTCTTGGGCATAAGTTAGAGTGTCAGCTAAAACAAGTCTTCCCTCTGCATCTGTATTTAAAACTTCTACGGTTTTCCCATTTTTAGCTTTTATTACATCATCAGGTCTGTAAGCGTCTCCACCAACCATATTTTCAGCAAGACCTAAAAATCCAACAACTTCTACATCTAAATCTAATTCTGCAACACCTTTCATAATTCCAAGAACCGCACTAGCTCCACTCTTATCAGCTTTCATTGTTTTCATAAATTCAGCAGGTTTTAAAGATAGACCACCTGTATCGTAAGTAAGACCTTTTCCAATAATTAGAACTTTTTTCTTCCCTTTTTTTCTATGAGCCAATTTTAGTAGAGTTGGAGAGTTTACAGAAGCTTTACCAACAGCAAGGAAAAGTTCCATCTTCTCCTCTTTTAAATCTTTTTGGTAAAGTCTACTAACTTCCAACTTCTTCTTCTTTCCAAGCTCCTCTCCAATTTCAGCTACTCTTTGTGGAGTCATCTCATTTGGAGTTGAGTTTACAATATCTCTTGTGTAATTTGTAGCAGAAACAACTGTTTTAGCTAGTTTTACACTCTCTTTGCTACCTTTTACAAAAAGTTTTAAGATAGGACTCTTTTTCACTTTACTCTTATATTTCTGAAAAGAGTAGTGTGCTAACAAAATTCCCTCAATAACCTCTCTAAGATACTTCTTTTCTGAAATCGCAATTTCTGAGATATTTAGAAATCCAAGCTCAATACTCTTTTCAACTCTCTTTAGAGCTTCACCTCCAGCAATCCGAAAACTCTCACTATCATCAGCTTCAACTTTTTGAAAAAGAGTATTTCTCTTAAACTCACTCTCTTTTCCAACTCTGAACTTTATTTCAAATCCTCTATCTATCTTTTCAACAACTTCTACTTTCATCTTTTCTCCAAATTTTTAAAAATTCTAGCAGAAGATAATTTTTTAAACTGTATTGAGTAAAATTTAGTTTTTAAAAGAACTCTTAGCTATCATAATAAAAAATTAGGAGTTCAATTTTGAAATATCTGATTTCAGTATCAATTTTTCTATTTATTTTTCAAGGCTGTTTTTCAAAAAAGAAGATAGTTATTGGTGGATTTACAGCACCAAAAGAGCAGAGTAAAGTTGAAGGAATGATAGGTAGTGGAGAGGTTTCAAAAGATGGGAAATATCTTCTTTTAGCGATAAATCCAGAAATAAATTTTGGAAAATTCCAGAATGCAAAATCTTTGGAACCACTTTTAGTAGCAGAGACAAAATCGGCAATTACAGAGACAAATTTCATCTCTCTTCACCCAATTTACGATGTATCAAAAATAGCTCTAAATATGAGTATTGTTTCATTTACTACAACCTCATCAGAAACATCTCGAAAAGTGGAACTTGGAGTTAGTTTCAATATTACAAAAGGTGTTTCTGAATATTATACAAAAGTGTATAGTGTAAAAGAGAAGCGATTTTCAAAGTCGGCTCAAACTCTACCAACCTTAGAAAGCATTTTTGAAAAAGTGGCTAAAAAAGTTGTGAAAAAATTTATTAAAGATATTTCACCTATGAAAACATCTCAACTTAGAGAAGTTAAAGATTTTCCAAGTGAAATTTCCCATTTAGAAAGTTACTTAGATAGTGGGAACTATGAAGCTGTTGTTTCTGGAATGGAACAATTTCAAAAAAGGAGTGGAGAGGAACAGGATTTAGATTTTTATTACAACTTGGCAATTTTTTATGAGGCTTTAGCTTCTCAAAAAGAGGATTTTTCTCTATTGGAGAAAGCTAAAATAAATTACGATAAAGCTCTCTCACTTGATAATTCTGATGAGGTTCTTCTTGAGACAAAATCTAAATTTGATAAATTTTACAATTTGGTAAAGAGTATTAATAGACAGAATAGTGCAAATTCTCAAAAAGAGAGAGAGTTAGAAGAAGATTTTGGAGTTACATTTTGAAAAAATTACTACTTACAGCACCAGCTCTACTTTTTTTAGGGTGTGGTGGAGCAGTTGAGTCCATTTCAGAAGCTGTTGTTGCTTCTGCTGAAAAACCAAATGTTGAAAAACAGTTGAATAGAATTTCTCTTGGAATTAATATTCTGCGAACAAATAGTGATATGCTTTACAACACACCTATTTCAGTTGATGCTGAGTGGGTTGATAAAATATCAGGTGATATCTCTAACTCACAAGAGAATATGTTGAAAGAGAAATATCTTTACGAAGACCCATACTATGCAACAGTTCAAATTACAGATGCTATGGCTGGTTCTCTGCCAGTTTTAAGTCCTCTCGCTTTAAGTTTCTACAATAGAGTTGATATTCTTTATGAAGAAGCTCCAGATATGAACCAACTTCCAGGTTTTGATATGGAAAAGTATAAAGAGTTTCCAGACGCAAAAATCAAAAAAGTTGAAGCGGTTGAAGGAAATCTCTATTTAAATTTAGAAGATGCAATTGTTGCTCTAATTCCTGAACAGAACCAAGATAAGAGTGCTGATGCTCGAAGTGAGTGGCAGAGTGCTGTTCAAGATATCACTCTAAAAAAGAGACAAGTTGCTGAATTGGAACTAGAAGTTGAAACTGGTGAAGAGGGATATAGAGAGCAGTTTGAGATAGCTAAAAAAGAGTTAGCAGAACTTGAGAGGGTTGCTGAAGAGAAAGAGGCGATTTTAAATCAGGAACTTCAAAAAGCTGTAAATTCTCTTAAAGGTGATATCGACCCTGCAAAACTACCACTTGCAAAAAAAGTGAATGCTGTTCTTGAAGCAGTAGAAGCTGGTGCTGTTCAGACAACAACTCTATTTGCAATTGCACTCCAAAAACTTCCTGACTCCTTAAAACATCTTGCTGAAGAACAGACAAGTTTAGATAAAGTGAAAATGATATATGCGATGGATGTATCAAAAGAGGGTCGAAAAACTTATGAATTTCTAAATCAGAGAAGCTCAAGATTAGTTTCAAATGCACAATATGCAATTCCTTATGTAACTATTGGCTCTTATCTTATTGGAAAACAGCTATATCTAGTTAGTAGCTATTCTGACATTGTAGAAGTCTATTTAGAATTAGAGGAGAAGTAGTGAAATATCTATTTTTTCTACTCTTTTCACTACCACTTTTTGGAGTTGAGTGGGTAACAGATTTTGAGAAAGCTAAAGAGATGGCAAAGTCTCAAAATAGAGTAATTATGATGGTTATTACTCAAGAACATTGTGGAGCTTGTGAAAGATTAAAAGATGTGACTCTTGAAAAGGAGATTGTAGATAGAGTACTTGAGAAATATTACATCTCTACTTTTTTCGATATAAATGAGTTACCTGAAAAAATTCGTATCAAAGGAACTCCAACTGTAAAATTTTATACACCATCTGGAAAGCGACTCCGATATACAATAGTTGGGGATATGAGCTATAAAAAATTGGCACATGTTTTAGATGTGATTAGGACAAAACTTTTAAAATGAAGTATGGAGAGAAAGAGGTAAAAAACTTCAATGTTAAAAAGGATTTGGAAGTTTGGAAAAACAGGGGGAAAAGTCGGTATACAATTAAAATAGAACTTCCTGAATTCTCTGCTTTGTGTCCAAGAAGTGGTTATCCAGACTATGCAACTTTCAGATTGGAGTATATTCCAAATAAGTTTGTAGTAGAATTGAAAGCTCTAAAACTCTATATAAACTCTTTTCGAGATAGATATATTTCTCATGAAGAGAGTGTTGATGAGGTTTATAGAGTTTTAATGAAAAAATTGAAACCTCATTATCTAAAACTTGTTGGAGATTTCAAACCAAGAGGAAATGTTCATACAATCATTGAAGTTGATAGCAAAACTCAAAAAAAAATCTAATTTTATGAAGAGTCTAAAGACTCTTCTTTGGGACTGACCAAATAGAGTATTTTTAGGCTTTAACAACCTATATGTCATTTCGAACCCTTTCGGGTGAGAAATCTTTTATATTACTTCAATTAAAACGATAAGTTTCCAAGATTTCTCAATCGCTATGCTCATATCGAAATGACAAGAGAGGCAGAAGCCTATTTGGTCACCCCCCCTCTTCTTTCTCCTACTATACTTTAAAAGTATGGTTATTTAGTTACTTTAAGAAAATTTGCTACAATTGAGAAAAATATTAAGTAGCATATATGTTGAATGTAACTGATATAGAAAAGATATTACCTCATAGATTTCCATTTCTTTTAATTGATAAGGTTTTAGAGATAGCTCCTCACGAGAGTATTAAGGCTTATAAAAATGTAACTATTGGAGAACATATATTTCAAGGTCACTTTCCAGGTCACCCTATATATCCTGGTGTAATGGTTATTGAAGGAATGGCTCAAGCTGGTGGTGTTTTAGCTTTTAAAAGTATGGAGGCTGATGGTACTGACATGGACCCTCAAAATAAAGTTGTCTATTTTATGAGTATTGATAAAGCTAAATTTAGAAACCCTGTTAAACCTGGAGACAGATTGGATTACACAATGTCTGTAATAAAAAATCGTGGAAAAGTTTGGGTCTTAGATGGCAAGGCTTTTGTTGATGGTGATTTAGTTGCTGAAGCTGAATTAAAAGCTATGATTATGGATAAATAGAGAGAGTGTATGAATAACAATATTTCTC
Organism: Candidatus Thiovulum imperiosus; assembly: GCA_024281175.1. GTDB lineage: Bacteria > Campylobacterota > Campylobacteria > Campylobacterales > Thiovulaceae > Thiovulum_A > Thiovulum_A imperiosus. The sequence goes on from JAMJTW010000007.1 coordinate 85,068, forward strand.
CACTAGCAATTATTGAAGAAGGTGCAAAAATTGGAAACAGTGTTTCCATAGCACCATACTGTTTTATCTCAAAAGATGCGGAAATTGGTGATGGAACTACTATCGCTCAAGGCACTGCTATTTATGGCAAAACGAAAATAGGAAAAGATAACGAAATATTCTCTTATGCTGTTTTAGGCTCAAAACCTCAAGATTTAAAATATAAGGGTGAAGATGTTGAACTTATTATTGGAGATAGAAATAAAATAAGAGAATTTACTCTATTTAATCCAGGAACAGAGGGTGGAGGTGGAAAAACAACCATCGGAAATGACAACCTATTTATGGGATATGTTCACATTGCACACGATTGTAAAATTGGAAACAATACAATTCTTGCAAATGGTGTAACTCTTGGAGGACATGTAACTATTGGAGATTTTACAGTAATAGGCGGTTTAGTTCCAATTCACCAATTTGTAAATATTGGAGAGTTTGTTATGATAGCTGGAGCTTCAGCAGTTGCTCAAGATGTCCCTCACTACTGTATGGTAGAAGGAAATCGAGCATCTCTTCGAGGTTTAAATCTCACTGGACTCCGAAGACAATTTGATAGAAAAGATATCGATGTTATAAGACGAACTTATACTGAACTATTTAGAAGTGGAAAACCTCTTCTTGAAAATGCGAAAGAACTTATAAAAAGTGAAGAGAATGAGTATGCTCAAAAGATGCTAAATTTTGTAATAGAGAATAAGAGAGGTATCTCTTTTAAGAGAGAAGAGAGTGTAGATGAGAAAAAATAGAGATAGTAAATGTGATTTTTGTGGTACTGAAGAGAGTGAAGAAAACCCAATAATTTTTGGAGAAAGAGCAAAGATTTGTAAAGATTGTGTTGAGACAATTGGGAATATCTTTGAAAATCATGATGGGGGAGAAGTTTCTGCATCAGAGGAGAGTTCAGAGCAGAGAATTTTAAAACCAAAAGAGATGAAATCTTTTCTTGATGAATATGTAGTTGGACAAGATAGAGCAAAAAAGATACTTTCTGTGGCAGTTTATAATCACTACAAAAGAATTTTCAAAAATGAGACTGAAAATGATACAGAACTTCAAAAGTCAAATATTCTCTTAGTTGGTCCAACAGGTAGTGGAAAAACTCTACTTGCTCAAACTATTGCTAAATTCCTCAATGTTCCAATTGCAATTACAGATGCAACAAGTCTTACAGAAGCAGGATATGTTGGGGAAGATGTTGAAAATATCTTAACTCGACTCTATCAAGCAGCTGGTGGCAAACTTGAGGAAGCTGAAAGAGGAATTGTATTTATAGATGAAATTGACAAAATCGCAAGAATGAGTGAAAACAGAAGTATTACTCGAGATGTTTCTGGTGAGGGTGTTCAACAAGCGATGCTAAAAATCATAGAGGGTAGCGAAGTAAATATTCCGCCTCAAGGTGGCAGAAAACACCCAAACCAAGAATTTATAAAAATTAATACAAAAAATATTCTCTTTATTTGCGGTGGAGCATTTGATGGTATTGAAGCGATAGTTGAGAGAAAGCTTTCTGGAAATGTGATGGGCTTCAATCAAGAGAAGCGAGGGAAAGTGGAGAAAGAGGAACTTATCGGAAGTATAGAGCCAGATGATTTAGTTCACTACGGTCTTATTCCTGAGCTTGTTGGAAGACTACCTATTATTGGAACTTTAAATCAGATTTCAGTTGAAGATATGAAACATATTTTAGTAGAACCTAAAAACTCTCTTGTAAAACAGTATCAAAAACTCTTTAGTATTGATGAGGTGGAACTCTCTTTCGAAGATGGTGCTGTTGAAGAGATTGCAAAAGAGTCTCTAAAGAGAAAAACTGGTGCAAGAGGATTGAGAGCAATTCTTGAAAATATGATGCTAGATGTTATGTTTGAACTTCCAGATTATGCTAACAAAAAAGTTAATATCACAAAAGAGGTTGTTCTTGAAGGAAAAAAACCAGAAATCTCATGATGATATTTTCTTAGAAGAGAATATAGAGAAACAGTTTCAATTTGACGATAGAGTCGCTTCTGTTTTTGATGATATGCTGGAACGGAGTGTTCCATTTTATAGAGAAAACATAGCTCTTATCGTCTCTATTCTCTCCAAATATTTAGAGAGTGGAGATAGAGCTTTAGATTTGGGCTGTTCAACTGCCTCTCTTCTTCTTCAAATTGAAAAAAATATTCCAAACTTGGAACTTCTTGGAATAGATAATTCAGAACCGATGCTCAAACAGGCTCAAAAGAAAATAGAGGCTTTCGGTTCTAAAATAGAACTACATTTTGGAGATATGTTGGAATTCCAAATTCCAAATTCTAAAGCTGTGATTCTCAATTACACTCTACAATTTATTCGTCCTCCAAAAAGAGAAGAAGTTTTAAAAAAGATATTTGATTCTCTTGAGAGTGGTGGAGTTTTAATTCTTTCTGAAAAAGTGATTTTTGAGAATCCAAAATTGAATCGAAACCTCATCGACATATATTACAGTTTTAAAAAAGAGAATGGTTACTCTCAATATGAGATAGCTCAAAAGCGGGAAGCTCTTGAAAATATACTAATTCCATATAGTGAAAAAGAGAATAGAGAACTTTTAAAAAAGAGTGGATTTGAGAGTATCGAAACTGTTTTTCAATGGGGGAATTTCCAAACATTTTTAGCTTTTAAAGAGTAAGATGTCAAAAATCTATTTTGGAGTCTGTTTTGATACAAGCTGTTGTTTTAGGCTTTATAGCATTAGGAGTTCTGATTTTTCTACTTAAAATAGAGAAAATTCAAAAACTCCACTTTCAGATATTTCTAGCCATCACTATTTTGTTCTCTTTTCTATTCGCATATATTGAGTACCAGAATGGTATTTATAGAGATGAAATTCACAAAGTTATTTTGAAATACAATAGAGATGAAAATTTAAGTTGTGGAAATTATCTAATAAATAGAAAGAGTTTCAATCTGACATCAAACAGTTTTATTGATAAAAATGGAACTTATGGTGGAATGATTGTTCCAGTAGAAGAGTGTTTCTCTAAATGAGAGGATTAGAGTGGAGTTTCTGGGGAGTTTTTCTTTTAAAGTGGTTGTTCTATCTAATTAGTTTTGCCACTATTTTTGGTCTTCTCTTCTCTATTCCAATTACAACTTTCACAGCTTTTGAAATGGAGATGAAGTTGGAAGAGTGGTTTTTAACTTATCCAATACTTTTTCAATATTGGAAAATAGGCTCTCTTTTAGGTTTGAGCATCTCATTTCTAACTTCATTTTATAAGATGTTTAAAATTGAGATAAGAGGTAATGTTTTTAGACTTTCTGAAGCCTGTTCTTTGGAAAAAATAGAAGAAGTATCTCTTTTTGATACTCTACCTCTCTGGAGAAGTTGGCTCTGGAAAAGTATGTTTCAAACAGCATTTGTATCTCTAATTTTGGAGATATCTGGAATTCTAAATTTCTATTCTGTTCTAATTTCACTTCTGATTTTAGGAGCTTGGAATATTTTATACATTTTTGGATTTCATGAAAAAATAGCGGTTTGCAAAAAGGATTTTAATGATAATTCGTAAAGCAGAAGAGAGAGATTTTGACCAAATATGGCATATCTTTCATGAAATAGTTTCAGCTGGAGAAACCTATGCTTATCCTCAAAATAGTTCAAAAGAGGAAGCTAAAAAATTTTGGATAGAGACTCCAAGAGAAACTTTTGTTGCAGTAGATGGTGATGAGGTAATTGGAACTTACTACTTAAAAAGTAACCAAGTTGGCTTAGGTTCTCATGTTTCAAATTGTGGATATATGGTCTCTTCAAAAGCAAGAGGAAAAGGTGTAGCAACTGAAATGTGCAAACATTCACAAACAAGAGCTTCAGAACTTGGATACAGAGCCATGCAATTCAACTTTGTTGCTTCTAGCAATAAAAATGCTATTAAACTTTGGAAAAAATTAGGTTTTGAAATAGTTGGGAAAGTTCCAAGAGCTTTTAATCACTCAAAACTAGGATTTATAGATGCTTTAATTATGTATAAATGGTTTTAAATATGGTGCACTGAGCGGGATTTGAACCCGCACACCTGTTGGCACTACCCCCTCAAGATAGCGTGTCTACCAATTCCACCACCAGTGCATAAATTGGACGGAAATCCGTCCAGAAGTTTATCCTAAGAAAGGATTTGCATAAAGTGCGATAAGAGAGATAACAAGTGTATAGATAACTTGAGCCTCAATCATTGCTAATGCGATAAACATTGTAGTCATTAGTTTTCCACCAAGACCAGGGTTTCTAGCAGTACCTGCGATTGTAGCAGCAGCAGTGCTTCCCATACCAACAGCTCCACCAAGAGCAGCAAGTCCAAGACCAACACCAGCAGCCAACACAGAGTAACCAGCAATTGTAGAGTCTACATCACCAGCAAAAGCTACACCCATAAAAGCGATGAAAAATAGTACAATTTTTTTCATATCAAAATCCTAAAAAATAACTCTGAAGTCTGTTCGGATAGCGTATCCCTACTTATCACTTCAATTCGGAGTGGGATTATAGAGATATATTCCTTATAAAATCCTGAAAATATTTAAAAACTGTTTAAAAACTTTTTAATATTTTTTGAAGCTTGTTTAATTCTATGCCTGTTTTCAATAAGAGCTATCCTTACATACTCATCTCCATAATCTCCAAATCCAATACCTGGACTAACAGCAACTTCAGCTTCTAAAAGAAGTCTTTTACTAAATTCTAAACTTCCTAAATGTCGAACTTTTTCTGGAATTCTTGCCCAAATAAACATTGTTGCTCGAGGTTTTCCAACATCCCAACCAGCAGAAGCAAAACTTTTTATAAGAAAATCTCTTCTATCTTCATAGTTCTTTCTAATATCTTCAACACAACTTCCATCTCCATTTAAAGCAACTGTTGCTGCAACTTGAATAGGAGTGAACATGCCATAATCTAACCAACTCTTTATCTTCTCTAAAGCTCCAACAAGTTTTCTATTTCCAACGACAAAACCGACTCTCCAACCAGCCATATTATAACTTTTACTTAATGTAAAGCTCTCAACTGCTACATCTTTTGCACCATCAACTGCTAAAATTGAAGGAGTCTTATAACCATCAAAAGTTAAATCAGCATAAGCGATATCAGAGATAATATAAAATCTCTCTTTCTTAGCAAGTTCGACAACTCTCTTGTAAAAATCTTCTGTTACTGTTACGGTAGTTGGGTTGTGTGGAAAATTCAAAATTAGATATTTAGGTTTTGGAACACTTTCTGCAATTGCTGTTTTTAAATCACTTATAAAAGTATCTTCATCTAATTTAAATTCACTATCAAACTTTATCTCCATCTTTCTTACAGCACCACCTGCAAGAGTAAAGGCGTAAGTGTGAATAGGATAAGTTGGTTCTGGAACAATTGCCATATCACCAACATTTGTTATCGCTTCAACTAAGTGAACATAGCCCTCTTTCGAACCCATTGTAGCAACCGCTTCACCATTCGGGTCAATATCAACTCCATATTTTCTCTTATACCAATCAGCAATTGCTAAACGGAGTTTAAATATACCTTTACTTGCTGAGTATCTAAAATTACCTTTTTTTTGAGCAGTCTCGACCAATTTATCAATTATATGTTGAGGTGTATCTCCATCTGGATTACCCATACTAAAGTCGATAACATCTTTTCCTGCTCTTCTCTCCTCCATTTTTATCTCATTTATAACCGCAAAAATATAATTTGGCAGTCTATTTAATTTTTCAAACTGGAAGTCATCAAACATCTATGTTACTTTCGATTTCAATTTGCTTAGTGCTTGACGGAATTTTATCAAAATACCTATTATTAACTGTCACCTTGACAGGAACTTCAGATTTAGAGAATGGTTCGAAAATTAACTACTCTCTTTTTAAAAACAAAATAAATATAAGTTACTAAATTTGAAAAGTCTAATTTGTTCAAAGATAAAAAAATATAATTGTCGAATAAATTTTTAGGAGGTTGAAAATGCCAAAAATTAATAAATATGTTGATATTGACCAAGTTACAAGAGAAGCGAAAAAAGATTACATCGATAGACACTCTCCATTTGTTCATGTTTCTGGAGATGCTAAAAAGGGTGAAAAGCTAGCTGTTACAGTAAAAGTTGGAAACGAGTACTCTCATCCAGACGATTTTGACCACTATATTGCAAATGTATCTCTTTACAATGGTGAAACACTACTTGCTAGAGCTGATTTTGTTCCTGGAACTTTAGGTAATGAGAAGAGTCAAGTTGAAGTTACTTTTAATATCATTCCTACAACTTCTAAATTAGAGCTTGTTGCTCAAAGTTACTGTACAAAACATGGTGTTTGGGAGTCAGACCCAGTTTCATGCGAGGTTGCTGAATAGCAAATTAGGAGGAAATTTCCTCCTAAGAATTATAGACCAGAGATATACTCAGCAAGAGTCTCTACATCAGCATCACTTAAAGTAGCTACTTGTCCTTTCATAAGACCTTTCATAGCACCACCGTAAGTTCCATCTTTGTATCCATTAATAGCTGTTTTAGTTTTTTCAATATCCCAACCAGCGATAACTTGAGATTTTCCAAGAGCTGATTTTTCAGCATTTTGTCCATGACAAGCAACACATTTAGCAAATAGTTCTGCACCAGTTTTAGGAGCTTCAGCAGATGCAGTTTCTTCAACAGCAGGAGCAGGAGTCTCTTCAACAGCAGGAGCAGGAGTTTCAGCTTTTACTTCAGGAGCAGGAGTTTCAGCAGCAGGTTTTGGAGCAGCAGTTTCTTTATTATCTTCACCACCACAAGCTGTAAAAGAGATAGCCACAAGAGAGAGAGATGCAATCGCAAGTTTAAGTTTCATAACTTAAGTCCTTATTTTTTGGAGGTATTATATTAGAAGTTCTGGAATTTTTCCTTAAAGTAAAGTTATAAGAATAGAGTAAAAACTTTTATACAACGACTCTGGTAGAATAGGAGAAAAGTTAAAATGAGACATTTTATTACAACAGATGATTTAAGTGATAGTGAAGTAGTTGAGGTCTTTTCAAGAGCAAAAGAGTTTCTTAAAAGAGAAGAGAGTGGAGATGAGTTACAAGGAAAAAGTGTAATGACACTATTTTTTGAGAATTCAACTCGAACAAAAAGCTCTTTTGAAATGGCATTAAATCGTCTTGGTGCAAAAGTGATGCATTTGGATATCTCCAAAAGTTCTACAAGCAAAGGAGAGACTCTTCTTGATACTGCTTACAATTTAAAAAGTATAGGTGCTGATGCATTTATAATTCGTCATAGTGATGCTGGAGTTCCTTTAACTCTTGCTAGAAATTTGGGAGAGAATGGTGTTGTGATAAATGCTGGAGATGGCTCTTTTGCTCACCCAACTCAAGCTATGTTAGACCTTTTTACGATTTCTCAAAACTTTTCAGATTTAAAAGGAAAGAGAGTTGCAATTGTTGGAGATATTAGAAATAGTAGAGTTGCAAATTCAAATATAAATCTTTTACAGAGATTTGGTTTAAAAGTTATATTAGTTGCTCCACCCCATTTTCTACCTCCAACAAAATTAGAAACAGCTACCTTTTTAAAAGATATTGTTGATGAGGTGGATATTATTATGAGTCTTCGAACTCAAGTTGAGAGACATAGTAGGGAAAGTTATGCTTCTCTTGAAGATTATGCAAAAGATTACTGTATAACTTCTGAGCTAATTGGAAAGAGAGATATAATTTTGCTTCACCCTGGTCCTGTAAACAGAAACATCGATATCTCTGATGAGATGATGAGTGACCCTCGAGCAAAAATCTTGAAACAAGTTGAAAATGGTGTTGTTGTTAGAATGGCAATTCTGGAAAAGTTTTTGCGAAAGTAGAAGAGTCTCAAAGACTCTTTGAAGTGAAGAGCAGTATTTTAGGGACTGGCTAAACCAGACCACAGTAGTTTAAATGTCATTTCAAACCCTTTCGGGTGAGAAATCTTCCATACTTTCAAGATTTCTCAATCGCTACGCTCATATCGAAATGACAGAAGAGACAGATGGCTATTTTAGCCATTCCCGTAGTATTTTACTCTTCAGAAAAATTTTCTACCTCATCAGTAACACTATTTACAACATCTTCAGTAGCTTCTGAAACTTGCTCATCAACACTATTTTGAATAGCTTCTTCAACTTTCTCTTCAACTTCTGAAATAGTTTCTGAAAGTGACTCTCCTGTATCTTCTAAAACTTCACTTAACCCCTCTAAACCTGTCTCTTCTTCTGTCTTATTTACAACAGCAGAGAAATCAGCATTTACAATATAGCCACCAATCTCTTTCAGTTCTGGAATTACAACACTATCTTCTGTATATCCAACTAAAGAGTCATCAATAACTTTTACACTTAGTAAAGCGTGAATAATAATAGAAACTATTAGAGCTATTTTAGTTCCTGCAAAAAGAAAGCCTAGTGACATATTTACAATTCCAAGTCCAGCCTTATTCATAATTAGAGACAACATATTTCCTAAAATTGTCATTCCAACCCAAAATATTATGAAAATTGCTAATGAACCTGTAACTACAATAACTGACTCATTTTGTAAATGAAAAAGGTTCTCATTTATATATAAACCTGCTTCATGTCCTAATCTAGTTCCTATATAAATACCACCAATAATACCTATTAGTCCAGAAATTTCTTTTATAAAGCCGTTTATAAGCCCTTTAAGACTCAACAAAATTATAAGAGCTAAAACCCCTATATCAACAGCGGTCATATTTTCCATAGACAACTCCAAATTTATTTCCGTGATTTTATCAAAACTCAAAATAGAGAATCTGAGTTCAGATTCTGATTTGGTAGAATTTGTAAAAAAGGAAAAGTGTGAACAAACATTTAGAGAGTGGTCTTTTAAAACAGTTGAATAGAGAATTTCATTCAGCTTATATCTATTTAGGAATGTCATCTTACTGTACAGATAAAGATTTGAATGGATTTGCAAATTGGCTTTTTGTTCAGTATGAAGAGGAGCAAGTTCACGCAATGAAAATTTACAAATATCTGCTTCAGAGAGGTGTTACCGTAGAGTTGGACTCTATTTCAAAACCAGTTTCAGATTTCTCATCTATTTTAGACCTTTTCAAAAAGGCTTTGGCTCATGAAGAGTTTATGACACTATCATTCAATGAACTTAGTGATGTAGCAATGGAACATAGAGACCACGCAACTTACAATTTCCTTCAGTGGTTTGTAAATGAGCAAGTTGAGGAGGAGTCTATTTTTCAAGAAATCATCTCTAAAATTGAGAGAGTGGAGTCAAATAGTCAAGCTCTATATATGTTGGACAGAGAACTTGAAAATAGAACACTTCAGGTTCAAGCATGAGAGTAGTTCTATTTCTATTGCCACTATTTCTCTTTGCAGATGCAAAGTTTGATAGAGGTGAAAAGCTCTATTTTGGAAAGAGTTGCTTATCTTGTCATGGAGTTAGTGGAAAAGGTCTATCAGGATATCCATCTCTTGCTGGACAGTCTCGATGGGATTTGGATAGAAAGTTAAAAAACTTTAGAGCGGGAAAGAAGCAGACTCATAAATCATCTCTTATGATACCGTTTGCAAAAAACCTCACAAACAGAGAGATAAGAGATTTAGCATACTTCTTAGAAAAGATTGATGAGGTGGAAAAAGATGTTGAGTATTACTATACTGATGATGGTAATTGGGGTGATGGAGGAAGTTAGAAGTTGATATTTGAAGAAGAGTCTTTTTTATAGACTCTTCTTTTCAAGTTTTTAAAATTCGTAACCCATATTTAGAAATATATTTCTTCCCATCTCATTTAGAACAAAGACATCTGAGTCACTTGAGTTTACACCTCTACCGATATATGAGTTATTGAGAGCATAAGTTTCATCAAAGATATTGTCTACTCCAAAGTTCGCTTTTATATTTTTTGAAAATCTATAACTACCTTTAAAATTTGTTACAAAATAGGAGTCTAGCTCTTTCTCTCCATTGTCTGAGTCGATTTCTGGTTCTCCTCCAGCAAGAAATTCTAAACTTCCGCTAAATTTACTCTTCTCATATCTCAAACTTCCCATCAACTTTAGAGGTGGAATTTCCGCTAAATCTTTATCCGTCTGTCCAGCTAGAGCTTCATCTTTTTGACCTCTTTGATAAGCAACTCCAACTTTTCCAATGAGGTTTGGAACTATCTCTCTTTTATATTTCAAATCAAAACCCCAAAGAGAGGCATCGATATTTTGAAATCCGAGTCCTTCACCTGTATTGTAGGCATAAATAAAATCTGTCAGACTTGAATAGAAGACTTTTGAACTCAAATTTCCAGAATCAAATCCAAAATCGACTTCTCGATTCTTTGTCTCTTTCAAATCTGGATTTCCAGCAATTGCCTCTTTTCCATTCACAACTTTATTCATATAAAGCTCTTTCCCATTTGGAAAACGAACACTCTGTCCAAATCCTAAAAAGAGGGAAGTATCACTTTTCAAATAGTATCTTCCAAAAATATTTGCTCCAAAACCAGAATAAGTTTCAGAACTTTTAGCATAGGAAATCTTTGCATTCTCAATATCTTTAGCCTCAATTTCTACAAAATCTGCTCTAGCTCCAAAAGAGATTTCAAAATTCTCTCTCTCAAATTTCTTCTCTCCAAAAATAGCGAAATCTTCGGTTTCAACATCAGGTATCATGGAGTAGAGAAACTTGTCTTTACTATATAGATTTCCGTCCCAACTCTTTTTAATGTAATCTATTCCAAAACCGTGGGACTCCAATTTCGCTCCAGAAACTTTTGACTCAACTTTATGAGTTCTAGGCATCATTTCGTAGCTATTTCGAAACTCATTACTCATATCATGAGAAACTATGGATTGGAAAAGATTTGCTGTAAAAAGTGGAGAAGTGTATTTGAGAGTGAAAAGGTCAGTTTTATCCTCCATTGCGTCCATTGAAAAGATAGGATAGAGAACATCTTTTGCATAATCTCCAAAATATCCAAATTTCACTTTACTATCTCCAAAGTAGTAGAATAGATTTCCATACCAGTTTTGTCGAGTGTAAGCGTCTAAATCATTTTCCTTATATCTCACAGGACTATTTTCTGGCGTAATGCTTTCAACTCTTTCAGCAAAGTTTTTTCCATCTCCATCTTCATACTGCTCAGCTCTATCATAAGAGTAGCCTATATTTCCTCTCAGAACCTCATCACCACCTTCAAGTTGTAGAGAAAATCTTTCAGAGTTTGAAGAGCCGTAAGCTGAAAATTCCGAAAAGAGTCCTTTGCTCGGTTCTCTGTTTTTTACATGTATTGTTCCACCAAGACTACCAAATTGGGAAACATCAAAAACCCCCTCTTTTATCTCAACATCATCAACTTGAGAAGATGAGATATGCATAATTGCAGGGTCCATTCGGTTTGGACAAGCACCGTAAATAATAGAGTCATCAACAACAACAGCTATATTGTCTCTTTGAAGTCCTCTTAAAATCACATCATTTCCAACTCCAGAAGTTCTTGAAAGTGTTATCTCTGGAATGTTTTGTGAAAGAACTTCACTCAAATCAGCTCTTTGAGAAATCTCCATACTCTTTTGAATTCCTATTTCACCCTCTTTTTCAGATGAAATTACCATCTCTTTTAAACTAATGCTATCCCCTAAAAGTAGTGCAGGAAGCAGTAAAATACTCTTTTTCATATATGTCTCCTAAAAAAATTGTGTTTCTATTTCGTCATTTCGAACTCTTTAGAGTGAGAAATCTTATGAAAAGTAATAAAGATTTCTCAATCGCTTTGCTCATGTCGAAATGACAACTAAGGAAGATATTGGAGGTTTAAAAATTGGAAAAGGAAGTTTAGTATCGATGAGGTTTGGCAATGAGAAGTTTGGGGCTTCCTGTAAGATTTCGAGTATAGAAATTTGTGGTTTCAAAATTAGTTTTAATTTTCTATCTATAACAAAACTCTCTTCAAAATCCAAATCTGAAAGTATTGCACTTCTATCTATATCAAGTGGTTTCGCAAAAACAAAGATTGCGACTAAAATATAGAGTTGAATTTGTATAAATAGAAATGACAAATAAACCATTCTTAAATTATATCTAAGAAAATAGAAAATTGATAGAATTCCAAAAAAGGTTTTACTTTTGAATCCCAAACTCTTTTTTTTAACTGTTGGATATAGTGGCTTTTCTCCGAAAGCATCTGGAACAGTTGGAACTCTAGTTTCCCTTCCCATTGGATTAGCAATTATCTATTATCTCTCTCCTACTTCTCTCTTTTTACTAACGACACTGATTACAATTTTGGCAGTTAAAGTAATAGACCAGTATGAAAAAGAGACAGGTACTCATGACTCAAAACAGATAGTTATCGATGAGTTAGCAGGAATGTGGTTTGCACTATCTATCTCTGTTAGTAGTTTTGATATTTCAGATTTAAATATCTACTCTCCAGTAGTTTGGAACATAGTTTTATCATTTCTTCTGTTTCGACTTTTTGATATTTGGAAGCCATCTCTAATTGGAAAGATAGATAGAGATGTGAAAGGTGGAATGGGAGTTATGGGAGATGATGTTTTGGCTGGATTTTTAGCTGGACTTTCCAGTGGAGCTTCTGTAAATATTTTGGTGAGTTATATATTATGATAGTAGCAGTAACAGGTGGAGGAACTGGAGGACATCTCACAATTGCAAAAGCTCTTAAAAATGAGTTTGTAAAAAGAGGTGATGAGGTTGTTTTTATAGGTTCTTCAAATGGACAAGATAGAAGTTGGTTTGAAAATGATACAGGTTGTGTTGATAAGCTATTTTTAAGTAGCTATGGTGTCAGCAATCAGAGTGGGTTTTCAAAGTGGAACTCTCTATTCAACATAGGAAAACTCTCTTTAGAACTTAGAGAAGTTTTTAAAAAGTATAAATTTGATGCCGTTGTGAGTGTTGGAGGATACTCTTCAGCACCAGCATCATTTTTAGCAATTGGAAGTAGAATTCCACTCTACATTCATGAGCAGAACGCTCATATAGGAAATTTGAATAAGACGATAAAACCGTTTGCAAAAGAGTTTTTTAGCTCTTATGAAGAAACTTCTAAAGTGAAAGATTATCCAATTAGTAATATATTTTTTGAAAAGGCTAGAGTTCGAAAAGAGATAAAAAGAGTTATCTTTCTTGGAGGTTCTCAAGGAGCAAGATTTGTAAATGACTTTGCAATTAAGGTTGCACCAGAACTTTACAAAAATGGAATTTCGATAATTCATCAAACTGGAAAACTTGACTTTGAGAGAATGCAGAGAGCCTATTCTACAATTGGAGTTGATGCCGAAATCATAGATTTCCATCCTGAACTTTACAGATTTATTGAGAAATCAGATTTGGCAGTTACCCGTTCAGGTGCTTCTACTCTTTGGGAACTAAGTGCAAACGGATTACCATCTCTCTTTATCCCATATCCTCATGCAAACAATCACCAATACTTCAATGCTAAATTTATTTTGGATAGAAATCTTGGTTGGTCAGCTTCTCAAGGGGAGATAAAACCTCATCACCTTATAGACCTTTTAAATGAAGATTTAGAAGAGAAGAGTAGAGGACTTATGGAGACAATTTCGCCTGATGGTGCTGGAAAAATAGTAGATTTCATAAAGGAGGATTATGAGCAAAAAATGGAGAGAAGCTAAAAAAAGAAGAGTTAAAAAAGTTGAAAAGCCCAAAGTTGTTTATGCAACTTTCCTCTCAAGACTCTTTGCAATGGTTATGGATACATTTATGATTGTTATGCCAATCACATTTCTAATTGGAATTTTCTTTGGATATGAAGCGATAAAAGACCCTAACCTAAATCCTACTGCTGGATATATTCAAATGGGACTGCTTCTTGTAATTACAGTCTTATTCTGGCTCTACTCTGGACAAACTCCAGGAAAAAGAGCTTTTGGTCTACATGTTGTTGATGCAAAAAGTTTTGAAAAAGCGAATGCCTTTCAACTCACAATCCGATATTTCGGATATTTCATCTCAACTGTTTCCCTAATTGGTTTTTTTCTACCTCTATTTCGAAAAGATAGACGAGCTTTACATGATATCATCTCAAGAACAGCAGTTTTATATAAGCAATAAGTAAAAGCTATTCCTGTCACCTCGATTTTAGCGGAATGGAGAAGTCTCCTTTCCGAAATTTCTTGATAAGCTATAAATTAAAACTATAAAATAGTTTCCATTTGAGTTATGGAAACTTTTCACCAACTTCTATTCCAAACTCTTTTCCAGAATTTGTAAGTTTCCAAACTCCGTCCAGCTTTTCTTGAAATCCAAAACTTTCCAAAAGCAGATTTGTTTCTCTTCCAGAAATTCCGTAGAGCTTTCCAAGTTCTGTTGGAAGAAAATATGAATTTTCACTCTGAACAAATGAGAAGAGTTCAAACAATTTGAGTAGTGGAATAAAACTTATATGCAATTATTCAAATATTTCTTAGAATAATTATTCTAAATATGATAGTATTACAAATAAACTTGAAAGGTATCTATGAACTTGGAAAATTTTGTTTCCATAACAGAAGTTACAAAAAACACTGCGAAATACTTTAAAGGTTTAGAAGCAGATAGTTTTTTTGTTATCAAAAATAATAAGCCAACAGCTGTTATTTCAGATATTAGTCGTTTTGCAAAATATGAGGCAACTCATCAAGCTGTTAGTAAAATAATTTATCCAATTGAAGAATGGGCAGAAAAGATTGATTGGAACGCAATTCCCGAAAAAGAGACAGATATACTATTTATGGAAACGGCATATTTTGGAGACTATTCAGAAGCAGAGGTAGAAGATGTAAAATCAGTTGAGGGAATAAATGAGGCTTTTAAAGAGCTAAGTTTTCTGAAAAAATTAGATTTTGCTGGAAATCGAAAGATAAAAGATATGCCAAATTTGGATAACCTAACTACTCTTGTAGAAGTCGATATGCAATTTACAAATATAGAGAGTATCTCTAAGTTGCCTAAAAACTTGGAAGTTCTTAAGTTACCATCTGGTTCAATAGGAGTAGAGGAGATTAAAAATCTTCCTAGAAGTCTTTCCAAATTGTACATCTCTTCAAAAAAGAGCCAAACAAATTCTTCAAATACAGAATTCCAAGATTTAGATGATATAAATCTTTGTGAGAGTCAGAGTCATAATTTAAAACGGCTGCCTAACTTTTCTAATCACTGCTCTTTGCAAGAAGTCCACTTATGTTGCAATGCAATTAATGAAGATGACTTGTCTAGTATTTACAACTACTTTGATGATATTAAAGTTTACATTGATGATAAGCCCGATAGAAGAGGTAATTTATAGCGACGATATTAGTGTAATTCACACTGAACAAACTTTTTCAATTTCTATTCTTGGAGAAGAGGTTGGAAGAGTTACTATTCCAGAAATGTCATATGGTGAAGTTAAGGAAGATAAAGCAAATGTTATAAATTTGGAAGTATGTTTAGATGATAAATTTAGAGTTGAAATTTCAGGAACTGGTGTTGTAGAGTTTCTAGTTTATGCCAAAGATGTTGAGTCTAAATTGGAACTATATAAAAGAGATGTAAAGTTACTAGCTAAATAGAGTAGGATTTTCACTTTGAGCGAATGTGAAGAGTCTGCAATTTGAGGTAGACTCTTCGGTCGCTACTCTTCCTCAGAGTTGTTTTGCCATGAAGAGCTATTTTCCTATATTTCGTTATAGAGAGAGTCTCTTTCAACTGGTTCAAATCCACTATTTTTGATGAGGTTTCTAAAGTTCTCCAACTCCATACCATTTCTGCTATTTGCACCAGCTGCTGAATTTATAGACTCTCTCTCAATTGTTCCATCTAAATCGTTTGCTCCAAACTCTTGAGATACTAGAGCAAGATTTATAGTTGAAGTCACCCAATAGGATTTGATATTTGGAATGTTTGGTAGCATAATTCTTGAAATTGCCATCGTTTTCAAAATCTCTTGTCCAGTAATTCTCTTTTGAACTTTTAAATAGTTGTTTTCAGTTTGATAGACAAGAGGAATAAATGCATTAAATCCGCCTGTTCGATTTTGAAGTTCTCGAAGTCTAATCATATGGTCAATTCGATGTTTTCGACTTTCGATATGTCCAAAAAGCATAGTAGCATTTGACTTTCGACCTCGCTCATGCCACTTTTCATGAATATCTAACCAGCCTTGAGATGAAACTTTTCCTTTGCAGATATAGTCTCGAACTTTCTCATCAAAGATTTCAGCACCACCCCCTGGCATAGAGTCTACGCCACTCTCTACCATAAGGTCTAAAACCTCATCGACAGAAAGACCATACTCTTCAGAAATGAAATTTATTTCAGCAGCAGTTAGAGCTTTAATATGAATTTCTGGAAACTCTCTTTTGATTTTTCTGAAAATATCGAAATACCAATCGAGACCAACTCTATCATTATGAGCAGAGACAATATGGACTTCTCTAATTCCCCTTTGTGCTATATCTTTTACAATTTCCAAAATCTCTTCATGGCTCATTGTGTAGGGGTTTGGATTTTTTCGATTTGCACTATAAGCACAAAATTTGCAAATATCTTTACAGATGTTGGTTGGATTTATATGTCGATTTACATTGTAATAGGTCTTTTTTCCATGAAGCTCTTTTCGGATAGAGTCCGCCATTTTTCCAAGAGTATAGATGTCTAAATCATAAAGAGCTACGCCCTCTTTAAGAGTCATTTTCCAACCTTTCTGAAATCTCTAAATTTAAATACTCCAGATATTTTAAAGTCAGTTCCAACTTCTTTTCTGGAAATGTGATATCTGGTGATTTAAGTCCCTCAAATAGAACTGAAGTTCTCTCAAGAATTTTAGAAAGAAACTCTTTTTCAGACTCTGAAACTTTAAAACTCTTCTCTTCTGGAGTCTCTTCTAAAATCTCCTCTTCTTGAGTATCTAAAAACTTATCTTCTCTTGGAAAGAAAACTTCTACTTCTGAAAGAGCAGGTTTAGGTTCTACTACTTTTTTCTTTTCAACTCTCTTTTCGACTTTTTCACTATCTTCACCACTCTCTATCTCATTTAGAGTTGATAAGATAATATCTTCTAAATCTTCACCTTTAGCCATTTAAATATCCAAGCAATCTTTAATATCGTAAAGTCCACTCTCTTGCTCTAACAACCACTCTCCAGCATGTATCGCCCCTTTTGCAAAAGTATCTCGACTTGTAGCAGTGTGATTGAGTTCAAGAAATTCACCATCATTGTAGAAACCAACTGTATGACGACCTACAATATCTCCGCCTCGAAGTGCCATAACTGAAATTTCATCTTTCGTTCTCTCTCCGATATTTCCGTCTCTACCACTAACTCTAACAGAATTTAAATCTAAATCTCTAGCTTTTGCAACATTATGAGCAAGTGTAAGAGCTGTTCCAGAGGGAGCATCTTTTTTGTGTCTATGGTGCATTTCAACTATTTCAATATCAAAATCTTTTAGAGATTTAGAAGCTGAATAGACAAGCTGATTTAGTAGGGCTACTCCGAGAGACATATTTGTAGCATAAAGAATTGGAGCAATTTCAGAAGCGGATAGTAGAAGGTTTTGTTGATGTGGATTTAATCCTGTTGTTCCACTAACTATCGGTTTTGAACCATATTTTAAAACTCCTTCTAAAAGAATTTCTGTTGCTTCTGGTAGCGAAAAATCTATTACCAAATCGACACTATTTAAAAACTCCATTATATTTTGTGTTGCTAAAACACCATCTTTTTCAAAATCACCAATATTTTTAATAAATACAGCAGAAAGTTCCAGATTTTCATGCTCCATTAAAAGTGAAACTAATCTCTGTCCAACTCTTCCAGAACCTCCAAATAACCCAACTCTTTTCAAATCTTATCTCCAAATTTTTTTAGGATTTTATCCTAACTAAACAATATTTTTAGGTTTTGGTAAAATTACCACACTATAAATAAAGGGTTAAATGCTAAATGGTAGCATCAAAAAGAATTAACACCCTCTCTGAGTCGATAACGATGGCAGTTACGGCTTTAGCAAAAGAGTTAAAAGCGTCAGGGAGAGATATTTTAAGTTTTTCGGCAGGAGAACCAGATTTTGACACTCCGCAAATAATAAAAGATGAGGCAATTCGTGCTATAAACGAAGGATTTACAAAATATACAGCAGTTGATGGAATTACTGAATTAAAGAGTGCAATTGTTGAGAAGCTGAAGAGAGATAATAATTTAGAGTATAAACCTGAAAATATTATTGTTAGCAATGGTGCAAAACACTCTCTTTTCAATATGTTCCAAACTCTTATAGATAGTGGCGATGAGGTGATAATTCCAGCACCATACTGGGTAACTTATCCTGAGCTTGTCAAATATTCTGGTGGAGTTCCAGTAGCAATAGAGACAAGTGAAGATACAGATTTCAAAATCACTCCAGAAAAACTTAAAAATGCTATTTCTGAAAAGACCAAAATGGTAATTCTTACAACTCCATCAAACCCTACTGGAGCTGTATATAGCAGAGAAGAGTTAGTAGCAATTGGAGATGTTTTGAAAGGTACTGATATTTTAGTTGCTTCAGACGAAATGTATGAAAAGCTAACTTATGATGGAGAGTTTACCTCATCAGCTTCAGTTAGTGAAGATATGTTTAAGAGAACTATTACTATCAATGGTCTTTCTAAAAGTGTAGCTATGACTGGTTGGAGAATGGGTTATTTAGCATTTCCAGATATTGAGATTGTAAAAGGAATGAAGTCTCTTCAGAGCCAATCAACTTCAAATATAAATTCAATCACTCAAAAAGCATCTGTTGTTGCTCTCTCTTCTGAAATAGATAAAGAGATTGCAAAGATGCTGGAGGCTTTCAAAGAACGAAGAGATTTTGCAGTTCAAAAGTTGAATGAGATAGAAGGTGTTTCTGTTATGAAACCTCAAGGTGCTTTCTATCTTTTTGTAAATATCTCTGAAATTGACTCTGACTCGATAAAGTTTAGTAGTGAGTTATTAAAATCTAAAGGTGTTGCTGTTGTTCCAGGTGTCGGTTTTGGTAGTGAAGGCTATATCCGAATGAGTTTCGCAACAGATTTAGAAACAATCAAACAGGGAATAGAACGAATTAAAGAGTTTGTAGAGGAGAAATGAGACTAAATAGAGAGGTTGGAACTTTAAATAGAGAGATAGTAGCTATTAGAGAGAAGTGGAAAATAGCTTTAAATATAAACTCTAAAAAAGTAGCCATAGAAAAACTTATAACTATGAAGAAGTTGAATGATAGTCATCATATGGACGAGCTTATAGAGAAAGCCTCTCAAAGAGAATTAATAGAGTTTCAAAGACAAGAGATTGAAGAGAGAGAGTATCACAGTGACAATAGAGATGAGCTTGATAATGACTTTGAAGAAGCTGTTGTAATTGAGAAAAAAGAATCACCTCCAGAAATAGATGCTACAATAGAAAAGGAGCAAGAAGAGAAGATAGCAACTCGACAAAATCGTATTCTTAGTGAATATAGAAATCGTAGAAAAGAGGAGGAAAATCCTCATTTAACTGTATCTTGGTTGAAAAATAGGATGAAAAAAGGGTGAGACTCTCTCTCTTAATTTCTTTTCTGCTTTTCTACTCATGCTCTTCAACAATAGATTCTCTTGAAAACTATAAAGAAGTTGATTTTGAACAGAAAGATTCTGAAACAAAAAGTTCCAAATATAGAATCGAAACCAACATTTCAGAAATTTCAAACCATTTGAAAGATTCTAGTTTAATGGAATTCACTTCTCAAAATCCAGAATACAGAATAGATTTAAAAATCTATAAAACTTTTGAAAATATAACTTTTGGAAAGTTGGAAATTTGGAATTTAAGATTTTCCAGAGTTGAAAAGAGTTTTCTGTTTTCAGAAGAGAAAAAAGAAGAAATTTTTGAAAAAGCGATTTTAGAAGTTAAAAAGTTTTTCAGATATATCAGAGGATATATAGTTGAAAAGAGAGAAGATTATGATGGTGAAAAAATCTTTAAAATCTCTATTGGAAGTGGTCGAGGTATCGCTATTGGCAAAAAAGTAAATATATTTGGTTTTCGAGAGAGAGAGAGTTTTTTAACTCAAGAGAAAAAGTTGAAATTTGTAAAAGTTGGAGTTGGAACAGTTTCAAATAAAATTGAAAAAGATAGCTCTTGGATTTTTACAGATAGCAAACATGTTCAAAATGGAGATACTATTTTTCTCGATAGCAACTTTTTTGGTGATTACATCTTTGATGGAAAACTAATCATTGATGAGTATAGAAATTAAGGCTATTTGGTCACCCCCTATTTTCTGCTACTTACAAAAGTTCTTTTGAAATCTGAGTAGAAGAGTTTCTCTTTATGAATGAAATAGTTTTTCATAAGTTCCACTTCACCGCTTTCCAACTCCACAATATGTTTATCAATTTTTTCAAAAATCGTTCCTGTTCCATCTGTAATTTCTATTTCTGGAAATCTATTTTCAATTTTCAGAAGTTCAGTTGAGCATATTTCAGTCTGCTCTTTTTCTGGAAGAATTATCTCAAGATAGATTTTGTCAGAAACATAACTGTTGTAAGAGATTTTATTTCTGGAGAGAAAAGAGGTAAGTTTTTTTAATTGCTCTTTTGAGTAGTTTTCAACTTGAAGAGAGTGCTTTTCACCATCTCTCTCCAGAAATTTCTTGTTTTTCTCTTTATATTTTTCCAGTTTTATAACCTCTCTTTCAACATCAACTGATGGAGTTGTAGAAGAGTAGAACTCTTTTCGAAAATCGAAATATTTTAGTAGAGCCTTTTTCTTTATATACTCTTGAAACGCTTCACAATTTATGTACTGTTGAAACTCCTCTGTATCTTCAAGTTCTTCTGCTGAAAGAAGTCTCCCTATAAAAAAGTTTTCAGCTTTCTCGCTGTCAAAAACAAAAGTTGAGAGAGAATATTTTTTCTTCTCGATAAAAAATGGATTTCTTTTTCTTATCTTTTTAGTCATCTCAATATTATCTTTTCGAGCCTCTTCTTCAGTTCTCTCAACTTTTTTGAAAAATGGATTTATATCTCTCATCTTCACAAACTTATTGATTTTCATACTTAAATCTTTTACAGAATAGCTGTATCCTCCTCCAATACTTTTCAAATTTACATCTTTTTTATGAGTTTTATTAAACTTCTTTAAGAAATCCAAAACTTCAACTTTTTTTTCATGTGTGAGATATAAGGTTAAATGGAAATGGGGAGAGTTCTTGTCTGAAAATTCGACACTACCAAAGTATTCAACTTTCTCTTTTGCAAGATAAATTACTATCTCTTGAACACTCTCTTTATTTATCGGCATGATTGTTAGCAGAAAAGGGTCTAAACCATTCTCTTCAGTAGCGTGTTTGTGAATGTGGTCTTTTTTGTTGAGCTTTACAAACTCGTCAAACATCAACCTATTTTCAATAGGTTTTTCTAACTTACCTTTAAGTCTAAATATGACTTGATAGATGAACTTATTGATTAAGTATTTCTTAATCGCTTCTAATATATAATCTTTCATTAGTCTTTTTAGAAAGAAACTTTCGGTCGATAAACTTTCGGTTTCTTTCTGCCTTTCACAGAATTTATTTTAAAATCAAAAAATATCTTCAATTCTACAAAAACTAAACTTAAAAAAACAAAAAATTTCTTAATATGGTTTTCTAATTTACCCTTAAGTCTGAATATAACTTGGTAGATGAATTTGTTGATTAAGTAATCCTTAATCATTTTTAGGATATATTGTTTTTCCATTATTTATTTTTTAGAAAGAAACTTTGGTTCCGAAAACTTTCGGTTTCTTTCTTCCTTCCTTTCACAGAATTTATTTTAAAATCAAAAAATATTTTCAATTCTACAAAAAATAAACTTAAAAAAACAAATTTACTGAACTATTTCATTTTGAAATTTTTTCAAAAACTAAATACAATAAGTAAAATTTTAAAAGGCTTTTTTTGTTAGAAACACTTTTTGAAGGTGCTATTTGGCGAAGTAGATTTGTAGTTTTACTAGCTGTAATTTTCGGTCTCATAGGGGCTTTTGTTCTTTTTATTGTAGCTTCTATTGATATATTGGAAGTTGCAATTTACACATATAAAACGATTGTCTCTCATTCGCACCCTGACCACTTTCACGAAAATATAGTTGCTGGAATAATAGGTGCTGTGGATTTATATCTGATAGCAATTGTTATGTTTATTTTTGCATTTGGTCTTTATGAACTTTTTATTAGTGATATTGACGAAGCTCAAAATAGTGATAAAGGTGGAAATATACTTGCTGTAACTTCACTTGACATGCTGAAAGATAAAATAGCAAAAGTTATTGTTATGGTTTTAGTGGTAAATTTCTTTCAGAGAATTCTTCATACAGAATTTCATACACCATTAGAAATGCTCTATTTTGCACTATCTATTACTGCACTATCTGTTGGACTCTACTTTTTAAGCATGGTTGGAAAGAAGAAAAAAACAGAAGAGAAATTGTAGTAAAATATTTAAATCTTATATTTGGAGACTTTATGGAAACTAAAGATATTTTAGAAAATCCAAAATTTAAGGAGCTTGTTTCAAAACGAAGCTCTTTTGCTTGGACACTTGCAATTATTATGCTTGTTGTCTATTACACTTTTATACTTACTATCGCTTTTGCACCAGAAGTGTTGGGAACTCCACTTGGAGATGGTGTAACTACTATTGGAATTCCAGTTGGAATTGTAATCATCTTTTTTGCTTTCATTCTTACAGGAATTTATGTAAAAAGAGCAAATTCAGAATTTGATGAACTTACAGCTCAAATTAAAAGGGAGGCAAAATGAGACTACTATTACTTCTACTTCCTATTTCACTTTTTGGTGGTGAAGCTCTAGGAGATATGGGAAAATCTGATTTAAATATTTCAGCAATTATTATGTTTCTAATTTTCGTAGTTGCAACTCTTGGAATTACATATTGGGCTTCAAAAAGAACTCGAAGTGCAAAAGATTTCTATACAGCTGGTGGAGGAATTACAGGTTTCCAAAACGGTTTAGCAATTGCTGGAGATTATATGTCAGCAGCTTCATTTCTTGGGATTTCAGGACTTGTATACTTAAAAGGATATGATGGTCTTATCTATTCTATCGGTTTTTTAGTAGGTTGGCCAATTATTCTTTTTCTTGTAGCTGAACAACTAAGAAATCTTGGAAAATACACTTTTGCAGATGTTGCTTCATACCGACTTCGACAAACTCCAATTCGAACTCTTGCTGCATTTGGTTCTATCGCAACTGTTTTACTCTACCTCATCGCTCAAATGGTTGGTAGTGGAAAACTGATTGAGGTTCTTTTTGGTCTTGATTATGAGATGGCTGTTGTCTTAGTTGGTGTTCTTATGGTTCTTTATGTAACAGTTGGTGGAATGCTTGCAACAACTTGGGTTCAAATAATTAAGGCTGTACTACTTCTCTCTGGAGCTACATTTATGGCAATTGCTGTTATGTATCACTATGGTTTCTCTTTCGAGTCCCTATTCTCAA
>JAMJTW010000008.1:0-94418 GCA_024281175.1 Candidatus Thiovulum imperiosus
AAGTTCAATAATTTTTCTTTAACTTCTGGTGTTGCTTTAATAGATTGTGCTACAAATACTAAAACTCCTTGTTTAGACAGAACCGATAACTTTTGAAGTCCTCCAAGTGTAGAAATTGGTTTCGTATCCTTCCACTTTTCAGGAACTTTCTTAATTAGATTAGAGTCAAACTTTGGATATTCTAAAGCGAGTGCTACATCTTTTGCTACAAACCAGATTTCATCATCTTTGAAAGTTCTGATTTGATTGTTTTCAAATTGAAATGGTATGATTTCCATGTGATTTCCTTTACGGATTTTTAGTTGAGTAGGTTGATTGGAATTGGCTCTACTCAACTTTTTGTAAGTGTAGCATAAATTATTTCATATATTTGTAATTTATATTCTATATTTTGATAAAGTTTTTGTTAGCTCTTTGTGTTCTTTTTGAATTAGCAGAAGTTCAAACATTTTTAAAGCCCAATTTGGGATTTGCTGTCTTTGATATTTCCAATTTGAAATACTGTTTTGACTTATTCCCATCATTTCAGCTAGTTTTTTCTGATTTACTCCTAAATCTTCACAAATCTGCTCTATCTGATTTTTTTCCAAATAGTTCCTTTCTTGAAATTTTACAAAAACTGACCTTGGCACTTAAGATTTCTCAATCGCTATGCTCATTTCGAAATGACAAAAAGAGGTGTTTCTAGTTTCCATTTGAGTTGGTGGTAAGTTCCACCAATTTCTATTCCAAACTCCTTTCCCGATGAGGTTAGTTTCCAAATTCCGTTTTCGAAAATCTGGAAGCCTTTTCTTTCCAGAAGCAAATTCGTTTCTCTACCTGAAAGTCCGTGAAGTTTTCCAAGTTCTGTTGGGAGAAAGTTTAGGCTTTATAGAAAACATTTCTTCCACTTTTGATTTTTTCTATTTTTCCATTTTCAATAAGAAATTTTAAATCTTTCAAAATTGTTGATTTTGAAAAACCAAGTTTTTTAGACAACTCTTTTGTTGAAAGTTTTTGATTTTGTAAATATTCTAAAATCCGTTTTTGTCGTTTTGAAAGGGAAATTTCTTTTTGAGGTTTTTCATTTATTGCTTTCATTACCAAACCTAATTGCTCACCGATAGATTGTTCTTCAAAGACTCTAACAAATTCACAATTTAGAATGTTTTTAATTTTATTTTCTCTTTTTTTGTCTTCTTCTTTTTGATATTTGTGATATTTTTCATCAAACTCAATAGCTAAATTTAGTTCTGAAATATAAAAATCCAATCTGTAATTTTTTACAAAATATTGTGTTTCTACTTCTAAATTATAAATAGTTTTTATAAAATTTTCTAATTCTTTTCCAAACTCTATTTCTTTTCTTGAGATAAATATTTCTGTTTTTGCAAAATCAAAAAAGCTGACAATATGTTTCTTTTCTTTTTCTGTAACTTTTTGACTTTTATGAATTAGTCTTAAAACATCAGACTCTGGAATGAGTTTTAATCTTGAGTCTAAACCACATAATGTTACTCTATATAATTTTTTAAACTCTATTTGAGAAAGTGCTTGTTTGCAGTGTTGAGAAATTGCATCAGATGGTCTTTCATACTTGAGAAGTTCGGCTATGTCTTTAGCAATAAACCAAGTTTTACCGTGTAAATCAAATACTCTAATTTCATCTGTTTCTTTGTATTTAAATGGTAGTATTTCCATACTAAATCCTTTATATGAGTTTTGTCAGCAAACATATTATACTTATAAACTGGATTTAGTGCAAATAATTAGTTTAATAAGTATTTTGAGTAGGGTTTATATAATTTATAAAATTTGAGAAATCTTTTATAGCTCTCTGTTGTTTGTTGTATTCTAAAAGTAAAAGCAAGTAGTTTTTACTGTAATCTGGCATATGTCCTTTTGAACTCCAATTTCTCAATGTCTGTTCTTTAAATCCAGTTTTTTCAGCTAACTCTTTTTGTGTAATTCCCAATTCTCGGCAAGTTTTCTTTACTAGGTTTTCTTCACTCTCCATAACTTTCCTTTTTTGAAATTTTACAAAAACCGTGTGTCATTGCCTAACTTGATTAGGCAATCTGGATATTCGGGTCAAGCCCGAATATGACGAAAAGAGGAAGTCCCGCCGAACCCTTTAGGGTGAGAAATCCTTTTCAAGTTTTTAAGATTTCTCACATTCGTTCGAAATGACAAAAGAGGGGAACTCAAAATGACAAAACAGGGAAAACTCGAAATGACGAAAAAGAGAGAAAGACCAGCCCCGAAAGGGGGCTGGAACAGATTGGTTGTTTTTATTAAAAATAAAAAATTATAAATCTCTGATACATATTACAGACAAACTGTTTATATCATCTATATAAATATTCCAATCATATTCGAAATTAACAACCAATGAACTTTCTTTATCATGTTTTATTGATGTCCATATTGCTACTGTATTTTTTTTTTGATAAATTTGCTTATAATCTTTTCCTGTTATACTATTTGCTTCATTATCAGTTGGAAGTCTCCAATTTGAAAAACCTAAAAGTCTCAAATTTTCACAATAGCTTTTTGCTTCGTCCCAAGTATATTCTTTCCCATCTCCATTTTTCTCCCACATCAAATTTGTTTTCTTATCGATAAAAACATCTCTGTAAATTTTGTAGCTATCTGTCTCTAATTGTAGAGTTCCAGCTCTTCTTTCACTCTGAGAGAGCATAGCTTCCGCTCTCTTTTCCGCTTCCGCAAGTTTTCTCTCAAGTTCCCTAATTCGAGAAGTATCTTCCACTTTTACAATTTTCTCTACAACTTTTATAACAGGCTTTTCAATTTCAACAGTTTTTGTAATTACACGGGTTTTATTTCTCTGCAACTCTTCAATAATTTTTGTATGACTCTCCCAGCTTATCGGAGGGAGAGTTTCTACTTTGGGGCTTCCTCTTTACCTCCAATATTGAAAATTGGATTATGAAAATTGACATCTCCATTTGTATTAAGAGCAACGCTTTCTTTTATATTCCCCATATTTTGTTTAACTTTGCCTTCGCTAGAATTTTCCATAAACTCTTCTAATTTTTCTCTAGTCTCTTTGCTATATTTCAAAATATTTTTGAGTTCAGATTCTAAATCTTCTCCATATTTTCCATTTAAACCTTCATAAAACTCCTCAAAAATCTCCTTTACACTATCAGGGATTTTGTCCTCAAGAAACATCTTGTAAGCAAATTTCAACAACTTATCCAAAAAAGACCTCTCCAATTTTTTGCAATTAAATCGTCTCTTTACAAAAATTTATTCTAAAAAAGATATTTTTTTAGACAAGTTCCAAATCTGAAAAGTGGGAAACTCTAAATCCAACACTTTTCAAAAAGTTTGTAATATCTTTTGCATCATTTCTCGTATTCCGCAACTTCGCCGTATTCTGATACTCTCCATTTCCAATTACAAGTGCTGTTTTCATTTTTCTCCTTTTTTGAAATTTTACAAAATTTGTGTTATATTTGCAATACAATTTAAAAGGAAAAATATGAAGACAAGTATCATCAATGCTAGGGTTGAACCTGAATTAAAGTCTCAAGTTGAAAAGATTTTTCAAGAGATAGGTTTAAGTGCAACACAGGCAATTACACTATTTTACAAACAGATAGTTTTTTATAAAGGATTACCTTTTGATGTAAAAATTCCAAATAGCGAAACAGAAATAGCAATTAAAGATGCTCAAGAAAATAGAAACACGACAAATATAACATTACAAGAATTAGAGGATATGATAAATGCTAGAATTGAAAATTCAAAAGAGTTTCACAAAGGATATGAATAGAGTAAAGTGGAATACAACCAATGCAAATAATTTTTTCTCATATGTCCAGTTATTACAAAACGGTGAAGAATTACCACCTGAAGCAAATGACTATCAATTATCAGGAGAGTGGAAAGAGACAAGAGAATTTCATTTAGGAGGTGATTTGCTAATCATCTATCAAACTAACAGCCGAGAACTTAAACTTATCAGAATAGGTTCTCACTCTCAACTATTTAAAAAATTTTAGTTTCTAACTCTCAATTTTTTTGTAATCAAATTGTCTCTTTACTGAAAATTTATTCTGATTTTATATTAGTGGAGTTTCCAATTTCCATTTTAGTTGGGAAAACTTTCCACCAATTTCCACTCCAAACTCTTTTCCGCTTTTGGTAAGTTTCCAGATGGAGTTTTCGGAAACTTGGAAGCCTAAAGCCTCTAGTTTTAAATTCGTTTCTCTACCTGAAAGACCATGTAACTTTCCAAGTTCTGTTGGAAGAAAGTAGGTTTGGGAAAAGTCCAGTTGGAAGAGAGAAGAAACAGAATTCTCTTTTAGGAGTTTTTGGAGAAGCAAAAGGCGGAAAGGTTTAGTTTCCTCGAAAAGTTCCACGAGTTTTAGAGCTTCTTCATTTTGGGAAAGGAGTTCTGAAAAGTTTGGAGTTTCTGAAATGGAGTAGCTTCCTGTTTTTCTGATACTTGGCAAGACCTCTTCCATAATCCACTCTTCAATTTTTTCAGCTTCTGGAAGTCGGGATTTTATGATGAGTTGCCAAACATCAGACTCTGGAATGAGTCGAGTTTGTGGGTCTAAATTAAGGGTGTCCGTTTTGGACACCCCTATATTTTCCCAAATTCTTATCTTTTTACAGTGAGTTCTAATAGCCTTAGCTGTTTCAACATAGCCTAAAAGTAGAGCCACATCTTTTGCTACAAAAAGTTCAACTCCATCTATTAAGATAATTCTTACACTTGAATTGTTAAAATGTTTAGTTATAAGGTTCATTTAAATTGCTTTATTGAGCTTATTTAGTAGATTGAAGCCCAAACTTCTTTCTACTATTTTGAGATTTTATATTTTATTACTTAAAAAAAAGTTAAAATATGTCTATCATATTATATAATCTTCTAAAAGATGGTTGAATTGAAAGAAAACGAATATAGTAAAACGACTATTAATTTACAGAAAGATATGAAAATAAATGCCTTGAAAATTGCCAAGAAAAAAGGTATCACGACAATGACAACATTAGTAAATATTTTACTTGCTGAATATGTTGAGAAAAATGATAATTATTTGAATAAACCTAATAGAATTTAGGGGGGTGTCCAAAACGGACACCATTGTTGAAGTTTACGCTCATGTTGAAAACGAAGTTCCTCTAAATGACAAAGTTTGGGGCTTTCACTCTGAACGAATGTGAAGAGTCAAAAAGAAAGACTCTTCGGTCGTAAAACTCCCTCAGAGTGGAAAGAGAGGAAGACCAGTCAAGACTCTGAAACAAGTTCAGGGCGACAAGAGAATAGACCTCTTTTCTCTTTCTATACCTGAATAACTCTTGTCATTCTCGTTCTTTCATAGGAAATGCTATTTCTGTGTTTGGAAGCAAAGAAGAAATCCTTTCTCTTTCCGTATCTGAAATTGGATTGCTATCGTAATTTCCACTCAAATTTAGTTTTTTTAGGTTTTTGAGATTTGTAAGATTTTTTGGAAGAGATTTCAAGTTATTTCCAAAAATATTAAGTTCTTCTAAGCCGTGTAAATTACAAATCTCTTCTGGCAGAAACTGAATTTTGTTGTGAGACAAATCTATTTTTTTTAAGTTATGTAAATTACCAATTCTATTTGGAAGAAATTTCAAATTATTTCTTGTAAGGTGCAATTCTTCCAAATTGTATAAATTGCCAATTGTTTCTGGTAAACTTTCCAAATTATCTCCAAGCCAAAGCTCTTTTAAATTAGAAAGATTTCCAATGCTTTCTGGAACATCAAACTTTTTATCACTAAAAATAAATAAACTTTCCAAGTTCTGTAAATTTCCTATTGCTTTAGGAAGACTCACTATTTGGGTGTTCATAAGTGAAAGTTCTTTTAAATTAGAAAGATTTCCTATCTCTTCTGGAATATAAGTAAGTCTATTATTCCAAGCCTCAAAAATTTGTAAATTGAATAACTTACCAACTGTTTTTGGAATTGTGGAAATTTTATTGCTTGAAATTCGTAATCCTTTCAGAGAGTAGAGGTTTCCGATTTCATCTGGAATTTTTGCAATATTTCCAATTTCTAAATATTCTAGTTCCTGAAATTTCCCAACTGTTTTTGGTATATTACCAGATATATATGCTTCTCTAATACTTCTAATTTTATATGGAAGTTGGCTCTGATTTACACAATCGCAAAGTTCGACATCTTTTAGATATTCGACTTCATTTGGAATATATGAAACTTCTTTTAAATGTAGGTTTTTTACCTTTTCTAAATCTTCCCATTTAGATATATGATGAGTTCTTATAGTTTTCCAAAACCAATCTTTTAAAACTTCGATAATCTTTGTCTTGTCATCAATTTGAATTTCCCTTTTCACAAAAGCAAAGCCACTTCCCTCTAAACTTCCATACATTTTAGGAATTTGTTCATTTCGGGTAGCAATTTTTACTTTTGAAGTAACGGTATCAAAAACTTCATAAAGGTTCTGATGAGGTTCTCTCATCGCTTCTAAAAGATATTTTGTATAGAGTCCATTTCTATCTCCAGAATACTCAAAATCTCTAGCAATTTCACCAGCTTCTGTTGGATAGATTAGAAGAGTTGGGTTTTTGCTACGAACCATTTTTGGATTTGCAAGACCTCGGTTCTCTTCATAAGCCACATTTCGACCTTTTGCAAAACTTCGTAAATCATCTTCAAAAGGGTTATCTCGGCATGAGTCAAGAATTACAAGATTGAGTTTTGCACCAGAAAGTTCCATTTCGTGAAGAACCTCATCGACTCCAATGCTCTTTTTTGAAATATCCTTATCTCTCTTGATTTTTGCATCAGTTGGAACTAAAAAATTTCTTCCTCCACTCTGCAAACCGTGGCCAGCAAAATAGAAAAGAGCAATTTCAGAATTGAGGCTACTCTTTCCAAATCTCTCAATTTCCTCTTCAAACTCTTCCAATTCTAAATCTGAAAAGTGGGAAACTCTAAATCCAACACTTTCTAAAAAGTTTGCAACATCTTTTGCATCATTTTTTGTATTTCGCAACTTTGCTGTATTCTGATACTCACCATTTCCAATTACAAGTGCTGTTTTCATTTTTGAACTAATCTTCCTGTTATATATTGATGTAGAATACTAGAAATAAAAGTTTGATATGGTAATCCTAGTTGAAGGGCTTCTCTTTTTAAAGAGTTTAAATCAAAAGAGGAAATTCTAATATTCACTCTCTTATCTTTATTTAAACTTTTTCTTGCACTCTCTTTATGGCTCTCTATCTCCTCTTTCAAATTTGAAACTGATTTCCACTCTCCACTTTCCATAGAGTTTAGTAACTCTAGCTCTTCTTTATCAAAATTCATCTTAAATACCTTTTTGTAAAAACTCTACTTGGAATGATAGTTTTCAAAAAACGAATTTCACCATCTTCCACGAAAGGAACTGTATAGATGTAATCATCTACATTTACAACTAAAATTTTCTGGTTTTTATATTTCTCTCTATTTGGATGTTCAATAATATCAAGTAGATTTCCTTGCTCAATATAAAGAATTATCTCTTCAAAAGAGATACCTCGGCTCTCTTTTAACAAAATACTTTTTTCTCTATTCCAATTATAAGTCATTTGAAAATTATATCACTTTGTGTGCTTTTTGGAAACACAACTTTTAAAAGAAACATTCAATTTTTTTGTAATCAAATCGTCTCTTTACTGAAAATTTATCCTAAAAAAGATATTATTTGAGACAAATTCCAAATTAGGGGTGAAACTATGGAGCATTTAGATATAGCTCATCCATACTTTGGGGCATTCGTTCTATTTGTACTAACGAGTATCGCATTTATCGCGACTACCGTAGCATCAAGATTTGTAGGACGAAGATTTGCCCGAAAAGATACGGAGAAGCTGAAACTCACGATTTATGAGTGTGGTCCAGAAGCTACTAGACAGCCAAACAGAATGTCAACCCAATTTTATCTTTTTGCCCTTCTCTTTATCCTTTTTGATATTGAGATAATTTTTATGTTCCCGTGGGCAATTGACTTTATACCATTAGGTTGGTTTGGTTTCGCAGAGATGATTTTATTCATTCTTCTCTTAGCTATCGGATTTATCTATGCTTGGAAAAAAGGAGCATTTGAATGGCACAGCATCAAGTAGAGGGAGCAATTCCTGTTGCATTAACTACGGTTGATAAAATAGTAAACTGGGGACGAAGTAACTCCCTTTGGGTTTTAACTTATGGTCTCGCATGTTGCGGTATTGAGATGATGGCATCGGGAGCGAGTCGATACGATTTCGACCGATTTGGAACAATTTTCCGAGCCTCTCCAAGACAAGCCGAAGTTATGGTTATTGCTGGAACTCTTACAAAGAAACACGCTGAATTTATCAGAAGACTTTACGACCAGATGGCAGAACCAAAATGGGTAATTTCTATGGGAAGTTGTGCGAATACAGGTGGTATGTTTAACACTTACGCTACTGTTCAAGGTGCTGATAGAGTTGTTCCTGTTGATTTATACCTTCCAGGGTGTGCTCCTCGACCAGAGACTCTACAATACGCTGTAATGATGTTACAGAAGAAAATTCGTAGAGAACCTGCTAACAGAAATCGAAATGTTAAACAGAAAAGGTTTGTGTAATGAGAAAATACACTCCTAAAGATGATGTTCAGAAAAAAGCATATTACTCTGATAGATTTTACAAAGCTCCTCAACTTCCTAAAGAAGATGTAGCTTCTGATGAGGTTTTTCAAAAAGATGTAGATACTCTTGCTGAAAAATTTGAAGTTCAAGAGGCTTATATTCAAAAAGGAGAGCTGGTTCTCTGGATAGACTCTACTCAAAATGTCGAGTTTCTTAAATCTCTTCGAGACGACTTAGATTACGGTTTTCTTATGGAGATGAGTGCCGTAGATTTCTTGGCACAGAGAGGCGAATTCGAAGTCTTTTACGAAATGCTTTCTCTCTCTAAAAAGAGAAGAATTCGAGTAAAAACAGCTCTCAAAGAGGGACAAGCTATCGAAACAGTTGAAAATCTTTTTCGAAGTGCAAACTTTGCTGAGAGAGAGATGTTTGATATGTTTGGAATTCCAGTAAATAACCACTCTTTCCTAAAGCGAATTATGATGCCTGACGACTGGGAAGGTCATCCACTACTAAAATCTTACCCTCTTCAAGGTGATGAGTTTGCTCAATGGTATGAAGTTGATAAGATTTTTGGAAAAGAGGCTAGAGATATTATTGGTCCTGAAATTAGAGACTCTGCTCATATCGATAGATACGATACAGAGCGGTTTGCACGACTTGGGCATGAAGTTCCAATGGGTGCTGACATCTCTGAAAAAGAACCAGATACTCCAGTCGAGTTCCAAGAGAAAGAGGGAGTTTTCCTAATAAAAGATTTAAATAAGCCTCAAAAAACCCTTTCAGATGAAGAGAGGAGAGATAGATAATGCAACAAGCTAATAGATTACGACCATTTTTTGAAAACTTAGCTTTTGACCGAGAAGATAACCACATGGTAATCAACTTTGGTCCTCAACACCCATCAGCTCACGGACAACTTAGACTTATCTTAGAGTTAGATGGTGAGGAAGTTGTAAAAGCAAATCCAGATATTGGGTATCTTCACCGAGGTATGGAGAAGATGGCAGAAAACATGATTTACAATGAGTTTCTTCCAACTACTGACCGAATGGACTATATCGCTTCATCTTCAAATAACTACGGTTTTGCTCTTGCAGTTGAGCGACTTTTGGGAATTGAAGAGAAAGTTCCAAGAAGAGCAAAAGTAATTAGAACGATGCTTCTTGAATTGAACAGAATTATGTCTCATGAATTCTGGTTAGCAACTCATGCTCTTGATGTTGGTGCAATGTCAGTTTTCCTTTACGCTTTCCGAGAGAGAGAGTGGGCTTTAGACCTCATCGAGGACTACTGTGGAGCTAGACTTACACACTCATCTATCCGAATTGGTGGAGTTCCACTAGATTTACCTGAAAATTGGACAGACCATTTAGCAGAGTATCTTGACCGTCTTGAAGTTGCAATCCGAGATGATTACGAAGCTCTACTTGACGAGAACCGAATTTGGAAAATGAGACTTGAAAATGTAGGTATCATCGATAAAGAGATGGCTAGAAGTTGGGGAACTTCTGGAATTATGCTTCGAGGTTCTGGATATGAGTGGGATTTACGAAAAGAGATGCCTTATGAACTTTATGACGAACTAGATTTCGATATACCTGTTACAGATAAAGAAGATAGTTACGGTCGGTATAAGCTCTATATGGAAGAGATGAGACAATCTATCAGAATTCTCCGACAACTTATTCCGATGTATCATGAAACAGAACAGCGACTTATGGCTGATGTTCCTCAATATATCTCAGCTCCAAAAGAGCAACAGATGACTCAAAACTACTCTCTAATGCAACATTTTGTTCTTGTAACACAAGGTATGAGACCACCAGTTGGTGAAGTTTATGTAGCAACAGAGTCTCCAAAAGGGGAGCTTGGATTTTATATAAATTCTCAAGGCGAACCATACCCTTACAGACTTAAAATGAGAGCTCCAAGTTTCTTCCACACTGGAATTCTTCAAGACCTACTTGTTGGATATCAGTTAGCTGATGTCGTTACAATCATTGGTTCTACAAATATCGTATTTGGTGAAGTTGATAGATAAAAAGGTAAATAGATGCAAAGATATGATTTAAGACATCTAAAAGATAGTTTCTACGACCGAATGTTAGAGATTATGAGTGATGAGGTGTCTGATAATGAAGTTGCTATATTTATGTTTGAGATAGGTGATTTTTCACCAATTCAGAAGAGTGCTGATGTCATAAAAAAAGCGGGACATACTCTTATGAATTCTCTCAAATTTAATGAAGCTGACTGGACAATAGTAGTTAAAAAGAGCAAAGAGTAGAAAATGGGAACTAAAGTCTATTTTTCTACTTGGAGAGGTGAATTTATCGATAATCGGGGTAAAAAACCTGAAGAGTGGGCAGAGTCTGGATATGACCTACCCGCAACTTATTCAACCTCTCAAGACTCCAAAGCCTTTATCGGTTGGGACGGGGTCTCTCTCTTCTCTGAAGAAGTTGATGTTGTGCGACTCGCTACTGAGTATGCAGCTCAATATCAAGAGTATTCAGAGGCTTGTGGGAGATGTGCACCTGGTCGATGGGGCGGGAGAATTCTCTACGATTTGCTTGATAAGATAGCAAGAGGTGAAGGAGAGTTTTCCGATGTTGAACACTTAAAAGAAGTTTCCGAAACAATGATGGAGACTTCAAAGTGTGAAATCGGGAAGACTGTTCCAATTCCTATCTTAAATCTTATGGAACATTTTGAAGAGGAGTTTGGAAACCTCATCAGGGAAAAGAGAAAGAGTAAGCATTACGACTCTGAAGTTTCCTACATCGCGAAAGTAACAGCACCTTGTACTGATGCTTGTCCAACTGGAGTTGATATTCCAGCCTATATCGAGGGTGTTCGAGATTTAAGATTTGATGACTCTCTTCAAGCAACTCGAGGAAGTATGCCACTTGCTCACACTTGCGGTCGAGTCTGTCCTCACCCGTGTGAAGATGCTTGTAGAAGAAGCAATTTGGACGAGCCTATCTCCATCATGGAACTCAAAAGAATTGGTTCTGATTTTGAAACAGACCACGGTTTAGCTTTCCTTCACCCAACAGAGCAGAAGCCTAAGATTGGGAAAAAAGTTGTTGTAATTGGTTCTGGACCAGCTGGACTTACAGGTGCTTACTATATGGCTCTTGAGGGAATTGATGTAACAGTTTATGAAGCTCTTCCAGTTCTTGGAGGTGAAGTTGCTGTTGGAGTTCCAGAGTATCGAATGCCAATTGGAAAGTATGAGAAAGATATTGAGGCAGTTAAAGATTTAGGCGTAACTTTTCATGTCAATTCTCCAGTCGATGATGAGATGATGAGAGAGTTTGAAAAAGAGTATGACGCAATTCTTATCGCTTCAGGAACTAGAATTTCCAAAAAGATACGGTGTGAAAACGAGAGACCAGAAATCCAAGGATATTGGGGTGCTATCGACTTTTTAGATAAGGTAAATCTATATGAAAAGTATGGAATTAAACTTACAGAGGAAGAGAAGAGAGAGCATGATATAAAAGAGGATTTCGTAGATTTAACTGGAAAGACTCTCGCTTGTGTTGGGGGTGGATTTACTTCAATGGATGTTGTTCGATGTGCAATTCGGGCAAATGCTGAAAAAGTAATTATGCTTTACAGAAGAGATGAGAAGACTATCATTAGAAATACAACTTATGAAGAGTATCATGAAGCAGTTGAAGAGGGAGTTGAATTCAAATTCTATTCAGCAATTGGTGAAATGGTAGATGAAGATGATATTTTGAAAAGTCTTAAAATCAACACTTTTGAGTTACAGCCAAATCCTGATGGAGGAAGACCAAAACTTGTTCAAGTTGAGGATGGAGATTATGAAATCGAAGCTGATTATGTAATTCCTGCTGTTTCCCAAAGTGCTGACTTAGGATTTATTCCAAAAGAGTGGGAAATCGAACTTACAAGTTGGAAAACAATTCTTACAAATGGTCGAGACTATCAAACTTCTCGAAAAGGGGTTTTTGCAGCAGGTGATGCTGAATATGGTCCAATGACAATTGTAAATGCTGTTGGTCAAGCAAGACGGGCTGCTTCTGTAATTTCAAGGTTCGTTCAGAGTGGAGAAATCTCTCTTACAGATGAGGAGATAATGGAAGACCACTTGAAGAAACTTGGAGTTTATAATAAGAAAGAACCTATTCGAGGTTGGTTAGGAAATCAGAAAAGAGAGGTTTCAGAAAAGTTAGGTGTCGATGAGCGGAAAACTAACAACCGTGAAGTAAATCTAGGTTTCACTCAAGAAGAAGCAATCTCTGAAGCTGAAAGATGTATGAGATGTTACTATATCTCGATGGTGGCAACATGATAAATTTTAAGATAAATGGAAAAGATGTTGTAGCTCAAAAGGGCGAAACTATCTTACAAGTTGCAAGAAAAGAGGGAATTTATATTCCAACGATGTGTTATCTTGAAAAGACAACTCCTATCGGTTCGTGTCGGCTCTGCGTTGTAGAAGTTGAGGGGTATGATGCTCCAATTCTCTCTTGTCAAAGTAAGCCAACTGATGGAATTGAAGTTCAAACAGACTCTGATGAACTTTTCAAACATCGAAAAAATATCATGGAACTCTACAATGTAAATCACCCTTTAGAGTGTGGAGTTTGTGATAAGTCTGGTGCTTGTGATTTACAAAACAAGACTCTTGAATTTGGACTCTCTTGTCAAAGTTTCACCGCAAAAGAGCAGAACAGACCTAAAAAAGATTGGGGAAGAATTCAATACGATGAGTCTCTCTGTATTCTTTGTGAAAAGTGTGTCTCTACTTGTAATGAAGCTGTTGGAGATGATGCTATTGAGTTGCATTTTGGAGGATACTCTTCAAGTATAGTTCCAAAGGGAAGTGAGACACTAGACTGCACATATTGTGGTGAGTGTATCTCTGTCTGTCCTGTTGGAGCTTTAATTTCTAAAGATTTCAAATATACAGCAAATGCTTGGGAACTTCAAAAGATACCTGCTTCCTGTTCGCACTGTTCAGCTGGTTGTGAAATCTCTTATGAAGTGAAGCATACTAGCACAGAAGACCAGACTCAGAAGATATATCGGGTTACAAACGATTATGAAGAGAATACAGTTTGTGGTGCTGGACGATTTGGCTTCGATTTTGGAAACTCTGAAACTAAAGGAGACTTTTCTGAAGCGGTAGAAAAGTTGCGAAATGCGAAAAGCATAGTTTTCAACTCAAATATCACAAATGAAGAAGCAAAGATACTTTCTGAAGTTTCTAAGAAAACTGGAGCAAAACTTGTAAATAGAGAAGCTCTAAATTTCCAAAACTTCCTAAAAGCGTTTGCAGTGAATGCTGGTGAGTCTCTCTACAACGGAACTTTAGAAGATGTTGCTGATAGCAATCAGGTAGTTGTGATTGGGACAAAGATTTCAACAGACAATCCTGCTGTTCGATATGCACTAACTCAAGCATTTAAGAGAAATCGAGCTTTCATCTCATATCTTCACCCAGTTTATGACTCTCTTCTTCAAAATACAATTCGACAATTTATAAATTACGAAGTTGGAACAGAAGAGGGAGTTGTAGCACTTCTTGTAGATACAATTCTTGAAAACTCTGAATTGGATTTAGACATTGGATACCTCTCTGGTGAAACCAATGTTGGCGAAGAGGAGTTGGAGCAGATTGCAAAGATTTCTAAAAGAGCAACAAAGAAGACTCTTGTAGTTGGTGCTGACCTCATCGCACACCCAAAAGCTGAAAATATTGCAAAATTCTTAGGACTCGTTCAGAGAACAGCTCTCTGGAAAGTTCTAATTGTTCCGCCTGAAACAAACTCTCTTGGAGTAGCTGAAATTTGTGAGCTTTCTGATGAAGCAGTTTCTCCTAGTGTTGGATACAACATGAAAGCAGATTTTGTGATTTCCGCTCTTGGTGGAGACTTTTCAGTTCCAGCTCTAAATCAGCAAGAGGGAACTTTTGTAAACCTAAATCGGGAAGTAGTGAAAACTCATGTGGCTGTGCCTTTTGAGGGAAGAAATCTAAACGAACTTGCAAATAAAGTTTTAGGAAGTGATGTAGAAAATACGATAGATTACACCAAGGAACTTTTTGGAACTCATTTCGACGATTTGGAAATCTTCCACTTAGAAACAGAAATCACTTCTCCAAAAGCTGAAGTTTCAGAAGTTGAGGATTTACCGACTTTCGATGGAACACTTATCTATCTCTCAAATCCACATCTCCAATTTTCACCATTTACAGAGAAAGCAATTTCTAGCGAAGCTCCTCTTTTAGGTTCTGAGCAGTTTGCAGTTGCTGGAAAACTCTCTGATGGTGATGAGGTGGAATTTGAGATTTTAGGTGAAAAGTTCCGAAGAAAGTTCCAAATAGATAGAAATCTACGAGGTGTGATAGCTCTAAACCCTATCTTTGACATGGGATTAAGTGCTTATTCGTTATCATCAAATTATCGCTTCCAGAAAGCAAAAATAGAGAAGGTGAAATAGATGGTAAAAGTTACTATTGATGGTAAAGAGTGTCTTGCTGAAGAGGGCGAATTTGTCCTAAATGTAGCAAGAGCTAATGACATCTTTATTCCAGCTATCTGTTATTTAAATCGCTGTTCTCCGACACTCGCTTGTCGTATCTGTTTAGTAGAGGCAAATGGTAAGCAGGTTTATGCCTGTAATGCTAAAGTGAAAGATGGTATGGAAATCATCACTTCTACTGAAAATATTGAGAAAGAACGAACAGCAATCATGGAGGTTTATGATGTAAATCATCCTCTTGAGTGTGGAGTCTGCGACCAGAGTGGTGAGTGTGAGCTTCAAAACTACACTCTTCACATGGGAGTAAATGAACAGAATTACGCAATTAAGGATACCCATAAACCTGTAAAAGATTGGGGACATATCCAATACGACCCAGCACTCTGTATCGTTTGTGAAAAGTGTGTAACGGTCTGTAAAGATATGGTTGGGGACAACGCTCTGAAAACAGTTCCAAGAGGTAGTGATAAGCTGGACGCTTCTTATAAAGAGGAGATGCCAAAAGATGCTTATGCGATGTGGAACAAGCTCAATAAGTCTCTAATTGGAACTACAACTGGAGAGACTCTTGACTGTTCAAGTTGTGGAGAGTGTACCGCTGTATGTCCTGTTGGGGCTTTAGTTGGAACAGATTTCAAATACACTTCAAATGCTTGGGAGCTTCAGAAAATTCCTTCAACTTGTGCACACTGTTCAGTTGGGTGTTCTTTAGATTATGAAGTGAAACACACTTCTGTTCATGATGATACTCAGAAGATATATCGTGTTACGAACGAGTCTCACTTCTCAACTCTTTGTGGTGCAGGAAGATATGGTTATGACTTTGAGAATAGAGTTTCTGAAAGAGACGAAAGTAAGTTTTCGGAAGCAGTAGAATCTCTCAAAAATGCTGAAACGATTCTTTTCAACTCTCAAATTACAAACGAAGAAGCGAAGATTCTTCAAGATGTTGCTACTAAAACAGGAGCAAAACTTGTAAATAGAGATGCTTTTGAGTTTGGAAGATTCTCAGAAGTCTATTCTGAAGTTTCTGGGAAATCGCTTTACAGCGGAGATTTAGATACTGTAAGAAACTCCAATTTTGTAATTTCTGTTGGTTCAGCACTCAAAACAGATTCTCCAAACTCTCGATACGCATTTAACAACTCTCTAAAAGTGAATAAGGGAGCTGGTATCTATTTCCACCCAATTTCTGACCCAGTTGTTGGAAGCATGGGGAAAACTGTTGTTCAAGTCAATTATAAACCTCTTGAAGAAGCGACAGTTCTGAAATGGATTTTAAAGCAGTTTGGGAATCTTGAAATGGGTGAAGTTCAATTTTCAGAACTCTATTTTGGAGAGGATTTCAAAGCAGATTTAGAGAAGCTACTAAAGAAAAAAGATAAATTTTCACTTCTTATTGGAGAGGATTTCTACGGTGCTGAAAACTGGAAAGAGTTGGCAGAACTTGTAGGTCTAATTGAGAACCATACAGACTTTTCCGTAGTTCTAATTCCAACAAATACAAACTCTCTTGGAGTTTCTCAAATTTGTACTCTTTCGGAAACCTCATCGGGAAGAAGTTTTGGATATAACGAAAAAGCTGATTTCTGTTTCTCTGCTCTTGGAGATGGCGACCTTGATGCTCCAGCTCTAAATCAGCAAGAGGGAACTTTTGTAAATATCGATAAGAGAGTTGTAAATCTAAATGTGGCACTACCATATAATGGATATACTCTAAATGATATTGCAAATGAGGTTTTAGGTCGAGATGTTGAGAATACAGTTTCTTATACAAAAGAGCTTTTTGCGAAAGTGGAGTTTGACTCTTTTGGAAACGGTTTCACAAATTCTGGTGAAGATTTAAGAGGATATAAATTGGAAGCTGATGAGGTAGAGAAGAGAGAAGTAAAAGTAGAAGAGACTACTCCTAAAACTCTTTCAAATCCTATCTACTTGGCAAATCCAGTTCTTCAATTTGGTCTTTTCACTTCTAAAACTCACGAGTTGCAGGAAGAGGAAGGACTTTTCATCTCTCCAGAGTATGCAGAGAAGTTGGGAATTTCGGACGGTGATGAGGTAGCAGTAGCTACAAAGTTTGGAAATCTAAATACAAAAGCGATTTTAGACAATAAAATTTCTGGTGAGATTCCATATATTGC
The DNA here is from genome assembly GCA_024281175.1 of Candidatus Thiovulum imperiosus. Classification (GTDB taxonomy): domain Bacteria; phylum Campylobacterota; class Campylobacteria; order Campylobacterales; family Thiovulaceae; genus Thiovulum_A; species Thiovulum_A imperiosus. Next base: position 17,274 of record JAMJTW010000008.1, read on the forward strand.
AAACAGCTCTCTTTTTGGTAGCTATCGGTTTGCTGAAGCAAAAATTAGTAAGGTTTAAAAATGGAATTAGATGTTTTTATAATTCAGACCCTAATAAATGTTCTTATCATTTTAGGAGTCTTTTCAGCTCTTGCTGGATTTACGACCTATCTTGAGAGAAAGGTTCTTGCCTTTATGCAGAGACGACTTGGTCCAATGTATGTTGGTCCTTACGGTCTTCTCCAAGTTTTGGCTGATGGTATTAAGCTCTTTACAAAAGAGGATATTGTTCCAACAAATTCGATACAGACAGTATTCAAACTTGCTCCTGTAATTCTTCCTGCTTCAGCATTCATTGCTTTTGCAGGAGTTCCATTCCTACCAGATATGGAGATTTTTGGAGTAACTTTCCAACCTCTTATTGTAGATAGCAATGCGGGAATTCTCTTTGTTCTTGGAATGATGGCTGTTGGAATGTTCTCACCACTTCTTGCTGGTCTCTCTTCAGGAAACAAGTGGTCACTTCTTGGAGGTGCAAGAACTGCTATCCAACTTCTAAGTTTTGAGGTCATTACAGGTCTCTCTGTTTTAGCTCCTTTAATGCTTGTTGGAAGTTTAAGTCTAATTGATATAAATAATTACCAAATCGAAAATGGTTGGTTAATTTGGCAACAGCCTATTGCATTCTTCCTATTCCTAATCGCAGGATATGCTGAAACAAACAGAACTCCATTTGACCTACTTGAGCATGAAGCGGAAGTTGTTTCTGGATATGCAACAGAGTATTCTGGAATGAGATGGGGACTCTTCTTTATTGGTGAGTATGTCAATATGTATATTGTTGCTTTCCTTACAGTTCTTATCTTTTTTGGTGGATTTGGTGAGGGAACTTTTGTAGATGGTCTTCTCTACTTAGCAAAAGTCTTCTTCTTTATTTTCCTATTCCTCTGGACAAGAGCTGCTTGGCCACACCTTCGACCTGACCAATTGATGTGGCTAACTTGGAAAGTGCTAATGCCTCTAGCTGTTGTGAATATCGTAATCACTGGCTTAGTGGTAATGTTTTAAGGAGAAAGTATGAAAGAATTAGAAATTCGAGGTTCTCAAAATTATGTTCCAGTGGAGATTGAGGATTATCCTACGAGTGGTTGGGACAAATTTACACAAGTTGTAAAACGGACTCTTAAGGGAGAACTCTTTGTAGGACTTTGGGTAGTTTTTAGAGAGATGGTGAAGTTTGATATTCACACACTTCAATATCCAGAAGAGGTTCTTCCAGTCTCTCCAAGATACCGAGCAGTTCATAAACTCCTCTTGCTTTTAGAGAGTGGTAGTGAAAGATGTATCGGTTGCGGTCTTTGTGAAAAGATTTGTATCGCTGACTGTATCAGAATGGACACTAAAGTTGATGAGAACTCTCGAAAAGAGGTTACAGAATACTCTATAAATCTTGGAAGATGTATCTTCTGTGGATATTGTGCTGAAGTTTGTCCAGAACTTGCAATTGTTCACGGTCCTCGATATGAGAATGTTAGTGAGCAGAGAGCCCATTTTGCTCTTAAAGATGATATGCTAACTCCAATCGATATGCTCAAAGCACAGAAAGAGTACCCTGGATTTGGTGCTTTATCTCCAAATGCTGATGAGTTGGTGAAGAAAACACCACTTGCTTACTAGGAGTAAATATGTTTGAAACTATCGCATTTTATACTTTTTCATTTTTGACAATTTTAGCTTTTGCTATTACTGTTACGACAAAAAATGTTCTTTATGCAATGTCATCTTTGGCTGGAGGAATGATTATCATTTCTGGAATGTTCTTCCTACTAAATGCTGACTTCTTAGGAGTTGTTCAAATTATCGTTTATACAGGTGCAGTTATTGCCCTTTACGCTTTTGCAATGATTTTCTTCGACTCTACAAAAGATATAGTTGAGACAAAAACAGGTAAAACTTTTTTCATACTTACAGTTTTAAGTTCTGTAATGCTTGTTTTAATTCTCACAATTCCAATGGCATCAGGGCAAGTTGAAGCTCTTTATCCAATTCATGAAGGAGTTGGAAATGCTCAAGATGTTGGAATGGTTCTCTTTACCAAATATTTAGTTCCTTTTGAAGTTGCTGCGGTTATGTTACTTGTAGCGATGATTGGTGGAATTATTATGGCTGGAAAAAAGATGGACAAAAATCTTACAGAAATTAAGGAGAATGAAGAATGATTACTTTAGAACATTACATCGTTCTCTCCACAATTCTATTTGCAATAGGAATGTATGGAGTAGTTGTCAGAAAAAATCTCTTAATGCTCTTTTTCTCAACAGAGATAATGTTAAACGCTGTAAATATCGCTCTTGCTGCTATCTCAAACCATTATGGAGACCTTACAGGTCAGATGTTCGCCTTTTTCATCATCGCAATCGCTGCGAGTGAAGTGGCAATCGGTTTAGGTCTTCTTATCATCTGGTATAAGAGACACGGTAGTATCGATTTAGAGACTTTACAGTCTATGAAAGGTTAGGTATGAGTGAAGAAACACTTTTATATATAGCACTTTTTTCTCCGATAGTGAGTTCTCTCTTTGCTGCTCTTTTTGGAACAGTTCCAAAGAGAGTTTTTGTTGGAGTTGTTACATCGGGACTTATTGGACTTTCGTTCCTCTCTTCTTTAGCTCTTTTCATTCATCTTCAAAGTGGTAGTGGAGTTGTCCATGTTCAGATGTTTGATTGGATAATGGCTGGAGATTTCTCTGTTCCTTTTGGTTTCCTTGTTGATGAGGTTACGGTAACTATGATGTTAGTCGTTTCCCTTGTTTCAACAGCAGTTCATATCTACTCAATTGGATATATGGAGCATGATAAAGGTTTCAATAGATTTTTCTCTTACCTTTCTGCTTTTGTATTCTCAATGATGTTCCTTGTAATGAGTGATAACTTCCTTGGTCTTTTTATCGGTTGGGAAGGTGTTGGACTCTGTTCTTGGCTTCTAATTGGGTTCTGGTATCATAAACACTCTGCTGGTTGGGCTGCAAATGAGGCTTTCATCATGAACAGAATTGCTGACCTTGGAATGCTACTTGGTATCTTCCTTATCTACTGGACTTATGGTTCTGTTCAATACGATGTAGTTTTCAGTGCTGTTTCTGAAGCAGATGGAGAAATCTTAACTTGGATAGCAATTTTCCTTTTCATTGGAGCAATGGGTAAGTCGGCACAGTTCCCACTTCACACATGGCTTGCAGATGCGATGGAAGGTCCTACTCCAGTTTCAGCTCTAATTCACGCAGCGACGATGGTTACAGCAGGGGTTTATCTTGTAATTCGTGCAAATGAACTCTTTGCACTTACACCTGAAGTTGGTCTTTTCATAGCTTCACTAGGTGCATTTGTAGCGATGTTTGCAGCAACAATGGCTCTTGTAAATAGAGATATTAAGAGAATTATTGCCTACTCCACTCTTTCACAATTAGGATATATGTTTGTGGCAGCTGGACTTGGTGCTTACTGGATAGCTCTTTTCCACCTTGTAACACACGCATTCTTTAAAGCTCTACTCTTCTTAGGTGCTGGAAATGTTATGCACGCAATGAATGATGAGTTGAATATTATGAAGATGGGTGGAATGAGAAAAGTTATGGGCTGGACAGCAATTCTTATGCTACTAGCTTCACTTGCTCTTGCGGGTATCTATCCATTTGCTGGTTTCTTCTCTAAAGATAAAATCTTAGAAGTAGCATTTGATGGACACTACTACATCTTATGGGCAACTCTCTGGATTACAGCTGGTCTTACTGCGTTCTACTCTTTCAGAGTTGTAATGCTTGTATTCTTCGGAAAAGAGAGATACAAAGATTTCGGTTTTCACCCACACGAAGCTCACGACTACATGATTTGGGCAATGGTTCCATTAGCTGTTCTTGCAGTAATCGCTGGTTTCTTTGAACATCAATTTGTGGCATTCGTTTCAAATGTTCTTCCAGTTTATGAGTTCTCTGAACATACACACCATATGGTTGGACAACTAATCTTAGTTACATCAGCAATTGCGATTACAGGTATTGCTATTGCTGTATTCTCCAATATGTTTAGAGAGGGTGTATTCAGTTCAGCATTTAGAAACACTATCCTTTTCAAACTTTTTGACAATCAATACTATATTCCTAAAATTTATGAAGAGGTAATTACAAAACCTTATATGGAACTCTCAAAAGTTTTCTGGGAAAAAGTAGATATGAAAATTGTTGATGCTTCTGTTGATGGAATTGCAAATATTCTCCGAAGCACTGGAGAAAATACAAGAGGAATGCAGAGTGGAAATCTGTCTTACATGTTAAGATGGATGGCTGGTGGAATGATGCTAATTTTACTTTTTGCTATTGTCTATACCTATTCTGATGTTCTCTTAAATATCTTACAAGGAGTGGCGAAATAATGGACTACATCTTATCCCTTCTCGTCTTCTTTCCAGCAGTAGCTGGACTTTTTGGTTTCCTAATTCAGAGAGATGCGATGAGGTCTTATGCAATTACAATTGCAATTATTGAACTTATCTTCTCTCTTGCTCTATGGGCAAATTTTGACGCTTCAAATCCATTTATGCAGTTTACTGAACACGCTTCTATTGTTCCTGCATTTGGAATAAACTATCTCTTAGGAGTTGATGGAATTTCTCTATTCCTAATTGTACTTACAACTTTTATGTCTTTGGTTGGAATTATTTCAATAAATCCAAATACAAAAGATTTAAAAGAACTTCTAATTGCACTACTCTTTTTAGAGATGACAATGGTAGGAGTTTTCGTAGCACTTGATGCAATTCTATTCTATGTTTTCTGGGAGTTATCTCTTGTTCCTATGCTCTATATCATTGGAGTTTGGGGAGCAGAAAATAGAATTTATGCAGCTATTAAATTCTTCCTTTATACATTTGCTGGTTCTCTAATTATGCTTGTTGGTATGCTTGTTATGGCATATTTCTACTTCCAAGCAACAGGAGTATGGACATTCTCACTTCTTGATTGGCATATGCTTCAATTACCATTTGATTACCAACTCTGGCTCTTTGTGGCATTCTTCTTAGGTTTTGCAATCAAAGTTCCAATGTTTCCATTTCATACATGGTTACCGTATGCTCACGGTCAAGCTCCAACAGTGGGTTCTGTAATTCTTGCAGCGATACTACTCAAGATGGGAACTTACGGTTTTGTAAGATACTCTTTACCTCTATTTCCAGACGCTTCTGTCTACTTCCTCACTCCAATTGCGATACTCTCTATCATTATGATAATTTATACAGCAATGGTTGCTTTTGCTCAAAAAGATATAAAACAACTTGTAGCTTACTCATCAATTTCTCATATGGGAGTTGTTGTAATTGGTACATTTGCACTAAATCCAGAAGGGATTACAGGTTCTATTTTCTTAATGATTTCTCACGGTATCGTTTCGGGAGCATTGTTCCTCTTGGTTGGTGTAATTTATGAGAGAAGACATACAAAGAAGATTGCAGAGTTTGGAGGACTAGCTTCAGTAATGCCTCGATTTGCACTTATCTTTGGAATTATGATGATGGCTTCAATGGGGCTTCCTTTAACTATTGGGTTTGTAGGTGAGTTCCTTTCACTTCTTGGAATTTATAAAGTCTCTGAACTATTTGCAATTCTTTCTGGAACTGCGGTAGTAGTTGGTGTTGTATATATGCTTTACGCTTATAAAAATGCTTTCTTTGGAGAAGTTACAAATGAGAAAAACAGAGGTCTAAAAGATTTAAATGGTAGAGAGTATACAACTCTAATTCCACTAACTCTTTTAGTAGTTTTCTTGGGAATTTATCCAAAACCTATTTTAGAGCCAGTAGACAACTCTGTAAAAGCTATGGTTTCTCTAATGCATCAAAAAGCTCTTACAGAAGAGGCTAGAGAAGTAATTCCTGAAATTAAATCAGAGGAGGTAAAATAGAGATGTTAGAAGCTGTAAATATCTCTTTTGAGTCGCTAAATATGGCGACTCTAACCCCAATGCTTGTAGCAATTGTGGGTGCTTTAGCAATTCTTACGATTGACCTCTTTAAAGAGGAGATGGATAAGACTCTATATATTGTTCTTACAATTCTTTTCCTTGTAGCAGATTTAAGTACTGTTCTTGGTCAAACAATGGGAGAACGAGGTTTCTTCGATGTGATGCTTATTGATGGATTGGCAATTCTTGCTCAAATAGTCCTTCTAATTGGTTCAATTATCTTTATTCCTCTCGCATTCTCTTCTCAAAGATTTCATGAGTATCGATATCCAGAGTTCTTTGCACTCTTCCTGTTTATGACTGCTGGTTTCCAATTTATGGTGGCAACAGACAACCTCATCCTCATTTTTGTAGGTCTTGAAACAGCAAGTTTAGCTCTTTACACTCTGATTGTTCTTCACAATAAAGATAAGAGTTTTGAAGCTGCTATCAAGTACTTTACAATGGGTGCTCTTGCGGCTGGTTTCTTTGCTTTCTCTGGAATGATTTTCTACGGTCTTACAGGTAGTGTTGAACTTTTCAAAATCTTTGAAGTTCTTGAAGCTAGAAACTTTGAACCGATGATACTAATTCTTACAGCATCTGTTTTCATGCTTGCTTCTTTTGGTTTCAAAATGGCAATTGTTCCTTTCCACACTTGGGGACCAGATGTTTATGAGGGTTCTTCAGCAGCTCTTGCTGGATATATCTCAATTGTTCCGAAGGTTGCTGCTTTTGTGGTAATTATGAGAATTTTTGAGGGACTTATCGCTTCTGGAATTGTTTGGATTGAGTATATTTTCTATGCAATAGTAGTTCTAACTATGACTCTTGCAAATATCTGGGCATTAGTTCAGAAAGATGTTAAGAGAATGTTGGCTTACTCTTCAATCTCTCATGCTGGTTTTGTAATGGCAGCTATTATGATTGGAACAACTCAAGCAAACAGTGCAATTTTTGTCTATTGGATACTATTCTCTTTCACAAACTTAGGAGCATTTGCTATGCTTTGGGTTTCTCATAAGAAAGATAGTAACTATCATGAGAGGTTTGACCACCCATTCGAAAAGTTTTCTGGAATGGTAAAAATGTCACCACTTTCTGCTGTTCTTATGGGACTTTTTATGCTAACTCTTGCTGGAATTCCTCCATTCTCAATTTTTTGGGGAAAACTCTATCTTGTAAGTTCAGCAGTAAATGCTGGTTATCTGGTTTTAGCTGTAATTATGGTTTTAAATAGTGCAATTGCTGCTTACTATTATGCAAAACTTATAGTTTATATGTTTATGAAAGAGCCTGAAACTGGTGTAGATGGTTCAGTTTATATGATGAATGCATCTATCTCTCTCAAAGTAATGTTAGGAATTGCTGCATTTTTTACAGCTCTTTCTATCTTTATTGTCAATCCTGTTCTTGAACTCTCTGACTTTTTTATATATAGTAGTGGTTTCTAAGAATTTTAGAGGGGAATTCCCCCTCTAGCTTTACTCTATTCTCAATACTTTCCAAGGTAAGCCTCTTAAATTTAGTTCTGTCATAAATGGGTCTGGGTCAAACTCTTCCATATTGAAAACTCCTTCTCCTTTCCACTCTTTTTCTAAAACAAGTTTTGCTCCAATCATTGCAGGAACTCCTGTTGTAAAAGAGACTCCATTTGCTTTTGTATCTCTATACGCCTCTTCATGCTCAGAAACATTGTAGATGTAGTAAGTTTTCTTTACACCATCTTTAATGCCTTTTATGTAAGTTCCAATGTTTGTCTTTCCTTTTGTTCTCTCTCCAAGTGTTGCAGGGTCAGGAAGAACTTTTTGAAGAAACTGAATAGGAGCTATCTTTTCATTTCCAATTTCGATAGGCTCAATACTCGTCATACCTATATTTTCTAAAACTCGAAGATGAGTTAGATACTTTTCAGAGAAAGTCATGAAAAATCGAATCTGCTTTAAATTTGGAATATTTTTTACAAGAGATTCCATCTCTTCATGATAGATGAGGTATGAATCTCGAACTCCAACTTCTGGATAATTCCAATCTATTTTTTCAGAAAGTGCTGGAATTTCATACCAAACACCCTCTTTCCAGTATCTACCATTTGCAGTGATTTCACGAATGTTGATTTCTGGATTAAAGTTTGTAGCAAAATGGTAGCCATGGTCTCCATCATTACAATCTAAAATATCGATTTCATGAATTTCATCAAAAAGATGTTTTTGAGCATGTGCTACAAATATATTTGTAACTCCAGGGTCAAAACCACTACCAAGAACTCCTAAAATACCAGCTTCTTTGAACTTCTCATCTCGAGCCCATTGCTCTTTATACTCAAATTTAGCTATATCTGGATGCTCATAATTTGCAGTATCAAGATAGTGAACTTCTGTTTTGATACAAGCGTCCATAATTGCTAAGTCTTGGTAAGGTAGAGCAACATTTACAACAATATCTGGCTTCCATTTCTCTATGGCACTTACAACTTTGGAAACCTCATCAGCATTGATAGAGTCTGTAAATATTTCTCCATCTATTTCAGAAGCTATTTGCTCACATTTTGAAACTGTTCTACTTGCCAAAACTATCTTTTCAAAAACTTCTCTATTTTGTGCCATTTTATGAACTACAACCCGTCCAACACCACCAGCACCTATTACTAAAGCTGTTCCCATTTTTTTCCCAATTTTTAAATATATATATTTCATTTTCTAAAACATATTTTTTGAGTTAAAATTATAAACTATATTAGGAAAGGAGATGCGGTTTTCCCAATTATGAATTATAAAGCTCTATATGAAATATCTATGTCTGTTGGAACTTCTCTCAACTTGGATAAGATTTTAAAAAGTTTCCTTTCAGCTCTTGTCAAAAATTTAGAACTCTCTGGTGCTACTATTTATGAACACAACAGAGGTGTTGAAAATGGGAAAATCTCTATTCCTAGAGACTTGGAAGAAGATGAAATATATCTACAAGGTTTGAAACTATTTCTTAAAGACCAAACACTCTCTTACACACAAGTAGAAAATAGACATTTTTACAAATTCAATATTATGAACTTTGGGTTTAATATTCTAATTTTAAAAGCTCCATTAGAAAGAGATGTCTACATACATTTGCCTGAAATATACATAAAATTGGGAATTGCTATTCAGAGTGCAATGTTGAATATAGACCTTCAGAAAAAAGTTGAACGGGAAGTTATGAAACATAGACACAAAGATGTAATAATGTTTCAACAAGCGAGACTAACCTCTATTGCTGAACTTATTGGAAATATATCTCATCAGTGGAGACAACCTTTAAACAATTTGAGTATTCTAATTCAAGATATAAAAGAGGCTTATGATTTTGATGATTTTGATGATGAGTATATTGAACATTTTATTCACGACTCAATGTCAAATATAAATTCTATGAGTAGAACCATAGACAACTTTAGGAATTTCTTTGATACAAATGAGAAAGAGAATATAAGTTTTTCAGTCAGAGAAGTTGTGGAAGATGCTGTAAAACTTGTGAAAGATAGTTTCTCTTCAAATGATATACAGATAGTATTTAAGAAGTTTGAAGATTTTATAATAAAAGGGAATAAAGTAAATTTTTCTCAAGCAATTATAAATATTTTAAATAATGCTCAAGATGTGTTGTGTGATAAGTGGGTAAAAAATGCTTCTATCTGGATTGAGATAGACAGGAGTAATAAAGAGATAACTATTGAGGATAATGGTGGCGGAGTTCCACAAGAGATAATTGATAAGATATTTGAGCCATATTTCACTACAAAACATCAATCTTCTGGAACTGGAATTGGACTCTATATGAGCAAAATTACAGTTGAGAGAAATTTTGGAGGAATTTTGAGTGTCACAAACAGAGGAAATGACGCAATTTTCTCAATAAAATTTAAGTAGTGATGAGGTTTAAAGCTCAAAACCTATAATGGTAATATCGTCTGTTTGATGATTTTCTCCTCTCCATTTTCTATTTGTCTCCATAATTATCTGTCTCTGTTCAAAAAATGGCAATTGGAAATTTTTATATATAAGCTCTTTGCACTTTCTTTTTCCAAATGGAAACTGACTTTTACCCCCTATTTGGTCTCTTAAACCATCTGTTAGCAGATATATTTTTGCATCATCTCTCAATTTAATTTTATAATCAGTAAACTTTACATTTCTACTTCGCTTTTTTGAGTGAAAGTAACCAATTGAGGATTTATCACCTTTTAGCATCTTCTCTTCATTTCTATCGACATAGTGAATATTGCTATTTGCTCCTGCAAATTTTATCCATCTCTCTTTTTTATGAATGATTAGAACAGAACCATCAAATCCCATAACAAAACTGTTTTGATAGTTGTAAGCAAGATTTTTAAAATCTTTATCAAAAGTCTCTAAAATAGATGCTGGACTCACATTTTCAATACAGCATATATTTTTTGTAATAGAAGTTTGAATAGATTTAATTGACATCGTAATTAATGCACCAGGAATTCCATGTCCAACAGCATCAACAACTATTAGAATTGCACCGTTAGTAAACTCTTCAAAAAAGTAGATATCTCCACCAACTCTATCTCGAGGTTCCCATATCACCATATAATCTTTAAAAAACTTATTCATTTTCTGGATTGGAGGAATGACACTCTTTTGAATATATGAAGCATAATCGATGGAGTCATCAATTATCTTCTTATGTTCATCACTCTTTTTCTGAACTACACTTAACTCTTCTATTGTGTCATTTAACTCTTTTACAGTACTATTTACAAGATGTATTAGAGACTTTATAGTATTTAGCGAACTTATGTCTCTACCAACTACAACTTGTGAAGGACTCTCTATATGTTGAATAGGCTGTTTTAAACTTTCAGATAGTGCAACATAAGTCATTGTCTGATTTAGTAGTTCGTTTCTCTTTTTAGCATGAAAAAACTCTCCATAAGTAAAAAAGCCAGAAACTGGTGCTAATCTATTGAACGGTTCAATTTCAAGATGAATGTGATTTGGCATCAATCTTCTTCTTGCCATACAGGAGTAGATAAAAAATGTCTCAACATGAAAATCTTTAAATCTTTTTGTATTTGAAATAGAACTATCTAATATCATCTCAATATCTCCTATTCCAAATTTAACTTTTTCACCATTCTCAAGATTTCCAGCAAAAACAATAGAGTTTTCTCTTCTATCTAACATCGCTCTAGCAATAGTAATTCCGCCTCTTTGAATAATAAGAGGGAACTCAATTCCAGTTGCAGGAAGTTGGCTTACAATCTCTTCTCCAAAGTAGTCTTCATAAACTTCTATCACATTTTTGCCATTTAGTTCATAAAGTATATTTTCATTGGCTTTTGTTACAGTTAGCTCTTTTCCAAGAGGTTGCCAATTGAAATTGTAATCGTTATTTACTTGTAGTGTATCGCTATATAAACCAACTGCAACAACACCTTTTAAAGTTAGTAAATCCCCTTTTGCAAGAGTGATACCATGAAAATTTCCGTTATTTCCAGCAATACCACCAACAACAACTATATTTGGAGTTATATAAGTGATACCATCTAAAAGCTCTTCAGCATTGATAGAGATAGTATCTGTAAAGACAATTATGAGTCTTAAATTTTCTTTAAAAAGTTTTGTTGCTAAGAGAGAACCAAGATAAAAACTCTCTTCCTCTTCTAAAATTACAGTTCCTCTTATTTCTGTATTTTCAAAAATAGAGATTGAAATTACAATCTGTTTTGTTGTTACATTGCTGTTAGAAATTTCTCCATCTGTTGTTGCTCCAATCACTTCTGCTTGAGGAAGCTGTTTCTGAACAACATGAATTGCCTCTTTGAGACCTATTGCTCCTTGTCCCGAAAATATCTGAACAAGAATATTTTTCTCATCTCCATATTTTCGAATATCTAAATTTTCGAGAGTTTTTGTATCCTCAACTAGAAAGTTTTCTGTTCTCATTTTAAAAAGTTAGTAGAGTACTCTTTCTCTTTTAAAATATTTTGTACACTCTCTTTCACTTTTGAGTAGTGAAACTGCTCTTTGAAATTTCTAATTTTTCCACCACTCGCATTTCTGTGTCCACCACCTCCAGAAATCTCTTTTGCCATTAGTGCAACATCAATTTCACCATCTGCTCTTAAACTAATATTTCCTTTTCCAGAGATATCAAAGAAAAAGTGAAAGTCTCTATTTTTGACAAGAAATCCATTTCCAAGAATTGATGTATTTCCAAGCATATAGGTCAAAAGTCCTTTATGTCCTTTATAATAAATAGTGAGTTCCTCTTTCCGTTTTGTAAGCAGAGAGACTATATATTCTGTTAAAAGATTATCTATGGTATCATCTCTATCTCTCTTAAAAAAGCTCTTTTTTATCTGATGGATATTATCATCTAAATATATATTCTTATTCTCAATTTCACTACTATATATTTTCATCGCCTCTTTTAAAATTTGCAATTTATATGAGTTGTCTTCAGGTTGAAACATGAACTTATTTAGTTCTCTTGCAGAACTTATCATTCTCATCATAACTTTTCCAAATTCGAAATTCTCCTCTTCCTCTTTTATCCAGATATCAAGAGCATTTACAGAGTAAACAAATTTTTCTAACTCCTTATCTATATCACTACTAAATCCAAAATTCTTTTTAATAAATTCATAAGTTATTAAAGTTGCTGATTTTCCATCATTTAAATAGTACCAATTGAAAGATTGTGCAACATCTTCTCCCGTAATATGGTGGTCAAGAAGTTGAATATGAATATTGTGAGAAGACTCTTCTATTTTACTTTCTAAATAGATAGCCTCTTTCTCTGCAAGATTTAAATCTGTAATGAGAATAAATATCTTCTTATCTGTTGGAACTTTCTTTAAATCTTCAAATATCTCATTTACCCTTGCAGTTATCTCTTTTCCATAATTTGAATTTAAATAAACTATCTCTTTAAAAATATAACTTGTTAGTAGCTGACAACTATATCCATCTAAATCTATATGAGAAAGATGATATACTCTTCTATCTTGGAACATATAGTTCCTCCAATCTTCAGTAAATAATCCTTTATTTTAACATAAGGAGAATTTTCTTGACTTTCAAATTTTTTTTCCATATAATTCCACTCACAAATCGAAAACGGGGTGTAGCTCAGTATGGTTAGAGTACTTGGTTTGGGACCAAGGGGCCGAAGGTTCGAGTCCTTTCACCCCGACCATTTTTAGATTTGATTTTGTCGGTGAGTGTAGCTCAGTTGGTTAGAGCATCGGGTTGTGGTTCCGAGGGTCGCGGGTTCGAATCCCGTCATTCACCCCATAAAAAATGTTGAGCGTCTGTAGTTCAACTGGATAGAACGACGGACTTCGGATCCGTAGGTTAGGGGTTCGATTCCTCTCAGGCGTGCCATTATTTATTATTGCGTCCTTAGCTCAGCTGGATAGAGCAATGCCCTTCTAAGGCATCGGTCACACGTTCGAATCGTGTAGGGCGTACCACTTTAATTTGCGGACGTGGTGAAATTGGTAGACACGCCAGACTTAGGATCTGGTGCCTCACGGTGTGAAGGTTCAAGTCCTTTCGTCCGCACCACTCTCCCAATATTTTCAGAGAACAGTTTTGGAAAAAGATGATTACGGTCTCCAGTTTTGGAGTAAAGATAACTTTCTTATCGAAGATGGATTAGTAAAAGTAAATTTTGGTTCAAAACCATCTCTACTAGAGATAGTTGAAGAGGCAAAACAAAACAGATTAGATGCTCCCCTTCTTATTAGATTTCCCCACCTCATCGAAAAACAGATGGATAAACTCTATACTACTTTTCATGAAATTATGAAAGCTGAAGAGTATGATGGAAAATTTCAAGCAGTTTTTCCATTAAAAGTGAACCAATACAGCGGTTTTCTCGAGGAATTTCAGAAAATTTCACCAAAACATAATTACGGTTTTGAGGCGGGAAGTAAAGCTGAACTGCTTTTAGCAATTGCAATAAATGAGAATAAATCTCCAATTACAGTAAATGGATTTAAAGACCCTGAACTTGTTGAAATAGCATTCTTAGCTTCTGAAATTGGACATGAAATTACACTTATAATTGAATCTCTGCCTGAACTTGAATATATTTTTGAAGTCGCAAAAAGTTTTAGAATTGTTCCAAATATTGGAATACGAATTCGACTCTACTCTTACGGTTCTGGAACTTGGGCAAAAAGTGGTGGAATGGACTCAAAATTTGGACTTACAGCAACTGAACTAATTCGAGCTTTTTCAAAACTTCAAGAGAAGAAGTTTCTGCACTTTTTTACAATGATTCATTTTCATATTGGTTCACAAATAAATTCCATCTATACAGTTAAGAAAGCGATTAGAGAAGTTGGAAATATCTATGCTGAACTTCGAAAACTTGGAGCTACAAAACTTGAGTCTATCGATTTGGGTGGCGGATTAGCAGTTGATTATGGTCAGCACAAACAGAGTAGAGATAAGAACTATACAACAGAAGAATTTGTTTCAAATATTGTGAAACTTTTAAAAGAGATAGCCCTTCAGAAAAGTGTAAAAGTTCCAAATATCTATACTGAATTTGGAAGATTTGTTTCAGCAAATCATGCTGTTCTAATTGCTGAAGCGATAGAACTTTTCTCACAAGACTACACTGAAGAGAATCTGATTTCAAAATCTAAGAATCCAAAAATTGCAAAACTTCTAAAAAAGATTTATAAAAAGATAGATATTTGCAACTCTCATGACTCTATCTTGGAACTTCTTCATGAAACTGTTGAACATTTGGATTCAATAGAAACTCTGTTTGAACTTGGGTATTTGAATTTGCAAGATAGGGCAAATATCGAGATTCTTGGACAGATGATAATCAAGAAGATTTTGAAGAAAATAGATAGAAGTGAAATTATAGAGTATGAAGATACAGCTATTTTACACAAAATAGAAGAGCGATATCTTCTAAATATCTCTATTTTTCAGTCGATGCCAGATTTTTGGGGTTTAGAGCAGAACTTTCCAATTGTTCCAATTCACCACTTGGAAAAGAAAGCGGTTAGACCAGCTTCAATTTGGGATATAACTTGCGACTCTGACGGAGAGATAGAATTTGATGAGAATGCACCACTTTTTCTACATGATATAGATTTGGAAGAGGAGGAGTACTATTTGGCATTTTTCTTGGTTGGAGCTTACCAAGATATTTTAGGAATGAAACATAATCTCTTTGACCGTCCTGATGAGGTGATTGTAAATATAGATGAGAATGGATTTAAAATTTCAGAAATTAAAAAGAGTCGAAATATTTTTGAAATTTTAGATTCAGTTGGATTTTCAAAGTCTCGAGTCTCTTCTCTTTTACGAAAACAGATAGAAAAGAGACGAGGTGTCTGGAAAAAATTTGAAAAATATCTTACTGGTGGAAACTACTTAAGATTTGAATAAAAACTTAAAACTACCGTCATTTCGAGTAAGAATCTAAAGATTTTTTTTGTAAAAATTATGAATAATTTATAGAAGAGGTTTAGATGTTTAAAAAGATAAATGTTTTGACGGACAAGATATCAGTTTCCAACGGGGATTTTTCCAAAGCGATAAACTCAAAGAAAAAGTTTGGAATTGATGTTGAGGGGAAGATTTTCTACGAAAAGTCTCCAGAAGTTCCAACTATTTTCTGGGGTAGACCAAATCTTTTAATGAAGAATAAGATACTTGGTTCAGACTACAAAGTTTCTATGACTTTTGCAAAAATGGAAATTTCTCTTGAAAATAGTTGGAGTAGAATTTTGGAATTAAATCAGACAAATGCTCTTTACGATGATGACCACACAGAGGGAATTGACCATTTTAAAGATGAAGAACTTGAGAAGTTAGCTTGGTATGGAGTTGAGTTTGAAGTGAATACAAGAGATATTGTTACAGAGTTGGAGAGAGTTGAAGATGGTTATATCTTGGCACTTGAGAGAGAGATACCAGATTACACATTTCACGGTTTAGGTTTTCTAAAAAAGGGACAGATAAGCAGTGCTAGAGAGAAACTATTCTCTTTTGTAAAAGCTGAAATCGAAAAGAAGATAGATAGTGAGAAAGCAGAGTATGAACGATTTGGATTTAGTGACGAAGAGAGTGAAGCACTACAATATTTTGGAATAAAATAGAGTGGCATACATAACAATCTCAAAAGAGAACTACTTTTACAATCTTGAACAGATTTCTAAAAGAGTTGCATCAGTAGAACAGATAGCTGTTGTTTTAAAAGATAACGCTTATGGACACGGTATAGATATCATTGCACCTCTTGCAAAAGAGTTTGGAATTAGTAGAGCTGTTGTTAGAAGTGTAGAAGAGGCAAAGAGAATTGAGAAGCTCTTTCCCTATATTCTAATTTTAGCACCAGAAAGAGTTGAGAAGAGAGAGAATTTCTTTTACACAATAAATCAAATCAATGATATATACAAATATCAGAAAGGTGTTAATATAGAGTTGAAAGTTGATAGCGGAATGCATCGACTTGGGGTTTCACCCCTTGAACTCTACTTTGCACTAAACCTCATCAAAAGTAAGGGTTTGAGATTAAGAGGTTTTTTTACACATTTAAGAGAAGCTGATGAACTCTCTTCTACAACTTACACCCAATTGGAACTTTTCAATAAACTCAAAAAAGATATAGTTGAAAGCTGTTTTAATGAGATACATACTCACTCTCGAAATTCAGCTGGAGTCTTTCGAAGTGGTAGTGTAATTAAAGATGAAATTGTTAGAGTTGGAATTGCATCTTACGGTTATGTTAGAGGTGATAAAGCTCTTAAATTTCCAAAACTGAAACCTGTACTATCTCTATTTGGAGAGAAAGTTGGAACTTTAGCTCGTGCTGGAAAGAGTTTCAGAGTTGGATATGGTGGAATTTCAAAAATTGGCAATGAGAGAAATATTTCAATATATGATATTGGATATGGAGATGGTTTTAAAAGAGTTCCTGATGAGGTTATTGAAAGTGGACTTTTCCAAACACCAGATGGATTTAAACTATTTGGAAAAGTCTCTATGGACTCTATCGCTATAAATTCAGCAAAAAGAGAGTTGAAAATATTTAATGATGTTTCTAATTTGGCAAAACTTCTGAAAACTATTGAGTATGAAGTTGTAGTCTCTCTTTCAAGTAGAATTCGAAGAGAAGTTATTTAAATATCTTTCACTTGTACTGTTGGACTCAACTCAGAAATTACAACTCTCTCTCCATGACAATTTGGACACTTTCGGTCATCAACTCTTGACTCTAACTCTATCTTCTCTTCACAAATGACACACTCACTTTTACCCATTGGAATAAAAGTGTAATTTCTATGAGGAATTTGATGAAATTCCTCTGTTTCAGGTTTTACATATTTTGGTATAACTTTAAGAGGAGTTATAATAGTAGCTAATATTGTAAAAAAGATTGGCAGAGTTAAAATTCCAATTACATTTGTAAGTACGGTAACTATTAGACCTAAGAAAACAGCAACTATTGAGACAACAGCCCACTTGTTGGCCTCTTTCTGCTTATTTGTCTCATCAGCTTCAGCTTTTCTTTTACTATTCTCTTTTCGGGCTTCTCTCTCTTTGATTAGATTTCTCTCTTTAATTTCGTTGAAAATCCTATCATTCTTCTTATCTATTAACTCATTTTCCTTTTCACAATCTTTCTGCCCAAGTTCATCATACTTTTCAAAAATAGTTTGAAATGAGTACTCCTGACCTGTTTCAAGCAAAGTTTCTGTTATAGATTTAACTTCCAAACCTAATCCTATTTTTTAAGTATTTTATCGTTTAAATATCTCTAAAAAATTACCGTCTGATAGACGAAAGACTCTATCACACCTATTTGCCAACTCTTCGTCATGTGTAACAATTACCATTCCAGCACTATTTTTCTCCACATACTCAAAAAGAGTTTCCATAACACTTTTAGCTGTATTTTTATCTAAATTCCCTGTAAGTTCGTCAGCAAATATTATTTTTGGTTTTTTTGTTAAAACTCTTGCGATAGAGACTCTCTGCTGTTCACCACCCGAAAGAGTCGTAATTTTGTGGTTTAAAAGGTTTGAAATTCCAAACTTATCTAAAAGTTCCATATCTATCTTTTCACCAGACAAAATAGAGGCAACTTCTAAATTTTCAAGTGTTGTAAATCCTTTAAAGAGATAGTGAAACTGGAAAATAACTCCTATATCTTTTCGAAGCAGACTCTCCCGCTCTTTCTGTTTTCTACCCCAAAACTCTTTTCCAAAATGAGAAACTGTACCACTGTTTGGTTCTGTTGTTCCAGAGAGTATGTGTAAAAGAGTAGATTTTCCGCTACCGCTAACACCGATGATGGCAAGAGTTTGAGATGGTTTTAGTTCTAAATTTAGATTTGAAAAGAGGGGAGGAGTCCCACTAAAAGAGTGGGAGAGATTTTTGGCAACTAACATTAGTTTCCAACTTGTTCAGCAACCTCTTCAGCAAAAGATTTTGCAACTTTCTTTTCAAGTCCTTCACCAAGCTCATATCGGAGATATCCAACAATTTCAGCTTTAGCTCCAGCTTTTTTTGCCTCTTTTTCTACTGCTTCGGCAACAGTCATAGAGTCGTCCATAACAAAGTTCTGGTCAAGAAGAGCCATCTCTTTATCAAGAGTTGTGTTATCAGCGATAAATCTATCAAGTTTACCAGGAACGATTTTATCCCAAATCTTTTCAGGTTTCTTTTGAGCTTTGAGTTCAGCTTCAATTTCAGTTTTTGCAGAAGCTAAAACCTCATCAGTAAGCTGTTGTCTTGAGATGTAAAGAGGAACATTTTTAAGAGGTTTTCCAAGTCTTTCTAATTCTTCATTCTCATTTTTGATTGCTTCAATTCTACCTTTTGTCTCTTCAGCCACAAACTCAGGAGAAAAATCTTTATATGAAAGTGTAGTTGGTTTCATTGCAGAAGCGTGCATTGCTACATTTTTAGCAATTGTTCTCATCTCTTCGGGTTTATCTGTTGCAATTTGAATTAGAACTCCAACTCTACCGTTTGAGTGAACATATCCATTTACAACATCACCAGAAAGTGTTCCAAATCTTCTAGCTACTATCTTTTCACCAATTTTCGCTGTTTCGCTAGTAAAATATTCTCCAAACTCTCCAGATAGAGCATCTTCTACTGTTTCTGCTTCAGAGTTATGAAAGTGTGCAGTACTCTCTTTTACAAGATTTTGGAAACCTTCGTTTTTAGAAACAAAGTCTGTTTCAGAATTTATCTCTGCAATTGTTGCACTACCAAAATCTTCTGCTACAAAAACACCAACAAGTCCTTCACTCGCTACTCTATCAGCTTTCTTACCAGCTTTAGAAATACCTTTATCTCTTAAAATCTCTTTCGCTTTCTCAAAATCACCCTCAGCCTCAACAAGAGCTTTCTTACAATCCATCATTGGAGCGTCAGTTGCTGTCCGAAGCTCTTTTACCATCTTTGCATCAATTTTTGCCATATAAACTATTCTCTGAAATTTTTTGCGAATTCTATCAAATATAAGTAAAAGTCTATATACTTTTCTATGCAAATGCTTACGATACAATTTTGTAAAAAAGGATAGATATGAGATATCTTCTTTTGCTTCTATTTTTTGTAGGCTGTTCCAACATACAAGCACCAGAGCAGAGTGATTTACAACTACCTGAAAAAAGCAATTTGCAAGTGCCAAAGCAGAGTAGTATCGGAGAAGAGATTTACAAAGATAGGTGTGTTGCTTGTCATGGTGAGAATGGAGAAAAATTAGCACTTGGAAAATCTGAAGCGATAGGTGGTTGGGATAAAGAGAAAACAGAAAAAGTGTTTGAAGGTTATTTAAATAATACTTATGGCAAAGAGTTGAAAGCTCTTATGAAAATGCAAATTGGACATATGTCTAAAGAAAGATTAGTTCAACTTGCTGAATATATCTCAACTCTCTCTGGAAAAGAGTAAAGAACGGGACTGACCAAATAGAGTATTTTTATGCTTTGATAACTTATATTTCGAACCCTTTAGGGTGAGAAATCTTTTACCCCTGAGTAAAACGATACATTGCTAAGATTTCTCAATCGCTACGCTCATATCGAAATGACAAGAGAGGCTGAAGCCTATTTTTGAGAAATCTCGGAAAGAAAACCTCTCCATTTGAGGTGACAGGAAAAGTTATTTGGTAAGTATATAACTTTAAGCTTATAATATTAAATATAGGAAAAAATGGAAGGTCAAACAGTCAAACTACTTTTTTTGGAAACTTACAGAGAAGCCAGAAAAGATAGATTTAGGTTCATTTTTTGAAGATAATTAATG
This sequence comes from Candidatus Thiovulum imperiosus, assembly GCA_024281175.1. Classification (GTDB taxonomy): domain Bacteria; phylum Campylobacterota; class Campylobacteria; order Campylobacterales; family Thiovulaceae; genus Thiovulum_A; species Thiovulum_A imperiosus. Next base: position 37,552 of record JAMJTW010000008.1, read on the forward strand.
TTTTAGATCTCTTTGCGGGAGTTGGTGGACTTAGTTATGGTTTTGCAAATGACAAACAGTTTCAGATTATAGCTTCTAATGAGATACTTCCTGATATGGCAAAAGCTTATTCTCTAAATCATCCTACAGTTAAAGTTTACAATAAAGATATAAAAGAGTTTGGTTTTATAGATTTAGAAAAAGATTTGAGTATTAAAAAAGGAGCAATTGATTTAATTATTGGAGGTCCTCCCTGTCAATCATTTTCAACAGTTGGGAAAAGAGTTATTGATGACCCAAGAGGATGGCTTTTTCAAGAATACTATAGAGTCTTAAAAGAGGTAAAGCCAAAAGTTTTTCTTTTTGAAAATGTTAAAGGTCTTCTCTCTATGCAGAAAGGAGAATTATTAAAAACAATAATTTCTCTTTTTGAATCTTTAAATTACAAAGTTCAATATAGAGTTTTGAATTCCGCAGATTATGGTGTTCCACAGATGAGAGAAAGAGTAATTCTTATAGGAACAAAACTGAAATCTCAATTTCAATATCCAAAACAGACTCACTCTAATTCTCAGGATATTTTTTCTCAAAATTTACTACCATATTTAACTCTTTCTGATGCAATAGGAGATTTACCATTTATTGGAAATGGTGAAATAGGTGTAGATTATAAAAGTGAACCAAAAAACGAATTTCAGAAAAAAATGAGAATCAAAGCTCCAAATAAATTAGTTGATCACATATCTCCAAAAAACAATGAAAAACTTATACAACTTATGAATTCTCTACCTGATGGAGGAACACCACTTGATATTCCTGAAGAACTAAGACCAAAAAGTGGTTTTAAAAATACCTATTCTCGATTATGGTGGGAAAGACCTTCCACCACAATTACAAGAAACTTAGGAACACCATCTTCTTCAAGATGTATTCACCCAAAAGTATCAAGACCTTTAACAACAAGAGAAGGAGCTAGAATTCAGTCTTTTCCTGATAATTATATATTTTATGGTTCAAGAAGTTCAAAAAATCTTCAAATTGGAAATGCAGTACCACCTATCCTTTCAGAGGTTCTAAAAAACTCTATTAAAGAACATTTTAGAAAATCTTTGTAACTACTACCAATTCCCCTCTTGTAGAGAAATCTTGGAAAGGAGATCTCTCCATTCGAGGTGATAGGAATGGCTATTTAGTCACTCCCAAAAAAATTTCGGAATAGAAGTTTCTAGCACTTACAGTAACTGTTGGAAATTATATTTTGATAAAATCTATTCAATATTTTAAAGGGGACAATAAGTGGAAAGTAATTTGCTTACAGTAAATGAGTATGCTGATATAGAGGGAGTGAGTAAAGCAACAGTTTATAATTTGATAAAAAGTGGTGAGTTAAAATCTATTGTTAAAAATGGGAAAAAGATGATTTTAAAAGAAGCTGTTGCTGTTGAAATTGTAGAAAACAGTAGAGTTGATTTAGAAGAGGTTCAATATTTAAGAAAAAGAGTCAAAGAGTTAGAAAACTATACAGCATTATTCAACTCTATTTTAGAAGAGAATAGAGATTTAAAGAGAGATAATAGAAAACTTATTGAAAATTTAGTTCAGAAAGTTGAAGAGAGTGAAAGTGTAGTTGAAGTTGAACTTCATGAGTACCTCATCGCCAACGGTTTTACAAAAAGAGAGAGAGAAAGATTTGAAGAGAAGTTAGGTAGTTCTAAGGATAAGAGAGTTAAAAAAAGAAAAGGCAAAATATATCTTGATATAGAAAAGTATAGTTTTAAGGATATTTTACTTGAGAGTTAAAGGTGAATTAGCTTACGATGGTTCCCAATTTTTCGGTTCTCAATTTCAACCAAATCTTAGAACTGTAATTGGAGAACTTCAAACTATCTTAAACTCTTTTGGAGTAGATGCAAAAATCTATATGAGTGGACGAACTGATAAAGGTGTTCACTCTTTTGGGCAAGTTTTCCATTTTGATGCTCCTGACTTCTGGAAAATAGAGAAACTCTTATACATTTTTCAAAAACATCTTCCAGCTTCTATTAAAATTTTAAAATTATCTGAAACTTATTCAAATTTTCACTCAAGATTTGATGCAAAAGAGAGAGTCTACCGCTACATATTTTCTACTAAAAATAGTTCTCCATTTTTAACAAATTACATTACTTATAAAAATTTTCATAATTTCGATTTTGCAAAACTTTCTCAAATAGTACTTTTCAAAGGAAAACACAATTTCAAGAGTTTCTCAAAAAATGGTTCAAATCCCACTTCCTATTTTAGAACTATCTCTGAAACGAGAGCTTATAAATTCCGAGACTTCTATGTTTTGAAATTTAAAGGAAACTCTTTTCTTCGTTCTCAAGTTAGAATGATGGTTTCTGCTCTTTTTGAACTTGGAAAAGGAACTATCTCAGAAACAGATATTTTAGAAGCTCTAAAAGGTGATGAATTGCAATTGAAACCTGCACCATCAAATGGACTCTATCTCTGGAAAGTTATATATTGAGATATTTTGGAATAGTGTTTCTATTTTTTGGCTGTTCAAAAGTTGATACACTACAATTGAAGCCTATTGAGATAAACTCAACTGAACCATCACAAATATCTATTTTCTTTCAAGCCACTATTGGAGATAAAGCCATTCCTTATCTTAAAAACGAAGATTTTCTTATATTTGAAAATGGAGAGCAGATTTCAAAAGATATCTCAAATCAGAAACTGTTAAAAGAAGTTCCTCTTTTTGAAAAGAACATAATTGCAATTGATATTAGTGATATGAAAGATGATGAAAAGAACCTCATCGCCTCTCAACTTCTGGAGTGGCTAGACTATATTCCGATAGACAAAAATAGAGAGATGATGGTGACTCTCTTTGATGAAAATGTCTATCTACTCCAAGATTTCACATCGGATAGAATGAAGATAGCCATGGCAATTCAAAAAATTCCAGCTGTATCAAGTAACAAAGTCTCTAATCTTTATGACAATTACTCTAAACTTACATCTCTCTGGAGTGATGAATTCTCCCATGAAGAAGCTAAAACAGGTTCTCTAATCCTTATCACAAATGGTGGTGATAAAAGTGGAAAGATATCTTTAGAAAATGCAAAAAAGAGAGTTGGAAAAAAGAGAGTTTATGTTGTTGGAGTTGGTGAAAATGCAGATTATGAAAACCTCTCTCAACTTGGAGTTTACTGGAGAGCGAAAAATTTTAGAGAGTTGGAAATTTCAATTAGAGAGATAGGAAAAGAGATGATAAATTATCGAGATAGTTTCTATCTTTTAAGCTATTTGAGTCCAAAACGGGGCGGAAATAATCATACTCTAACTCTTAAAGTTGCTGGTTATGAGAGTCAAATACGAGCAAAGTTTGACTCATCAAGATTTAGTAGTCCAGTTCCAGATTTACAACTAAAAGTAGATAAAAAGAAGAGTGGAAAAGATAGAGTTGCAGTTCAAGTAAAAACTCTTTTTGGTAGAGAAGATAGTGAATTTCTTTGGAAAGTGGAAGACCAATCTGTTGCAACAATGACGATAGGAACAGCTGGGAAAGAGGCGATTTTCTACTCTCCAGATAGTAGTTATGGAAAGACAGAAATATCTGTAACAGATATTGGAAATAGAATTTCAAAAAAGTTTACTCTCTTTTCAGGAGTTTTGAAAGATGAATTTTTCGATTTTCAAGAGAACAAATTTCCAGAAGCATTTCGTAGTGAAGGTGATGAGGTTTGGAAACTCTATAAGAGAAATGGAAATATACTTTTAAAAAGTGGTGATATTCGAGATGGGGAGACTTCAACTTTAATTCTTGATGGAGACTTTTTAGCCAACAGAATTGCATTTAAATTTCGAGTCTCTTCAGAAGAGGGGTGTGATGAGTTCTGGTTCTATATAGATGATAAAGGGTTTTATCAATCTGGAGAAGTTCCTTGGAGTTATATAGAGTATCCAATCACTCCAGGTAAACATAGATTGAAGTGGATATATACAAAAGATGGAACTAATTCAAAGTATATGGACTCTGTCTGGATTGATGAGGTTCAAATATTTTCAAAATAGATAAAAATTTCAGAATTTGTGTAAATAGAACTCTTTTAAACAAGAGGATTTTTTGATAAAATTGGAGTTGTTTATTAATAGTTCCTGTTGGAGAGTAGAATGTTTGGAAATTCCAGCTTAAGATCACAATTTAAAATGCTTGTAGCCCCTATTATGGTTATGTCGTCCATATTAATACTATTTATCACATTTAATGAATATAAGAATATAGTTAAACTAGAAAATTTGGAAAAAGATATAAATGTTGTTGAAGATTTAAGAAAACTAATAACTCTAATTACAAAAGAGAGGGAGATTAGTATAAATATATTGCTAAATAGTAATGCGATGGGAAGAAGACTTGAAAGAGCTTTAGTAAGAGAGAGAAGTTTAAACTCGACAAGAGTAAAATCCCTTAAACAGAAATTAGAAAGTTATGATGTTGCAGAGTTAAAAACAAAGCCGTTTCTATTTAAAGTTTCAAATATTGTTGGAGACTTGGAAGAGGAGTTGAGTTCTATAAGAAAAAAACTTGATAATCGAGAAATAACTCCAGCTGAAACTGTATCATTTTACACAAACCTCATCTCTACATTTATTGATACAATTGCTACTGCTTCAGTTGATATAGAAGACTCTTATATAAGTAAAAATATAGTTTTATACTCTCTATTTTTAAACTATTATGATATTTCAACTCAGAGAGAAATTCTAGTCTCAAGAGTGATTTCACAAAAAGAGATTGATGATGATATATTTACAAGTATTGTAAAGTTAGATGCTGAAAGAGTAGTTGTAACTTCTCTAATAAAAAGCCTTGTTTCAGAAGAGCTATTTAACCATTATGATAGATTGAGCCATACAAACGAATTTGAAAATATAGAGAGTGTTACAAATGCCATTTTAAACAAAGATATTGAAAAAATAGAGTTGATAACTTATAGAGATTTTATGTCTGTATCAGCTAAATATAATAAGACTTTAAAAGAGTTGGGGGATTATATATCTAGCAATATATCAGAAGAGATGAGTCATATGATTGATGAACAAGAAGAGAGAGAGTCTTTACTAACTTTAGTATTTTTTGTAGGCTCATTAATAATTCTTTTATCAACTTATTCTGTATATAACTATTTAAGAGAGACTCTTTTCTTTGGAACTATTCAAATTAGAAGTAAAATTCTAAGAGTTGTTTCAGATATCTCCTATGAAAAAAATGAGAGTAAAAATGAGATAACTTCTCTTATCTCTCTTGTTAGTCTATTTGTAAAAGTGATAAAAGAGACTCTTGAAAAAATTAGAGCAAATTTTAGAGATATTGTAAATCTCTCTAATCACCTTTCTGAGTCTTCAGAAGTTATTGTAAATCATCTTCAAAAACAGAGTCAATATCTTCAAGATATAAATCTTCAAATGGCTCTATTTTTAGAAAATATTCAAAATAGTGAAATAAGTTTTGAGAATTTAAAAGAGATAATTGAAGATAGTTCGGCAAAAATCAACAATTTAAATTTAGATGTTGTCTATATCTCTTATGAAGTTTTAAGTTTAAAAGATTTAAATAGAAAAATTAGTGACAACCATGTCATCTTAAAAGAGATGGTTTTACAAAATATTTCTGCTCTTCAAAGTGGCGATGAGGTTCAAATCTCTGAAACGATGAACTCTTTTCAAAAAATGGTAGAGATTATAGACCAGCAGAAAGATATTATGCATGAGAAAGAGATAAAACTATCAAACTTAAGCAAAACTGCTCTTACAATCAAAAAAGATGCTGAATTAAATAATGCTAATCTTAGTGATATATTGGGTGTAATTACAGTTTTAGGTTATGAGACAAAGATGATAACACACGATATCAATACAACAGTAGAAGATAATAATAAGTTTATTGAAAAATCTAAAATTATGGTTCAAAAGAGTGAATTTGTATCTTCTGATGTTAAGATGTTGAATAGATATATCATCTCTCTTGACAAAGAGTTTAACCGCTTCCGTTTTTAAGACGATATTTATTAAGTTAAAATTTAAAAAGAGAGGAAAAGAATGACAACTCAGAGTAATAACTTTTCTAGCGAACTCAATCAGGGTAGTGTAAAACCTTCTCAATTGACAATGGCTGGATTAACTACGGATAGAGAAGCAGAGGCAAATACTAAACAGTTCCAGAAAGTTGAAATTGCTAAAGCTCAACAGATGACTAAAGATAATATGAAGTCTTTAGTTGATGAGTTGAATAGTACTTTACAAAATGAAAATGTAAATTTCAAATATCATGAAGATGCTGAGTCAATGTATATTGTTGTTACAGATAAAAATACAGGAGATGAGATTAGAAAAATTCCAAATGAGGACGCTTTAAGACTCTCTGCTGCTGTCAAAGAGATAGGAAATATCCTAGACCAAAAAGGGTAAAAAATGACTACTGGACTAATAGGACTTGGTTCTGAAACTGCATCAGGTGCAAATAAAGGTTTAAGCCAAGATACCCTAGATAAACTTAGAGAAGTAGACAATAATGCAATAGTTACTCCAATAGAGAGTAATATTGAGACAAATAGTGAAAAACAGACAGCTCTTGCAACTATTATAGAAGCAGTCAAAGGTGTTGATACTTTAGTAGAGGGGCTTAATGATGAGATGCTCTATCTTGAAAGAAGTGCAACAATCTCAAATACAGGAATAAATCTCTCTATCGATAAAGGTGTTTCACCTCAAAATATATCAGTAGAAGTCACTCAACTAGCAAAACAAGATGTTATTCAGACAAAACCATTTTTCAGTTTAGATGAGGTTATCTCTTCTGATGGAGGAACTTTTGATTTAAAAGTTGATGGTATTGACTACTCTTTTGATATCTCTCCAACTACATCATTTTCAGATTTAAAAGATGCTATTAATGACCACTCTACAATCCCTGTTACAGCAAAAATAATAAAAACAGGTGAAGATGAGTATCGATTAACACTTACAAGTGATAAAACAGGTTCTGATTATAAAATAGAAGTTTCTGAAGGGGAACTTGGAACTGGACTTGGAGATGAAGAGAATAATGTTCAGAAAGCTCAAAATGCTGAATTTCTATTTAATGGAACTCCAATTTCAAGAAATGAGAATGTAGTAACAGACCTTGTGATTGGAGTTGAGTTAGAACTTACAGAAGTAACTGAAAATCCAATAAATATCTCAATTGATGTTGATAAGCAGGGAATTTTAGCTGAAGTTCAAAGTTTTGTTGATGCTTATAATGAACTTACTGTTCTCTTGGCTGAAATGACAAAATTTGACGAAGAGACAAATGAGACAGGAGTGTTTCAAGGAAATAGTAATATCACTTCTATAAATCAAGCTATCAAAAGAAAACTTCTAAGTATGGACTCTGAAAATCGTTCTCCAATTGAGTTTGGAATTGTATTAAATAGTACAGGACAGTTGGAGCTGAATGTGGAAGAGTTTAGTGCTAAACTTGAAGAAGACCCATCTTTAGTTGAAAACTTTTTTAGAGGTGAAGATGTGGAAGATAGAGGTGTAACTACACATGTTGATGGTCTTTTTCACGATTTAGAAAATATTGTTGGTGATTATGTAGACGATATGGGTGTTTTAAATCTCTACTCTCAAAACTTAGATGTTGAGGAAGAGAGACTTAATGAAGAGAAAGAGAAAGCGATAGCACTTCTTGATGGAAAGTATGATAGAATGGCTGAGCAGTTCATACAAGCAGATGCACTGATTGCTGAATGGACTCAAAAATTTAATTCCGTTCAAATGCTTATAGATTTCCAAACAGCTGACAACTAGGAGAAAAATTGACAACAGAAGAGATTTTAAATCAGCAAAAAAAGACAGCAGTAGATGATGATGAAAATAGTGCAGTTGTTGCTTATAAAAGAAATGATTTACACATAGACTCAAAAGTTAAATTAGTAGAAGCTCTTTATGAGGGTATTTTAAAATTTAATACAAATATTGCAAAAGCTATTAATGATGGTGATGTTGAACAGAAAACACACTGGATAAATAGAACAAACTCCATTTTTATTGAGTTAGTTGATGCTCTTGATATGAAAGCTGAAGGAACAACAGCAGAATATCTAAATGGTCTCTATAATCATCAAATTACACTACTTTTTGAAGTAAACAGAGACGATGATTTAGAAAAATTAGAGAGTATAAATAGAGTTGTAAAAGGTCTTTTAGAGGCTTGGAGAGAAGATAGTGGAATTGACTCCAAAGAGAAGTAGAGATTGGTTGGATAGACTAAAAATCGCTATTTTAACTGAGGATAGAGATAGTTTAGAAACTCTATCCTCAGGTGAACTTCCAGATTTTGTATCACAAAAAGAGATGATTGAGGCTCAAAACCTCATCAGAGAAGCTCTACTATATTTAGTAGGTTTTAGGACCCATCTTAAAAAAGATATGGAGAAGATAAAAGCTAATATAAAAAATATACAACACTCTATGAATCTCCATCACAATTTTGATAAGAAAATTTAGCTTTTATGAAGTATTTTAGTTTGGAGTAGAGTTTTTGTTACCGCTTTAAGCAGATTGTTGTAATCTATTTCCAAATCACTCAACTTCTTCTCTTCTTCAACTATTTTAGTTCTACAAACATCAAGTAATTTATCAGCTTTTTCTCTCTCTTGAAATCGCTCATTATACTCATCAATATCCATCTCTAAATCATCTTCAATACTCTCATACTCTTTGCTCTTTTGTGTAAGTTGTACAATATCGTGATTTAATCGCTCAATAATTCTTATACTTCTTAAATAGTCATGCATAAATCTTGTAATAGCTGATGAGTTCCAGCGAATTCCATCTTCATCATAAACAGCTACATCACCAAAAAATTTAAACACACCTTTATCTACATCTGAAGCCTCAAGAACCTTTCTTGCAAACTCTTTATGAATATGCTTAAAATTATCTCTTAAAATTGTGTTTGTTACACCTGCTACAACATTGGAAGAATCACTACCAATTTTCAGTTTAACTTTTTTGAAAATTGCCCTTTGGAGAAGTATAATTTTATTATCTTCAAAGAAACGGATATCTACTTTTGAGAAATTTAAGACTGTTTTTGAGAGAGTAAAAACAACATCACTAAGCAATTTGTCTCTATCTTCATTAGAGAAGTGTTGAGAAGTTATCTGATTTATATCATCTTTCAAGATAAAATTCTCTTGCTCCTCTTTTTCAGATAACATAGTTTTATATTTCTTGATCTCTCTTTTTAAAGCTGAAATCTCCTCTTTATATTTTCTCTGAATTTCAACAATTTTATGATTTTTATCTCTATCTTTTTTGATGAGATAAGTGATTTTACGACAACTTCTTTTGTACTCTCTAACCATAAATAGATACGATTTTATTGGAACACTTTCAGAATATGTTCCTATTATCTTTTTTGCTCTTTTTATTACTACTCTATAACTTAACTCTTCCATATACTCTCCAATTAGAAACTTTTAAGTTTTAACAAAAATAATAACATACTTTTACCCTGTTCTTGAATTTCTGTGTAGCAAAAAAGAGAAGAGTCTTAATAGACTCTCTGCATTTAGTGGATAAAAGCTATATCAAGAATTATAAAAATAAAGAATACAATACCTAAATATCCATTAACTGTAAAAAATGCTCTATCTATCTTTTTAAAATCTTTTCGAACAAGATAGTGTTCATAAAGAAGAAATAGTAAAGAGACAAAAACTCCAATAAAAGCAAAAGTTCCAAGTTTTGCTTCTAATATTGCTAAAAGCCAAAGTAGAGGTGTTGCTAAATGAAAAAGAAGAGATAATTGCATTGTTCTATTCTCTCCAAATTTCGATGGCATTGAGTGAAGTCCAAACTCTTTATCAAACTCTATATCTTGAAGAGAATAGAGCATATCAAATCCAGCAACCCAAAGTAAAACTCCAAGAGAGAGATAGATGCTCCAGAGAGGTATCGCTTCAGAGACTGCAACAACTCCAGCAATTGGTGCTAGTCCAAGAGAGACTCCTAAAATGATATGAGCTAAATAGCTAAATCTTTTAAAGTAGGAGTAGATAGCTAATACAAATAGAATTGGAAGAGAGAGTTGGAAAGCAAGGGTATTTACAAAATAAGCAGAAAGAGTAAAAAGTACTCCATTTCCAAATGCAAAAAGGAGTATAGGTGTTTTGCCTAATCTACCATCAACACTTGGACGATTTTTTGTTCTAGGATTTTTAGAGTCATGGTCTATATCAAGATATCGATTTAATGCCATTGCAAAATTTCGAGCTGATACTGCTGAAATTGTACCAAGTAGAAGAAGTTCCCAACCAAACCAACCATCTTGTGCTATTACCATAGCTACAAAAATAAATGGCAGAGAGAAGATAGAGTGTTGAAACATCACAAGTTCACTTAAGTCTCTAATTTTCATATCTCTTCCAAATTTGCTGGTGTTTCATGCTCTTTGATATACTCTTCTAACTTATTTTTCCTTGCCATACTTTTGACCCAACTTCTAAGCTCCTTTCTCTCTTCAACAAATTCCATAATCGGAACACTTGCACCACAACTTGTCTCAACTGCATAAATTTTAAAAATAAACATCTGTCGAATAAAGTGTTCAGGCATTCCAAAAGAGGATATATATTGAATGAAATTTTCATCTTCTCTATCTACAATTTCTCCTTTTGCAAAAATTCTTAAAACTTTTGCTTCACTATACTCGAAAGAATTAAATAGAAGAGTGACTTCACCACCATTTTCAACATCTCTACCAGTTCTATTTGCACTACCTGGATAATCTAAGTAGAGTAGAGTTTCAGAATTTAGAACTCGAATGGAGTCATACCCTTTTGGAGATAAGTTTACCTCTTTTCCTGATGAGGTGGCAATATAAAATATATGCTGTTTTTTTATAAAAGATATATCAATATCTTTAAGTTTTTTGTATTGAGAACCCATATTTCCTCCAAATTTAAATTTTGAAATTCTAACTCAAAATTATCGGAGTACTATTTTTCCAGAAGTGTTATTATATTCCCAGTAGTTAGAACTTGAAATTTCGTTCTGTTGGTCATTTACATATCTTGAAGCAGGACCTTTCAATTTCTCAACATTTCTACTGCTACCATCTAGTTTCTCCCATTCAACTAAATCCTCAGAGTCTACAACAAGAGCTAAAGCTCTTCGTTCATACTGTTCTGCAATAGAGTCAAAAGAGAGGTTGTTGTCAGTAAGAGTTCCTGCGGTAGTTTCTTTTACAGAAAGGGATTTTGGAAAAAATGAGTCAGAAAAGTGAACTTCACAACTGTACTCATCGCCATCGAAGTTGTATAGGGTAGTTTGGAAGTTTCTTCCCCGAACTTGTCTTTTTCCATATAAAACAAGAATACCTTGACGAGCCACGGAGATAGATTGCTTTTCAGCAGAGATAAGAGCATCGTCTTGAATTGAGGAGAACCTTGGAACTGCAAGAGCAGAGATAATTCCAAGAACTACAATTACAAAGACTAGTTCTATCATGCTGAAAGCAGTTTTCATATTCTAATTTTCTTGAAGAATAATTTTTCCAGAAGTGTTGTTATACTCCCACCAGTCACCTTGGTGAATTTCAGCATTTCCATCATCAACAACATTTGAAGCTGGTCCAGTATAGATAGCAAGTTCGCTACTTCCGTCAAAGTGTGCTGAACTATTCCAATCTGCAAGAGCTTCTGGTTCTACCACAAGAGCAAGAGCTGTGTAATCACCTCTAGCAGTAGCAGAAGTTACATTGTTGTCAGTTGTTCCATTACCTGTTGTAGCACCAACACTTAAAGTATATGGGAAGTATGAGCTTGAGAAGTATACAGCTGATGTATATTCAGCACCATCTTTATTTGAAAGAGTAATAGAGAAGTCACCACCTCGAACTTGTCTCTTTCCATAAAGAGTTGTTACACCTTGTCGAGCTACACCAATTGTAGTTTTCTCATTGGAGATAAGAGCATCATCTTGAATAGAAGCAAATCTTGGAACAGCAACAGCTGCCATGATACCTAAAATAACAATTACGAAAACGAGTTCAATCATACTGAATGCTGAACGAGTCATAAAAAATCCTTTTAACTAAGTTTTTGATTTAAATTACTAACTTTTCTTGTGATTTCGAAAAGTTCATAATTTTTATTGATATAAGCACTGATTAAATCCTTCAGGCTATTGTTATCTTTATTTAAATTTTGAGATAACTCATTTTGAAGGAAGAACGCAAACTCACTATCTAATTCTAAATTAAATAGTTTACTATTGACCTTAATTCTAACTGTTTCTGTCATTTTACTACCATTAACTTAAAATTTTCTCAAGTTTGTAAACAACTTCTTTATAATCATTATCTTTTGCAGATAGCGTATTTCTCAACTGTTCTATCTCTTTATCCATATTTATGACTTTCTCTTTAAGAACTTCATTCTCTTCTCTATATTGATGAAATGTATTTAAAAGGAAATCTATTTTTTGTTCAAGAATATCTAAATCTGCCTCTATTTTGTTCATTTATATAAATCCTAAAGTAGATTTAACAAAATTATATCTGAAAATAGAAGTTCTTCTCTACAATATTTGCTACTATTTTCAGTATGATAATTTTAGGTTCAAACTCAGAAACAAGAGCAAAAATACTTCAAGATTCTAATATCAAATTTTTCCAAAGTGGTTGCGATTTTGATGAAGATGGAATTAAAACTCAAAATCCAAAAAGTTTTGTTTTTCAAGCAACTATGGGGAAATTAGATAGTTGTATTCAAAAACATGGAGTAGAAAAGGGAATTCTAGTTGCTGATACAGTTGTTGTTGCAGATAATAAAATTTTGCGAAAAGCAAAAAGTGTAGAAGAAGCAGAAACTTTACTTCTCTCTCAAAGTGGAAATGTAGTTTCAATTATTACAGCTACAATTTTTAAAAGTTCAAAAAAATCTTTTATAGATATCTCTTCTACTGAATATAAATTTAGAGAGTTTGAAAAAAGTGATTTAAGAAAATTCTTAGCTTCAGAAGAGTGGAAAGGAAAAGCTGGAGCATGTATGGTCGAAGGATTTTGTAAAAAATATATTGAAGAATTTGTTGGTTTTGAAAGTTGTGCGATGGGACTCTCTTTGGAAAAACTGAAAAGTTTTTTAGTTTAGTACCGCTCTAAAGAGCGGATACTTCTATAATTTTTCTATGTATCTTTTTAGAGAAATTTTCCAATTTTCCATAACAGACAACCTCATCGCCTCTAATTTGAAGTTTTCGGCAGACTCATTTGAAGAGACTGGAGCAACTCTTTTAAATTGAGAAGTTGGAATTACAGCTGTTTGAAGTTTGGAGAGTTTTACTATCTCTTTTACATAATCAAATCTACTAATGTTTTCTCCACTATCTACCATATTGAAAGTTCCAAATAATCTTTTCTGAATTAAAACTTTTATCTGTTTTGCAAGATTAGTTACAGAAGTTGGATTTCCAATTTGAGCAGTATTTGATGCTATTTCTGAATTTGCTTTTGCTTCAAGAATTCTTTTGTAAACAAAATTCTTTCTATCCTCTTTTTCACCTCCAAAAAGCCAACCTGTTCTAGCAATAATAAATTTTTGGAGATGAGTTGAGACAACTTTCTCACCCTCATATTTTGATTTGTGGTGAACTGTTGTTGGGTTTGGAGTATCAAATTCTCTCCATCTCTCTCTACTCCCTCTCTCCCCATAAATTCCTGTGCTTGAGATATAGACAAAAATTATCTCTTTCTCTATTGCCATATTTACAAGATTTGCTGTGCCAATAGAGTTTGTTTTATAAGCTAAATCGATTTCAGTTTCACTACTTTCAACATTAGTATAAGCTCCAGCATGAATTATGATATTAGGTTCTATTTCTAAAACTTTGTTTTGAACACTATCAAAATCTCTAATATCTAAGTCACTTTTAGAGAGAGGAAAAAGTTCAAACTCTGAAAACTCTTTCTGTATAGCTTTTCCGAGAATTCCGTTTGCTCCTGTAAGAAGAACTCTACCACTCATAATCTATCTCTTCTAATTCTCTATTTTCAGCTTCATCTGGAGAGTGAGATATATTAGCTATATTTATAATCAAATTATCTTCTCCAATACCTCGAAAAGCAACCCACAAGTTTGGTTCTATGGTAATTCGACCATAATTTGAAGCGGAGAGAGTATAGGTTTCAAACTCGGTTTCATTGTACACAACAAACTCAACTTCTCCAACTGGTACTGCCAAATTTAGGGTCATCTTAAAATGTCTCTTCCAACCTTTTACAACTCCCTGATGTATAGTCGTAAAATAGGCTTCTCCAAAACCTTTAAAACCGTCTGAAGACTTTTTGATTATATGAAAAATATCACCTTTTGGATTTGAGATTATTCTCTCTTTATAGAATGAGACTCCTAACAAAATATCTCCTATTTTTTTGGACGAAAAGCTTCAACTACACCACTATCTGTTTCTAAATAGTAGCCATCAATAAGGTCTATGCAGTATGGTACGGCTGGAAAAACAACATCAAGAGTTTGACGAATAGCTTTAGGTTTTCCAGGAAGATTTATAATTAAAGAGCTATTTTCACCTTCTCGAATACAGGCGATTTGTCGAGAGAGAATTGCTGTTGGAACATATTTCAAACTAACTTGTCTCATAAGCTCTCCAAAACCGTCCATCATTTTATGACAAACACTCTCTGTTGCTTCAGGAGTCACATCTCGTTTTGCTGGTCCAGTTCCTCCTGTTGTGATGATGAGGTTACACCCTACCTCATCGGTAAGTTCTATAAGAGTCTTCTCTATCTCTTCTCTTTCATCTGGAATTAGTCGATATTCTGGACTCCACTCTGAAACAAGATACTCTTTTAAAGTATCAATAATTGTTTTTCCAGAAATATCCTCATAAACTCCTGCACTTGCTCGGTCTGAAACTGTAACAACTCCTATTTTCAAAACATCTCCTAATGAGAATTAAATGTAGAAACTTCTACTTCTTTTGCATTCTGAAAGTCCCCATTTTGAAACTTCTCTACTGCTTCAGAAATTGTAACTCTATCTTTTCCAACATAAAAAACTTCAATTCCACTCTGAAGAGCTATCTGAAATGGTCTCTCTCCCATATGGGACATAAGCAGAGTTTCTGCACCATTTTCTAAAAGAAGCTGTATCGCTTTAACTCCTGATTTCTCAAAATTTTCGAGAAACTTCACTTCTCCATTTCCAACTAAAGCGAAATATTTTACTTTTCCAAAAACTGGAGATATTGCACTATCTTCACTTTTAGATTTGATTGGCATTGCTATC
The DNA here is from genome assembly GCA_024281175.1 of Candidatus Thiovulum imperiosus. Classification (GTDB taxonomy): domain Bacteria; phylum Campylobacterota; class Campylobacteria; order Campylobacterales; family Thiovulaceae; genus Thiovulum_A; species Thiovulum_A imperiosus. The sequence goes on from JAMJTW010000008.1 coordinate 52,878, forward strand.
ATTCTTTTCCTTAAAGGCTTGTCGGATTTATAAAAGGGATACCATTTATGAGTTTATTATACATATTTGTATCACTCCACTCATTTCGTATCTCATCAGAAAACTTTATATCTCGAAGATTTATCTCACCCATTTTTTTATTAAAAGCGTCCTCTCGAAATGATTGAGCATAACCTGTATCTGTTTCATGAACAATGATACTTTGAACTTTTATATCTCCCTCACCATTTATCATCTGATTTGTCTGGATAAATTTGTCTACTATAACAAATATAATTCTGCTAAGCTGTTCAGCCGATGGGCTTACAGGTAACATTATCCATCTATCACTATGCTCTTTCATAGCTAAAACATAAGATGGGTCATCTCTATTCCAGATAGATACAGAGTGGTCAAATGAGTCTATAAGCTCTTTAATTGAGAGTTTCATTAAACCAAAATCATAAACCATGTGTCCATTATCAAGAGAGTTTGCTTCCAAAAGAACCTCAACTCTATATGAGTGTCCATGAATAGACTCTCTACACCGTTTGGAAGTACACTTTCTAACAATGTGTGCGTTTTCAAATTTAAAAAGTTTTCTAATAATCAAGGTATCTCCTTTTAATCTCAAAAAGAAGTCTATTCAATTTCAGTTTAATTTTAGTTTTTTTAAAATCTTATATCTTAAAATTTAAGTCCTATAATTGTTACATCTTCAACCTGCTTTTTATCACCTTTTCTAAGGTTGAATTCATTTAAAAAGCTATCTTTTTGAGAAGTGAAAGGCTCTTTTTTTATCTTATTTAAAACTTCTGTAAATCCATTTTTACCAATCTCTTCTCTTCGCTTATCTCTTTTGATTTGTCTAAAATATCCATCAGTAGCGATGTAGAAAACATCATCTTTGGAACTTGTATCAATAGAGAACTCTCTTTTATCATCTTCAGGGATACCAGTAGCCATTCTATCACTATAGAGACCATAATCATCAAAAACATTAAGATTAGTTGAAGTAAGTTGGAAAATAAATACTCCTTTTGAAGAGTAGTCTATTTTCTGATTTTTTCTATCAAAATAGGCGATAAGTCCTTTAAATTCAACATCTTCAATTGCTTGAATACCATTTTCAATAAATTTACTTCTAATTCTCTTTTCTGTAAATTCTAAAACTTTTGCAGTTGAAAATATTCTATTATTTACACTATGTTTTAAAAGAATATCTTTCTCGATATCTTTCATGATAAGAGCCAACTCAAAAGAGTTGATATCTTTACTATATTCGTAATCAACCATAATTAGGAGTAAATCTTGATTTTTCTCAATCTCTGAAAAAAGATATATATCTCCACTCTCTGTATGAACTGCTTGAGAAGAGACAAACATCTCTCTAAAATATTTTTTGAATATCTCTCTATTTGGATTTAGGAAATTTATAATTTTTTCTAAATGAAATCTCTTTTGGGCCTCAATTTCAGATATCTCTTTTAACTCTTCTTTCTCCTTTTTCTCATCTTTCTCTTTTTTCTCTTCTTCACTTTCATTAGTTTTTCTTTTTAAATAGATGTTGATGAGGTGATTTAACATAGTTTGAAATTTATTCTCAATATTTCTTAAACTTGATGAAATTTCTAGTTTATCATCACTTTTTGTGTTGTGTTGAATACCAAATCGAATAGCACTTATATACTCTGCAAACAGTTTTTTGAATGCCCAGAATATAAGAAATACAATTGTAAATGTCTCAATTAGAGTTTTCAAAAAGAGAAGAAGTAGAGGTTTCTCAATTCTATACCAGATGGACCAGTTATCTGTAAATAGAGTTAATTTTGCTACCTTAATTTCTTTATCATTATAAGTGTAGAAAATATCTGTTGTTTTGGAAATTGCAGGACTTCTACCATTTTTTATAATATTTGTCTCAACATGCTTATTATCATAATTTATGATTTGAATTGCTGAAATTTCTCGATTTTGAAGTAGACTATTTGTAATTCTTCCAATTTCAAATTTGTCATTTTTCCAAACAGCAACAGAGATAGAATTACTTGTTGCCGTAGATATATGTTTTAACTCTTTTAAAATAGCCCTTTTACTCTCATTAAATTCAGCCACACTGAATATAACAAAATTTATAAATGCAACTCCTATAAAAATTCCTATAAATATCTTATAGATTTTTGGCGAAAAAAATTCATCTATGGACGGTTGAATCACGACTTAATTCCTTTTTTTATTTGATAAAATTTTATCAAAAAGTCTCAATTCAAATTTCTAATTACCAATCCTAAATATAGAGTGCTATTGCTAAATTTTTCAAACCTATTTTTTCGAATTTGAAAAGTGTAGATTCCACTTTTTTGAGGATAGAGTTCTAAAACTTCGAAGTTATCAAATCTCCTAACTCCTCTCCAAAACAGCTCTTTTTCTTTAAAAACAAAAAGGTCTAAATCTAAATTCATCTTTTTCTCTCTCATTGCAAAATTGCCATCAACAAGCCAAGAGATAGCAACTCGATATCTTTTTCCAGCTTCTAAATATCTACTCTTCTCAAGATATATTCCATTTTTGAAAAGAGAGACATCGCTATTCCACCAAGCTTTATAGGAGTTTTCACCTCCCCATTTTATCTCTCCAACACCATTTTTAGAGATTGGAAAATCTCCTAAAGTTAAGATATACGCTTTAAGAAGTTGTGGTTGATATCGAAAACTCTTATATTTTGAGAGGAGATTTACTCCAAAAGCTGAAGTTACAAAAGGAGTGGAGAAACTTGAACCATGTTTTTTAGTTCCATCTGGAAATTTGAAAGAGCCATGGGAAAGAGTTTCTGGTTTTTCAGCATCACTACTTGGATTTCCTGTAATGGAATTTGGAATTCCAGAAACTTTTTTTGTGTAGTTTCCAACAGATATCACATTGTAGGCTTTTGCTGGGGAAGTTACATATTTACGACCATCTGGATAGATACCACTATCTCTATTTCCTCCTGCAACAAACATCGCCAATTTATGTTCCATCACATAATTGTCAAGATACTTATCGTGAACTCCATAAGTTTTTAAATCTGGTTCTCCAAATGGTGAAGTGTAGAGTCTATATGAGTGGTTACTTGCATATATCTTTGGAGAGAATTTTTCAGGTTCTATATCTACATTATATTCCATACAGTGAATGTATGTGTAAGGAGAACTTTCTAAAAGTATATGTCCAACTTCAGTAGCGTGTTTATCGCTATTTTCTACATCGTGAATTGTAACTCTACTACTATCCAAACCCTTTGGACACTCATTTTCAAACTCCCACATCATAACACCAATTTTCTCATTTGTAGAATTTCTATATTTCGAGAAACCAGCCTCTTTTAAAGCATCTTTTACAGATAGATATTTTGTGTACTCTCCAAAAAGGAGAATTGGAAAGAGTAGAGTTAAAAACTTCATTTTACAAATAGTTGAACTAGCTCTTTTCCAGCAAAAACCTCATCAGCTATAAATAATTTTTCGACATTTAAAAATAGGGGTACTGTTTTACTCTGAAGACCAATCATCTCTTTCTCAAAGTTACAAAAGAGAGCAGTTGAAGAGCTTTTTACTTTTGGAGGAAACTCATCAAATTTTCTCTCTAGTTCTATACCATACTTTTTAGCCTCACTCTCATTAGCTTCTAAACTTGTTCCACTCTGCTTCATCTTCTCTTCCTCAACTGAAGATACATTACAGATAGTCGCTTTTCCACTAACTCTAATATTTCGTAAAGTATCTTTAGGTGAACCATCTGGCTTTACTCCAATTGCAACCATCACAGTTGGAGGTTTAGTTGAGATGAGGTTGTAAAAGCTGAAAGGAGCAATATTTACAACCTCATCTAACTCTGTAACAATCCACCCAATCGGTCTTGGTGTAACAATTTTATAGAGAATTTCTTTCTTCTCTTTGTCGCTCATTTCTGAAGTTGTAAATATCATTTTAAACTATTCGCAAAGTAGAGTAGAACATTTACTACAAATATAGATATAAATTGTAGGGAGATTAGGAGAATTAGAGGTGCAATATCAACTCCGTTGAATGTTGTTGGAATTCGTCTTCTCATATAATCGTATACAGGTTCAGTTAATCTTCTAACTATTTGAACAAATGGATTGTATGGGTCTATATTTACCCAAGTCAATACAGCTCCTGCTATTACAATTAGAATATACATAAAAATTAGACTATTTAGAAGAGTGGCTACTGACTCTAAAAATATCGCTATTACAACCATTTTTGCTCCAGAAATCTTTGGCAAAATTATACCGTTTTGTCCTTTTTGCTACAATTTGCGAAAAAGATAAAATGAAGAGTAGAGAGTATCTGGATAGTATCTCTTCGGAGACAGTAAAAGTATTAAAAGATTTACATGTAGATAAATTGTTTCAAAGAGAAAAGAGAGTGAGAATAGCTGTTACAGGATTGAATAGAAGTGGAAAAACCATTTTTATAACCTCTTTAATAAATCAACTTCTCTCTGGAGAGAGAGTGAAAAGATTAGAAAGAGAGTTTGTAACAAGAATACTACCCATAGATTATGGAGATGAGTTTCCATATAGAAATATAGTATCAGATTTAAGAAAAAGTCCTCCAAAATGGCCTCAATCTACAAGTTCCATTTCAAGAGTTTTACTCCAATTGGAAATTAAAAGTGGTAGCTCATTTTTTCCAAATAGAATTATAGAAGTTGAAATTACAGATTATCCGGGTGAATGGCTCTTAGACCTCTCTATGTTTGGAAAGAATTTTGAGAAGTGGAGCGAAGAGATTTTAAGAGAGTTCAAATCAGATTTGGGTTCTGATTTCTGGAACGAGATAAAGAAACAAGATATATATGGATATAGTGGTGGAAAAGAGGAAGTTCTCATAGAAAAGTATAGAAAATATCTCCATGCTCTGCATGAAAAGGGGTACTCTCTACTTCAACCTGGTCGTTATCTTCAAGAGGGCAATCTTGTTGGTAGTGAAATTTTTCTTTTTACTCCTCTACCAAAACCAGACGATTTTGATGAGGTTCATGAAGAGTCTCTTTATAAAAAATTTCAAATTAGATATGAACACTATATTGACACTATCGTAACTCCTTTAGCTCTAAACTATTTTGCCCAATTTGATAGACAGATAATTTTAGTAGATGTTATAAAATCTCTCAACAGTGGATATGACTCATTTATAGATATGACAAAAGCTGTTAAAAATATAATAGAAATTTATAAATATGGAGACCAGAGTTTTTTAAGGGGAGTTTTAGAAAAAAAGATAGATAGAGTTCTTTTTGCAGCAACAAAAGCTGACTATATCGCTTCAAGCCAACATAAGAAATATAAAATGCTTCTTGAAACAGTTGTTGAAGAGGCAAAACGGGAACTCTCTGTAAAAGGTGTTGAGACAAAAAGTATAATTCTCTCTTCTGTCAAATCGACAAAAGATAAGATAAGAGAGTATAAAGGTAGAGAACTTCACTGTCTTTTGGGAAAAGTTGCTGGTAGTGAAGAGGAGACAGTTGAGTATACAGGTGAACTGCCTGAAAAGTTTCCAAGTCGAAGTGAATGGAAGGAGAACATGTTCTCATTTGTAAAATTCTCACCAACACCATTTCCAGATAGAGATATTGAAGCAGTACCACATATAAATATGGATATTGCAATTGAGTATCTTATAAAAGATAAGATTTAGTGGAACAGACAGTTTTAGCATTAAAATATAGACCGAAGAATTTTGATGAACTGATTGGACAGGAAACAGTTTCCAGAACTCTCAAATTTACACTTCAGAGTGGAAATATTGGAACAGGATATCTCTTTTCTGGACTTCGAGGTAGTGGAAAAACCTCATCAGCAAGGATATTTGCAAAATCTATTCTTTGTGAAAATCTGATAGATGGAAATTCGTGTGAAGAGTGTGATAACTGTCTTAGTGCAAACTCAAATTCTCATATCGATATTATCGAAATGGACGGTGCTTCAAACCGAAAAATAGATGATATTCGAGACCTCATCGACCAAACTCAATATAAACCCTCAGTTGGAAAGTATAAAATCTTTATAATTGATGAGGTTCATATGCTCACAAAAGAGGCATTCAATGCTCTCCTTAAAACTCTTGAAGAGCCTCCAGAGTATGTAAAATTTATCTTAGCAACAACTGACCCTCTAAAACTTCCTCCAACTATTTTAAGTAGAACTCAACACTTTCAATTTCATAGAATTGATGAACATCTAGTTTTAAATCATCTACAAGAAATACTTCAAAAAGAGAATATCTCTTACGAAGTTGAAGCTCTAAAAAAAGTTGTTCATAGTGGTAATGGTTCCCTTCGAGATACTCTTACTCTTCTTCAGCAAGGTATTGTCTACTGTAATGGAGATATTGCATTATCTAAAATAGTTGAAATGTTGGGGTTAATTGACCCTGAAGTTTTAGAAAAGCTCTTGGAATTTGTAGAGAGTGGAAATAGAGAAGAGCTAATTGGTAGTATAAAATCTCTGGAAAAGTATGAAGCTGAACTTATCTTAGATGAATTTATCTCTACTCTTAAATCTAAACTTATCTCTGGAACTCTATCCATAGAACTTTCTGAACGAATTTTTAGAGCTTTAAACGAAGGAAAACTTCTTCTATCTAATGGTTCTGATAGCTCTTTTGTTTTATATCTAACTTTCCTGAAAATGGTTACAGTTCCTGTTGAAACTAGAGAAATTGTTAGAGAAGTCGTAAAAGTAGAAAAGCGTGAAGCTCCTAAAACAGAAACCAAAACTCCAAAACCTGAAACTCAGACTCCTGAAGAGTTCTTTTGGAATAGTGTCTTAAAAAATATATTGTGGAGTAGTGACGATAGTAAAATTTCTGATGAAGTTTTAGAAATGTGCATTCGAGAAAAGGTCAGATTTCTAAGTTTTGAAAATGGTGTTATCTCCTTAGAAATATCTATTGATGGAAAATGCGGGAAGATTGTAAAAGCTAGGTCTCGAGCCATACAATTTTCTACTACTTCCAAATTTGGAGATAAATACTCCACAAAGACAAAATGCAATTGTATAACTCGAGAAGAGAGACCTATTTCTGAAATACCTGTTGTAGAAATACCTACTTTAGAAGAGAGACCTGTTTCTGAAACTCCTGTTGTAGAAATGCCTGTTTTAGAAGAGAGACCTATTTCTGAAGTGCCTGTTGTAGAAATGCCTGTTTTAGAAGAGAAACATGTTTCTGAAATACCTGTTGTAAAAATGCCAACTTTAGAAGAGAAACATGTTTTTGAAATGCCAACTTTAGAAGAGAGACCTATTTCAAAAGAACAGTTTCTAAAAGATGCGGAAGAGGTTTTTGGAAAGAAATTTGAAAAGAGGAGTAAGACTTGAAAAGTGTTGTTGTAATTCCAGCTAGGTTGAAATCGACTAGATTGCCAAACAAAGTTCTTTTAGATATTGGTGGGAAGAGCTTAATTCATAGAGTTTATGAAAGAGTAAAACTTGCAAAATTGCCAAGTGAAATTTTAGTTGCTACGGATAGCGATGAGGTTCTAAAAGAGGTAGAGAGTTTTGGAGGAAAAGCAATTTTAACATCAGAAAAACACAATTCAGGAACAGATAGAGTTGCAGAAGTTGTTGAGAATTTGGAAGTAGAAGTTGTCATAAATCTTCAAGGTGATGAACCTTTGATAGAGTCAAATCTTATAGATGCTCTTATAGAGACTTTTAAAGATAGTAGAGTGAATTTTGCAACCGCCAAACATAAAATTTCAGAAGATGAGGCTCACAACCCAAATGTTGTAAAAGTGATTGTGGATAAAAATAGAGATGCTATCTACTTTTCAAGAAGTCCAATACCATTTCATAGAGATGGTGATGAGGTTGTGAACTATTTTCAACATATTGGAATTTATGGATATAGAAAAGAGACTCTTCAGAAATATGCGAAACTGGAACAGACTCTCTTTGAGAAAGCAGAAAAATTAGAACAACTTCGAGCTATTGAAAATGGATATAAAATTAGAGTTATTGAAACTGAATATGTGTCAATTGGAGTTGATACAGTTGATGATTTGGAAAGAGTCCGAAAGATGTTTTAAAAATATTTGCTGTTCTTATCACCTCAAATGGAGAGGTCTTCTCTCCATTTACAAATATTTACTTAATATCTTATCAAGTTCACTTTTATCTATTGGCTTAGAGAGGTAATCGTCCATTCCATAAGAGATAAACCTTTCTCTGTCTCCTTTAATTGCATTTGCAGTTAGGGCGACAATTGGAGTATGTTCTAAATTTTTCTCTTTTTCAAGCTCTATAATATTTTGAGTTGCTTCAAGACCATTCATTACAGGCATATTGATATCCATAAGAACTAGGTCAAATTTATCTTCTGCAAACTTATCAATTCCAGCTTGACCATCTTCAGCAATGATAACTTCTATCTCTAACATCTCTAGCATAAATGAGATAAGTTGTTGATTTACATCATTATCTTCAACAACAAGTATCTTTTTGCCACTGAACGAAATTTCTTGGTGAGAACTTTCTACCTCATCACTAACTACGGAAAGTTTATCAACATATTTTACAAGAGCATCAAAGATTTTAGAACCGTTAATTGGGTGGTGAACTATTTCACTAAAGTTCTCTTTTTCACCATCTGAAATTTGGTACTGTTTATCTGTAATTAGAATTCTTGAGATATCTTTCTCTTCTAACTCTTCAAGCACTTCTAAATCTATTACAGTTGTTAAGAAAATAACAGTTTTTGGAAAAGATGTATGTTCAAGTTCTGACATAGATGAGAAAAATATATAATTTAGTTCAAACGCTTTTAAATAATCTTCTAAAAGCTCCTCATATATCTTTGTGTCAAAAGATGTGTAAATTGCTACATTTAAATCTACATTCTCTTTAAATTTATGAGGATATTTATGAGACTCAATTTTGAAATCTATCTCAAAAAAGAATTTACTACCTTTATCCACTTCACTCTCTAACTGTAATCTGCTTCCCATTAAAGAAATTAGTTTTGTAGAAATTGCCAGTCCAAGTCCAGTACCACCAAACTTTCTGGAAGTGCTTGTGTCTGCTTGAGAGAAAGGTTTAAAAATTAGTTCCTGTTTTTCAGGAGGAATTCCAACTCCTGTATCCTCTACTGAAAAGAGAACTTTTACACTATCTTCATTTTCACTAATTTTTGTTATATAAATTCTAACAACACCACCATCTGGAGTAAATTTAATTGCATTTCCGATGAGGTTTATCAAAATCTGTTTAATTCTCAATGAATCTCCAAAAACACTTTCTGGAAGTTTTGGGTGAATAAATGAGATAAGTTTTATACTCTTTTCATAAGTCTTTGCTGAAAATAGCTCTACAACAGGTTCAAACTCTTCAAAAAGGTTAAACTCGATAGATTCTATATCCAGTTTTCCAGACTCAATTTTTGAGAAATCAAGAATATCATTTATGATATCAAGAAGACTACTTGCACTCTTAGAGATGATATTTACAAATTCTCTCTGCTGGGTATTTAAATTACTCTTTTTAAGAACTTCTGAGAAACCTATGATACCGTTCATTGGAGTTCGTATCTCATGACTCATATTTGCTAAAAAATCAGATTTTGCCTTATTTGACTGCTCTGCCTGAACAATTGCATCTTCAAGTTTTGTAATATTATTTAAAGTAATAGAATAATCAGCTTGATTCTCCTCAGGTAGGTTTGTGATATTGATATCAAAAATGAGTTTTTTCCCATTTTTATCCATCATTTGAACTTTTTTGATACCTTTCTTTATTATGATATCAGCCCAAGCACCAGCATCTTGAAGTTCAGGATAGTTTATAAATAGTTCATTAATATTTGTATGTTTTGATTTAAAGTCTAATATATTTTGGAAATTGAAAGTTTCAAAAAACTTCTTGTTCATAAAGAGAATCTCGTCATCTTTTGTAAATAGAACAGCAATTGCAGATTGACTATTTAAAACTGTTGCAAATAAGTTTCTTTCTAATTCAGATTCTTTTTTTCTCTCTTCAGAAACCCTTTTATTATAAAAGTTTATAGCTATCTCTTCAAGTCTCGCTCTAAACTTTTTCATATCAACAGGTTTTGTAATATAGTGGTCTATTCCTATATCAATCGCCTGCATAAGAAAATTTGAGTCATTATATGCTGAAGATATAATAATAGGTACTCTCTTATTTATCTCTTTTATAGCTTGAGACATCTCCAAGCCATTCATTTCAGGCATATTTACATCTGTAAGAATGACATCTATATGCTCTTTTTGAAAAATCTCAAGTCCAATTTTTCCGTTTTCAGCTTGATATATCTCTCCAAACATTCTTTTAAGACTTCGCTCAAAAGTCTTTCTAGTCATCTCCTCATCTTCAACATAGAGGATTGTCATTCTTTTTAACTCTTTTTTTAAATCAAACTCTTCAACCATCTGGTATCTCTTATCCTAGAAACTATTTTTATTTGCTGTATCTTAACGAAGATTATAGCAAAAGTTGTTTTCTGAAATTTTTATTCTCTCGGAGAGTTTGAAGCTATTTTTGATTACTTCTAAAAATTTATATAGTTTTGAGTTTAGATAAAATTTTTTCAAATAATTATAGAGATTTGAGAAGAAAAACTTATGAAAGAGATTGTTTCTTGTTCCCACTGTCATCTGGAATTTTCAGATGATGTGATGATAAAAGATGGTGATTTAAACTTCTGTTGCAAAGGTTGTCAGGGAGTTTATCACTTAATTCACGATAAAGAGTTGGACTCTTACTATTCAAAAGTTGGAGATACACCTTTAGCTCCACCAAAAGATAATTTGGTAGATAGCTCTATTTTTGACTCTGAAAATTTTCAGAATGAGTATGTGACTCAAAAGAGGGGGTTTTCAGAAATCTCTCTTCATATTGAAGGAATTCACTGTTCAGCTTGTGTGTGGTTAAATGAACAGATACTGTATGAAACAGATGGTATTGTTGAAGCGAATATAAATTTCTCAACAAATCGAGCAAAGATAGTTTTTGATAGTAGTGAGATTTCACTTTCAAAAATAGTAGAGATAATTCGCTCTATTGGATATGATGCAACACCATACAGAGTTTCAGAACGGGGAGATAAACTGGATAGAGAGAGAAAAGATTACTACATAAGATTGGCTGTTGGTATCTTTGGAGTTATGAATATTATGTGGATTTCAATAGCTCTCTACTCTGGATATTTCACAGGAATTGAACAGAATATAAAGACAATTTTAAATGTGGCAGAGTGGATTTTATCAACTCCAGTTCTCTTCTATTCAGGTTGGATTTTCTTTAGAGGTGCATATTTTGGACTTCGAAACGGTATTGTAAATATGGATATTTTAGTAGCCTCGGGGGCTTTTCTAACTTATATCTACTCTATTTACATTACAGTTTTTGAACTTGGAGAAGCCTATTTTGACTCTGTGGCGATGATAATTACATTTATTCTCATTGGGAAATTTTTGGAACTTCTTTCAAAAAGAAGTATTTCAGAGAGTTTGGACCTCATCGGCAAATATCAGCCATCTGAAGTAGAGCTAGTTTCAGGAAATAGAGTGTCAGTAGAGTCTGTAAGAGTTGGAGAGAGAGTCGTAATTAGAAGTGGTGAAAGAGTTGGTGTTGATGGAAAAATTGTTTCTGGAACTGGTACAGTAGATGAAGCAACAATTACAGGTGAGTCCACTCCAGTTCTGAAAGTTAGAGCTGATGAGGTTCTTTCTGGAACTCTGCTTATAGATGGATATCTTGAAATTGAAGTCACCAAAAGTTCCAAAGAGTCTTATATCTCAAAACTTGTAACTCTTCTTGAGGACTCTTTAAATCGAAAACCAGATATTGAGAATTTAGCAAACAGAATTTCAGGTCTCTTTTCTGTTGTAATTCTCTCTCTCTCTCTTGGAACTTTTCTTGTCTGGAACTACTTTGAAGATTTCCAAACCTCTTTTATAGTAGCAGTCTCTGTCCTGATTATTGCTTGTCCTTGTGCTTTAGCTTTAGCTACTCCAATTGCAACTCTCATCGGTCTTAAAAATGGTACAAAAGATGGAATTCTCTTTAAGGAGGCTCGATTTCTGGAGCAGATTGCAAAAGCTAATATTTTAGCAGTTGATAAAACTGGAACTATTACAGAGGGAAAACCAAAAGTTGTCTCTTCAGAACAGTTTAGCTTTTATTCTAAAAATGGTCTCTACTCTCTTCTATCCTCTTCTAAACACCCAATTGCAAATGGTATTTTAGAGACTCTTGGAACTAAAACAAAAGTGAAATTAGAAGATATAAAAACTTATCCTTCAAAAGGACTTGAAGCAAAAATGGGTGAGAGAAGAATTTTAGGAGGTAGTGGTGAATTTCTAATAGAGATGGGATTTGAGCTACCAAGAGAGAGTCAAAAATCTCACTTTTTCTATGCTGAAGACTCAAAAATTGTAGCTCTTTTTGAGCTTGAAGATGAAATTAGAGAAGGTGCAGTAGAGAGTTTAAAAAACATTTCCAAAATGGGAGTTGAAATTGTTATGTTGAGTGGAGATAACTCTTATCAAGTTAGTAGTGTTGCTGAAAAAGTTGGTATCGAGAAATATAGAGCTGGATTAAGACCTGAAGAGAAACTAGAGTGGATTTCACAAAAGCAGAGTGAAGGAAAAGTTGTTGTTATGGCTGGAGATGGTGTTAATGATATTTTAGCTTTAAGTTCTGCTGATGTTGGAATTGCAATGGGAAATGGTACAGATATCGCAATGGAAGTTGGGGATATTGTTCTTCAACAAGATAGTATGAAATCTTTAGAAAAGAGTTTTCTAATTGGTAGAGATACTTACAAACTTATTAAACAGAATTTGGGAATTTCTCTAATTTATAACTCTATTACAGTTCCAGTTGCAATGGCTGGTTTTGTAATTCCACTTGTTGCAAGTATCTCTATGAGTTTTAGCAGTCTTATTGTTGTTCTAAATTCTACTATAAGAAAATAGAGACAAAAGAGAAATCTTGGAAAGTTTTAAGTAATGGAAAAGATTTCTCACCCAAGAGGGTTCAAGATGACGTGTTTATCCTCTTTTTTGTCATTTCGAAATGAGCAAAGCGATACAGAAATCTTTGAATAAGTAGAACTAAGTTATGTGTCTACTTCACCATGTGAGATATTCACAATTTAGATAAAATGCTGTCATGAAAATACATCTTGAAAAGTTTCAATTTGAGACAATTATCGGTATCTTAGATTTTGAAAGAGAAGAAAAACAGAAAATCGAAATAGATATAGTTTTAGAGTATGAATATGTAGAGAATTTTCTAAATTATGCTGAACTACGAGAACTTGTAAAAGAGTTTATTAAAGAGAGGAAATTTGGACTTCTTGAAGATGCTCTAATTGAAACAACAGAAGAGATAAAAAGTAAGTTTGAAATATCATATTTAAAATTGAAAATTTCAAAACTGGAAATTTTTGAAGATGCCATAGTCTCTCTTGAGATGGAGTGGAAAGATGATAGATATATCTAAAAAGAGACTTGTTACTTTTAGTCAGATATCATCTGCACTCTACTCTGTAACAAATATAGAGGGTAAAAATCTTTTTGAAGCTCTGCCAAACAAGAAGCTCAAAGGGAAAAATAGTGTTATCTCTTTTATATCAAATTCAGATTTTGTATTTGATACACTTGAGATAAGCAAAAACATACCTGATAGTGAAATAAAAGAGGCTCTTTTCAATATCATATATGAAGAGTTGGACAACTCTCTTGAGTATCACATTATGTTTGATGAGGTTAAGTTTGAAGATAAAGAGAGTAGAGAGTATAGACAATTTAACATATTTGTTGTCTCTCCAAATATAATTCGATACCTCATCAGTGCAATTGGAAAGAATGTAAAGTACATCGATAAACTCTATCCTTTACCAATTCTTTTTAAAAGTCTTTACAAATTTTCTGGAGTGAGTGGTAGAAAAGAGATTTTCATTTACACTTACCGAGATGGAACTTCTATAAATATTTTTGATAATGGTGAGCTTATCTACTCAAAAGGGTTGCAGTTTTCAACTATCTTCTTCTTTGAGAGATTTAAAGAAGCTCTTGAGAAGAGCATCTCATTCCAAGATTTTAGAGATATAGTTACAAAACCAGAAAAATTTAGAGAAAACATTCTTTTTAAAAAAGCTTTAACAGTATCACTTCACTCATTTTTTGATGAGGTAGATGATGTTGTCAATTATGTGAAAAGAAGTTACAACATTGAAACAATCGATAATATCTACTTCTCTTCTGAAATTGGCAAAATCTTAGGTCTCTCTGAATATTCAAAAGCTCTTATTGGAGAACACTCTTTTGATGGATTTCTTCAAGAGTTCTCTATCGGTTTTGATGAAGATTTAGATGAGATACACTATCTACTCTATATCACAAACACTCTTCTTTTAGATGAAAATATCTATCTTGATATTTTACAAGCACCACCATCTTTTATAAAAAGACCTAGTGGTAAATTTATTTTAACTTCTGCAAGTGCTGTTCTTCTCTCTACCATCTACCCAATAGTAAACTACTACCAAGAGTTTCTAACTAGAGGTGATATTGTTAGAAGTTTAGAAAAGAGAACAGAGGTAGAAGATGATTATCATCAACGGAAAAAACTTATTGAGGGACTGCTCAATGAGAAGAGTATTACTCAAAAGAGTTTGGTTGAGTTTGAAAAGAGATATGAAAAGAAGGTAGAGTTACTAAAAGTTGTTTTTGATAAAAGAGATAACTACAATATGAAAGGTAAGTTCCTAGCATCTTTAACAAGTTCTTTAAATAATCATGAAGTCTATATCTCAAATATAAGATACATTCCTGACGGATACTTTCAACTTGAACTCATCTCCAATAGTGATGGAAAAATTACACAACTACTAAAAAATCTAATTCAAACTCATAAGATTTCAGCAGACCTTATAGAACTTGATAGAAATCGAGGCGTCTACATCTCAAAACTTAAAATAGAAATTTAGTACTTTTTACAAAAAGCTATTTGCTAATTTCCGCTTTTTGGGTATATTCTATTATGTTAAAATAAAAGATTAAATGAAATTAGAGATTTAGATGGAAAAGAATTATAGTGCTGTAAATATTAAAGTTTTAAAAGGACTTGAAGCAGTTAGAAAAAGACCAGGAATGTATATTGGAGACACTGGTGAAAAGGGTCTCCATCACATGATATATGAAGTAGTCGATAACTCTATTGATGAGGCGATGGCTGGTTTCTGTTCAAAAATAGATATTGAAATTGATAAAGATGGTTGGGCTACAGTTTCAGACAATGGTCGAGGAATTCCAGTAGACATGCACCCAACTGAGAAAATTCCAGCAGCAACTGTTGTTTTAACAGTTTTACACGCTGGAGGGAAATTTGATAAAGATACTTATAAAGTGTCTGGAGGTCTACATGGAGTTGGTGTTTCTGTTGTAAATGCACTCTCTTCAAAACTGGAGATGACTATTTTCAAAAATGGAAAAACTTATAAGCAAAATTTTGAAAAAGGAATTCCAGTAGATGATTTAGAAATTGTTGGAGAAAGTAGAAAACATGGAACTTCTATTCGATTTTTCCCAGATGTTACTATTTTTGACTCTACAAATTTTCAAAATAAGATACTTCTCAATAGATTTAAAGAATTAGCATATTTAAATCCAAATATAACTATCTCTTTTAAAGATGAGCGAGATGGAACAAAAGAGATTTTTCAATTTTCTGGAGGCTTAGAGCAGTTTGTTGTTGATTTAAATAGTAAAGATGAGGTGATAAAACCTATCTTCTTTACTGGAAAACTTGAAAATATGGAAGCAGATATTGCTCTACTCTACAATAGTGGATATAAAGAGACTCTTTTCAGTTTTGTAAATAATATTAAAACTCCAAATGGTGGAACTCATGAAGTTGGTTTCCGAAATGGTCTTTCTCGAGTTATCTCAGCTTATAACAAGCAGAATGGAAATAAGTCTGAAAAAGATGTTTCACTCTCAATCGAAGATATTCGAGAAGGTCTTATCGCTGTTGTGAGTGTTCGAGTTCCAGAACCTCAATTTGAGGGGCAGACAAAAGGAAAACTTGGAAATGCTTATGTAAAATCTGAAGTTTATAAGTTTGTTACAGAAACTTTAAGTCGCTATTTTGAAGAAAATCCTCTTGAAGCAAAAGCGGTTGTTCAAAAATCTATTCTTGCTGCAAAAGGTCGAGAGGCAGCAAAAAAGGCTCGAGAACTTACTCGAAGAAAAGATGCTCTCTCTGTTGGAACTCTGCCTGGGAAACTTGCTGACTGCCAAACCAAAGATATAAATATAAGTGAAATTTATTTAGCCGAAGGTGATAGTGCTGGGGGTTCAGCGAAGCAAGGACGAGATAGATTTTTCCAAGCAATTCTACCACTAAAAGGAAAAATCTTAAATGTAGAAAAATCTACAATGGATAAGATTTTAAAATCTGAAGAGATTTCAAATATGATAACTGCTCTTGGTTGTGGTATTGGAGATGAGTTTGACATCAAAAAACTTAGATATGGAAAAGTTATCATTATGACCGATGCTGACGTAGATGGTTCTCATATACAAACACTAATTCTAACATTCTTCTTCCGCTTCTTAAAACCTCTAATTGAAGATGGTCATCTCTATCTTGCACAGCCACCACTTTACAGATTTAAAAAAGGAAAGAGTGAAATTTATCTGAAAGATGATGCTGAATTGAACTCTTACCTCATCGAACATGGTGTTGAGACTCTAAATTCAGAAGTTTCAAAAAGAGAACTTGTGAAATTTTATAAATGGGTTGCAAACTATCGAGCATTAGTAAATGAACTTGCAAGAAGATACGCTCTACTTGAAGTTATACGACACATCATTGAGGAGTTTCCAAAATTCTTCGACTCAAACAGCAACTTCCTCTTCACAAAAGAGTCTTTAAGAAATATAGATGAGTTTTTAAAAAGTAAGAATTACGGTCTTCTTTCTGAAACTGTTTCTGAAAAATCTATCTCTCTCTTTGTTCAAACAGATGGTGGAATGGAGAATTTAAGCATAGACTCTCATCTTTTGAATAGTCATATTTTCAATGAAGCTCTTGATAGTTACGCAAGGATTATGAACCATGCACAATTTGAAAACGATACAGATATTTTGAAGACTTTGGAAGAGATAGAGAGTTTTTCAAAGAAGGGTGCATATATTCAGAGATATAAGGGACTTGGAGAGATGAACCCAGAACAGCTTTGGGAGACAACAATGGACCCGAATGAGAGAATTTTGAAACAGGTTCGAATTGAAGATGAGGAAGAGGCAGATAGAAATTTCAAACTTCTGATGGGTGATGAGGTAGAGCCTCGAAAAGAGTACATTCAGACAAACGCTAAAAGTGTCTCTTTCTTAGATATTTAGGGAGTTAGATGGAATTTGAAAAGTATCCATTTGAGAAGTTACGGGAACTTTTGGAAGGTGTTCAGCCAAATCGAGATTTAGAAGTTATAGATTTAACAATTGGAGAGCCTCAGTTTGAGACTCCCGATTTTATACAGAATTCTCTAAAGGAGAGTTCAGATCTTTTAAAAAAGTATCCAAAAAGTGGTGGTGAAGAGTATTTAAAAGAGAGTATGATTGGATTTATGAAACGGAGATTTGAAGTTGAACTTTCAAAAGAGGAGTTAATTCCAACATTTGGAACAAGGGAAGTTCTTTTCAACTTTCCTCAATATCTTCTTTCTGAAGTAGAGAAGCCAAAGATAGTTTTTACAAATCCGTTTTATCAAATTTATGAGGGTTCAGCAATAGCGAGTCGTGCTGAAGTTGAGTATATAAATCTGATACCTGAAAATGGTTTTCAGCCAGAGATAGAAGAGGAGAAATTAGAAGATGCTGATTTAGTAATTTTGAATTTTCCAAATAATCCAACCTCATCAAACTTAAATTTTGAGGGTTTTAAAAAGTGGATAGAGCTTTCAAGAAGATACAATTTTGTTCTTTTAAATGATGAGTGTTACTCTGAAATATATACTAAAAAACCGCCACTCTCTTTACTGGAAGTTGCAATAAAACTTGGAGAGAGTTTTGAAAATCTGCTTGTTGTAAACTCTATTTCAAAAAGGTCTTCAGCACCAGGTTTAAGAAGTGGATTTATAGCTGGAGATAGAGATATCTTAAAAGGGTATATGAGATATCGAACCTATCTCGGAACAGCAATTCCTTTACCACTTCAAATTGCTTCTGCTCAGGCTTGGGGTGATGAGGTTCATGCTAAAGAGAATAGAAAAAAGTATGTAGAGAATTTTGAAGTTGCAAACAGAATTTTAGATATCCCAATTCCCGAAGCTACATTCTATATCTGGTTACCAGTTAAAAATGATTTAGAATTCACAAAGACTCTTTGGATAGAGAGTAGTATAAAAGTCATTCCAGGGCGGTTTCTTGGTAGAGATGGTGTTGGAAGAAACTTTGTTAGAATAGCTTTAGTAGAGAGTGTAGATAGAGTTGAAATCGCTTTAAGTAGAATTTCGAAATATCTCTAAAAATCAGGAGTTCCAGAGTTGGAAAAAAATGTTTCCCAATATGTTCAAAAACTTTTCGAGATAAGTATAGCTCTCTCAAATGAGAAAAACCTATACACTCTTCTCGATAAAATAGTTCTTTTGACTAGAAAGTTTACAAATGCTGACGCTGGAACTCTATATATGTTGGAAGAAGATGAGTTACATTTTAAAGTAGTTCAAACAGAGTCCTTGAATGTATTTTTGGGTGGAAATGATATTAAAGGGTGGTCTGCAGTAAAACTGAAAAATAGAGATGGTTCAGATAACTTTTCAAATGTTTCTGCGGTATGTGCAATTAAAAAAGAGATAGTTGTAATAGATGACTGTTATGATGACAAGAATTACGATTTTTCTGGAACTAAGAAGTTTGATGTAGTAAATAGCTATCGAACAAAATCGATGATAGTAATTCCTCTAAAAGATTTTGACCAAGATGTTATTGGAGTTTTACAACTTATAAATAAATTAGACGGAAAAGAGATAATTCCTTTCAATAAATTTGATAGAGAGAGTTCCGTCGCTTTAGCATCTCAAGCTACTGTATCGATTTTAAATACAAAACTTTTCAACGAAATGAAGCAGTTTCTTGAGAGATTTATGGAGTCTATTGGTGAAGCAGTTGATGCAAAATCTCCATATACTGGCGACCATGTCAGAAAAGTTGGACAATTTGCAAAAATGGTTGGAGAAGCGATAGGTAGAGATGATACAGTTTTTAAAGATGTCGATTTTCCAAGAGATAGAATTCACACTCTTGAAGTTGCCTCTTGGCTACATGATGTTGGGAAACTCACAATTCCAGATCATATTATGGATAAAGCTACAAAACTTGAAACTGTTTTTGACAGAATTGAGCTAATTCATGAGAGATTTGAGATAATTCAGAGAGATTTGAAAATAGAACTTCTTGAAGAGAAGATTTCAAGAAAAGAGTATTTGGAGAAAATAGAAGAGTTAGATAGAGACTTTCACTTTCTTCGTCAAATAAATTATGGTGGTGAATTTTTAAGTGATGAGAAGATAGAGAGAGTAAAGAAAATAGCTCAAATAAAATATATTTTTGGTGGTGAAAGAGTTCCACTAATTCGAGATGATGAGTTGGAAAATCTTACCATCAGAAAGGGAACTCTAACTGAAAAAGAGAGAGAAAAAATTATGAGCCATGCCGAAATGAGTTTCCGAATTTTAGACAGAATTCCATTTCCGAAAAATCTTCTTAGAGCAAAAAATATCGCTTGTAACCACCATGAGAAATTGAGTGGAAAAGGGTATCCTCGAGGACTTTCTGCTGAAGAACTCTCTATTGATGATAGACTTTTAGCAATTGCTGATGTTTTTGAAGCTCTCTCTTCTGCTGATAGACCTTACAAATCTCCTAAAAAACTCTCTGAAATTTTTAAAATACTCTCTTTTATGGTTAAAGATGGTGATATTGATGGTGATATTGTGAAATTTATTGTTGATAAGAAAGTCTATCTCAAATACGCTCAACAGGAGATGTTAAAGGAGCAAATTGATGAACCAAAACTTCTCTTCTAACACAATTTTAGTAACAGATTTCTATCCAGAAATGGAAAAAAAACTAAATTCAGAATCTCTTTCAAAAAATATCTGGTTTCACTTCGATTCTCTACTTCTCGATGATGTGAAAGAGATAGTTTCTGAAATCTATATTAGTGAAAAGGAGGAGCGAAGAGTTTTTATTGAGACGAAAAAATTTCCTCCCATTTCTCAAAATGCGATGTTGAAAGTTTTTGAAGAACCTCCTCATGGTGTAAACTTTACTCTTGTTGTTCCTTCAAAATCTATTCTTCTTCCAACAATTCGTTCCAGAATGGAACTTCACTTTGGAGAGAAGAGAAAAGGTGAAACCTCTTTTCCAGTTCCAAGTTTAGAAAATTTAAAATTGGAGAATCTCAACACTTTTTTAGAGAGAATCAAAGAGATAAAACCTTTAGATTCCATTCCAATTTTAGAAAAGATTTTAAAAGAGAATTTGAAATATAGTTTTTCAGAAAATGACTTGGAGCGATTCTCTATCGCTTCTCAACTTTTAAATCTCCACTCAAATCCAAGTAGAGTATTTTTAATGGTGCTTCTTCCAATTGCAAAAGATATATAAATTTCTAATACCTCTATTTTTTGCTTCTTGTGAAGCACCTTATGTTAGTAGTAAACAGACTATTGCGATGTGCAATGTTCAAATAGATAGAAATGCAACTTATAGTGAAATCATATTCTGTCCAGAACTTGCAGGGTTAGAAGTTTTTGCAAATATCTACTCTACAAGTACTTTAAAACTCACAATTTTAGGTGAAATTCTTGCTGAACCAACCGAGATGACTCCTCAAATTTTGACTATTTCCAACTACACAACAGATACAAATCTCACTTCCTATTTTATAACTCCTCTTACAATTGGTGAAACAACTCTTATTATTAGAAGAGGAACTATTGAAAATCCTCAAGATGTTCTCTTAAATATTGGAATTTTCGGACAGTAAATTATATAATCTTATTTAAAGGAAAATCAAATGAACAAATATTTAGCTAGTTTATCACTTGCAACAGCAATACTGCTTACAGGTTGTAATGGTAGTGATAGTGATGATGATGGAAATATCACAGCTATCCTTGAAGATACTTTAGCAGAGACAATAGCAGACATGCTTATTTCAGAACTCTCTGCCGAAGAAGAAGAGTCTCTACTTTTTGTTAGAGAAGAGGAGAAATTAGCGAGAGATGTCTATTTAGCTTTAGATGATAAATGGGGAACTCAAACAGAAGTTTTTAGCACTATTGCAGAGTCAGAAAATATCCATACAGATGCTGTCAAAATTCTGATAGAGAAGTACAGCTTAGAAGACCCTGTTTCTGAAAATAGTGAGAAAGGCGTTTTTCAAAATGATACTTTACAAAATCTCTATACAAATTTGGTAGAGCAAGGTTCAAACTCTTTGGAAGATGCTTTAATTGTTGGAGCTACAATTGAAGATTTAGATATTTCCGACCTTGAGAAAGATATGGAAATTATCGACAATGAAGATATTCTCCTTGTCTACTCAAATCTAGTAGATGGTTCTGAAAGTCATATGAGAGCATTTCTTCAAGGATTAGACTCCTATGACCCACAATATATTTCCGTAGAGCGATATGAAGAAATTATGAGTGAAGAAGCTGGAAATACAGGCGGAAACACAGAAGCTGGAAATACAGAAACTGAAGCAGTTTCGAATTCCAATACAGGCGGAAACATAGAAGCTGGAAACACAGAAGCTGGAAATACGGAAGCCGAAGCAGTTTCGAATTCCAATACAGGCGGAAACATAGAAGCTGGAAACACAGAAGCTGGAAATACGGAAGCCGAAGCAGTTTCGAATTCCAATACAGGCGGAAACATAGAAGCTGGAAACACGGAAGCTGGAAATACAGAAGCCGAAGCAGTTTCGAATTCCAATATAGGCGGAAACATAGCAGTTCAAGACCAGAACCATACATTTGTAGATGAGAATGGAACTGTAAGAGTAGATGGTGCGAGTATGATTGCTGACATTCCACTTTCAGAACTTTCAGCTGAAGAGACAGCATCACTTCTTTTTATTCGAGAAGAGGAGAAGTTAGCTAGAGATGTATATTACGCTTTAGATGAGATTTGGGGTGATGAGGTTGCACAATTTAGAAATATTGTGAAAGCTGAACAGTCTCATACAGACTCTGTAAAAGCTCTAATAGAGAGATATGGTTTAGAAGACCCAGTTTCAGAAGATGAAGATGCTAATTTAGGTATTTTCCAAAATGAAGAGTTACAAAATATCTATACAGATTTGGTAGAGCAAGGTTCGAAATCTATACAAGATGCTTTAACTGTTGGAGCAACAATTGAGGATTTAGACATCTACGATATTGAGAGAGAGATGGAAGCTATTGACAATGAAGATATTCTTCTTGTATATGAGAATTTAGTTTTTGGTTCTGAAAATCACCTTAGAGCTTTCTTAAAAAGTTTAGACTCTTACGCACCACAATACATTTCAGAAGAGAGATATGCAGAGATTGTAAGTGAAGAAGAGACTGTAGGTGGAAATGGCGTTCAAGCTAGAAATGGACAATAGATGAGATACTATCTACTTTTTACAGCTCTACTTTTTACAAACTGTAATGGTGGAAATGGTGGTAGGGGAGGAAACTATCACCAAGTTTCAATAGCAAATATTCCAGCTTCAGAACTTTCACAAAAAGAGGAGGAGTCTCTGCTTTATGTGAGAGAAGAGGAGAAATTAGCTAGAGATGTTTATATCACTTTAGATGAGAAGTGGGGAAATTCAGCTCCACAATTTGGAAATATTGTGAAGTCGGAACAGAGGCATATGGACGCTGTAAAATCTTTAATAGAGAGATACAGTTTAGAAGACCCAATTGGTGAAGATATTCATGGAGTTTTCCAAAATGAAGAGTTGCAAAATCTCTATACAGATTTAGTAGAGCAAGGTTCGAAATCTTTACAAGATGCTCTTACTGTTGGAGCTATAATTGAGGATTTAGATATTTACGATATTGAGAAAGAGATGACAGAAGTTGATAATGAAGATATTCTATATATCTACTCAAATCTTGTAAATGGTTCTGAAAATCATATGAGAGCTTTTGTCGGTGGCTTAGGCTCATATTCTCCAAAATATATTTCCATAGAGAGATACGATGAGGTTCTTAGCGGTAGCAATAAAAATGGCAACGGCAATGGAAAGTGGAGATGATATCTCCACTCTTTTTTACAAATCTCTCTCAACTATCTTTTTGAAAGTGTTGAAATAGATATCTTGAAGTTGGGAAACTGGTAGGGAGATATCATCTAATTTGAAATCACTACCTCCAACTTTTCCAATCTTCTCATAAACTACACCTATTTTGTGAGCTAAAACTAAAAACTCATTCTCTTTTTCAGGCTTCACTTCTAAAATTGCTCGAGAGAAAGTTTCAGAGAAAAGCAGTAAATCTAACTCTGGCTTTGCTTCAATTCCAAACCCACTTTTTGCCGAAAGTTTTCCAAGTGCAACGGCAACTCCACCAACATTTACATCTTTTGCAGAAGCTAAGAGTCCTTTGGAATTCGCTTCTATTACTAATTCCCAAAGAGCCAACTCTTTCTTGTAATCTATTTCAGGAAGAGTTCCTTTCACCTCATCGTGTATCTCTTTTAAATAAAGGCTTCCTCCAAATTCACTTTCTGTCTTTCCAATTAGGAAAATCAGATTTCCTTCCTCTTGCCAAACTGATGGTAGAACTTTTTCTTGTGACTCATTTACTCCAACCATTGCAATTGATGGAGTTGGAAAAACAGAATTTCCGTCAGTTTCGTTGTAGAGTGAAACATTTCCACTAACTACTGGAGTTGAAAGTTCGGCACATGCCTCCTTAATTCCATAAGTACTTTCAGCAAATTGCCACATAACTTCGGGATTTTCAGGGTTTCCAAAATTCAGACAGTCTGTAATAGCTTTTGGTCTAGCTCCAGACATTGCCACATTTCTACCACTCTCCATAACCGCAGCAGCAGAACCACCTTTCGGGTCGATATAGCAGTATCTCGGATTACAATCCGAACTCATCGCAAGAGCTTTTCCATTCTCTTTAACTCGAATTACAGAAGCGTCTAAATCTCCACCCTGTTTTACTGTATTTGTCTGAACCATTGAGTCATACTGCTCATAAATCCAAGACTTTTCAACAACTTCTACGGAAGAGAATAGTTTTAGAAATGCTTCCATATTTGGAATGCTTCCTACTTCCGAAGTTTTAGAAATCTCTTCCAGATACTTTGGCTTAGAAATTGGTCTATCTACAAGAGGACACTCACTCGAAATTGGAGCTACTGGAATGTCGGCAACTACCTCATCACCCCAATAGAGTTCCATTCTTCCAGAGTCTGTAACCTCTCCAACAACAACCGCTTCAACTTCCCATTTGTGGAAAATTTCGATAAGTTTCTCTTCTGTTCCAGCCTTAGCACAAATCAACATTCTCTCTTGAGACTCAGAAAGCATGAATTCGTAAGGTTGCATATTCTCTTCTCTAGCAGGAACTTTGGCTAAATCCATTTTCATACCACTTCCTGACCTATCCGCCATCTCAAAGCTCGATGAGGTAAGTCCAGCAGCTCCCATATCTTGAATACCTACAATGTAGTCAGTCTGGAACGCCTCAAGACAGGCCTCTAAAAGCAATTTTTCTGTAAATGGGTCTCCAACTTGAACTGTTGGTCGAAGTGCTTTTGTCTCTTCAGAGAAACCATCAGAACTCATAACAGCTCCACCAAGTCCATCTCGTCCAGTTTTTGAACCAACATAAATTACTGGATTTCCAACTCCTTCAGCTCTACCATAGAAGATTTCATCAGATTTTGCAAGACCTAAGTTAAAAGCGTTGACTAAGATATTTCCGTTGTAACAAGAGTCGAAAGAGGTTTCACCTCCAACTGTTGGAACTCCCATCGAGTTTCCATAACCAGAAATTCCCTCAACTACACCTTTTACAAGGTATCTCTGATACTTTCCAATTTTGTCATCTCTTTTAACATCTCCAAATCGAAGAGAGTTTAGAGATGCCACTGGTCTAGCTCCCATTGTGAAAACATCTCTCATAATTCCACCAACTCCAGTCGCAGCACCTTGATAAGGCTCTATGTAACTTGGGTGGTTGTGAGACTCCATTTTGAAAACTGCCGCCATTCCATCACCAATATCAATTACTCCAGCATTTTCACCTGGACCTTGAATTACCCATTCAGCTTCTGTTGGGAAACCAGAAAGATATTTTCTCGAAGATTTGTAGGAGCAGTGTTCACTCCACATTGCAGAGAAGATACCAATCTCTAAGTAGTTTGGTTCTCTACCAAGAATACGAACTATCTCTGTGTAGTCACTACTTGTAAGTTTGTGCTTTTTTAAGATTTTCTCTAAATTTTCCAAATATTCTCTTTTATTCTAATTTTACCGAATAGAACTTGTTAAAATAGTAGAATGAGTGATAAACCATTTTTAGAGCAGTTAGAGAGTTTGATAAACCAAACTTATATAGTTGAAAAAGAGTATAGAAGTTTAACTTTAGCTTATCAAGAGTTACAAAAAAGTGTAGAAGAGATAATAGAAACTTTACCAAATCCTCTTTGGGTTCTTGGAGAAGATGGAGAGATATTTCTTCAGAATTCTAAAGCTGAAGAGATAGAAGATATTTTTAAGAAAATAGATTTAGAGAAGGAAGATAGTGAAGTTGAGTATAGAGACTCATTTTACCTTGTAAAAGTTGCAAAATTTAGAGATAAGATAGTTGTTGTTGCTACCGATAGTACGGAACAGAAGAGAAGAGAGAGACTAATAATTATGGGACAGATGGCAGCTCATCTATCTCATGAGATACGAAATCCAACTGCATCAATTTCGATACTTACCTCATCACTTATAAAAAGAGTCTCTATAAAAGATAGAGAGTTGGTAGAAGAGATACAGAAATCTGTATTTAGAATTGAGAGAATAGTTCAAGCTACTCTACTCTACTCAAAAGGTGTAGTTATTAAAAAGAGAGATATAAAACTTTCTCAAATTGAAGCTGAAATTCGAAATGCGATAAACTTTTATAGCTTCTCAAAAGAGATAGATTTCATCTTCAAATTTCCAGATAAAACCATCTCTGGTGATTTAGCAATGCTCACAATTCTCTTTACAAACTTTGTCTTTAACGCTATTGATGCTATTGAAGCTGATGAGGTTGATAGTGGAACTGTACATATACTTTACTCTCAAAATAGTAAAAATCATAAATTTGAAATCTACGATTCTGGAATTCCTTTTGAAAAAGTAGATACGATTTTTGAACCTTTTAAAACTACAAAAAAAAGAGGAAATGGTTTGGGTCTTGTGTTGTCTCAGCAGATAGCTGAACTTCACAAAGGAGATATAGAAGTTGTAAATTCAGAGAAGAAAGGTTTTAAAATTGAGTTTCCAATTTCTTAACTCTTAAATTATAATTAGCCTGTAATTTTATACTTATTTATTTATCTTAACTTTTATTTATATTTCTACTAAAAAAATATATCTATTTTGTAATATACTTCGCTGTATAATTTAGATAAATTTAAGGAAAGGTAGAGGTATGTATGTACCAAAATGGCTTCAACCAAGTAAAGAGAAATCGATAGACGATTTGGAGACAGTTTCAAAGAAAATTTGGAAACCAAGACCAATTGATAAAGAACACACATTTTCAAATAGTGATATTTTAGTTTCAAAAACTGACTCAAAAGGTAGAATTACTTATGTAAATACAGGTTTTGTTGAAATTTCTGGATATACTCAAGAAGAGTTACTTAAAAAACCACACAATGTTGTTCGACATGCAAAAATGCCAAGTACAATATTTAAGATAATGTGGGATTATATAAAAAGTGGAAAAGAGATAAATGCTTATGTTATAAACTTATCTAAAGATGGTGGATACTATTGGGTTTTTGCAAATGTTACACCCTCTTATGATAGAGAACGAAATGTAATTGGGTATCACTCAACAAGACGATTTCCAAGTGAAAAAGGTTTAAAGTTTATAAAACCTTTTTATGAAGAGATGAGAAAACTTGAAAGACTTGGTGGACTTCATTATGGATTAAATTACTTTCAAGAGGAGATTGCCAAAACAGGGCTTTCATATGAGGAGTTTATATACTCTTTGCAGAATTGAAATTTAGAGGGGTGATTTTAATTAAATTCATCAAAATCATCTCTATATTTCTCTTTAATTTCTAGGAATTTCTCTATGTTGTCTACAAACACTTTTAAGAAGACCTCATCAAAATGTTTTCCAGAACCATTTATCATAAGCTCTAAAGCATCTTCAACACTCATGGCTCTTTTATAAACTCTTGCAGAAGTTAGGGCATCAAAAACATCAGCTATGGCTACAATTTTTGCATAAGGGTGTATTTCACTACCATCTTTCCCAAATGGATAACCACTACCATCTACTTTCTCATGATGTTCAAGAGCAATGATTTTTCCATATTTCAAAATTGGAAAACTATCATTTCCAGTTAAAATATTTCCTCCAATAATTGTATGCTGTTTCATATTTTCAAACTCTTCAGCAGTAAATCTTCCAGGTTTTAAAAGTATATGGTCTCTAATACCTATTTTTCCAACATCATGTAGCGGTGATGCTCTTAAAATAATATCTTGCTCAACTTTTGAAAATCCCAAAAGTTCAGCTAACTTTTCAGAATATCTACTCATTCTTTGAAGATGCATTCCTGTCTCTATATCTCGAAATTCAGAAGCCTTTGCAAGACGATAAGCTATCTCATATTGACTCTCTCTCGCTATTTGGAGAGCATTTTCAAGCTCCTCTATCTTCTGTTCTATCTCATCTTTTAGAAAAAGATTATTTTCTTTAACTAAATTCATAGTTCGATTGTAATCAAGATAGTTATTTAATCTTATCTTCAGCTCTTTTACATCAAAAGGTTTTGGAAGAAAATCTGTTGCACCATACTGCAAAACTTCATTTTTTCTCTCAACATCACTTGTAACCATTAAAATTGGTGTTGTGACATACTTCTCTAAACTTCTCAACTGCTTTAAAACTTCTATTCCATTTAATCCAGGCATGATGAGGTCAAGGAGAAAAGAGTCATAATGATTTTTTTGAGCCATCTGAATTGCTTCAAATCCACTTGTTGAAGAGTCTATCTTAATATTAGGTTCATCTTGTAAAATCAATCTTATGATGTCAATGTTTATCTCTTCATCATCTACAACAAGAATACGGTGTTCTCTCAATCTCTACTCCAAAAATCTAAAGTGAATTTTTAGAATTCTACTATATTGCTTTATACTAAGAAAAAAAGAGGATAGTTATCCAGATAGTTGATGAGGTTATTAAGGTCAATAGCACAATTGCACTACTAACATCTTTGGCTCTTTTAGCCATCTCATGATAATCTGTTGTAACTAAATCTACAACTCTTTCAATTGCACTATTTACTACTTCTGCTATCAGAACTGCCATTAAAGATAGAAAGAGAAGTAATTTCTCTAAAGTAGTTCCATCTATAAAAAAGAGTGTCCCTAAAAGAGGGAAAAAGAGAAATAGCTCGATTTGAAATGACCGTTCACTTTTTATTATGTCTAAAATACCATGAAAAGCGTAAGTTGAGTTTTTAAAAAACTTATATTTTGGTTGATTTCTCAAGGTAACTCCTATAACATTTTGGGACTGACCAAATAGAGTATTTTTATGCTTTAATAACTTATATGTCATTTCGAACCCTTTTGGGTGAGAAATCTTTTATTTAGTAAAACGATAAGTTTACAAGATTTCTCAATCGCTACGCTCATATCGAAATGACAAGAGAGACAGAAGCTTATTTAGTCGGTCCCAACATTTTAATTACTCCAACAGCACTATAAGGCAAACTCTCCACTTCTAAAACTTCCACTCCCTTTTCAGATGCTAGATGAAGTAAGTGAGAAATTTCCAAAGAGTTTCTATCTTTTACAAGAACTATTTCTGGAATTCTCCGAAGAAGAACTCGAGTTGTTTCAGCAATTCCAGGTTTAATGTAGTTTCTACTACTTTTATATTTTGTAATTGTATCTGCTAGAAACTTTTCAACTCTCTTTTCCAACTCTAAATTTTTTGGGAGAAAAGAATTTAAATTTGGTTTTAACTTTCTACTCTCTTTTACAACTTGTTCTACAAACCATAAACTTAAATCCTCTTTTTGAAACTCTTTATAAAACTTACAGCCGTGAAAATCATCTTTAGAGAGAATATTTCTGTTTAAAACTGTTCTGCTAACAAGACCAGAAATTGTAGAGTTTAATGCTGAAGAGGGTATCATATAATCTGAATTGCTTACTGAAAAATCGGCTTTTCCAGAGATATCAGAAATGACATATAGTTTACTTGAAATAGACATTCTATTTTTGAAATTGAAACTTTTCACAAACCTCATCAACTCTTTTCCAATTACCCCTTTTCCAGTCCAACCATCAACAAATCTAATTTCTAAATCTTTATGTTTTTTGGAAATATATTTTAAAGCATTCTCATCAATTTCTCTATCTCGAATTATTGAAATTGAGTAGTGTGGCAAATCTATTCCAAATCTCTCTGCTATCACCCTTTTTACAATTACACCAATTGGAGTTCCAGCTCTTGCAAGAGAAACAATTACACTATTTTTTGGAAAGAGAGTTGCAAAATTTAGAATATCTTGAGCAAATCTACCCAAATTTCTTTTCATTGAATTATGAAAAACTTCTAAATACTCTGCACTTGGAAGATACTCTTTGGAAATCATCTCTGAATAGTGTTTTCTTCCGCTCTGTATCTCTTTCTCTTTTTTGGAAACTTTAGTCTCTTCTATCTCTATCTCTTTTAGAAGAAACTGAACATCAGTTTCAAGATAACTACCGTGAAATTTACTCATTAAAAATATCTTTTTTTAGAATTGATTGGAGATTTAAATCTACTTTGTATTTTACAGAAGTTTGGTATAGTAATTTAAAAAGGGAAAATTTGGCGAAAGATACTTTAAAAAAGATGGTTTCTATGAAGAGTGTTACTCCAGATAGTGGAGGAATTTTCCAGTATATAGAGAGTTTGCTACCAGAGTTTGAGGCTGAATATTTCAATAGAGATGGTGTTGAAAATCTATTTCTAAAAAAGAGATTTGGAGATGGAGTTCATCTCTGTTTAGCTGGACATATTGATGTTGTTCCATCTGGAGAGAATTGGAAATATCCACCTTTTGAAGCTACTGAAGTTGGAGAGTATATTTATGGTAGAGGAACTCAAGATATGAAATCTGGAGTTGCTTCCATGGTTGAGGCATTAAAAGAGGTAAAAGACTTTTCAGGAACTCTTTCACTGCTATTGACAAGTGATGAAGAGGGTGATGCTAAATATGGCACAGTTTTAGTTTTAGAAGAGCTGAAAAAGAGAGATGAACTACCAGACTTTTCTATTATTACAGAACCAACTTCAGAAGAGAAGATGGGAGATGTGATAAAAGTTGGTCGGAGAGGTTCAATAAATGGTACTCTTACAATTATTGGGAAACAGGGTCATGCTGCTTATCCAAAAAAGACAGTAAATCCAGTTCATCTTTTCGCTTCAAAATTACCAAAACTTGCAGGACATAAATTTGATTTAGGAGATAAATTTTTTGAACCGAGTAAACTTATAATTACAGATATTCGAGGTGGTTTGGAAGTTACAAATGTTACACCAGAAACTTTGAAAATTATGTTCAATGTTCGAAACTCTACAAAGACAAATTTGGAAGATATAGAGAGTTTTGTAAAAGGTGTTTGTGGTGATTTGAAATATGATTTAAAACTTTCACAATCTTCAAAACCTTTTCGAACCGATGCTGAAAGTAGAGTTGTAAAAATTCTCTCTGAAGTTGTAGAGGAAATTTCAGGTGTTGTTCCAAAACTTACAACTGGAGGAGGAACTTCAGATGCAAGATTTATGGGAGAGTATGGAATTCCAGTAGCTGAATTTGGAGTACGGAATGACAGAATTCATGCTGTAAATGAGAGAGTGGAAATTGTTGAAGTTGAAATTCTACACAAAGTAATTTCAGAGGTTTTAAAACGGTTTTGAAAATTAGAGTCTACTATGAAGATACCGATACAAGCGGTTTTGTTTACCACTCA
The DNA here is from genome assembly GCA_024281175.1 of Candidatus Thiovulum imperiosus. Lineage (GTDB taxonomy): Bacteria > Campylobacterota > Campylobacteria > Campylobacterales > Thiovulaceae > Thiovulum_A > Thiovulum_A imperiosus. The sequence continues at coordinate 84,154 of JAMJTW010000008.1, forward strand.
AAATATCTGAACTTTTGTGAAAGAGCTAGAAGTGAATTATTCTTTTCACGGGGCATTTCTCCAATTGATGGAAACTCCCATTTTGTTGTAAAAGAGATTTCAGCAAAATATCTAAAACCAGCAAAATTTGGAGAAGTTCTACAAGTTCACACAGAAGTTCTTGAGCTTCGAAAAGCATCGATTAAACTTCTTCAAACTATTTTTAGAGATGAGGTTCAAATCTTTAGTGCTGAAATTCTTTTAGCACACCTCATCAACTCTAAACCCTCTAAAATTCCAGAAAATATTTTAGAAATTTTCTGAGAGTTACTATAAAATTAAAGGTTATTTTATGAAAATTTCAGCACTAATTTTAGGAGTCTCCCTAATTCTTTCAGCAATTACTATATCTTATACAATTTTAGAAGTTAAAGAGTCTGAAAGAGTTGTCGCCGTTAAAGGTTTAGCAGAAAAAGAGGTAAAAGCAGATATTGCTATATTTCCAGTAGTTTTCAGTTTAAAGGGAAACAGTTTAAAATATCTTCTTTCTGATTTGAGAATGAAGAGTGGTATTGTTTACGATTTTCTAATAGAGCAGGGTTTTAGTAAAGATGAGATTGAGATTTCCCTACCTAGAATTACTGATAACCACGAATATAATTACAATTCAAAAACAGAAAAGTTTACAACTTCTATCACTCTGAATGTCTATACAAAGAAAGTAGACTTGGTAAGAACCACTCGAAACAAATTGGAAATTCTTTCTGAAAATGATATCTATGTCTCAAATAGTTGGGTTCAATATCTCTTTAGAGGTTTAAATGAGATAAAACCTGAGATGATAGAACAAGCTACAAAAAATGGTAGAGAAGTTGCAGAGAGATTTGCAAAAGACTCTGGTAGTAAACTTGGAAAAATAAAGACTGCTTATCAAGGTCAATTCTCAATTTCAGATAGAGACTCTAACACTCCATATTTAAAAAGAGTTCGAGTTGTCTCAACTATTGAGTATTACTTAGAAGATTAGGAACATTTTTTGCTCTAAAGAAAATAAAATTGTTGGAGAAGAGAGATGGTCGAAATAAGTAAAGCACATGACTTTATGGTTTCAGCAATGAATAGTCGAGCTACTCGACAGAAACTCATTTCTGGAAACCTTTCAAATGTTGATACTCCTTTTTACAAACCGAGAGATATAGCATTTGAAAAAGCTCTAAATGATGAAGCGAAAAAGGTCTTTTCCAGTGAAAAAGATGATGAGTTGTGTTTAGCACAAACTAAGTACAAACATATCAAGGGAGACCCAGAGTCACCACCAAATCCAACTCTCTTTTTTAGAGATGGTCATGGTGCTAAAAATGATGGCAACAGCGTTGATTTAGATGTTGAGACTACAGAAATGGCTAAAAACAGTGTGATGTTTAAAGCTCTTGTTTCTGGACTTCGAAAAGAGTCTAATATCTTTAGAGCAGCTGTAACAGCTTCAGAGAAATTGAATTAGGAGTAGAAAATGGGATTTTTATCAAATTTTGATATTAGTGGATATGGTCTTTCAGCTCAAAGAGCTAGAATAAATGTTGTCTCTACAAATATTGCAAATGCTCAAACAACTCGAACAAGTGAAGGTGGACCTTATCGAAGACAAGAACTTGTTTTTAAAGCGATAGATTTTGATAAGGAGTTAAACAACTCTCTTGCAAAAGAGAATGGACTTTTAAAATATGAAGACCCACTTCGAGAAGGTCTTGTCGGACAAGAGCCGAAACCTCCCGTTATGAGTGTTGTTGTTGATAAAGTTGTTCGAGACGATAGCGAACCAAAAATGAAATATGACCCATCTCATCCAGACGCTGATACTAAAGGATATGTAGCTTATCCGAATATAAATCCAGTTGTTGAGATGTCTGACCTCATCGAAGCTACAAGGTCATATCAAGCAAATGTTGCTGCTTTTGAGAGTGCAAAAAAGATGGCAAATGATGCAATTAGTTTAATGAGTTAGGAGTAAAAAATGGATATTAGAATTGGTTCTATTTCTGGAATTTCTGGAAATGAGAAAGTTGGAAAAATAGAGACTCTCGAAGGAGAGCAGAGTTTTACAAAACTTTTAAAAGAGAGTATTCAAGATTTAAATCATACTCAAAAGCAGTCTGAAAGAGCGATGACAGATATGGCTACTGGACAAGTTAAAGATTTACATCAAGCTGCATTGCAGATAGATAAAGCTGAATTGAAAATGAAATTTATGTTAGAGGTTCGAAATAAAGCATTGAGTGCCTATAAAGAGATTTCAAGAATTCAGATGTAGTTTTTTATGTTCTGTTTTGGAATGGCAAAACTTTTAGGAGGATACATTTTAAATCCTAAAACTTATACAAGTGAAGAGGAGACTGAAACCAAAATCAAATTACGAAGTATCGATTTGGCTTACTCCATCTTAGATGTGAAGTGTTATACTCCAATAAACGAAGTTAAGAAGAGATACCTCCAACTCATGAAAGAGTTTCACCCAGACCGATATAGTGGTGATGCTAAAATTGAGATGGAGGAGAAAACTAAACTTATAAATTGGGCATATAGCGAAATCAAAGCAATAGCCTAAATTCCACTTTTTTCCAAGTTCTACTTGGGAATTATGTGTTAAAGAACTTTCTAAAAGTGGTATATATCTCTAAGCCATTTTCAACTTCTAAATATCTAACTCCCCACTTTCTCCAATTTTCATACAGTTTGAAATCGTGGTTTCGTAAATTCATCTTATAAGAGCTGTTATTACTAAAATCTGCTTCAACTCTATCTCCACTTTCACTATCAACCAGAGTTACAAATCCAAAAGGTGGTGGATTTTCCTCAATTTTGTCTCGAACTTTTACAACAACAACTTCACTATGTTTAGAGAGAAGTTTTAAATCTAATGGGGTGTAGAAATCGGAAATTATGAAAATAAGACTTTTTCTCTTAACTCGCTCTAATAGAGTTTTGACAACAAAATCACCATCTATCCCTTTTTGAAAAGGAGAGAAATTCACTATATTTTCAACTCCTCTTTCAACTCCTCTATACTTTTTAGAAGCTCTTTCAAAAATGTACTCTTTTTCAGCAAAGATGTAAGAGCTAAATGTGTCCATATTTTTTGTTGTTGAGAAGCCAAGCAGAGCAACTATTTCAGCAATGGTCTCCTGTTTTAAAACTTGACCTCCAAAGTAGGTTGAACCTCCAAGAAGAGAGACTGCTACAACATTTATCTCCCGCTCCTCTCGAAAAACTTTGACATGTGGAGAGTTTAGCTTAGCTGTAATATTCCAATCTATTTTTCTAATATCGTCGCCATTGTTGTATTCTCTAAGTTCGATAAAATCGTAACCTTCACCCTTTAAAATAGATGGATTATTTCCAGAGAGTTCACCAAATATCTGTTTTCTAACTTTGAAAATTATCTTTTTACTATTCATAAATTTTCTTCTCTAACTCTCTGGCTTTTTTGAGATTTTCACTACTCTTATAAACTTCTGGCAACAGTTTCTGCAACTTCTCTCTTTTTGAAAAAATTCTAAATTTTGAAATTTTTCTATATGGAATTAGAAATAGAATTGCTGTTCCAATAGCTCCAAATAGTGCAAAAAGATAACTCTCTTCTCTACCAACTATAACCTTTTCAGAAGTGCAATTCTGCTCTAGTACAACACCATCTCTTTTCTCTAAAATCGCTTTTGAACTCCTACTATTTCCAACAACTACAATTGGAATTGGTCTACTCTTTTTAACAACTATTTTGCCACTGTTTGGATTGAAGTACTCTAATTCTATCTCTGGGATAGTTCCATTCTTATCTAAGATAATTGCAAACTTTTGAGTATAAGTACTAATAGCATTATCTTTGGAGATTTGATGTGAAATTTCAGGCTTTTCATCATAAACAACTCCATTTCTGATATTTATTCCAAAAGGTTTCAAATCCTCGAGATTCCCGTCTCCAACAATTTCCAGTTTTAGATTTACAGCTTCTCCAGATTTAACTTCCAATTTATCAACTTCAGTATAGATATCAAACTCACCAACAAGTTTAGCCGGGGCAGGAACAACTTCAATATGAATTCGATTTGAAATTACTTCATTCCACTTTACAGTTTCGAAAGGAAAACCCCAAGAGTCCCGACGACGACTTCGAACTCCAACTCTCATTTTTGCACTATTTATATAGTGAGTTCCAACTTTTTGAGGTGAAAAGGTGTAGATGATTTCGAGAATGGAGTTTGTGCCTTCTACTTTTTTGAAGACTTGACTATTTCCTCGTTTCCAAAATCCGTCACCAGATGGTTCTTCATATCGTCTTTCGATAACATCTTTTGTAGTATCTTCCTTATAAATAGCACGAACTTCAATAGTTTCACCTAGATAATATTTTCTCTTTTCAGAAACTATCTCTAGTTGAAATGGGTCACTCTTATTTTGATGAGGTTCAACAACAAAGAAATCAACTTTTCTACTCCAGACACTTTCACCATCAACTTCAAACCTCATCGGCTCTACTGTTCCATTCTCTTCAGGTGAAAAGCTATATCGAACTTTCATTCCTCTTGTAATCGAACCATTTACAGAATGAAAAAAGTTCTCTTTAGAAATTCCAGTAACTCTTACTCCACCAATTTCTGAAACTGTTGGCAAATCTATATCTTGTCCATAAATAGTTACTGTTAAACTATTATCACTACCTCTTGTTATAAACTCTCTCTCCAGTTTTGTCTCAATTTCCGCAGAAAAGAGAATTCCAGAAAAGAGAATGAATAGCATGTACTTCATATAAAACTCTCAATTTTTTCTGAAATTATAAAACATGATTTCTTCAATCTCTTTCTTTTTTCTTTTTTATCAATTCAAGACTCTCTGCTGGAAGCAGGTGAGAAACATCACCACCAAATTTTAAAATTGTTCGGACAACTGAAGAGCTAACAAAACTATCTTCAAGTTTTGAATTTAGATATATTGTTTCAATATCTTTATATAGCGATTTATTGGCATAGTGCATATCTCTTTCATACTCAAAATCAACACCATTTCTCAAACCGCGAATTACAAATCTTATATCTCTCTCTTTTAAAAAATCTACTAACAGTCCAGAAAAAGAGACTATCTCTACGCTACCTAAATTTTTCGTAGAAACTCTCGCAATCTCCATTCTCTCTTCAATTGTAAAAAGTGGATTTTTCTCTTTTGACTCAGCAATTGCTAAAACAACAGTATCAAAAAATGTTAATCCTCTCTCTATAATATTTATATGCCCTCTTGTTATCGGGTCAAAAGTGCCTGAATAGACAACTCTCTTCATAAATTTCCTTTTATTAAATAGTATCTAAATTGATTTAATAGTGTGTTTAAGTGAGAGAAGAGGAGTCCTCGCTCCAATCGAGGTGACAGGAGTAGCTCAATTTAGAGAGGAGGAGTCCTCCCGTGTAAAAAATCCTAAGTGGATTACTCGATTTCTATTCCAAGAGATTTTAGAGCTTTTAAAATTTTCTCCTGTTTCTCCATAAGTTTTCTGTTCTCTTCTCGAAGAGTCTCGTTTTCAGATTTTAATTCTTTTACTGCTTCGACAAGAAGTCCATTCATAGATGCATAAGAGACTGAAAGATATCCATCTCCTCCCTCTTTTACAAGTTCTGGAGCAACTTTCTGAACATCTTGAGCAATTACACCCATCTGAAGAGAGCTATCTCGATTTTCATCTTTCCAATAGTAATTTACACCTCTAATTTCTTCTACTTTTTCTAAAGCATTTTCAATTGGTGTAATCTCTTTTTTAAGTCTTTTGTCAGAAGAGAGTGTAGTCCCACTTGCAGTAACAGTACCAGCAACTTCTACATTTCCACTAGAGAAGACTTCAAAAGCATCACTTCTTGTAGAACTATCAGTTCCATTTCCAACTACAAAAAGAGCATCTGTATTGTTTTGAGTGTTGTATTCTCCAGTTGCTGTCATACTGGTTTGGTCAGCTATTACTCCGAGACCAAAAGCTGTTGAATAAGAACCAGAAGCATTTGTTTCATTACCCCAAGCTGTTGCAGTATAACCAGAAGCCTCTGTTTGAAAGCCCCAAGCTGTTGATCTAGAATTAGAAGCCTTTGTTTGATAGCCCCAAGCTGTTGAATAGCCCAGTTTTGCCACTGTCTCTTTACCCCAAGATGTGGCTCCTCTACCTTTAGAAGAAGTCCTTTCACCCCAAGCTGTTGTATAGACATAAGAAGCATTTGTTTCATTACCCCAAGCTGTTGAGTAGTCTCCTGAAGCATTTGTTTCATTACCCCAAGCTAAAGCATTTGTTCCAGTTGCAGTTGTTCCATCACTCGCATTTAAGATAGTAGTTGTATTTCTCTCTGAAGCAGAAACTTCAACTCCACTAACATAGAGTTTTCCAGAAATTTGAACATCACCACTCGTATTTACTTCAAAAGCATCAGCTCTTGAACCAAAAGTTCCATTTCCAATTACAAAAAGAGCATCGGTGTTGCCTTCTGTATTGTATTTTCCAATTGCTAAAGAGCTTGAAGCATTTGCTTCTGTATAGGAACCTGTTGCAGTACTGTAATCACCAAGAGCTGTTGTTTGATAACCAAAAGCTGTTGAATACATTCCAGAAGCTATTGAATAACTACCAAAAGCTGTCGAAGTATAACCAGAAGCTGTTGAGCTTTCACCAAAAGCTGCTGAATTAGAACCAGAAGCTGTTGAATTAAAACCAGAAGCTGTTGAAGCACCACCAGAAGCTGTTGAATTAAAACCAGAAGCTGTTGAATAGTAGCCAGAAGCTGTTGTACTTCCACCAAAAGCTGTTGAATAACCTCCAGAAGCTGTTGAGCCATCACCCCAAGCAAGAGCATTTGTTCCGTCCATAGTTACAGAGTCAGTAGCATTTAAGATAGTAGTTGTATTTTTCTCTGTAACAGAAGTAACTTCAGTTCCACCAACATAAAGTTTTCCAGAAATTTGAACATCACCACTCGTATTTACTTCAAAAGCGTCAGCTCTTGAACCATAAGAACCATTTCCAATTACAAAAAGAGCGTCTGTATTTCCTTCTGTATTGTATTTTCCAATTGCAAGAGAGTTTGAAACATTTGCTTCTGTATAGGAACCTATTGCAGTACTGTAATCACCAAGAGCTGTTGTTTGATAACCAAAAGCTGTTGAATACATTCCAGAAGCTGTTGTTTCATAACCAGAAGCTGTTGAACGGTAGCCAGAAGCTACTGTATTACCACCCCAAGCTGTTGATTGGTAACCAGATGCTTGATTATTATAACCCCAAGCTGTCGAGCCATCACCAGAAGCTGTTGAACCTTTATAATAAGTACCTCCACTGTATCCACCTCCCCAAGTCATTGAAAGAACACCTGATGAATTCGTTTGATAACCAGAAGCTATTGAGTAAATACCAGAAGCATTTGTATCTCTACCAAAAGCTAATGAATTATCACTAGAAGCTGTTGAACCATTACCAAAAGCTGTACTGTAAAAACCAGAAGCTGTTGTTTCATAACCCCAAGCTGTTGAACCATAACCAGAAGCCGTTCCTCCTTGTCCGAACATAGAGCTTCCACCCCAAGCCATTGAAGCTTCACCAGAAGCATTCGAGTCAAAACCAAAAGCTGTTGAACCATCACCAGAAGCTGTTGTAAAACCACCAAAAGCTGTTGAGCTATCACCAGAAGCATTTGTTTCATAACCCCAAGCAAGAGCATTTATTCCACTCATCGTTACAGAGTCAGTTGCATTTAAGATAGTAGTTGTATTTCTTTCTGAAGTAGAAACTTCAACTCCACCAACATAAAGTTTTCCAGAAATTTGAACATCACCACTTGTATTTACTTCAAAAGCGTCAGCTCTTGCAATATCAGAACCATTTCCAATAACAAAAAGAGCATTTTCATTTCCTTCTGTATTGTATTTTCCAATTGCAGTCATATTTTCTTGGTCAGCAACTGCTCCCTTTCCAGAAGCTGTTGAATAATCACCAGAAGCTGTTGTGTCAAAACCAGAAGCCATGGAAGCGTATCCAGAAGCTACTGAAGCATCACCCCAAGTTGCTGAAACAGCACCAGAAGCTATTGTATTTCCGCCAGAAGCCATTGAAGCGTATCCAGAAGCTGTTGAACCAATACCCAAAGCAAGAGCATTTGTTCCTGTTTGAGAAGTTCCACTTCGATTGAAAACTCCATCAACATCTAAATTTTCATCTTCGATTTTTCCATCTGAGTCTGTATCCCAATCAGAAGTACTCATCTTTGAAGAAATGGTGTTAGAAAGAGCAGTCGTATTGTTGTCGATTGCAGTTTCCAAATTACTTACACTTGTAGAAATAGTGTTGGAAAGAGCAGTTGTATTTCCATCAATACTTGTTCTAAGACCTGAAACATTTGTAGAGATTGTGCTTGTTAAATTTGAGAAGTTGCTATCAATTGCAATTTCTAAATCAATTACACTATCTGAAATTTCAGTCTCAATTTCTGTTCCACCAACATAAAGTTTTCCAGAAATTTGAACATCACCAGAACTGTTTACTTCAAAAGCATCACTTCTTGCTGAAGTGCTAGTTCCATTTCCAATTACAAAAAGAGCATCACTGTTTCTTTCTGTGCTGTATTGTCCAATTGCAAGAGAGCTTGAAGCATTTGTTTCTGTATATCTACCAAGAGCTGTACTGTAATCACCAAGAGCTTTTGTATTATAACCAGAAGCTGTACTGTAAGAACCAGAAGCTATTGAACTAGTTCCAGAAGCTGTTGATTGATGACCAGAAGCTGTTGATTGATAACCAGAAGCTGTGCTGTAATTACCAGAAGCTGTTGAGTCATAACCAGAAGCTGTACTGTAATCACCAGAAGCTATTGAGTCATAACCAGAAGCTGTACTGTAATCACCAGAAGCATTTGTATCTCTGCCAGAAGCTGTACTGTAAGAACCAGAAGCGTTTGTACGATAACCCCAAGCCGTTGCTTTATTTCCAGAAGCTACAGTCTTTCTACCAAAAGCAGTTGAACCTTCACCAGAAGCTGTTGAACCACTACCAAAAGCTGTACTATAATATCCAGAAGCTGTTGAACCACTACCAAAAGCTGTTGCATATTCTTCTGTTGCTAATGTTCCTTCACCCCAAGTTGTTGAACCATAGTAAGAAGCATTTGTATCATTACCCCAAGCCATAGCATAGTTTCCACCAGCATTTGTATTTCTTCCAAGAGCAAGAGAATTTGTTCCACTTTGAGTTGTTCCACTTCGGTTTAAAATGTCATCATTACTTGTTTTATTAGCATCAACAAGACCATCAGAATTTGTATCCCAATCAGAAGTAGACATTTTTGTAGAAACAGAAGTTTCAAGATTTGTAACATTGTTTTCTATACTTGTTCTAAGATTTGAAACATTTGTAGAAATTGTGCTTGTAAGATTTGTAGCATTCCCATCTATACTTGTTCTAAGACCTGAAACATTTGTAGAAATTGTGCTTGTCAAGTTTGAGAAATTACTATCAATTGCAGTTTCCAAACTACTTACACTGTCTGAAATTTCAGTTTCAATTTCAGTTCCACCAACATAGAGTTTTCCAGAAATTTGAACATCACCACTCGTATTTACCTCAAAAGCGTCAGCTCTTGCAGAAGAACTTGTTCCATTTCCAACTACAAAAAGAGCATCAGTGTTTCCTTCTGTATTGTATTGTCCAATTGCAAGAGAGCTTGAGGCATTTGCTTCTGTATAGGAACCCATTGCTGTACTATAATCACCAGAAGCTATTGTACCTACACCAAAAGTAGTTGAACCATCACCAGAAGCTGTTGTAAATCCACCAAAAGCTGTTGAAACATTACCAGAAGCTGTTGTAAATACACCAAAAGCTAAAGCATTTGCTCCACCTTGAGTTGTTCCGTTTCGATTTAAAATACCATCTACATCTGTTTTATTAGCATCAAGAAGACCATCAGAATTTGTATCCCAATCAGAAGTAGACATTTTTGCAGAAACGGAAGTCTCTAAATTTGTTACATTGTTTTCTATACTTGTTCTCAAATTACTTACATTTGTAGAAATAGAAGTTGTGAGAGTAGAAACATTTGTAGAGATAGTGTTAGAAAGAGCAGTTGAATTGTTGTCAATTGCAGTTTCTAAATTGCTTACATTTGTAGAGATAGTATTAGAAAGAGCAGTTGTATTGTTGTCAATTGCAGTTTCTAAATTGCTTACATTTGTAGAGATAGTGTTAGAAAGAGCAGTTGAATTGTTGTCAATTGCAG
>JAMJTW010000008.1:94515-224310 GCA_024281175.1 Candidatus Thiovulum imperiosus
GTTAGAAAGAGCAGTTGAATTGTTGTCAATCGCAGTTTCTAAATTGCTTACATTTGTAGAGATAGTGTTAGAAAGAGCAGTTGTATTGTTGTCAATTGCAGTTTCTAAATTGCTTACATTTGTAGAGATAGTGTTAGAAAGAGCAGTTGTATTGTTGTCAATTGCAGTTTCTAAATCAGTTACACTATTTGAAATTTCAGTCTCAATTTCTGTTCCACCAACATAGAGTTTTCCAGAAATTTGAACATCACCAGATGTGTTTACTTCAAAAGCGTCAGCTCTTGCAGAAGAACTTGTTCCATTTCCAACTACAAAAAGAGCATCTTTGTTTCCTTCAGTATTGTATTTTCCAATTGCAAGAGAGTTTGAAGCATTTGCTTCTGTATAGGAACCCATTGCTGTACTGTAATCACCAGAAGCTGTTGAATAACGACCAGAAGCTGTACTATAATCGCCAGAAGCTATTGTGCTACTTCCAAAAGCTGTTGAATAACGACCAGAAGCTGTTGAGGCATAACCAGAAGCTGTTGAGGTATAACCAGAAGCTGTTGAGCCAGCACCAGAAGCTGTTGTACTATAACCAGAAGCTGTTGTACTATAACCAGAAGCTGTTGAATATAATCCAGAAGCTGTTGTACTATAACCAGAAGCTGTACTATAATTACCAGAAGCTGTTGTGTCATAACCAGAAGCTGTTGAATAATCACCAGAAGCTGTTGTATCTCTACCCCAAGCTGTTGAATAATCCCCAGAAGCTATTGTATCTTTTCCCCAAGCAAGAGCATTTGTTCCACTTTGAGTTGTTCCGCTTCGATTTAAAATACCGTCAGTATCTAAGTTCTCATCTTCGATTTTTCCATCAGAATTTGTATCCCAATCAGAAGTAGACATTTTTGTAGAGTTTAAATCTGAAATTTTGGAAGAGTTTGTAGCTATATTTCCAGCATTCGTAGAAATTGCAGTCTCATTTGTAGAAATATCAGTTTCATTTGTAGCTATGTTTCCAGCATTCGTAGAAATTGCAGTCTCATTTGTAGAAATATCAGTTTCATTTGTAGCTATGTTTCCAGCATTCGTAGAAATTGCAGTCTCATTTGTAGAAATATCAGTTTCATTTGTAGCTATGTTTCCAGTATTCGTAGAAATTGCAGTTTCATTTGTAGAAATATCAGTTTCATTTGTAGCTATGTTTCCAGCATTTGTCGAAATATCAGCTTCTAAATTTGAAACATTACTTTCTAAGTTAGATTCTAAGTTGGAGATAGTTGCTTCTAAATTTGAAACATTACTCTCTAAATCAGATTTTATATCTATCTCTAAATTTAAAACAGAAGAGTTTACATCTGAAATTAGAGACTCAAGTCTTGAAACATTGTTTTCTAAATCAGAAACTAAGTCAGATTCTAAGTTTGAAATGGAGTTTTCCAGATTTGAAACATTACTTTCTAAGTTAGATTCTAAATTGGAAATAGAATCTTCTAAGTCGGATTCTAAGTTTGAAATGGAGTTTTCCAGATTTGAAACATTGTTTTCTAAATCAGAAACCAAGTCAGATTCTAAATTGGAAATAGAATTCTCTAAACTTGAAACATTGCTCTCTACATCAGATTCTAAATCTGAAATAGAATCGAAATTGTAATTTATATTGTCAGAATTTGCCGAAACTGCAAGTAGAGTATTTGAGTTGTTTTGCTCAATAGAAGTTTCCAAAGCAGATTCTAAATTTGAGATAGAAGTTTCTAAATCTTCTTGCATCTTTATAGAATTTAGAGAGTAGGCGACACTTGTAAGTTTCTGTCGAGGAGACATCTCTTCACCGCCTATTTGAAGAGCTAACCAGTATTGAACATCAAAATCTAAATCTATTGGTTCTTCTGCACCAAGAATTACAGAGTAGATGCCATTTTCAATAGATACATTTCTCTCTTCACTCCAGAGAGCTGTTCCATCTTCAAGTACATCATAGAGAAGAAAAGTGATATTGACATCACCATTAACACGACTTCCATTATCTTCAAGGAGATAACCTTGATATGAAAGTGTTGGAGGTATTGCCCCTAAAAGAAAAGAAGAGACAAAAAGAGCCAAAAATATATGCCTAAACATAAAGAGCCTTTTGTAAATTTTTTAAATTCTATCTATTTTTAAATATAAATTTAAAAATTTCATTTACAAAAAAAAATATATTTTATTAAATTTGTTTAGTAGCTAACTTTTCTAATTTCTCTTCTTCTCCAGCAACTTCAAATATAGCACCAAGTTCAGAAAAGTTTTGAGAGATTATTTCAAGATGAAGTTTTGAAACTTCATACTTAAATTTTGAAATATCGCTATACGATATCTCAAAGAAATTTCTGCTCTTTTCTACATAAGGCAGTAGTTCACTATTTTCCAAAACCAAATTTACTGATGAGGTGTAGGCTCTAACAAGCCCACCAGTTCCAAGTTTTATTCCACCAAAATAGCGAACAATAATAACACCAACATCTACAATATCAGCACCTTTTAAAACTGCTAATGATGGTTTTCCAGAAGTTCCTTTTGGTTCTCCATCATCACTACTACCCTCTACAATTTGTTTGAATTCATTAAAATATCGAAATGCGTAAACAAAATGTCTTCCTTTTGGGTGTTCCTCTTTAAGTTCACTCATCTTTTCTTGAAAATTTTTATAGGGAAAGAGATGTGTTATAAATTTAGACCGTTTCTCTATATAAGTTTCTGAAAAATCTCTATTTAGTGTAACCATCTTGAATAGCTCTTTTGTAGATATAAGAGACCTCATCTTCAGAGATATTGTCATTTCTGAAAATGCTTTTTACTTGATTTTTAAATCCATTCTCTTTTTGAGAAATTACCATATTCGTATTTGCAAATATAGATTTTAGATGTGTGTAGAACTGCTTTTCTCTATTTGCAGTTTTATCACCACCACTTAAAAAATCCAAGTTTTCCACTCTCTTAGCTACCCGACCATACTGCTTCAGATACTCTGTAACTAAATTAAAACCCTTATCTTTAGACAAAATGTAAAATTTACTACCTTTATCCTCTTTTGAATGAATAATTCCAGCCTCAACCGCTAATCCAAAATCTAATGAGTTCTCCCCAATAAATGAACTTTTTCGTATCTCTAATTTACCATTCTTTAATATATTTTCTATCAAATTTATAGATATGTTTTTCTGCTTTGCTCCAACAAAAATATAGACCACCATCTCATATCTCTTCTCTGTTGGAACTGTAAAGTTGTGAATGTTCTCAAAATCTACAAGAATTATAATTCTCTCTCTATCCAAATTTCGACCTTTTTAAATTACTTTTTTGAAAATAAACTCTATCATAATTTTTCGATAAACTTAGGAAAAAGGCACTATCTTGATACAGAGAGTTGTAACAGGAGTTCTACTGTTTCTTCTTGTTGGCTTCATTGGTTATATAAATAATTTCTATCTTATTTGGGGTTTTCTAGGAGCTGTTTTCCTGATTTCTATTTTTGAAGCTATAAAAATATATGAGATAGAAAGTTCTATCTTTTACTATGCATCTGGTGTAACTATCTGGATTTCTGCCATCTATATTTCAGGAATAGATATTTTCCTAATTCTTCTTATCTCTTCTCTATCTATCATCGCCTATAAACCTAAATTAGAACCAAAAATATTTTTTATGTTCCTCTATCCAACACTACCATTTCTTGCTATTTTTGAAATTTACAAAATAGGTGGAATTGAGATTTTAAGTTGGCTTGTAGTTGTTGTTGCTTTAACAGATAGCATGGCATATTTTGTTGGTAGAGCTGTGGGGAAAAGAGGATTTTCACCAACTTCTCCAAAAAAGACTCTGGAAGGTGTAATTGGTGGAGTTCTTTTTGGAACTGCTGGAGGTCTTCTTTTTGGAGAGTACCTATTCCAGATGTCTTATCTCTATCTAATTCCATTCTCTTTTACTATCTCTATTTTTGCTGTTTTTGGAGACCTCTTTGAGAGCTATTTAAAAAGAAGAGCAGATATAAAAGATAGCGGTAACATTCTTCCGGGTCATGGTGGCATTCTTGATAGAGTTGATGGTTATCTTCTAAGTGCAATTGCTATTTTAGTTTTATTTCCAAAAGATGGAATTTGAAATAGGTTTATGCCTCTCTTGTCATTTCGATATGAACGGAGTGATTGAGAAATCTTAAAAACTTATCGTTTTACTCGAAGTGATGTAAAAGATTTCTCACCCTAAAGGGTTCGAAATGACATATCAATTATTAAAGCATAAAAAATCACTCCCTGTTTCTTATTTCCTTAAAGCTGAACTTATAAGTAAGTTTTCTTACAAGAAATTTAGATAAAATCCCACAATATTTTTATTTTAGAGGAAATTTCTTTATGGGAAAACCTATAACTTTAACAGATGCTGATTTTGATGCTGCAATTGCAGAAGGTGTAACTTTAGTAGATTTTTGGGCTCCTTGGTGTGGTCCTTGTAGAATGATTGCTCCAGTTGTTGAAGAACTTGCTGAAGAGTATGAAGGAAAAGCAAAAATTGCAAAAGTTAACACTGATGATGAGAGACATACAGCAATGAAATATGGAATTCGGTCAATTCCTACACTAATTATCTTCAAAGATGGTAAACCAGTAGACCACATTATTGGTGCTCAAAGTAAAGCTGCATTCTCTTCTAAACTTGAAGCTGCTTTAAGCCTTTAATAATGATTGGACGGCTTTTTGCCTCCTTTTTTGGAGCTGCAATGATTGCGGCTTCATTCGCCTACTACAACTACAAATTTGCTGAATTCAAATTTATAAACTTTTCGGAATGGACTCTTTATGAAAGTAGAGACATCTTTACTCCACAAGCTGAAAAATATCTAGTTATCGTCTACAACTCAAAAGATAAAAATAGCTTTGAGAAGTTACAAAAGATAGAAAACTCTACACCAATACTTTTAATAGATTACTATCAAACTTTAGAAAAACCAATTTTAGACAAAAATGTTACAGAAGTTAAAACTGGAACAGATACTATGTTGAAAATTATTCAAAGGTTCAATATCTACGAAGTTCCATCTATCTTTTTTATTAAAAGAGAGAGTGGAAATCTCTATAAACAAGATAGCGACATTTACAAACTAGATAACTTGGAATTTTGATAAAATTCGACCTAAAAAGGTTCGACTTATGGAACATAAAATGGCAATGGGAAAATTCCCTATTTTTTCTTTAGAGATTCCTAAAAATAGCACAAAATATGCTACGGTTTCTGATATTGTCTCTAAATTAAAAGAGGATATTGATAACAATCCAATGGTTGGTTTTATCGGTGTTTTTGACCACTATAATCACACAAAAGGAATAAACGGACAAATTCCAAATGAGATTAAAGATATTCAAAATATCGTTTTCTGTTTTGGTCCTCAAGTTCCAAATGTTGATATTATTGCTGTTAGACCTCGTTCTATTGGTGTAACTGAACTTTCAAACAGTTTTGTGTTGAATTTCTTAGAAGCTCCAGGTGCTATGCCAAATCAAGTTATGGCACAATGGATAAAAGAGTTACAAGACTAGATTAGAAATACTCTGAGAGACTTCTTCTCTTCTCGGAGTTAAAACTTCTGTTATCATTATGTAATACCTCATCAACAAGGAGAACTTATGAATGATAATAACTGTCTAACTGCCAAAAGCAGAAGCCTAAATCTTTTTAAAGAGAAAAATATCAAAAGTTACAAAAGTATATTTTTTATGGAGAAAGAGGAAGATTTAGATGATTTCTGGCTTCACATGACAACTCTTGGAGATGGACTCCAAAAGGGAGATATCTTCGGTTTTATAAGTTCTCTCTACTTTTTTTTTGGTTTTCTAAAATCTGATGACAACTTGTCTGAAGAGGATAAAAGTTTCCAATTTATTATTGAAGAGACTTCAGACCTTTTCTTCTGGACAACAGCTTCTCCCTATCTTGTTTTCATGACAAATAATAACAACATATTTTTCAATGAGTTTGAATTTAAGAGTGATGGCAAACAGCTTACTTTTAAACTCTATAAATTTAAACATTTTGAAAAGAGAAAAAGTGTTAAGAAAAATCGAATTTACAAATTTATTCCAGAAGACGAAATTTTAAAACTTCAGAAAATTGGTGAAGAGATGAGTCTTGAGTTGATAGAGATATCTGAAGAACATGAATTCAATAAAAAGATAGTTATGAAAATTATCTCTTCTATTGATGGATTTATAAAAGTGATTGAGAAATATGAGGAGACTTATATTTTATCAGATATTATGGAAGATTTTTCACATGAGTTGAGTGCAAATATTGATGATGTTGTTAATTTGAACTTTGAGGATATACACTTTTTTGAAAAGTTTTTTGAGAACTTGAATAGTTGGCTTTTAAAATCTTTCTTTACAGGAATAGGTCATATAGGCGATTTTGATGAGGTTATTAGAGAGGATATCTCTTCTATTGTCTCAATAATCGGGGGAGTTGAACCAGCACCAACTTTATCACTTAAGATTTAAGATAAAATTGGAACTTCTATTATTGGAGAGAAAATGAAATTTCTACTTTTAGGAGTTATCCTAATTCTTATCTATTTTATCTTTTTTAGAAAAAAGAGCAAAGTAGTTGAAAATAGCAAAAATAGCAATAAAGAGATATCTGCTGATGAATTTATACCGTGTGAAAAGTGTGAAACTCTCGTTTCTGAAAAAGAAGCTATTATTGTTGATGGAAAATTTTACTGCTCTAAAGAGTGTGGAGGCGTTAAGTGAAAAAAGTTGTTGCATATATAACTTCAGGTTATCCAAGTATAGTTTTTACAAATAGACTTTTAAAAGAGTTACAACCTTATGTTGATATTGTTGAACTTGGAATTCCATTTTCTGACCCTGTTGCTGATGGCGAAGTGATTGAAAAAGCAAATCAATTAGCACTTCAGAATGGTGTTACTTTTTCTCAAGTTTTAGAAATAGCTAAAGCATCTCCAATTCCAACTTATCTTATGGGATATTTCAATAGCTTTTACAATAGAGGTCTTGAAAGTATAGTCTCTGAAATGGAGAAAATAGGAGTTCTTGGAGCAATAATTCCAGATTTACCTTATGAAGAGAGTGCAGAGTATAGTTCTCTGTTTCAGAAATATGGTAGAGAACTTATCCCTTTTGTAGCTCCAACAGATAGCAAAGAGAGAGTTTCAAAAATTCTAAAAGATGCAAATAGCGGTTTCATATATCTTGTAGCTTATGCTGGAATTACTGGTAGTGGAAAGAGTGAAGAGCTTGGAGAAGTTATCTCAAATGTTAGAGAAGTTTCTAAAACACCTCTTTTTATCGGTTTTGGAGTAACTCCAGAAAGTGCCGTAGAGAAATCTCAAAATGTTGATGGAGTAATTGTTGGTAGTGCTTTTGTCAAATATCTTCTTGATGAAACTCTATCTGAAGATGAAAAGATTTCAAAAATTGTAGAGTCTGCAAAAGATATCAAAGAGAAAATCTCTAAAGATTAAAAAGATTTTATAGAGTCTTTCAAATTGGAAGTGGCTAAATAGAGTGGGATTTCCTCTCTGAGCCTAAGAGTCTATCTCAAATTGTAGACTCTTCGGTCAGTTCTGGAAGAACTTCCTTCAGAGTATTTTTCCCCTGAAGTCCTTTCAAGTTGTAGACTCTACAATTTAATAAGTTGGGCGAAAAAACTCTATATCTCCTATCTTTTCAACTACTAACTCTTTTTTTACAATAAGTTCTCGAAAATTTCTTTGAGTAACCTCATCACAAAGAGAACTTATATCGAAACGGGTAAGAGGACGGAGAGATAATGTTTTCAACAATTCAGTTTTAGATAAGCTCAAATCTCTCTCTTTTCTATTTTGACGACGAACAATCATGATTGGTAAAGTACTACTAAAACTTCTTGCAATACTATACAGCTTCTCATAAGAGATAGGTTTTACATCATAAATCGGAGGTCTCTCAACTGTTCCTAAATCTATTCTAAAAACAGTTGGAACTTTCTGGAAAAATCTATTTATTTCTAAAATCTCTTCTGATTTTGTATTGATATCATTGACAAAAAGAGTCTCTATATAGAGTTCTCCTTTAAATATTTTTGAAAACTCAATAATCCCATTTTTAATATCTTCAATAGTGATACCTTTTAAAGGTCTATCAAGTTTGTTAAAACACTCTTCTGTAACACAATCTAAAGAGAGTTTTACTTTATCAAATTGGAGTAGAGATTTCTGAATTGAACCAAGCCAACTATTTCCACCATTAGAGAGAATGAGAGTTTTAGTTTTGAATTTTTTTGCGATTGGAGAGACTTTTGAAATGAGTTCATCTAGTTCTGGATATAGAGTCGGTTCTCCATTTGCTGTAAATGTTAAAACATCTATATTTGGAAACTTATTCAAAGCCTCCTCAATATCTGAAACTATTGTATCCACAGGAACAGTTTGGCTCTGAAAACCAACCTGTTTAGCCCGTTCTCTCAATTCACAATAGAGACAATCAAAATTACACTGCTTGATATTTGGAGAGAGGTCTATTCCAAGAGAAACTCCAAACCTTCTTGATGTAATTGGTCCAAAAATCACATTAGTTTTCAAACTTCTCTTTTTATCTTTGTTATATTATTTTCATCATCTAAAAGCAGAACAGTTGGTTTATAGTTTTTCAACTCCTCTTCTGTGTATTGAGCATAAGTAACTATTATAACTTTATCTCCTGCATGAACTTTTCTTGAGGCAGCACCATTTAAAGTTATCTCTCTTTTTCCTCTTTCACCTTTGATGATATAAGTAGAAAATCGTTCGCCATTATTTATATTCCAGATTTCAACTCTCTGTCCAATCCACATATTGGCTTTTTCTAAAAGCTCTTCATCGATAGAGATAGAACCTTCATAATGAAGGTCCGCTCCTGTAACAGTAGCTCGATGAATTTTGCTATGAAACATATCAAAAAGCATTATCTAGCCATTTGAGATGGTGGAATTGCATCTCCCCAAAATGCGTCTTGAATTAGAAGCTCTTCTACTGGATTTCCTCCAATAATGTGTTCATCAATAATTCTATCAATACCGCTTTTATCAACAGCTGTATACATATAATGTCCAGGTTCTACTAACATTACAGGACCTAAATTACATCTACCAAGACAACTTGTCTGAATTGGTTGAACCGTAGCAATAATACCTTTCTGCATAAGAGTTTGTGCCAAGTATTGAAAGTGGTCTCTGTTATCTGGTCTTACACAGCTAGGTTTCGGCATATTTGGAGGACTAGACTGCATACATTTAAACATATAGAAAGCTGGTTGAGGTTGTTGTTGAACCAATAGATACTCCTCTTTTTTATCATGATTTTACCAAAAGAGTATCTTTATAAAATATTAAAAGAGAAAGTGTAAGAAATTACTAATCTATGATAGAAGTAAAGTTGAAATTTGATTTTACAAAACCAGAGCTTTTGCTCTGATTTTTGGGAGTGACCAAATAGGTTTCTACCTCTCTTGTCATTTCGATATGAGCGTAGCGATTGAGAAATCTTGAAAGTTTATCCTTTTACTCGAAGTTATGTAAAAGATTTCTCACCCGAAAGGGTTCGAAATGACATATAGATTGTTAAAGCACAAAAATACTCTATTTGGTCAGTTCCTGATTTTTACTGCTACTTAATGTAACTCTTCATTTAATTTTATCTCTCGTTTACTTCTAAAAGCGACAATTTTTCCAGTTTCAGACTCTTGTCTAAAGTGAACTCCATTTGCTCCAGAAAGTTCAACACCTTTGAAAAGAGTCTTTTTAGATAGTTCAGGATTTGCTTCTTGAATTTTTGCAAACTCAACTTCAGAGATTGAAATTTTTGTTCCTTCTAAAATAGAGACTCCAGCATCTATGATACAGCCATCACCAAGAGGAATTCCACAAACAGAGTTTGCTCCAAGAAGAGAATTTTTACCAATAGAGATTGGGTTTCCATTTGTTCCTGAAAGAACTCCAAGAATACTAGCTCCACCACCAACATCTGAACCATCTCCAACAATAGCTGAACTAGAAATTCTACCTTCAACCATTGAAACACCAGTTGTTCCAGCATTAAAGTTTATGTAAGAAGCACCCGGCATAACTGTTGTTCCAGCGTGTAAACTTGCCCCCATTCTAACTTTTGAAGCCTCAAGAATTCTTGTATTATCTTCAGGAATGATGTGTTGTAAAAATCTTGGAAACTTATCAACAGAGTCAATATTTGGATATTTTCCCTCAATCTTTAATTCCATCTCATTTTCTCGAAGCCAATTAAGTTCTATTGGACTATTTCCACTCCAAGCCACATTTGGAAGAACACCGAAAGCACCATTTAAATTCAAACTTCTTAAAGGAGCTTTTTTAAGTGATAGCGCGTAAAGTTTTAAATAAGTTGCTTCTACTGATTGTAGAGGCTCATCTTTGAAAATGAAAACGAGTCGAAAGTTTTCTAAATTTTCCTCTTCTTTAAGTAATTTTAGAACATCAATATTTTTGTGACCATCTTCTTTTGAGAATGGAGAAAATTTCTTTAATGCACCTTTAATAAGCTCTTTTGTTACAGGAAAAACAGCTTCACTCTGTGTGAAATCAAGATTTAGAGAGGAGAGAAGAACCGATGCTGAACCAAAATTCTCATTCCAGTTTACAAGAGGAAAAGATGCACTAATTACTTTCCCAGACCCTTGTCCTAAATCTACTCGGCAAAAACCGAAACCAATCGGATTTACATAACCCTCACTATCTTGAACACTTTTTACAAAGTTTTTAAAATCATCTTTTGTCTCAATCTTTTTCAAGAAAAATCCTTTTTTTTGGGAATTCTAACGCAAAACTTTAGAGTGTTCAAATAGACTTATGCCTCTCTTCTCATTTCAAGCTACTCTAAAAATATCGGGAAAGAGACCTCTCCACTCCGCAATGCTCCAGTCAAGGCGATAAGAACTGCTACTTGGTCAGTCCTGTTATTTTTCCAGATGATTTTATTTTCACAGGTTCACTTTCAGCACAACATCGACAAGTTGGAAATGCCGTTCCTCCACTTTTGGCTTACCAAATTGCAAAAGAACTTAGAGAGGTTTTAAATGGTAGAGATTTAGAAATTGGAAAAGAAGTATCTTGATAGTTTTATCACTTTTTAAAATATAAAGGCATTTTTCCATTCTGCTTTTTAGCTCCAACTTCTTTCAGATACTTTCTAGCAGTCGAAAGAGATATTTCCAACTTTTCTGAAACTCCTCTTGCAGAAATAGGCTTTTCTAGGAGTTTTCTCAATTTTTTAAGTTTCAAATATTTCTCGATTCTAATTTTTTTTATTCCAAAAACTTCTCTAACATCTTTTCGGATAGTTGTTTCTGAAACTCCAAATTTTTCTGAAAGCTCTGAAATTTGAATATTCTCCAAATCTAGTTTTTGGATTTCTTCCAATCTCTCTTTTCTGGAAGTGAAAACTTTTTTAAAAACTGTATCTAAAATTTGTAAATCTTCTTTTCTAAATCTGTTGTAAATAAAGTTCTCATTGTCATCAATTATCTTAAAACTCAATTCATTGTATCCAGCCATAAAACTATAAATTACAATATATTTTTCTAAAGTCTCTTTTGACACACTCTCTTTAATATCTTCATAAAAACCGACGAACTTACAACCCATAAATGGTTTATGAGTTAAAAGCTGAGCAAAAAGATAAGTTAAACTATTTACAGGAATTTTCTTTCTTTTAATTATGCTTCCAAAATATTCTAGTTTGATTTCCTCTTTTTCTGCAATTTCTTCAATATCTTCTTTCTCAACCATTCTTGTAAAAATTATTTTCTTTAATTCTGGTTCTAAATTTGAAAGAACCTCATCGACATATTGAACAAAATTATTTTTTTTGAGAAAATTTTTAGCAAAAATCAAAGCACCTATTTTTTTTCTGAAAAGAGTAACCTTTTTTGAAATATCTTTGGGTTTTTTAACTATTTTTTCGGTTTTATAAATTCTATTGGCTCAGAGTTGAAATCCACTTTTGTAGGAACTTCTACAAATCCTTGTGAAATTTCAATACTTCCAACTGTTCGCTTCATCTGCTCTATATTTAAAAACCAAATGTTTTTTATTTTAGATATTACGATAGGTTTGTCGTAAAGATAAAAATCTTCATCTAATTTGTATAGCTTTTCCTCTTCTAAATCTACTTCAATTGAAATTTCACACTCTTTTATCCATCTCTTCTTTGAAAGCAAAATATGGTTTGGATAGATATTTTGAATATCTGGAATTCTATTTTTAAGATATTTAATAGGTAAAATCAACTCTGAACTTCCAAAAATATGGGCAAGTGAAGTAGAGGAAAGTGGAATATACATTTAAATATTTTCTAAAATATATGTTTATGAATTTACATTTTGCAACATTAAAATATCTTCTGTAAGCAGAAACAAGTTCTCTTTTGCACGAGTCATTCCAACATAATAATCATTCTTTAAAGTTAGTTTTGTATATGTTGGAAGTTGGAGTTTTTTCATTTCTTGCCTTTTGGTTTTGTAATTTTAGCAAAATATTTCTGATACAATAAGATGTTTAAAAGAGGTCTTATGAATATACAATGGAGTGAAGATAAGAATAAAATTCTTAAAAAAGAGAGAATAGTAGTTTTTGAAGATATAGTTATCGCTATTGAAAATGATAGAGTTTTAGATATTGTAAATCATACAAATATAGAGAAATATCCTAATCAGAAAATGTTGATTGTAAATATCAATAATTACGCTTATATTGTTCCATTCGTGAGAGACGAAAAAGGTATTTTTCTCAAAACTATTATTCCAAGTAGAAAAATGACAAAAAGGTATTTAAAAAATGGATAAGTACGAAAAAGATATTTTAGAAGATATTGAAAATGATGAGTTTCAAAGAGTTGAAAATTTTGAAGAAGAGTTAGGATTTCTAAAAAGAGCTTCATCAAATTATGCTAAAAAGAGTAAAAAAATTAGTATTAGACTTACAGAAAATGATTTAGAAAAGATAAAAAGTAAAGGTATAGAACTCTCAATTCCATATCAAACTCTTATCTCTTCTCTTATACATCAATTTGTGAATGACAAAATTGAGGTTAGATTATAGTTAAAGTTTTTTCATTTCTTGCCTTTTAGTTTTGTATTTTTAGCACAATATTTCTGATATGATTACATAAAAAAGTATGGTGTAATTTTATGGTCAGAGTGGAAAAAGTTACTTTCAATTTGTCAGTAGATTTAAAAGAGAGAATGTTAGAAGTTAAAGAGGATATGAGTAAATCCTTGTCAGCTCTATACAATGAAGCAATCAGAGAATTTGTGGAAAGAAAAGAGTTAGAGAGATGGGAAAGAGCTTCAAAACTTGCTTCTAAAGATGGTGAATATCTGAAAACGACTGATTTTGGAAAAGATAGTGGAGAGATTTTTGAGTATTAAGCAGGGTGAAATTTGGCTTATTGAGTTTAATCCACAAGTTGGTGAAGAGATAAAAAAAGTTCGTCCTGCTGTTGTTGTAAGTTCAGATGTGATTGGAAAATTACCACTAAAAACTGTTGTGCCAATTACAAATTGGAATGAAAAATTTTCTCAATATCCTTGGATTTTAAAAATAGAACCAACTAATGAAAATGGCTTAAAGAAAATTTCTGGAATTGATGCGTTTCAAGTGAAAAATTTATCTCATCAAAGATTTATAAAGAAAATTGGTTTTATCGATGAGGGAATAATTGGAGAGATACATAAGAGAATTGCAAAAACTTTGAATCCTCTTTATGAGATTTAAAGTTTTACAAGAATTTCTTTGAGGTGATTGTAATCTCGGATAAGTCCAACTTCAAAATCTAATTTAGAGGCAACCCCTAATTTCAAAAAGTTCGGATTTTCCTCAACTCTCTTTTCTTGACATGTGTTTTCTCTAACTCACATTCAAAACAGTTGGTTCTATATTTTGTCCAAAGTATCTAAAGTTTGGAACTGCTTTTCGTAAAATATTGAATGCTCCATTTACATCAGCATTTAGAAGAATTCCATTTTTGCTTTTGTAAAGACCCCGCTTAACTCTTCTTCCTGAAAAAGAGTGTTTTTCGCCACTATATTTTTCTGGTAATTCATCAAAATCTATAAAACTAGCTTTACTTGTATAACTTTCATCAACTGTTTGAACTTTAATTCCATATGTTTCTAATTTGTATTTCAAAATTTCTGTAAATTGACCAAATGGCAAGGTTGAAATATTTTGATTATTTCTTTTTCCTAAATTTATTCGATTTAATGAATTTGTCAAATTCCCAATTAAGACCGTTGAAATATCTTCTTCAATAAATTTTTCAACAAGTAAATTTGTTGCTTTATGGACAAAATCTTTGATTTTATCATTTCTTTTATCTGTAATTTTCTGTAACCTATTAGACCATTCTATTTTTCCATCTTTTGCAAGTTTAGAGCGATATTTAGCATAGTTCTTATTATAAAATTGATTTATCGATTTTAAAGGACGACCATTGATTATAAATGGATTAAGAGTTCCATTGCTAACCACAGTTGCAAAATTATTAACTCCTAAATCTATACTTGCAATATTGTTATTTTTTACAATTTGGGTAGTTTTTTCAGCTTCTTCAAAATGGAATATTGCTTCAAATTGATTAAATTTAAAATTAATCTCAATTTGTTTAATCTTTTTACCTAAAATCTGTTGCGGAATTTTAATATACAAATTTGATTTAATCTCCAATATAGCTCTATTTTCTACAACCTGAAATGCTTGATAATTGTAAATTAAAGAATAAAAATCACTTTTGAGAAAATTTGGTGGTTTGGGCTTTCCTGAATGTTTGTTAGGATTTTTTCGCCAATCTGCAACTGCACTAAAATATGACATAAAATTTGAGTCTAATCTTCTTAAAGTTTGTTGAGAAACTTTAGCTTTTAGTTTCCGATAATTGATTTCGCCTTCAAGATTTTTTACATTTTTAATTATTTTATCAATCTGATTTGAACCTATATATTTTCCACTTTCTTCAAACTCTTTTTTTACAATATATAGAGCTTGGTTGTAAAGATTTTTAGAGGCATGTGAAAGTTCTTTCAATCTCTGCAAGTTATCTTTTGATAAGCCTCTAATCTCTGTTTTCATTGCTTTTACAACAGTCTTTTCAGAAATTTCTATTTCTCTATTTTTAATCTTTCTGTAAATGTCCCAAATTTCTGAAATATCTTTCAATTGAAGTTTGAACCTATTGAAAGTTTTCCAAACAATTTTTAAAACCCAACCTCTACTTTTTTTATGAGGTGTTTTTTTGAGAACATAGTTAAAAATATGTTTTTTCATTTTAGTCCTTTTGTCGAACGGATGCCGAGGTTTAATTTATATCCACAAATAATTTTTGCAATATTGGGAAAACCAACCCGCTATCCCATTGAGTTTTAAACCCTTTGGGACTACTTTTAAAGAATTGTATATTGGAATAGCTTTAATAACTCTTTAAGAGTTTTGTTTTGACTTAATAAGAG
Source organism: Candidatus Thiovulum imperiosus (assembly GCA_024281175.1). Lineage (GTDB taxonomy): Bacteria > Campylobacterota > Campylobacteria > Campylobacterales > Thiovulaceae > Thiovulum_A > Thiovulum_A imperiosus. The sequence goes on from JAMJTW010000008.1 coordinate 110,046, forward strand.
TCTTGTGTTGCTATATAATTTTTATAAAAGTTTGATTTTATGGATTGGTTTGATTTAAAAAATAGATTAAAAGATATGGATATTTCGTTAAAAGATTTTTCAATAATTTTAGGTTTTAAATATAATAGTTTAATAAAGTGGAAGCAGACACAAATACCCGTTTGTGCAATTTCAATGCTAGAACTTTTAGAAAAGATAAGTGTTGCTGAGAGAGGAGCTTTTATAGCAATTAAAAAAGCCCTACATAAAGAAAGTTAGTTTTTCTTAAGATCGTTAGAAATAGTTTTTTGAGAAACACCCAGTTGATTTGCAATTTCTTGTTGTGTTTTCCCTTTGTTGTATAACTCTCTTGCTATCTGCTGTCTGCCATTAGGAAACATCAAAGGAGCCGTTATGTTTGTAGTCTCTGTATAACCATTTATACTTGTTTGCTGACGAGTATATGTATAGTCTCCCGTTCCTACTTGAATAGTTGTTGTATATTCATCTTGAGAAATTGAGTAGTTTTTTACAGAACCATTTCTAATTCCCTGAGATAACACTTCTAAAGTAGAAGCTATATTGTTGCTATTTGCTTTACTAATGTCATTCACAGTTAAATCCTTTGTCAAATTATCTGAAACTATATATTAAAAAAGCTTTATCAATTCTTAGTAATTACTAGAAATTGTGGTATATTTCTAAAGTTTTTTAGATTTATAAAGGAATTACAAAATGATGGCACTACAAAACCAACAACTTGAAACAGTTTTAAGAGATGAAGCAACTCGTTTAGGAGTTGGAATTAATGAGCTTTTAGAGAAAGCTGTTTCATCATTTTTTGGAGTTGAAAAGTTTACTGAAGAGATGGCTGAAAGAAAAAGAGAAGCCTTAAAAGATTTAGCAAATGGAGATACTACCAGCTGGAGTAGTTTAAAAGATGAACTCCTATGAGTTACAGAATTGAACTCCATAAAAGAGTTGAAAAGTTTTTAAGAAAACAGGACAGGGGATTTATTCAGAGAGTTAATACCATATTTACAAAGTTATCTGAGAACCCATTAAACTTTCAGGAACTTGATATAAAACAGCTTCAAGGTGGAACAGACGATTATCGAATAAGAGTTGGAAAGTATAGATTTATATATACAATTATTGAAAATAAATTAGTTATCTATATTTATGATGCTGGAAGTAGAGGAGATATTTACAAATAGTTTCCCCTAACAAAGGGGAAAAAGAAAACTAAATTTCTTCAGCTACTTCAACATCATAAAGAATGTCGTCCATTGGGTGTCTGAACATTGGCATTGCAAGTCTCTTCTCATCAAGAATATGACCAATAAATCCGATGCTTCGTCCAACAATAAAGAATGCATTCAATGTTCCGCTTGAGATAAATTCATCGATTTCAGTTTCAGAATATCCCAATGCTCTCCACATATCAACCATAAGAATACCAATCGTTCCATCAACATTTAAGATGAGGTTATCTTTCTTAGAAGTTGTGAGTTGCTCAACTGTAAGAGCATAGTCAAGAAGTGGAGTGGATGGGAAATGCTCATTAGCAAATTTCTTAAGACCCTCAACTCGTAAATCTGGATTTCGGAGAGATTTAATTCTGTGTCCGATACCTGGAATTGGTACACCTTCACTTTTCATATACTTCAAGAACTCTTTTGGAGAAAGATTGTTGTCATCAGCATATTTGAAGTATTGAGCAGCACCATCAATAGCTCCACCAAATCTTGGACCAATTGTAAGAAGACCTGTTACGAGACTTTCTACTACACTTTTACCAGCTCTAGCTGTAACTTTTGCATTGTGAGCACCAGAAACTGCTGGACCGTGGTCAGCAACTGTTTTCATAACTGTTTCGATGAAATCCGTAGCCCATTTCGGATACTGTTTTTTGAACCAGAGTAGAGATACAACATCACCAATACCTTTTCCAGTATCAGGAGTAGCAACAGAAGAGATAGGGAAACCAGCATAAGTTGCCTCTTCACCTCTATCGTCAGAAATTGTACAGATGAAGTTTTTGCTTTTTCTGTTTTTTGGAACGATATTGAGTTTTGGCTCTTCAATTGCTGGAATATTTAGAGATTGGAAAACTTCAGCAATTTTTGCAGGTAAGTCATTAAAACTTGCAGGAACATGAATTCCAGCTTCAGCCATAGCCTTGTTTTTATAAACCGCTGTTTCCATTTCAGCATTTGCCGAAGCTCCAGCATGTCCGAATTGAACGCCAGTAGAGAAGTGTTCAGCAATTGTTCCGATACACCAAGCAATTACAGGTTTAGTAATCTTTCCAGATTTTACCGCCTCAATTACTTTATACTCTTCAGTTCCACCAACTTCACCAAGAAGAACCATATATTTAACTTGTGGGTTCTCTTCCATTCTGAGCATGTTGTCAATGAAAACTGAACCAACAAATCGGTCTCCACCAATTGCGATACCTTCAGCTATACCATCAGCGTTGATACTTATGATGTTAGAAAGTTCGTTGAAAAGTCCTCCACTTCGTGTAACAAGTCCAGCAGAACCTGCTCTATGAAGTTTTGAATTTACGATGTTTTCAATTGTTCCACCAACATTTGCAATTTTAAATGCACCTGGAACGATACCACCAACAGTAGCAGGTCCAATTACCGTAACATTTTTAGATTTTGCAAACTGGTTCATTCCTCTTGCAAGTCTCTCTGGAATTCCTTCAGCAGTTATCATAATAGTTTTGAAAGCGTCCATGTTTAGAGCTTCCATCGTAACATCGTAAGCTGTTCTGAAAGATGCAAAGTTTAGTAAAACATCAGCTTGAGGTTGTCCAGCAACTGCTTCAGCTGTATTTTTGTAAAGAGGTATCATAACCTCATCAGCACCATAAAAGAATTTGTCGAATTTGTTAGAACTCGTTGGAGCAACAATTCCAGCCACACTTGGCTTCTCTCTACCGATTGTGTAATCATAATCTAACATTCTCTGGATTGCACTTTTATTGTTGTTCCAGAAAATCGCCTGTGTATCTTTTGTAAATAAAACACCCATATATTTTTCCTATATTTTTATTTTTTTAATAGAGTTTTTCTAGTCTCCACCACCATCTCCACCGTCTCAATCAGAGTCAGAGTTAGAATCATTTTCAGAAGAAGTATTTTTACTTGGCTTTACAAATTTTAAAAATATGCTGTGAATTAAAATAAACAAAATTCCAAAACCCAAAAAAATTAGTAAATCGCTATCCATTACTCTTTCCTGTTGGAGTTGATAATAAGAGACCAGAGAGGAGAAAAGGTAATGTAGCTATTCCAGTAAAAAGTGTATTTGGATATAGAAGAAATATAAAAAAGTTCTCTTCTAAAATCATTACTACTCCTAAAGGTAGAAATAGCCATAGTACATTCCAGCCACTCTTATTTAAACCACGAAACACTTTCACTCCTCCAAAGAGAATTGAAAATATCAAAAAAAAGAGAATTAGAGTTGTTAGAACTAGAAAGAATCCACTCAAAAAATTTACATTTTCTACAAAAATATGCAAGATTCCAATTGAAAAGAATCCAACAATAAAAGTTATAAAAAATAGTAAAACTGGAAATAAGATATAGAAAAGAAAATACTCTTTTCGAGAAATTTTTTTCCTAATGAAGAACTCTTTCAGATTCATTTATTAATTTTCTCTCTTCTTGTCTGTAAAGTGAATATATAGAGCAAAAGCTAAAGCAAGTGTTCCTGCCATTGCGGAGACCGAAGCTATCAACAAAGAACTATCCATTTTCTTTTTCTCTACCTTTTTTAATAAGATACAAACCCATAGAATACAGGGCTGTTTCACCGTAAATAATAAGTGCAACAGCTCCACTATCAGCTTTTAAATTACCTAGAAATATATGATTAAGAACAAATAAAACTAATAGCATATTTGCTAATGCCAATGTAGTCTTACCAGCTTCCTTTAGCATTTCGTCCATATGAAAACTAAGCTTCCAGCCCCATTCTTACAATATCTGTAACATGAGTTTCAGGTCCATAAACTTCGATATAAAGCCCTAATCTATCAGCAGCCTCTTTAATATCTTTTAGACCTTTTTCATAGTTTGGACCACCTCGTCGTACATAAATCTTCGTGTTGTGTTCTTTCATCTTCTCAGCATACTGTTCAAAAGATTGAATGATACCTGTGAAAGTTTTTGCAACATCTGTAAAGTTAGCGATAGCTCCACCGATGATAAGGATTTTTCCTCTCTCATCTTTCTCTCGAGTCATAAGGTCGATTACAGTATCAGCATAGAATTTAGTTTCACCAGTTGTTGGACCACCAGAGTATTCACCATAATTTGCTAAGTCGGAAACTTGTCCGCCATTTGCAACAGCAAAATCTGCGATAGTGTCAGCATATACTACACTTGCTCCACCACCTGCAACCATTGTCCAAATTCTACCTTTTGGATTTAGCATTGTAAGTTTTAGAGATGCTCCAGATTTAGCGTCAGCCTCTTCGATAGCTTTAACTTCAGGAGATTTCTCTTCCATTCCAAAAGCAGTTGGATAAGCAACATCACCCCACTCATCAACCATCATAAATCCAGCTGTATCGTCAAGTTTTGCAACCATATCGAGAAGTTCTATTTTTGTTCCTTGCATTACAAAAGGGTTGATTTCAAGGTATGCGAAATTGAGTTCTCGGTATGCTTTAAAGAAACCGACAGCAAACTTTCCAAAGTTCTCTTTATCTTCCTCTTTTACATCAGCTGGAATAGAAGCGAGTATCTTCTTTTCGATTTCCTCTTCAGAGTCTGTAATCGAAAATTTTACTTCTGTAACTTTTTCGTCCCAGCCCTCTTCAACTTCAATTCCGCCTTCCGCAGACATGAAAAGAACATCATCATCTCTAACAACAGTAGCAGAGATGTAATACTCTTCATCTTGAGTGTGTGGTGTGAAAGGCTCTACCACAAAATGTGTAAGTAAATCCTCTTTAGCTTCTCCAGTTGGAGTATCACCATCAAAAGAGAAGAAAACTTTCTGCTTTCCATCAGCTTTCTCATCTATCCAAGAAGATGCTTTTGCTAGTTTCACATCACCAACCGCTTGGTCTCGGAAGAGAACTAAACCATTTTTACCTCTTTTTCCAAAAAGCATATCTGGTTTTGCAACGAGATTTTTCTCTTTTAGCCAACTCTTTTCGTCAGCACACTTCGTAAGTTCTTCTCCGCTTTCAACTAATACAGTTTCATAAGCGTAGGAGAAGTTCGGGAAATATTTGTCCCAGTGTTTGGCTAGAATACTCTTAGCATCAAACTCTCTGATTGACTTTTGAGCCATATTTCTTTCCTACTAATTTGTTTTGAGTTATTTTAACAAATTTGTTTTCAAACTGTAATTTTTTCAATTATGTATAGTTATAAAATTCTACTAAACCTCTCTTTTGGTAAAATACCTTGAAATCTATTTTTGGAGGTTATAATTTGAGATTAACACTCTTTTTACTTTTAACTTCTCTTTTATCCGCTGAAACCATATATTTAAATAGTGGAGATGGGAAAAGAGTCAAACTCTTTAAAGAGAGTAGAAAGTTACAAAACTTAGATAGAGATATCTATTTTCTTTATAATAGAGAGAGTAAACTTATCTCAAATGGAACTCTATCTATACACTTTTCAGAAGCACCACCTTTAGATGTTTTTATAAAAAAATATAAGCTAGAGTTTATTCGTAAAAACTCAACAGGAACTTATATTTTTAAGAGTTTAGATAACTCAGATATTGTAGAAAAATGTAACTCTGTCTATGCAGAGAAAGAGGTTTTATCTGCAACTCCAAACTGGAAAAGAGAAAGAGGATTAAAATGACCAAAGAATCTGTTTTAGTTGAAATTGCTATGTTTCCAACAGATATTGGAGAGAGCAAAAGTGAATATGTTAGTAAAGTAATACAAACTATTAGAAATAGTGGTTTTTCATATAAAGTAACGCCTATGGCAACAGTTGTTGAAACTTCAAATATTAGAGAAGCATTGGACTTGATAGAGAGATGCTATATCTCTGTTGAAGATAGTAATAGAATTTACTCAGTTATTAAATTTGATATTCGAAAAGATAGTTTCAATAGATTAGATGGAAAAATTGAGTCAATTGAAAACAGGATAGGAGAAGTTTCAAAATGAGAACTGCTCTTTTTCTCTTTCCATTACTACTTTTTTTTAGCTGTTCAAGTCATGAAGAAGTACCTGAGTATGTCTTCAATTCAGATGAGATGACTAAAATTGAGAGTGGTTTTTCTCCTTTAGTAACGGAAAAGAGATTTTTAACTGTTCTTGCCCAGAAAGAGATAAGACAATTTAATACAATTGACCATAAAAGTACTGCTGAGAATATTGGTGAAAATCTTAGAGAGAGTTTAGTAATAACTTTTGGTACAGCAGAAATTGGCACTGCTATTATTAGTTGTCGTCAAACTACTGGAATAGACTTGCCAATGAGAATTCTAATCTATGAAGATGTTGATGCAAAAACTTGGGTTCTTTTTAATGACCCGATAAACCTCATCGACAAACACTCTATTTTTCAAGAAGATTGTAAAGATGTCGTTAGAGAACTATCAGATATAGTTATTGAGATAGTTGAAACTGCAACAGACTCTAAAGTTATCTCAACACAAGTTTCTAAAAGTAAAGCTGATAAAATGGCAGAGAGTAGAGAGAAATTGGAAGAGGGTGAAAAAGAGCTAGATGAAGAAGTTGCAAAAATGACAGATGGGAATTCTACTGAAGATAGTAATTCTACTGAGAGTGATGATGATGATAGTTGGTTTTGGTAGATGGGAAAAATCTCTCTTCAGCCAAATAAGTGTGTAAAACTTCTTTCAAAATTCTCCACTTGTAATAGTTGTGGAGAGTCTTGTCCAACTGATGCAATCTCTTTTCTGGAGGGGATACCACACATCTCCTCTCTATCATGTATAGAGTGTGGAGCTTGTCTCTCATCTTGTCCAACTGATGCCATAGAATTAGAAAAATTTTCTCCAATAGAGACTATTTTTAAATTTCTTGAAGTTGATGAGGTAGTCTTAGATTGTAAGTCCAATATACCTTGTATTTCAGCACTTTCAACTCAAAACCTTATCTCTTTAGCAGTTTTAAAAGGAGAAGATATTGAAGCAAATCTATCTCACTGTTCAACTTGCGAAATATTTCCAAAAGTTGGTGAACAGATAGAAAAACAACTTCAAGAGAGTAATTTCTTTTTAGAAGCTCTAAATCTTTCTCAAAGAGTAGTTCCAAAAGTTGGGGAGGCTTTAGAAAATATATCTCATAAAAAGAGAGCTATTTTTCAAAACAGTTTTCAAAACCGCTCTTTGCAATTTGACTCAAAAGAAGTTCGGAAAAAGGAGATACCAGATAGCAGAAAACTATTTCTAATGGCAATGAAAAGGGCAAAATCAAATAGTCATATTTTAGATTTTCAAGATATCTCTTTTATCTCTGATAAAAAAGTAGATGATAGCTGTACAAATTGTCAAATCTGTTATCGTATCTGTCCAACAGAAGCTCTAAGTAGTGACTATAAAAACTCATTTATCTCTTTCTCTCCAAACCTCTGTTTGAAATGCGGTTTGTGTCATGATGTTTGTGAACCAGATGCAATTCAACTTCAAAATTTCTCAATTTCAAATCTTTTTGAAGATAGTAGAAAACTCATAGAGTTTGATATTCGGAAATGTTATGAGTGTGGAAACTACTTTACAAAAAATAGTGAAAGTAATATGTGTGTTCGGTGTGAAATCGAAGAACAAGAAGCCTTAGAATTGAATAATTGGAGATAGAATGAGAATTCTTTACGCCACAGATTTACATTTTAATAAAGAACTTTTTAAGAAAATAGAGAGTTCAGATTTTGATATTGCTCTATTTTCTGGAGACCTCATCGACTCAGCTTTAGAAACAGATATTTCAGAACAGAGAGAGTGGGTAGCAAATCTATTTAGAAACTTTAAAAAACCAATTTTTGCATGTAGTGGAAATCATGACATAGAAGATATTGGACATGAAGATTGGTTAGATGAGTTTGGAGACAATTCCATTCAAGAATTTAGAGGTTTCAAAATTGGATTGATACCTTACATTGGGGCAGATTTTCAGAAATTTACAGAGTGTGATATTTTAGTAACTCATATTCCTCCAACTAATCTTGGAGTCTCTCTTCAAAAAGGAATTTATGATTGGGGAGATATGGAGTTGAGAGAAAATATCGAAAATGGTATCTTGTCACCGAAAGTAATATTTTCTGGACATATTCACTCTCCAAAAGAGAAATTTTCAAAAATTGGTAATACAGTTGTTATAAATGGAGGATTTTCCTCAATTATAATTGATAGTTTCGGTTTGTAAAACTTCTTGAAAATAGATAGAATTATGGCAAACTATTTTTGAGGAACATAGCTATATGGAATTTAGCACAAAGAGAGTTGATAGTGCAAATCTCTCTATTTCAGCAACAATAACAAAAGATGATATTGATAAAAATTTAGAAAACATTGCAAAAGAGTTATCGCAAACAGCAAATATTCCAGGTTTTAGAAAAGGTAAAATCCCAGCAAAAGCAGTAAAACAGTTTTATGGAAGTAGACTTGTAGAAGATGCAGAAGCAAAATCTTTAAGTGAGGTTCTTGAGGCTGGACAGAAAGAAGCTGGAGTTGAAAGTTCCCAAATTATTACAGAACCAACTTTCTCAAAATTTGAAAAAGTTGAAGGAAATATAGAAGTAGAAATTGAAGTATCCCTACGACCAACAGTAGAACTTGGAGATTATCTATCTCTTGTACCAGATATCCCTACTCCTGAAGTTAGTGATGATGAGGTTCTGGCAAGAATTACAGAGATGCTTGAGAAAAAAGCTGGATTTTTAGAAGTTGATAGAGCTATTGAGAATGGTGATAGTGTTACATTTGATTTTGAAGGTTTTTTAAATGGTGAGCCTTTTGAAGGTGGAAAAGCAGAAAACTACACTTTAAAAATAGGTAGTGGAAATTTTGTTCCTGGATTTGAAGAACAACTTATCGGATTATCAAAAGATGATGAAAAAGAGATAGAAGTTACTTTTCCTGAAGAGTATCACGCTGAAAATCTTAAAGGTCAAAAAACTATTTTCAAATGTAAAATTAGAAAAATTGAAATTAAAGAGACATTAGAACTTTCTGATGAAAATGCAAACGAACTTTTAAGTATCGAAGTTTCTGAAAATGAGACTCAAGTTGATGCTTTAAAAAGAGAAACCAAATTAGATTTAGAAAATGAGAAACTCTCTAAAATATATAATGAACAGACAAAACCTCAACTTAGAGCAAATATATCTGATTATTATACATTCGACTTGCCAAAATCTGTTGTAAACAGTGAGATAGAACAGAGAGTAAATCAAGAAGCAAACACTATGTCTGAAGAGGAAATTACTGAACTACAAGGCAATGTAGAGAAAATTAAAGAGCTTCAAGAGAAGATGAGACCAGAAGCTGAAAGAAGTGTTAGAACAACTTTTGTAATTAATGAACTTGGAAGAGTTGAAGGATTATCTGTTTCTGATGATGAACTTAGAAACATTATCTCTTATGAGGCTTATATGGGTGGTCAAAATCCTCAAGATGTTATTGACAATTATGAAAATCAGGGTCTTATGCCTCTTGTAAAGATGTCAATTCTTGAAGATAAAGTTCTTTCAAAACTTATTGAGAAAAAGAGATGAGTTATATCCCTTATGTAGTTGAGAAGAGTGGTCGAGGCGAAAGAGCCTACGACATCTACTCTCGACTTCTAAAAGATAGGATAGTTATGTTGAGTGGTGAAGTTAATGATGCTGTATCTTCAACTGTTGTTGCTCAACTTCTATTCTTAGAAGCTGAAGACCCTGAACAAGATATATATTTCTATATTAACTCTCCAGGGGGAGCAGTAACAAGTGGTATGAGTATTTATGATACAATGAACTACATAAAACCAGATGTCTCCACTATTTGTATTGGTCAAGCAGCTTCGATGGGTGCATTCCTTCTCTCTTCAGGTAGCAAAGGAAAAAGATACTCATTGCCAAACAGTAGAGTGATGATACACCAACCTTTAGGCGGTGCTCAGGGACAAGCAACTGATATTCAGATACAAGCTGAAGAGATTTTGAGAATAAAAGAAGAACTAAACAAAATTCTTGCTGAAAATACAGGTCAAGAGATTGAAAAAATCAAACAAGACACAGAAAGAGATAAATTCATGAGTGCTGAAGAGGCTCTTCAGTATGGAATAGTAGACAAGGTTTTAGTAAGACACGAGTTATAAAAAAATAGAAAGCAGGAAGCCCTATGGATAACATTTTAGACTCTCTTGAAGATGATGAATTTGACTTAGAAGATTTGATTGTTTCTCACAACACTCCAAGAGTATCTCATAAAGATAAAGATTTAGAGGATTATGAAGATAGTTTAAATGGATTTGAACTATCTAACGACCAAGATAGTAGCGATACAGAGCTAGATTTATCTAAAGATGTTAAACTTAAAGTTGATAATTCAGAAACTGAAATATCTCTTGAAAAGTTTTCTGCCTATGTTCTTCAAGAGATTGAAGCTAAAGGTCTTCCTGCAACTCCAGATAACTATGAGATATATTTCTTACAGCTTCTGGAGTTTCAAAATGAGAGTTTTCAAAAAAAGATTTTTCAACTTTTAGATAAAGAGAAAATAGGTCACACAATAGAAGATAAGAAGAATTTTGAAGAGTCTATTCAAAAATCTCTCCAACTAACAGAACAGCTCTTAAATGTAACAACTAAAGCTCATACAAACCTTGGAATTATGAAAAATATAGTTTCCAAAAGAGAGCAAGAGCTAGGAAGTAGAAGAACTAGAGATATTATTAAACTTCTAAAATTTGATTTAAATAAGTTAGATGGAATTCTCTCAAAACAGAGTGATAGTATGAAAAATCTTTATGGTAGAAATGTTGATGTTGTAAACTCTATTCATGAAAAGACTATCTTCGATAGAAAATACCAAACTTATAATAGAAAATATTTTATAGACTCTCTTAGAAATGAAATTCAGAAAGTTGAATATTTCAAACATCAAACATCTATTTTACTCTTAATTCCACATAAATCTTTAACTTCACAAAACTTATCTCCAAAAATAGCATTTATCATATCAAAAACAATTGCAACAATTTTAATGCAAAATAGTAGAAGAAGCGATGTTGTTGCATACTATGGAAACAACATATTCGGAGTGATGCTAACTCACTCTGATATTGCAAAGAGTCGAGATAAACTTCAAAAGTTTATCACCTCATTTAAAGAGAGTTCTCTTTTTATAGCTGGAAAAGAGATTGAGATAAAAGTGAAAATGGGACTCACTCTTTTAAATAGTCAGAAAAGAGTTGAAGACTCTCTTCTCTCTGCTCTTGAGGCTTTAAAAAAGGCAAATAGAGATGAAGAAGCCATATTCGAAATTGGAGAGTAATTGAGTTTAAAAAAGAGACTTTTGGAAAAGAGCATAGAACTTTTAGAAAAGAGAGGATTTGACAGGCTCTCTTTTAGAGAAGTTGCAAAAGAGTGTGGAGTTAGCCATAATGCTCCATACTCTCATTTTAAAAATAGGAAAGAGATTTTAGAAGAGATAGCCAAAATAGGTTTTTTACAATTTAGAGAAAAGATAGACGAAATTGTAAAAGAGGAAAATGGTGTAGATAGAGTTTTAGAGATAGGTGTTTTTTATGTTAAATCGGCTATTGAACATAAAGAGCTTTGGAAACTTATGTTTGAAATGTCTGCCAACTCTTCAAATGTAGAACTTCTTCAAATTGTTGGAGAGACTTTTCAGGTATTTACTGCACAACTTGATGGAAATTTAGATTTAGCTTTGCAGTTATGGTCCACTGTTCATGGCTTTGCAACTCTATATAACAGTGGAAATTTTGATAAATATTTCAGTAAAGATAGAACTTTAGATGAGACTATCCGAGATATTCTAATTACTAAAATAGAAGTTTAAGAACTCCTCTATCTTCTCAAAGTGGTTCTCCAAATTTTGAAAAGAGTGGTCCCCACCATCTTCAAGAGTTGTAGAAGCATTCTCTAAAACTTTCAACGCCTCCCTATAATCCAGAACCTCATCACCCTTTTGAAGAAGAAGTAGAGTTTTTTCACTATCTATCTCCATCTTTTTCAAGTCCTCTAAATACTCCTCTCTCCAATCATAACGACTATTGTCATAATAGTTTATTCCACTTGGCAAAGCCTCTTTGAGTCGCTCATAAGGTTTAACTGCTGGATTTATAACAACTCTTTTTAATTCATATCTCTTTCCTAAATGCAGAGCATAATATCCTCCAAGAGAAGCTCCAATTAGACCAACTTCTCCAAATCGAAGTAGAGTCTCTATTATCTCTTCTAAAGATGCAATAGCAAGTTTTGGTATGTTTGGTAGAGATGGAATTACAACTCTATTCCCATATCTCTCTTTTAAAAGTCCAGCTTTCTTTGAGAAAGAGCTACTTCCAAATCCGTGAATATAAATTACTGTTTTCAAATTTCTACTTTATTTTATTTATTAAATCTTGAACCTCTTTTTGACTCTTTTTTTGAGGTAAATTGAACTCTTTTAAGAGACTCAATAGTTTGTTTGGAAGATTTAAGAATCTCCTGCCAAATTTTATTGGAGCAGAGAGTATCTCTTCATGAAGTTCAGTTGAGATACTCGGGTCACTCATATCACCAGATATTATAATTCTAGTTGCTAAAGAGCCATCTTCTCCTAAAATTACATAATTTGCAATTGGGATATTATCAACAAATTTGTCCAAATATTTCACAATTGCGATATCAACTTTTAAATCTAATTTACTTTTTGCAATATCTATATTTCCTTGAACAGAGATATCAACGCTCTCTCCTAAAATTTTTAGTTCGTGGAAAATGATTTTATCACCCCTCTTTTCAATATCTCCAAAACCTACCTCAATTCTAAGTCCATCACTATTGAAACCTGGTCTGGAGAAAGTTAATAAAGCTGGTACAGTATTGATAAATGCAAGAACATTGTTTACTAACTCCATATCTCTAATTTTGAGTCTTGAGAATTGAATTAGAGCTTTGAAATCTGCACCTTCTCCTTCCAGATAGAGATTGTATCTTCCACCCTCAACACCTTGAAAACCAGAGGCATTCCATATAGGATATTTGTCTAAATTCAACGCTTTAACAACATATTTCCCACCAAGAGCTTCAACTTCAATTTTACCTCTATCTTCTGGAGAGATATTTACTAAAACTCTATCTCCAAGAACTTGTACAAAACCGCTTTTTGAGACAAATTTACTTTGATGAGCAAGATGAACACTATTCTCTTTCAAAATTACATTCAGCTTTAAATCACTACTCTCTTTGGAACTAGAACTCTTTTCACTCTCTTTTACAAATTCTGAAAGTGCTGAGATATTTACATCATAATCTTCAAAAATGAGATAGAACTCATCATTCTCTTTTGAAAAGAAGATATTCTCATTACCTTTAAATTTTAAAACCTCATCGCTAATAGTTCCAGAAATATGTAATTTCTCAACAAAATCATCACCATCTTTTAGCAGATGTTGGTCTGGAATTCGTAAATAGCTATCTACCTTTATATCATCTCCCAAATCAACTTTCACACTACCAAAAATTTCTGGATAGTCTCGAAGTATTGGAAGATACTTTCGAAATTTAGAAACTTCTCTAAATTTAAGATATCTCTCCTCTCCAAAATCACCTGTAAAAGCTAGTTTTGGAATTTGAATTACACTATTTTTCAAATAGATTGGTAGAGTCTCTCTCTCTATATCAACTTCCGAAAAGAGAAACCTATCTAAAAATAGATTTGCTCTACCTATCATTTCTCCAACTAAAAAGTAACCATTTATTTTAGCATTCAATCCAAACTCAGGAATTTGTACACTAACTTTATCTTCAAATTGGAATTTTCCCTCTTTCAAATTGTATGAAGTTTTGAAGTTTGAGATGTTCGATTCAACTCCTCCAAAAATCCAATCTGTTTCTGAAAGATTTGAAATCTCTACTCTATTTAAGAAATATCCTCCAATATGAAAATCTATCTTCTCACTATCCAATTTGGTCTTCTCATCTATAAAAACCTTATCTGCAAAAAAATCTATGTCAAGTTTTCCATCTCTAATTTGAATTTTTCCATCTCCAAAACCATGCAACATAGAACCATAATATAGTTCTGTATTTTCCAATTCAGCTACCATCTCTGGAAACTTGAATTTCACTACTCCAGAAGAGATAAAAGGTTTTTCAAACACTCTTTTTGAATCTAAAATTTTGGATTTTGCTAAAAAAGAGAAATTGAAGTCATCATAAAGTTTCATATTGAAATTGAAATCTAAATTGAGAGTTCCAACTGCTACTGGAAGCTCTTCTAAATTTGAGTAGTATGAAATTGTATTTTGTAAGTTTTTTAAATCTATCTTTCCAGTGGCAAAAGCATTTAGATACGGTTTTGAAAAGAGACTTGAAATTTGTAACTTTTTTACAGAAACTCTATTCTTCCCATAACTGACTCCAGCTGTTTCTACATCTAAATTACCATCAGAAATTTGAAATTTCACATCTCTAACAGTTGGAGCTTCTAAATTAGCATCAAACTTATAAGAGATATTTTTTCCATTTCCAAAAACTTTTAGATTCTCCAAAGCTGTTTCAGGTTTTGAGAGAGAGAAATTTGTAAATGCTTTTGTAATTTCTAAAGTTTCAAATTTTAGGTTTGGAACTTCTACTGGCAGAGAGTAAATTTTCTCTGAAGTTAGCAGGGCTGAAGTTTTGTCCCAATTTTCAATTTTTCCAAATAGATGTGCCTCAACACCTTTTAAAGATGCGTCAAATTTTACAAAAGTGCTATTATCTTCATATCTTAAAAATAATATTCCTGATGAGGTTAGTCCAAATTCTGAATTACCAAGATTTCTAATATTTATGTAAGCACCATCTTCAACAAGTTCTGTTTGAGAGTATAGTCTATTTTTTAAACCATTAAATGAGATATCTCCATTTCGATAAAAAAACTCACCTTGAAGAAAATCCCCAACTTTTAAATCTTTTACATAAATTTTCTCAACAACACTTTGAAAAATCTCTATGATAGAGACTATCTCTTCAACATCTATTTTTACCTCTTCACTCTCTTCGCTACTTTCTGGAATTTCTATATGAACCCTATCACTCTCTATATATAACTTTCTATCAAGTTTAATTTTAATAGTAGAATTTATATCTGAAATATAAAATTCCAAACCCTTTGAGAGATAAGACAGTACGATTGAACTTGAAAGTGCCGTAAATAGAAGTGAATTCAAAATTCCAATATATATTTTCTGAAGAGTTGCCAATTACTAATTTCCAATTTTCTACTATATATCGACAAAATATCAAATTGGTAACTCTACAATCTATTTTTTAGATTATCTCAAATCAAAAAAGGTGATATAATTCTCCATATTTTATGTGAATAGATTTAGGAGTTATTTATGGCAATGTTTGAAGAAGTTGCAGAAGTTGTTGCAGAGCAGTTAAGTATTGATGTTTCTGAAATTAAATTAGAGTCTAAGTTTACTGAAGATTTAGGTGCTGATAGCCTTGATGTTGTTGAGTTGGTTATGGCTCTTGAGGAAAAATTTGATTTAGAAATTCCTGACGAACAAGCTGAGGGAATTAAAACTGTTCAAGATGCAATAAGCTTTATTGAAGAGAATAAGTAATTATTAGAGGGAACTTTCCCTCAAAAAAAATTTAATAGGAGAGGTAAATTTGAGAAGAGTTGTTGTGACAGGTATTGGTATGATAAATGCATTGGGGAATGATAAAGAGACCTCATTTGAAAATATAGTTAATGGAAAAACAGGAATTGGAGAGATAACTCATTTTGATACAAAAGACCATTCCGTAAAAATTGCAGGGGAAGTTAAAGACTTTGACCCGAAAGAGGTTATGAACCCAAGAGATGTAAAAAAAGCTGATAGATTTATCCAACTCGGTTTTAAATCAGCAAAAGAGGCGATGCTAGATGCAGATTTTGGAGAAGATATAGATTATACAAAATTTGGAATTAGTTCTGCCTCTGGAATTGGTGGATTAATAAATATTGAAAAAAATTCTGTTATAGCTGAAATAAAAGCCCCTCGAAAAATATCTCCTTTTTTCATTCCATCTGCTCTTGTTAATATGTTGGGTGGATTTATATCAATAGAACATGGTTTAAGAGGACCAAATCTCTCTTCTGTAACAGCTTGTGCTGCTGGAACTCACGCAATTAGTGAAGCTACAAAAACTATTATGCTTGGTGGTGCTGAGCGAATGTTAGTTGTCGCAGCAGAGGCTGCTATCTGTTCAGTAGGAATAGGTGGATTTGCTTCTATGAAAGCTCTCTCTACTAGAAATGATGAACCTGAAAAAGCATCAAGACCTTTTGACTCAGATAGAGATGGTTTTATTATGGGTGAAGGATCAGCTTCTCTTGTTTTAGAAGATTATGAAGTTGCTAAAAGTAGAGGTGCTAAAATCTACGGTGAAATCATCGGATTTGGAGAGAGTGGAGATGCCAATCATATCACTTCTCCTGTAACAGATGGACCTTATAGAGCTATGAAATCTGCTTTTGAGATGGCTGAAAGAGTTACAGGCGACAAAGTGAAAGTTGATTATGTTAATGCTCATGGAACTTCTACTCCTGCAAATGATAAAAATGAGACTGAAGCTATGAAATTGCTATTTGGTGGAAAAGAGAACACACCTCCTGTAAGTTCAACTAAAGGACAAACTGGACACTGTCTTGGTGCTGCTGGTGGTATTGAGGCTGTTGTTTCTCTATTAGCAATGAGAGATGGTGTAATTCCTCCAACAATAAATTATGAAAACCCTGATAAAGATTGTGATTTAGATTATGTTCCTAACAAAAAGAGAGAAGCTGAATTAGAAATAGTTATGAGTAACTCTTTTGGATTTGGTGGAACAAATGGAGTTGTTATCTTTAAAAAAGTGAAGTAATTTATGGCAACTTATTTAGATTTTGAAGAGAAATTAAAGAAAGTTCAAGACTCGATTCTTTCTGCAAAGTTAAAACATGATGAACCAGCTGTTGAGATACTTGAGAAAGAGCTAGAGACTCTTGTGAAAAGTCTCTTCTCCTCTCTCTCTCCATACCAGAAATTACAACTTGCGAGACATCCTGACCGTCCTTACGCTCTTGATTACATAAAACTTATTTTAGACAACGCTTATGAACTTCATGGAGATAGACACTATTCTGACGATAAATCTATCTTGGCTTTTCTTGGGTACATTGGAGAACATAAATTTGTTGTAATTGGAGAGCAGAAAGGCAGAGGAACAAAAAATAAGATATATCGAAATTTTGGAATGCCTCATCCAGAGGGATATAGAAAAGCTCTTCGAGTTGCAAAACTTGCTGAAAAATTCGGTCTCCCAATACTATTTTTAGTAGATACTCCAGGAGCTTATCCAGGACTTGGTGCTGAAGAGAGAAATCAGAGTGAAGCAATTGCAAGAAATCTTTTGGAGTTTTCTAAACTTAAAGTTCCAACTATCTCTGTTGTTATTGGAGAAGGTGGAAGTGGAGGTGCTTTAGCAATTGGAGTGGCAGATACTCTTGCAATGATGAGATATTCAGTATTTTCTGTAATTTCACCAGAAGGGTGTGCTGCTATTCTTTGGAAAGACCCATCTATGGTTGAAACAGCTACGGCTGCTCTTAAAATTACTGCTGAAGATTTAAAAGAGTTAAACCTCATCGACTCTGTAATTGAAGAACCTTTAATTGGAGCTCATAGAGAGAGAGAGCAGACAGCTGAAGTTTTAAAAGATTTTGTAATTTCAGAACTAGAGAGACTTTTAGAACTATCCACAGAAGAACTATTAGAAAAGAGATATAACAGAATTACATCTTTTGGAGCTTTTGAAGAGGGTGAATATAAGAAACTTGCAGAAGAAACTGTAAAGGAAGAGGAAATTTTAGAAGAAGTCCAAAAAGAGGAAGTTTTAGAAGAAACTCCAAAAGAAGAGGAGACCAAAGATGATAAATGAAAATAGAGCTGAGATGTACTCTCTTCTCTCAAGACTTCTACTTCAAGAAGTAGATGAGGAGACTCTAAAATACCTAAAATCACTATCAACACTTTTAGAACTATTTCCAAATTTAGAAGAGTGGAAGCCTTGGAGTGAGGAACAAAATAGAGATTTAGCAAATAGATTTCTGAATGTAGACTTCACAGATATTTCTCTTCTTCACTTAGTTCCTTATGAGACTTTTTACACTAGAGATGACCAGATGGTTGAAACTGGAGGAGCTAACCCTGTTACAGATTTTTATCATAAATTTGGTTTTAAAGTTGAGTTTGATAAAGCTAGAGTTGTCTCTTCTGACCATATTGGAGTAGAGTTAGAGTTTATGGGTAAACTTGTCTCTTCAGAAATAGAGGCATTAAAAAATGGTGATGAGGTTGGAGAAAAATTGGCTCGAGACTCTCAAAGAGAGTTTTATACAAAACATATTATAAATTGGATGGCTCTCTATCTTATAAATATGAAATATGAAGCACGAACTCCTTTTTATCACGATTTAGCAGAAACAACTTTAGCATTTATTTTAGAAGATGGAGAGTTTCTTAAAAGTAGTGGAGATTAACTTTATAATAAAACCTTAAATTCTATATCTATATAAAAAGTTACTGATTTGAGTTTTGCAAATATGTTATAGTTGCACTCTATTTGATATCACGGAATATGTGATTTATATTTTAAAGAGGAGAAAAAATGGGAATAGAAAAAGACAATATAGTATCAATTTTTTATGAAGTGAAAGATACTAGCAGTGGAGAGACAGTTGATAGTAATATGAATAGTTCTCCTTTAACTTTTATGATAGGTCGAGAGCAGGTAATCAAAGGGTTGGAAAATGCTCTTTATGGTCTTGAAATGAATGAGAGTAAAGATGTTCTTGTAAAAGCAGAAGATGCTTATGGAGAGTATGATGAAGAAGCAGTTCAAACTCTACCAAGAGAGCAATTTGCTGGAATAGACTTAGAAGTTGGAATGACTCTTTATGGTCAAGATGACCAGATGAATACAGTAGCCGTATCTGTAAAAGAGTTCTCAGAAGAGAGTGTAACAATAGATTTCAACCATCCTCAAGCTGGAAAGGATTTAATGTTCTCAGTACATGTAACAATGGTTAGAAATGCAACTGAAGAAGAGCTTATTTCTGGAACTCCTTATGAAAATCAAGCACAAACTGGAGGCTCTTGCTCAACAGGTTCTTGTGGTTGCTCAACAGGTGTTGAAGAAGACCCGTTTGGTGGAAGTTGTGCTACTGATGGACACTCTCATGATAGTTGTGGATGTCACTAATCTAATTAGATTATGAGAATTTTCCTTCTCTCAACTGTTTTATATACCTCCTTACTGTTTGGAGGGGATATAAAACAGTCTCCAATTCCTGTACCAACAACTGAAATTCTTAAAAGAGATAGTAATATCTGTCAAAGCGAAGAGTGTTTAAGAGACCATCTCTTAAATGGTCAAATATTCTCATTTTTATCTTATGCTGATGGTGAATTAGATACCTTTGCATTAAAAGAGCAGAAACTTTTTCTAAGTGCTTTATTTAATGTAGATAAAGAGAGTAACTTTGATAAAAAAATAGAAGTAGCTCTGCTAATTCCTGATAAAATGATTGGAAGATACAGCTCCCTTGTTTCTAAAAGTGTTCTCTCATATCTTTTAACAATTAAACAACCATTTAGAATTAAAAATTTCTATATAGATAGAGAAGATAAAAAGTCTATTCTTAAAGCGTATCAAAATATCGCCAGAGAGAAATTCAAATTTGTAATAGCTCCAATGACAGAAAAGGGTGCAAAAATAGTTGGAGAGATTACTCCTCAAATATACACATACTTTCCAACTGTTCATAGCTCAAAAGTATATAAAAAAGATGAGTTTATGTTTTTTGGAGGAATAGATTATAAAAAACAGATAGATGAGTTAGTAAAGTTTTTACAAAAGAGAGGAAAAATAGCACTTTTTTATGATGGCAGTAAAAAGGGAAAAGAGCTAAATCTAATTGTTCTCCGAAAAATGGCTAATTTAAAAATGAATATCACATCTAAAAATATGGTGACAAATAAAACAGCTACTTTTTCAAATCTTTTTAAAGAAGATAACTCAACAGTAGGACAATCATATTTTCTAAATACAACTAAGGTCAAAAGTTCCATTCTATTAGCTGAATTGACAGCATTTGAACAGAAACCCAATGTTATCTTATCTACTCAAATAAATTATTCTCCAATACTTTTATCTATGACCCAACTCAATGATAGAAAAAATATGTTGATTGCCAACTCAATTTCTCGAAAAGACAATAGAGAAATTGTCGATATAAACTCTCTTTTTAATAATAATATTAGATACGATTGGATTAATTACTCTTCAACTTTAGGAATAGACTACTTCTACTCTATAATAAGTGGAAATAGTAGACAGTATAAAGAACCAATGATAGCTCATCAAATAGTTTATGAAACAAGAATTATGAAACCTCTTCTAGCTAAATTCATTGAAGTTGAAAGATTTACAGAAGATAGCAACTCCACTATACCAATAAATTAGGGAAGTTACTAAATCAAAACTTCCACTCTGAGCAAATGCAAAGAGTCTTTTTTAGACTCTCATATATTTCTTCTATCTCAGAGTGTTTCTTAAAAATAGTTTTATAAGTAAAATAGGTATTAAAAAAAATTTTAGATAAAATACCTAACGACAAAATCGAATATAAAAGGTTGTTATTTTCTTGGAAGATGTTATAGCACTCAAAAGAGGTGGTGAGATAGTCGATACTCAAACTGCCAAAAGTGGAGAGAGTGGAGTTGAGCTTGTTTTTGACAACTCACCTGACTCTCTTGAGGTTATCCGACACTCTGCTGCCCATCTTATGGCACAAGCGATAAAAGAACTCTATCCAGACGCAAAGTTTTTTGTTGGTCCTGTTGTAGAAGAGGGTTTCTACTACGATTTTAAAACAGAAACCAAAATTGGAGAATCTGACTTAAAATCTATTGAAAAAAAGATGAAAGAGCTTTCTAAAAAGGGAACTGAAATAGAGAAATATTTCATTTCCAAAAGCGAAGCACTGGAAAAATTTTCAAATGACGAACTAAAAGAGGCTGTTCTCTCAAAAATTCCAGATGAAGAAGTCTCTATCTACAAGCAAGGTAATTTTGAAGACCTATGTCGAGGACCTCATCTCCCACATACTAAATATCTAAAATTTGTAAAACTTACAAAAGTTGCTGGAGCATATTTAGGTGGTAGCGAAGATGCTGAGATGCTAATTCGAATTTATGGTGTCGCTTTTGCTACAAAAGAGGCTCTAAAAGAGCATTTAGAGATGTTGGCGGAAGCTGAAAAGCGAGACCATAGAAAAGTTGGAAAAGAGATGGGACTCTTCTTTTTTGATGATGAGATAGGTGCAGGACTTCCAGTCTGGCTTCCAGCAGGTGGACGACTTCGTGCAAAACTTGAGAGTCTTCTTTTCAAAGCTCATCGGGAGAGAGAGTATGAACCTATTCGAGGTCCAGAAATCTTGAAATCATCTCTTTGGCAAACAAGCGGACACTATCAAAATTATGGTGAAAACATGTATTTCACAACGATAGATGAGCAGGAGTATGGAATTAAACCGATGAATTGTGTCGGACATATAAAAGTTTTCCAACACTCACTCCGAAGCTATCGGGATTTACCACTTAAATTTTTTGAGTATGGAGTTGTTCATCGTCACGAAAAGAGTGGAGTAATGCATGGACTTTTTAGAGTTCGGGAATTTACTCAAGATGATGCTCACATCTTCTGTCGGGAAAATCAGATAAAGTCTGAAGTTATTGGAGTTCTTGAGTTTGTAGATAAGATAATGAAATCTTTCAATTTCGATTACTCTCTTGAAGTATCCACAAAACCTGAAAAAGCAATTGGTGCTGATGAGGTTTGGGAAAACGCTACAACTTCTCTAAAAGAGGCTTTGAAAGAGAATGGTATTCCTTTTGGAGTTGATGAGGGTGGAGGAGCATTTTATGGTCCAAAAATAGATATCAAAATAAGAGACTCAATTGGTAGAAAGTGGCAGTGTGGAACTATTCAAGTAGATTTCAACTTACCTGAAAGATTTGGAATTTCCTATACAGATGAAAATAGCAACAAAGTCCAACCAGTAATGATACATAGAGCTATTTTAGGCTCTTTTGAAAGATTTATCGGAATTCTTACAGAGCATTACGCTGGAGAGTTTCCTTTCTTCCTAGCACCAACACAAGTAGCTTTTGTTCCAATAAGAAAAGAGCATCTGGAGTATGTGAAAGAGTTAGGAGCAGAGTTGCGAAAACGAGAGATAGATTTTGAAATTTATGACTCCAACGAGTCTCTGAATAAGAGAATACGAACTGCTGAAAAGAGCCGAGTTCCGATGGTGGTTGTGATAGGTGATAGTGAAGTATCAGAAGAGAAAGTAGCAGTTAGAGATAGACGAGTTCGAGAAAAATTCGAATGGAGCAAAGCAGAATTTTTAGAAAAATTAGAGGAGAAAATGAATGAGGTTCAATTTTGAGTAGAAAAGGTGGAAGAAGTAACAATAGAAGAGAAGAGAAGAGCGATTTACCTCCAATGAATGAGGAGATACCTTTTGATGAAGTTAGATGTCTCTCTGATGATGGCACACAGCATGGAATTATTCCTAAACTATCTGCAATAAAACTTGCAAATGAGGCTGGATTAGATTTGGTTCTTATTGTTCCAAATGCAAAACCACCTGTTGCTAAAATTATGGATTATGGTAAATTCAAATATCAAGCTGAAAAGAAGAAGAAAGAGGCGAAGAAAAATCAGAAAACTATCACAATTAAAGAGATAAAACTTTCTGTGAAAATTGCTGAAAATGATATCGCTTTTAAAGTTAAACAGGCTTTAGACTTTCTTAAAAAAGAGTACCATGTAAAATTTAGAGTATTTCTTAAAGGTAGAGAGATGGGAAATCCTGAAGCTGGAAAAGATGTTCTAATTAGAGTTTGGGAAATGGTCAAAGATAATGGAACAATGGAAAAAGCACCATTCTTTGAAGGCAGACATTATAATATGACAGTTCTTCCCATGAAAAAATAGGTTTCGATACAATTACAAGATAAATTTTGAGAGAGAAAAGATATGGCAGATATTCAAAAGTTTTTAGACCTTTTTAAGGGAGAGATTGTTTCAACAATAGAGGCATTAACAGGTTTTGTTCCTGAATTATCAACTCCTAAAATTGAGGATTTTTCTAGTGGACAAGCAACACCTCCTTTAGTTCTAATTGAAGTAGATATATCTGGTAATTTTCAAGGTAAGGTTTTCATTTCAATTCCTGCTCCTTTAACAACTGCACTCTCTGATTTGATGTTAGCTGGAGACCCAGACTGGAGAGAAGATGTAATAGATGAAGAGTTAGATGCTATCAAGGAGATAACTTCAAATATTACAGGAGCATTCTCAACAAATGTAGACTCTCAAAATGATTTACCAACTATCTCTCTCAGACCATTAGATGCTAGATTTCTTGGAGCTGGAGAAAGTGTACCTTTAGAGGGTATGTATAAACATGTAGAGTTTCAATTTGCTTTGGAAGGACAAACTTTCCCTTACTCTATATTCTTTGACAAAATTTACAAAGATATGTTTGAGGGAGAAGCAACACCTCCTCCAGTAGCTGAAACACCACTTAGCAAAGAGTCTCCTGTTTCATCAAGTAGTGCAAGTTCCATTAAAGAGAGTAAAACAGAAAGTAGCTCATTCCAACCTGAAATGGGTGAAAATATGAGAAATATCTCTCTTCTTTTAGATGTTCAGCTTCCAGTTAAAGTTAGAATTGGAAAGAAAGAGATGCTTTTAAGAGATGTTATGACGATGGATATTGGTTCAGTTGTTGAGTTAAACCAGTTAGCAAATGAAGCTCTTGATGTTCTTGTAGATAATCATGTTATTGCAAAAGGAGAAGTTATTATTATTGATGGTAACTTCGGTGTTCAAATTACAAGTATAGGAAGTCGTGAAGATAGATTAAAAACTCTAAAAGGGTAACTATAAAGTGGAAAGAAATCTCTTTCCACTTTCACATTCTAATCTAAATCATCAACAAACATTTCAACTCTATTTCCACCTCTATTACTTGCCAAAACAAGAGAGTTATAAGCGTAGTAGTAGATTTTATCTATATCAGCCATCTTGTCAAGTTTAGCTGTAAAAAATATACCAACTGATACTGTTGCAACTTTAGTTTTTCCATTTTCATTATGGATATATTTTCCCTCTTCAACTCTTTTTCTTAACTCTTCGGCAAAATTTAAGATTTTTTGCTCATTTTCAAACTCACAAATAATACCAAATTCACCTCCACTAAGTCTAAAGAGAACATCTTTTCCACAATTAGTATTTTTATTGAGAATTACAGAAATACTTCGAATAAGAGAGTCACCTTTTTTAAAACCGTAACTTATGTTGTACTGTTTCATATTATCAATTCCAATAATGATAAGAGAGAAAGGAGTCCCTATATTGCGATTTTCCTGTATGATATCTTCAATATATCTATGAAAACTCTCTTTATTTTGAAGAGAAGTTAATTTATCGCTCTTTTCCATCCATTCAATAGTTTTTCTATCTGAGATATCTTTTCGGATTGCCACAAAACCATTCACTTCACTATTTTTCAACTTTGGAAAAATTGTAACCTCTAGCCAGAAATCTCTACCAAAAATATCCCTATTTCTAATCTCACCATGCCAAGTTTCTCCTCTTGTAATTGTGTGCCACAAATTTTTAAAAACTTTTGGAGATGTATCTGGATGCTTAAATATGTTGTGTCTTTGGCCAATAACATCTTCTTTTTCATAGCCACTTTTCTGAAGAAATGCTTTTGAAACATAGGTAATTCTTCCATATTTATCAGTAGCTGACATGATGATATTTTCATCAACAATTTTTAAATTCTCTCTTATCTCTTCACTCTGCTCTTTAACTTTTTTCTCTAAATTTGTTTGATAGTCTATAAGTTGTGTGATATCAGTAAATGTAAAGATACTTAAATTACTTTTTCCAACTTTTGTTCCTTGAATATCAAAAGTGTATCTTTTGACACCTCTTTTTAAAACAACCTTATAAGAGATAGCTCTATTTTTCAATACAGCATCAATCCAACTTCTACCCTCTATATTTTTCTCTATATAGTTTGGTAAATTAACCTGTTCAAAAATATCTTCTATACTCTTATATTCACTATTGAATTCATGTAAACTTTCAATTCCCATAAAGTGAAGAAAGGATTGATTTGTATCAACAACTTTTTCTCCATCTATAACAATGATGAGGTTCTCTTGACTATTAAATAGAGTATTGAAATAGATATTGTCTTTCTCTATTTTCCGTCTCTTAATCTCTCTGTAAATTATAAAAAATAGAAATATTACAATTAGAATAGAAGTCAAAATTAGATTTATCAGAAATTCTCTTCTAATATCACTCATGTAACTATCTTGAATATATGAAACAACATATCCTATGTTGTCTCCATGAAAACTTTTGAAAGGAGTAAAAACTATTACTAGATCTTCAGATAAGAGTTTTACAAAACTCTGAAAATTTTCTAGTTCATTAGCATTTTTTTTCAATTCCAGATAGATAGTTCGTAACTCTCTATTAAAACCTTTTGGAGAGATAAATTTTGGTGAAATTGAAGAGAGTTCATACTCTGCTGAAAAATCTCTTTTGCTTATCAAAAATGAGTAATTCCAGTTTAGATGTTTTTTCAACTCTTCTATTAGTAGTTTCTCCGAGTATGAGAGTTCAATACCACCTAAATACTTCTCTTGACTATAAATTGGAAAGTAGTAAGCAAAACTATTTTTTATATTTCCAAATTTATAACCAAACTTACTATTTTCATATTTTTCTTTTTCTCCATTCTCATCTGGTTCAGACATTTTTAAAATAGAAGTACCATCAGCAAGATAGAAATTTAACTCTTCTATTCCTTCTGCTCTCAATTTTTTATATTTCTCAAAAACTATCTCTTTCAATTTGCTCCTATCTTCTTGGGCTAAAACTTGGAGAATTTCGGAATTGTATAAGTTGTCTACTACAATAGTAGAGAGTCTATTTTTCAACTTTTCAGTAACTAGAAAATAGTTATTTTGTTGGTGTAGAGATAAATCTTCTATCCTATTCTCTATTTTAGTTTCAAACACATCTTGAAAATAGAGAACAGTTGAGATTTGCAGTATGATGTAAGAGAGAAGAAGATATAGAATTAATTTAAAGTTTTTTAACTGCTCCAAATTTACGCTCCAAAGTTAATTTTTCAGGAGTGACCAAATAGGCTTGTCTCTCTATCATTTAGTGAAACTTCGTTTTCGATATAAGCGAAGCGATTGAGAAATCTTAGAAACTTATCGTTTTACAGTAATATAAAAGATTTCTCACCCTAAAGGGTTCGAAATGACATACAGGTTGTTAAAGTGTAAAAATAGCTATTTGGTTACTCCAAATTTTCACAATTATAACCCAAATTACTATTTTATATTTTTAGAAATTTCATAGATATATAGAGTTTGTAATTATAAAAACTAATATTTATTTTATAAATATCAGTTATAATGCAGATTAAAAAGGATAATAGTTGCTAAAAGATTTTACAAAGTTGGAAACTTTTTTAGTTGTAGTGAAAGAGAAAAGTTTCTCAAAAGCCTCTGCAAAACTCGGAATTTCTCAACCAGCTGTTACTCAACAAATAAAATTTATCGAGGAGTATTTAGACTCCAGAGTTGTTGAGAGAAAAAAGAATGGCATTAAACTCACAAAAGAGGGTGAAGACTTTTACAAGATAGTTTTGAGACTTGCAAAATCCATCCAAAATGCTGAGAAAGATATCTTAAAAATTATAAATAAAGAGTTTACTTTTAAAGTTGGTGCATCTTTTTCTATTGGACACTACATAATTCCAAGACATATTGAAGAGATTAAAGAGCAGATAAAAAATGATGTCTATATCACAATAGATAAATCAAAAAGAGTGATTGATATGTTGGTTGATAAAAATATAGACATCGCTTTAACAGAAGCTCCTGTTCAAGGTGAAAATCTAATAACAAGAGAGTGGATGGAAGATGAGTTAGTTATCTTCAGTAATCAACAAATCCCACAAATTTTAGAAAAAGAACATCTTTTTGAGATGAACTGGATTTGTCGAGATGATGGAAGTCCAACTCGACAACTTATATCTGAGGCTCTTGAAGAGATTGATGTTGATTGCAACACATTCAATGTTAAAGGGATAGTTGATAATTCTACTCTTGCAAAAGAGACAATTGCTCACTGCATATTTAAAAATCGTCCAACTGTTTCTATAATATCAAGAACTGCAATTTCAAAAGAGGTGAAAGAGAAGAGACTATTTGAAGCTAGACTTAAAGGTGTTAAGCTGACAAGAAAACTATTTATCTCTTATAATAGAGATAGAAGAAAAGATGCTTTTATTGAAAAAGTAAATAAATATCTTTTGGGAATTAAAGTTTAATCTTTTCCCATAGTTTGACTATGGGATATCTTTTAACTCTTTTATAAACTCTATCTGTTTATTGGCAAGGAACTCTGATATTTTCATGTTATCACTTAAAGATGTTTTAATAATTAAATCGATAAATGAAGTGTTAGTTCCTTTTTCAATATCTTGAACCGACGCTTCTGTTGAGACATAGTAACTATTAGTTGGAATTGTAAATTCCAATTTTATACTATCACCTTTTTTTATATCTTCTACTGCTTTAGAAATGATTGTGACCTCATCAAGAGAGAGTTCATAGATATCTCCAGAAATAGCTTTTCCATCTATTTTAATATCAGAGATTTTCTCTTCAATAAGCAGTTTAAAAGTTGTATTTTTAATAAATGAAGAGTCTATAAGTTCAAAATTTGTTAAAGTGGCATTTGAACTGTTTCTACTTATCTTTTCAACCCCAGCTCGAATTGTCTTATTCAATGTTGAACTATGAAAATATGTAGCTTTCTCTTTATCAATAATAGAGAGTTGTAAAGGTCTAATATTATAAAGTTTCAACTTCCCCTCTTCAGATAACATATCCGCATCATGAGAGATAAGCATTCCTTTATATCTATTAAAGGTTCTTATCGTCTTACCCTCTATAAACTCACTAAATAGTTCATCTTTCCAGATATCAAAATCTATCTCAGTTCTAATATCAAAATATTCACCATCTAAATTATTCTCTATCCTTGAGATGAAATCTACATCATTTTCAACTCTTTTAAAAGAGAATATGTGATTTTTTAAAGCTGAAATAGTAACTTCCAGTCTATTTGTAATATCTGTTGTAAGTCTATTTGTAAGAATTTCTGCACCGTCCCAACCTGTATGAGGTAGAATAAGACTAAATGTATCTTTTCCAGAAACCCAAAGAGAATCGAACTCTCTAATTTTTGAAGCAAAAAACTGAACAATAGTTTCCATATCTTTAACTTCAGAAGAGACCTTAAACATAACCACTACAAAAGGATATCTATATCTTTTTGCTCGTCTAACTTCTGACTTTATCGCTTTCTCAAAACCTTTTCTACTTCTAAAAACATTCTCTTTTTTAACAGAGATAATATCTGATGAGGTTACCTCTTGTGATACAATGATGTGTTCTAAAAGAGTAACTCTATCGAGAATATCAATATTTTTTGGATAGATTCTATCTTCTCTTTTTAAGAATATAATTTCTGTTTCAAAATCTGGAATTTCAGCCATTTCCACATCAACAATAAGTAAGTCTACTCTTCCTAATTCAAAACATGAAGTTACACTTTTTATATTTTGAGTTAAATAGATATTTTTACTTATAGATGAGAGTGCTTCCACTACCTCTTTAATATCTTCAAATTTACTATAAACAATAACAGCACTTCTCAATAGCCCCTCCTACTTATCACAATATCAAATTCTATCAAAATATAGGAAGTTTCGGAATCAGAGTTGAAATTTTAATTCAACATCTAAAATTTCTAACTTTCCAAATTTCTCTTCCAACATATAGTATAGAGGTTCATTGAAAATTGTAATCAAAAGTCTCTCGTTTTTAAGTTTAAAACTGAATTCTCTACTGTTAGAATAATCTTTTGTAAGAAGTTGAGATATATAAGTTATAGCATGAAGAGAGGATAAAGTTGCAAACTCTGGAAGTAATGATTTATACTCTTCAAAGAATTTTTGAGAAATTTTCTCTTTGATTCCATATCTGACAAGAGTTGCTACTAAAAGACTCTCTTTGTGAGTTAAATTGTAGATGAAACTATTTAAAATTAGATGGAAACCATTTTTACTATTTCCATAAAAATCTACTTTAATTCCTATTTCACTAAGTTTAGAAGCGTATCCCAAAATAGTTTTATCTTTTTCAGAAAGTTTGAATCTATCTTTTAAAATTTCAAAAAGTTCTATTGAAGTTTTAAATCTATTTTTAGAGACCTGTTCACTAATAAGTTGAAACTCATCAAGAATATTTCGAAGACTTGGATTGAAATTATCTGGAAATCTGTTTCTCTGATTTCTTAAAATATCAGTTAAAAAGAGTCCCTCTCTAATTCCAACTCCACTTGTGATAAATTTTTCAGCTTCCAACTTTTTTGCAGTTTCTAAAAGAATGAGAAGACCCCAACGAATTACATCTAATCTCTCTTTTTTAAAACCCAATTTTAGGAGTTCTCTATTTTCAAGATATAGAATTGAGTTTATAAACTGTTTATACCTTTTGAAATCAAACTCAAAATTGTGAATTCTAGGAATGGGATACTCTATTTTACTTGAGATAACTTTAGCTAATGCTCTTAAAGTTCCACCAATGCCGATGAGGTTCTTTTCAGAAATAGTAGGCAGTTTTTGTAACTCTGCTCTTATGTAGATTTTTGCACTTTCAAAATCTCTTTTCTCTCCGAAAAGCTCTTTAAGTCGAACAGTACCCAAATTTAAAGAGTAAGTTTCTAACACTCTTCTATTTTCTATCTGTGCAAACTCTGTTGAACCACCACCAATATCGATAGTGATACCCTTATCGAATTTGAGAAGATTTGCCGTAGCAACACCTCCAAGAAAAGCCTCTTTTTTTCCATCAATCACTTTTATCTGAATGCCCAACTCTTTTGAAACTTTTGAAATGAAGATACTTCTATTTGGAGCATCTCTCATTGCAGAAGTTGCAATGGCAAGAGTTTTTCTAGCTTTAAATCCTGAAATAATTTTTTTGAAACTACTTAAAGCGAGGAGAGCCCTTTTCATAGGCTCTTCTTGAAGAACTCCTCCCTTTGCATAAGCACCTTCACCAATTCTTACTCGGCTCTTTGACTCATGAACTATTTTAAATCCAAACCGTGAAGTTCTCTCAAAAATTACAAGTCTTACAGAGTTAGAACCAAAGTCTATAATTGCTGTATGTTTTGCCAATACTACTCTTCATTTCTAATTTTTTCATATTTGAACTTTAGTTCAGTAATAGTCTCTACATTGTCAGGATCTGTCTCAAAACAATCAACAGGACAGACTGAGATACATATAGGCTCATCATAATCATTTATACACTCTGTGCATCTATCTGGGTCTACAATATATATTGGGTCACCCTCTTCAATAGCCATAGTTGGACACTCTTCTCGACAAGCATCACATGCAATGCACTCATCATTTATTAGTAAAGCCATACTTCTACTCTTCCTAGCAAAAAATTTTCGACCTTTTACCAGAGTAAGAATAAAAGATAGCTGAATTAAAATGGCTTAATTTTTATAATTATCTCTCTATCTCGAAAAATGGTCTCACCTTCTGAAACTTTATAAAAGATATCATCTATTTTCTGTTCAAAACCACCTTCTAAATCAACTCTATTTTTCCCACTAAAAATCTCTTTTCCCAAAAAGATATATTTGATAGTTTCAGGAGGATAGTTTGGATTTAGATATTCTGAGTTGAATAGGGTATAGGGAATTGGAGTTCCACCATTTAGAGAGATGAAATTTCCCATTTCCAATTTCAAAATCTCTTTTCCAAGAGAGAAGACATTGAGTAGAGCAGAGTTTTCACTTTTAGAAATGAAGCCTATATCTGAGAATTTTGCTATTTTACTTTTAAATGTGATTAGATACTTCTCTTTTGTCTCATACTGGATTTGACTACAAGAAGAGAAAAAGAGGGTGAGAAAGAGTAGGAAAATTCTCACCTCATCACCCTATTTATGAGAATAAGCCTCATTTTGAGCTTGAACAGTAGCATAGGAGCTAGAGATACCTCGAAGTCGAATAACAGCATCTTTGAAAGAGCTGATGAGGTAGTCCGCTTCCTCTTCTGTTGTGTATCTACTCAATGAAATTCTAATAGCAGTGTGTGCCAAATCTTCATCAGCACCAATTGCCTCAAGAACTGGATTTGCCTCCAAATCTTCCGATGCACAAGCTGAACCAGTCGCTGCAGCAATCCCAAACTTCTTATCTAAATCCCAAAGCATTCCTTCTCCCTCAACTCCTCGAATTGAGATAAGAATTGTATTTGGAGTTCGGTTCTCTTTACCAACCACAAATGTATCTGGAAGTTCTAATAGTGCTTTCTCAATTTTGTCTCGTAATCTTCTTACCTCAACATTCATCTTTGGAAAAGATTTTACTGCTAACTCCATCGCTTTTCCCATTCCAACCATATATGGAACATTCAGAGTTCCTGAACGAAGACCACCCATTTGACTTCCACCATGAAATAGTGGTGAAAGAGAAACTCCAGATTTGATATATAAAGCTCCAATTCCTTTTGGTCCATGAAATTTATGAGCTGACATTGAGAAGAAGTCTACTCCCAAATCCTGTACATCTACTGGAATTTTCCCAATTGCTTGGACGCCGTCAGTATGGAATAAAGCCCCTTTTTGGTGTGCTATCTCTACCATCTCTTTTATTGGAAAGATGATACCTGTTTCATTATTTGCCAACATAATAGAGACTAGTGCTGTCTTCTCTGTTACAAAATCTTTCAGAGTGTGAGCTTCAATTGTTCCTTCACTATTTACAGGAAGATATGTAACTTTTACATCAAACTCTCTCTCAAGATATTTACAAGCTGAAAGAGTTGCTGGGTGTTCAACTTCTGAAGTGATAATATGGTTCTTCTCACCATTCTTGATTTGGTCTAACCAGACAGATTTAATTACCCAGTTATTACTCTCCGTAGCACAAGATGTGAAAACAACATCATCATCATCAGTTGCTCCAATTCCAGAGTAGATTTGGTCAATTGCCGTAGCTACTCCCTTATGAGTTTCACTACCAAATTTATGTAATGAGTTTGGATTTCCATACATCTCTGAAAAGTATGGCTTCATCGCCTCTACAACAGCTTCATCTACTTTTGTTGTAGCGTTATTATCTGCATAAACTCTCAATTACTCTCCTCTAATTGTAACTACTACTGCACCTCTAAGGTCTCCCATAGAATAACCAGTTGCTCGGTCTTGTGGATAGAGAGAGTGAATTGTCTTTCTAGCTACTTCAGGCATATCCTCACCTTTTCCATGACATTTCAAACATACAGGCTTTGCAACTCTAACAGGCTTATAGAGTTTATAACTACCATCAGAAACTCTTGTAAGAATAGATTGTGGAGAATTTTCAAGCATATAAAGAATTTTTGCTTCACTATCGTTTGGAAGATTGTCTGGATTTCTATTTTTCATAGAAATTCTCTTTATAGAGATATTTTCACCAAGTTTCTCATCTAGTTGGTGAGTAATTGAAAGTCCATTTGTAGCACAAAACTCGATAGCACCCTTTAAATCACCCTCTTGTAACTTCTTCTTAAGTTCACCACCAAGAGTTTTTAAAAGAAGATTTGCTGACTGCTCTCCAGTATTAAATACCGCTCTAAGGTCTTCACCACTCAGACCACTGACAACTAAAATTGCTAAAAATAGTTTTTTCATATAAGTACGCTCCTATATTTTTCATGAAATTTTAGAGATTTTTTCTTTGATATTTTTGATTTGAGAAAATAAATTTAGATTTGCAAGAAAAGAGTCTATCGACTCTTTTATATTTAATGTTTTTGTAGCTCCTCAACCTCTTCTTCAAAGATATGTTGCTGACGCAAACTTATCCCTTTCATATGAGATAGAGGGAATGAGAATGCTATACCGTCTCCAGTTGTTGTAATGTGAAGTCTATGAATTATTCCATGAAGTACAGGTTCAACAAGCTGTTCAGGAAGTAGGAAAAGAAGAACTGTATCACTAGCTTCATGACTAAATCGATAGAAGTTATCCATCTCTGCTAAGCCCATTCCAGAAGCGTCAAACATTGTTACACCAGTAGCACCAGCCTCTTTTGCAGCATGTAGAGCATCTTCTCTCTTCTCTTTAGGAACAATTACAGCAACTCCAGAAAATTTAAGATTTAAGAAGAGCTGGTCATGATTTCCATCTAAATTTATAGTAGAAATTCCTGCTGTATCTCCAACTGGAACATCAGCTTCTCTATTTGCCTCTTCCTCAATTTCAGTATCACTTTTACCAAATTTCTCTGAAAAGATACCGTAGATCATAACTGTAATCATTGGGAAAAGGGAAGCAAAAGCGATAAGTCCAAAGCCATCTAAAAGTGGGTCTCTACCAGGAATATTTGTTGCAAGACCAATTCCAAGAGCAGCCACAAGTGGAACTGTTATAGTTGAAGTTGTTACGGCTCCACTATCATAAGCGATTGGAATAATATATTTTGGTGCAAAAGCCGTGAGAATGATTACAATGATATACCCAATCATGATGTAATAGTGAATAAATCCACCATCAACAATTCTAAAAGAACCAAGTGAAATACCTATTGCAACTCCACCAGCAACAAATATTCTAAGCCAAAGGTCATCGATTTTTCCATCACTTATTTCTTTAGCCTTTTTTGCAATCGCCATAAGAGCAGGTTCAGCCATTGTTGTTGAAAAACCGATAGCAAAAGCAAAGGTGTAGATAATAAATGTTTCCTCTTTGGTGAGCTGTTCAGCCATTGTTTCACCAAGACTAAAGAGTCCCATTTCAAGACCGTAAATAAATGCGTAAAGTCCTAAAATTACAAGAACTATTCCTATCGCTACACTTCCAATATTTTCAATATGTTTTTTAATTACAGCATATTGAAAGAAGAGAATTATGATAAGAATTGGAAGAACATCTTTAATTACTCCTAAAATACCATATAAAATCTCTTCAAGATGTGTAACAGCAGATTTTATTTGAACAGTTTCTGGCATAGCTACTACTTGTGGAACAGCTTTCACAACTTCTACTGTTGATGCATCGACAAATGAGTAAACTATGATTTGGTATATTTGAACAAATAGCATAGGTGCCAGAGCTGCAAAAGCAATAAGTCCAAATCCATCAATTACAGGATTTCTACCTTTTATGCTACTTGCTAAACCTATTCCTAAAGCAGCTACAAGTGGAACTGTCACAGTTGAAGTTGTAACACCACCCAAATCATATGCAAGACCTACTATTTCAGGAGGTGTAAAAAATGTAACACCAACAACTAAGATGTATCCAGCAATGATATAGTAGTGGATTGGGTGTCCTTTGATAATTCGGAAAACACCTAAAATAATTGCAAAACCGACAGAGAGAGCTACAACATACCGAAGTGTATCAGCATCTATTCTCCCTTGAGAGATATTTGCTGCTTTTTCAGCAATAACAGAGAGAGCAGGCTCTGCAATGGTTGAACCGAAACCTATCATAAAGCCGAATAGAAGAACCCAAAAAACTGTTTTTTTAGAGAACTCTCTTGCTAAATTCTCTCCAACTGGAAAAATACCAATCTCAAGCCCTTGAAGAAATACAGCTAAACCAACTCCAACGATTAAAAGTCCAACAGCAGTAGATTGCCAACCTTCAGGAATTGTCTGAATTATGACAAGTTGAAAAAAGAGGATTACAAATATAATTGGTAAAAGGTCTCGAAAAGACTCTTTTAGCAATTTTAGAAAAAAACCAAATTGCAAATTGTTTCCTTAAATTAAAATTTCCAAATTGTAACTAATTCAAATTTATTGTGGAAAAATGAGCTTTTATAGTAATAACTTAACATTGTATAATTCCCAAATATTATAAAAAAGGAGAGCGGTCTCCCTTTACTGCGAAATAAGAAAAAATGACAAAAATATATGATGTAATAGTTGTTGGTGCTGGTCCTGGTGGAGTAGCGATGATGGTAGAACTTGCTGAAAGAGGAATTTCAAACACTCTGCTTCTTGAAAAAAGCTCTATGTTTCTCTCTACAATTCGAGATTTTTATAAAGATGGCAAAAGAGTTGATAAAGAGTGGAAAGGCGTATCTATTGAACCAAGAGGTGTGATAGATTTTCTTGATGGAACAAAAGAGACAACTTTGGAATTTTTTGGAAACCTCATCGAAAAAAGAGAGTTGGAAGTGGAGTACTCAAAAGAGGTAGAGAGTATTGAGAGTTGGGATAATAAATTTAGAATTCATACAACTTCTAATGAACTTTTTATTGCAGAAAAAGTAGTGGTAGCAATTGGAAGTATGGGGAAACCGAATAAACCTGATTATAAAATTCCTCCTAAGTTGAAAAGTGTTGTAAATTTCAATACTGACAAATGTTCTACAAATGAAAATATCTTAGTTGTTGGTGGTGGAAATTCAGCTTCCGAATACGCTTACGCCTTAGTTGATGATGGCAATAGTGTTACGATGTCTTATCGAAAACATAGATTTAGTCGCTTAAATTCTGAAAACCTACATATTTTAAAAGAGTATTCTGAAAAAAAGAAACTGAAACTCAAAATGGCAATAGATATTGAGAAACTTTCTGAAGCTGATGGGAAAGTTAGAGTTCACTTTTCTCATGGAGAAACTGAGGTTTATGATAGAGTTATCTATGCAATTGGTGGTGCTGTTCCAACTGATACTCTTCGAAAAAGCAAAATAGAGTTAAATGAGAATCTCAGACCAATTTTGAATGAAAATATGGAAACATCTGTATCAGGAATTTTTGTAATTGGTGATTTAGGTTCTGTTTCTGGAGGTTCTATCTCTCTTGCCATAGACAACGCTTATACCGTGGCTGAAAAGATTGTAAAATGAGATTACTTGCACTTTTCATGCCAATACTCCTCTTTGGAGATATTGAGATAGATTTTCAAGAGAGAGAAGATGATGAGGTTGTCTATAAACAGATAATCTCTTTTGAACTTGGTGGTGGAACAATTCAAAGACCAAAGGCTGATACTTTGGCACAAGAGTCATCAATTAGTAGAGATTTCTACTCAGCTGGAGTTAAAATTGGTGCTGAAGATATAGGACTTCGTCTTTTTCTATCTTATCGACCTTTGCTAATTGAGGAAGAAGATGAGACTATTTTAACTCACAGTTTTGGATTGGAGTTAGACTCTTTAATAGATTTGAATGAGAGAATAAGGCTATTTTACGGTCTTGTTGGAGGTGGTATTGCATATGAGATAGAAGACAAAAATAGCTCTATTGAGTATAGTAAAACTATTACTCCATATTATGGATTAAATTTAGGAGCAATTTTTGACCTAGCAGAACACTTTGAGTTTGAAGTTGGTGGAAGATTTGCAATTACAAATATAAATAGTAGTGAACTTGATAGCTCTTACATATTTGACAATGTACTAAACTACTATATTGGTTTGAATTACAAATATTAGTGGTGGTCGCAACAAGATTTGAACTTGTGACCACTACCATGTCAAGGTAGCACTCTACCACTGAGTTATGCGACCATTTAAAAAAAGTGAACTAATTATACAGTATGAAATATAAAATTATTCTTACGGAAGATAGATGAATTATAAAGATAGATTTGATTTAGATGAAAATATAAGTTTTGGAATTTGGTACTTTGAGATAGAGACAGAGATACTCTATTGGTCAGATACAATGTATGAAATTTTTGAATTTGAAAAAGATGTCAAAAACTTAGAGAAGAAACTTATAGAAATTATAAATCCAGAGGATTTAGAAAAGTATCTAAAAAAGAATTTTCCTTATGAAGTTTCATATAGAGTAATTTTAGAAAGTGGTGTAGAGAAAATTATAAAAGAGAAGAGAGATATTAAATACTCTACTACTGGAAAACCGACATATAGATATGGTACAGTTCAGGATATTACAACAGTTCACAATTTAGAACAGCAGTTCTATATAAATCGCTCTTTTATGAATAGTGCCAATTCCATAATTTCTGTAATAGATAAAAATGGCGTAATGGTTGATATCAATCCTTACGGAGAGAAATTTACAGGCTTCTCAAAAGAGGAGATAGCTTCACAACCATTTTTCTGGAAAATATTTCTTCCTGAGTATATAAGAGATAGAGTTTTAGATGTAGTGGAAGAGGCTAAAAAAGGGAATATTGTCAAGCAGTTCCAGAATGGTTGGATATCAAAAAGTGGTGAAGAGAGAATATTTCAGTGGTCAAATGCTTTAATTCTTGATAGAAATGGAGAGATGGAGTATATAACTTCTATTGGAGTTGATATTACAGAACAGAAAAGAGATGAAGCAAAACTACGACTTTTAGAGTTCGCTATAAATCACATTAGCGATGCTGTATATCTCTCAAATCAAAAAGAGGAGTTTGAGTATATCAATAGGGGTGTG
Organism: Candidatus Thiovulum imperiosus; assembly: GCA_024281175.1. GTDB lineage: Bacteria > Campylobacterota > Campylobacteria > Campylobacterales > Thiovulaceae > Thiovulum_A > Thiovulum_A imperiosus. The sequence goes on from JAMJTW010000008.1 coordinate 147,878, forward strand.
ATAAAACAGACAGGTTTCAATAAAGAGGAAGTTTTAGATTGTAAACTTTCAGATATAGACCGAGATTGGGCTGAATACATAAATAGTATTAGAGAGAAAAAGAGTGTTACCTTAGAGACAATTCACCATAGAAAAGATGGCTCACTATTTCCAGTTGAAGTCTCAAACAACTATTTGGAGTTTGATGGAAAAGAGTATGTTTTAAGTGTTGCGAGAGATATTTCAGATAGAAAAGAGATATTGGCACAACTTGCTTCAGAGAGAAATAGATTTGCACTTGCAATAGATGGTAGTAGAGATGGTTTGTGGGATTGGAATTTAATTACAGACTCTATTTTCTTTTCAGAACGATATGAAACTATGTTGGGCTATTTAGCTGGAGAGTTACCAAAAAATAGTAGAGAGCTTTTTGAAATTATCTATTATAAAGATAGAAAAAAAGCAATTGATAAAATTGAGAGATATCTTGAGAGCGAAGATGATATTTATGAAAATCGCTTTAGAATGAAAGCAAAAAATGGCTCTTGGAAATGGATTTTAAGTCGGGGCAAAGCACAATTTAACTCTACGGGAAAAGCAGTCAGATTTGTTGGCTTCAATACAGATATTACTGAACAGATGGAGTATCAAGAGCAGTTAGACCATACAGCAAAACATGATGTTTTAACAAATCTTCCAAATAGATTTCTTCTTTCTGAACTCTTGACTCAAGAGATGAATAACGCTCTTAGAAGTGGACAAAACTTAGCACTACTATTTATAGATTTAGATGGTTTTAAAGAGGTGAATGATACTTTTGGACACGATGCAGGAGATGCTGTACTTGTCTCAATATCTGAAAGAATGAAAAAGATAGTTAGAAAAAATGATATTATCTCTCGTCTTGGAGGCGATGAATTTGTCATTGTAATAAATGGACTAAAAGATATTTCCCATTTAACTCCTATTCTCAAAAGATTTCTATTTGATTTAAGACAACCTATCTTTTATGAAAATGATAAGCTGTTTGTTTCTGCAAGTATTGGAGTGAGTCTCTATCCTCAAGATGAAGAGATAGGCAATGATGCTCTACTTCGTCAAGCAGACCAAGCTATGTATGAAGCGAAAATGAAAGGGAAAAATCAATTTAAATTCTTCAACTTGCAGATGACTGAAAAGTTTAGACAGCAACAGAAAAAAGTTCAATATTTCAATATGGCAATAAAAGCTGGTGAACTTAGACTTCTCTATCAGCCAAAAGTTAATATGAAAACTGGTACAGTAATTGGTGTTGAAGCTCTTGTAAGATGGAATAGTAGAGAGTTTGGTCTACTCTATCCAGATAGTTTTCTAATACATATTGGAAATGATAGTGATTTAATGATAGCTTTGGGACATTGGGTTTTTGACACTGCTTTTAAACAGATGGAAGAGTGGATAAAAAATAGAGTGAATATTAGAATGAGTATAAATGTCAGCTCTCACGAACTTCAACACCAAGATTTTCCAGAGTTTTTAAAAAGACTCTTTTTAAGACACCCAAATATATCTCCAAACCTCATCGAAATAGAACTCCTTGAAACAACTCTAATTGAGGATTTTGAAAAGACGGCAGAGACTCTGCGAAAATGCCAAGAGATAGGTGTAACAATTGCCATCGATGATTTTGGAACAGGTTACTCCTCACTTCAATATCTTAAGAAATTGCCTATGAACAGTATCAAAATTGATAAAAACTTTATAGTTGATATTCTTGAAAATAGCTCCAGCATGTCTATTGTTGAAGCAACAGTTGGATTGGGACAAGCATTCTCTACAAGTGTTGTTGCTGAAGGAGTAGAGTCTATTGAACATGGGAAAATTTTACTTCAATTTGGCTGTCACTTGGGTCAAGGATTTGGTATTGCTAAACCGATGAGTGGTGAGAGTGTTGGAAAATGGATAAAAAACTGGAAAGGCAATAATCTCTGGAAAACTATTGAACCTATTCCTTCTGAAAATCGCTCTATTCTTTACGCTTCCACTGAGCATCGAAAATGGGTCACTCAAGTTGAAAACTATATCTATGGAAAAAGTAAAGAGCTTCCCCAACTAAATTCAAATAAATGTCTTTTAGGTAGATGGCTTATAAGAAACTCTGATGGGATTTGTTCTCAAAATCATGAATTTCAAGAAGTAAAAGAGCTTCATGATGAACTTCATAAGTTTGCTGAATATATAATTTTTAGTTCTGATGAAAATAAAACAGTTCATTTAAATAAACTTCATGGAATTAAACGGGAAATTCTCGCAAAATTTGATACTTTGATAAATAAGATTTGTAGAACAGTTCAAAATTAAAATTTATATACATAGGAGAAGAAGAGCTCTCTGCCCTCTTTTTTCAAACCATCTTTTTGAGCAGTTGTAAAGCTCTCTACAAAAATATCTCTATTTAAAAGATTTTTGATATAGAGTTTTAAAGTAGAGTTTTCAAAACTGTAAGAGAGTGTTTGGTCAATTTTGTTATAAGGTTTTATATAGATTTCATCTTTATCTATCTCATCAACAAAGTAAAATTGGGTGTAAGAAGAGAGATTTGGAAGGAGTTGAGCTAAAAAAGAGCTTTTGATTAGATGTCTTGAAAGGTGTTCAGTATCAACAAAGCCGTAATTGAAATTGAATTCATAATCTCTTAAAAATGTTTTACCAAAATTTAGTTCCAAGCCACGATTTAAAGTCTTATTTTCGCTATTTGAAAATCTCTTTTCAAAATCTTCCAATTTATCTACTGGAACAAAATCTTTTCTAAAATCATCATCTATATCGTAAAATTCTGTTTCAATTGTTTGACTATTTTCATATTGGAAAAGGTTTAATTCAAAAAGTGTTTCGTAGATGAGGTCTTCGTAAATAAGAGAGATTTCCAAACCTTCTAATTTCTCTATCTCCAAATCACTTTCACTCTCTTCACTCCAAGATGGTAATCGGTATGCTCTGTTATAAACTCCTTTTACTCTACTCTCATCAGAAAAGCGATAGATAGAACCGAACTGAAAGCTATTTTCTGAATTCTCTATTCGTCCATTTAGAGAGAAATCCAAATCATTTCCAAAAGTGTATAAATCTCTAAAATAGAGAGAGAGAACCTCATCGCTATTGTGGTTTGTAAAAGGTTTTTCTCTCTCTTCTGTAAAGAGATATGTGAAATCATCTTCTCTTCTATTTTTCTCTATAAAACTCTTTTTACTATTTCCAAGAGAGTCCATTTTCTCATATCTAGCACCAATTGTCAGATAGTTATTTCCAAACTTATCAAACTCAAATTCTACATTTGCAAATCTATATCTATCATAATAGTTCCACTCCTCTATTTCAGAAAAGAGTCTCTTTTTATCATTAGAGTTATATTTCTGAAAAGTGGAACTATTCTTAAAAAGTGAAATTCCAACTTCGCTACTAAATTCACCAAATCCTAAATATTTTCTGGTAGAAAGTTTTGAAATTATTGACTCTTTCTCTTGCTGACCTTTCTCCTCTTCCCAAACTTCAGATAGACCATAAAAGTTCTCTGTAACATCTCTTTTATATCTGGTGTAAAATTGGAAATCTGAAAGAAACATATTTGCTCCAACTCCAAAACTCTCACCATCTTTATACCCATCTAAAAAGAGATTGTCATCAGAAATTAGAAATCCGCTACCCCAATTTTTGACAAAAATCTCATCATCAAAAGAGCTACTACCGATTTTTGTAGTTACAGAAATTGCTCCTGCTGAAGCACCATTTCCATAATTTGCAGAATTTGCTCCTCGAAAGACTCTAATTTTTTCAATAAGTTCAATTGGTAAATTTAGATAGAAGTGAGCTGAACCTGTTGTAAGTTCATTTACAGGAATTCCATCTATAAAAATTTTCACTTTATCAAAACTTGACATATTTGGAGTTTTATAACCTCGAATTACTAAGTAGTCCCAACCTATCGATGAGGTTGAAAGTTCCACATTTGGTAGTGATGCCAACGCTTCAAGTAGAGTTCTAGCTCCTATAAAATCTTTCTGCTCTAGTAGAGTTACACTTGAGGGCATATCTTTCAAATTTATACTCTTCTCTCTTGCAATCTCATCAGCTTCTTCAAAAATGAGTTCCAGTTCATTAGAAAAGAGAAGTGCTGGAAATAGGAAAAGATATCTATACATCTACACTCTTTGGAAGTTCTATCTCAAAAGTAGCACCTATTTCAGAGTTCCAAACTCTTATCTCTCCACCCATCGCCTCAATTATTGACTTCGACATATATAATCCTATTCCAGTACCTTTTCCCTGCTCTTTTGTTGTGAAATATGGTTCAAAAACTCTACTCAAATTCTCTACTGGAATTCCACCTCCACTATCTGAAATTGAGATAGAGATATTTTTCCCTTTTACAATTTCTATTTCAATTTCCCTCTTCTCAGAATTTTCCAAAACGTCTTTAGAGTTAGAGAGTATATTTAAAATTACCTGTTCAAACTCATTTTTAAAACCGAAAAACTCTACCTCATCAGAAAAGTTGAAATTTACAGAAATAGAGCTACTCTCAAAAGAGGCTTGAAGAAGTTTTAGAGAGTCGTAAATCGATGTGTTTAGAGAAAAGAGAGTTTTCTCTTTGTTGGGATTGAAGAACTCTCGAAAATCATCTATTGTTTGAGACATCTTATCTATCAGCTCTTCACTCTCTTCCAACCTCTTTTCCAGAAAATCTTCATCTAACTTATCTCTATAAAATGCCATCTCAAAAGATTGAATTAGTAACGCAATCTCATTTAAAGGCTGTCTCCACTGATGAGCAATATTTCCAATCATCTCTCCCATCTGAGCAAGTCGAGCTTGTTGAAACATCACTCTATCCTTTTCACGACTCTTTCTCATCTCACTTTGAACTCTTAAAAGAAGCTCATTTACTCCAATTAAAATATATCTTCGTTCATCATTTGCCTCTATGGAATCCAACTTTTTGAAATTTTGAAAATCGATATTTTGTAACTTTTTAGATAACTTCTCAAAAAAGGAGATGAGGTTTCGAATAGAGAGAAAAAGTAGGACTCCTAGAAGTAGTAGAGAAATTGCAAGAAAGAGAGAGAATGTTTTATAAACCTCCAGAGTTTCAAGATAGTAATCTGCTGAATAGACAAGAGTAACTTTAGAATCTCCAATTTGAAAATTGTAAATAAATAGATTTTCAAAAAGTGAAATATCCTCGAACTTTAGGAATCTCTCTTCAAAGTTTCCATTCTGAAACTCTATATTTCTATCTTGAGAAACTCCAATACCTAAAACATTTTCAAGAGAGAGAATTCGATTTAAAATATCATTCATTCCATCAACATCTCCAAACTCAAGCATAATTTCAATATCTTCTCTGAAAAGGTTTCCAATCTCTCTTATCTGCTTTTTACTACTCTCAATTAGCAATGGATAATTTATATATCTATTATAAAAATAGAAAATGAGAAAGATGGAGATGGATAGTGAAAAGACCATAAGTGCGATTTTGTAAGCAATTGGAAATCTAATTTTCATAAATGAATGAGACCTTTAATAGAGTTGAAGAGAGTGAAATTCCAGATTCAACAATTGCTCTTTTATTCAAAATTGGGCGAACTCTTCTCTTATTTAGAATACTTGCAACTACTCCAAATCTTAATAGAGCTGGTGATTTTGAAAAGGTTATAAGATGTCTCTCTTTGGCAAATCTCAAAGCCTTTTTTAAATATCTTGTCTCTAAATCAAAAAGATATAGTGCTGATGAGGTTTTCAGTTTTGAAATTTGATTTTGAGGAATCAACTCTATTTGAAATTTATATTTTTTAGAAATCAAATTTCTAAGTTTAATTGCCTCTCTTTTTGAAGAGCTTGGATACAAAATGGAAATTTTGACTTTTCCATTAACAAGTTTCTCTTTCAATTTCAAATCATATTTCAATATTGCTGGAAATATCTTTGCGTCAATCTCAATTTCAGATGAAAAGAGAAGTAGTGGTAGAAAGAGAAGTAGCTTTTTCAAAACTGATTTAAAAGTTTCCAAAAATCTTGTTTTGCTTCCAAGTTTCTCTCCATTTTACTATCTAATTTCTACCAATACTTTTTATCTTCTCGAAGTTTTGGATTTCGACTTAAAATTAGAAGACCAACTAAAGAGATAAGAACCATTCCACCTGAAAGAAGTTGTCCCATTGTTAGCCAATTCATAGCAATATATCCAAGTTGAATATCTGGTTCTCTCCAAAATTCAGCGACAAATCTTGCAACTCCATATCCAGCACCATAAAGCATTGCAAGTTCACCCATAAATCGTGTTTTGGTTCTATACCAATACAAAATAGCAAAGAGAAGAATTCCCTCTAAAAATGCTTCATAAAGTTGAGAAGGGTGTCGAAGTTCATCATAAACATAAATTCCCCAAACCTCATCAGTACCTCTACCAACAAGTTCTTGATTTAAGAAATTTCCAATTCTTCCAAAAACATATCCAAGAGGAACAGAAATAGCAACTAAATCTAAAAGAAACCAGAGAGATATCTTATGTTTTATAGAGAAAAGCAGTGAAGCAAGTAGGAAACCAATTAAAGCTCCATGATAACTCATTCCTCGAATTCCAACAAACTCTCCATTTGAGAATGGATTGAAAATTTGCCAAGGTGCTGATAAGTAATACTCTAAATGGTCGCTATAAAAGAGAACATATCCCAATCTAGCTCCAAGAATTACACCAATTTCTACCCAAATGAAGTAGTTGTCGAGTTGGACATCTGAAATTGGTAGCTTATCTCTTTTTACAATCCATTTTGCCATAAAAAGAGCAACAATTAGAGCCAAGATATACATAATTCCGTACCAGTGAACTTTAAGTCCAAAAAGGGAAAATGCTACGGGGTCGAAATTACTATAAATATTTTGCCAAAATTCCATTTTCTACTCAATCATATCATCATTATCAGAGAGCTGTATCTTACCTGTATCAACAAGTCTCATAACTGTATCAACAATTTTTCTCTGTGCTGACTCAACATCTTTTACTTTAACAGCACCGATAAATGCCATCTCTTCCTCAAATGCTAGTTTCTGTCTAGTAGACATATTTGCAAGAATTTTCTCTTTCAACTCTTCATTTGCACCTTTCATTGAGAGCATTAAATCTTCTTGGTCAATTTCACCCAACACCTCACGAATTGCAAAGTTATCAAGAGTGATAATATCTTCAAATGTAAACATCATATCTCTAATAACATTTGCTAAATCTTCATCTTTCTGTTCAATATGAGTAAGAGTAGGTTTCGATTTTGTTCCAAGTTGGTTGAAGATATCAGCAACAGCTCTAGGTCCACCAACCTCAACTTTATAAGATGCGAGAGACTCAAGTTTAGTTTCAAGAACAGTTGAAACTCTTTTGATAATATTTGGTGATATGTCACCTAAGTTTGCCATTCTCATTGAAACTTCTGACATCAGGTCTTCTGGAAAGAGTTGAATTGTATCAGCTGCGGACATCGGGTCCATGTGAGCTAAAATTAGTGCAATTGTTTGAGGATGCTCATTTTGAATAAAGTCTGAAAGTTGTTGAGGCTTAATTTTAGAGATGTATCCAAAGTTCTGGTTTCCAGTCATCGTTTTAGCTAATTTATCTATTATCATCTTAGCTTCATCTGGACCAAGAGTTTTATGAAGAAGTTCTCTAGCGTAATCTAATCCACCATTATTTATATATTGGTTGGACTGGAAAATTGTTAGAAACTCTTGCAATACTGCTGTTGCTAATCCTTTCTCCACAGACTTTGACTCAGCAATATATCGTGAAATCTCCGCCATAGACTCAACTTTCATGTTTCCAAAAACATTTGTTGTTAGATTTTCATCTAGTTGCAGTAGCATAATTGCAACTTTTTCAGACATTGACATATTGTTTAATTTTTCTGTAAAAATATCAATACTACCGTGCTGTATTTCTTCTTGTTCCATTTTCCAGTCCAATATATAATTTTAAAAAATTCTAACATTTTTTAAAAAGTTCTGAAATTGGATTTCTGAAATTTTATTCACTGGTATAATTTATACTATGAAAATAGGAAATTTTGAAATTGGTGGAGAGAAGACATTTATAATTGCTGAACTCTCTGCAAACCATAATGGAAGTTTAGAAAATGCGATAAAGACAATTCGTCTTGCTAAAGAGAGTGGTGCTGATGCGATAAAGTTACAAACTTATCGTGCCGACACAATTACTCTAAATTCAGATAAAGAGGATTTCCGAATTAGTGGAGGAACTATTTGGGACGGTCAAAATCTTTATGGACTTTATGAAGAGGCTTATACACCTTGGGAGTGGCATGAAGAACTTTTTAAAGTAGCAAAAGAAGAAGGACTTATTATCTTCTCATCTCCTTTTGACAAAAGTGCCGTAGATTTTTTAGAGACTTTAGATGTTCCAGCTTACAAAATAGCCTCTTTTGAAATTACAGATGTAAATCTCATTGAGTATGTGGCGGAAAAGGGGAAGCCTGTAATTATCTCAACTGGAATTGCATCTCTTTCAGATATAGAGTTAGCAGTTGAAACAGTTCGGAAAGCTGGAAATGAGAATATAGTTCTTTTAAAATGTACAAGTGCATATCCTGCTCCATTGGAAGAGGTAAATTTAAAAACTATTCCAAATTTAAAAGATACTTTTGGGGTAAAAGTTGGATTGTCTGACCACACTCTTGGAACAGCAGTACCTGTTGGAGCAGTAGCTTTAGGTGCAAAAGTGATAGAAAAACATTTTATAGCTGATAGAACTATTGGTGGTCCAGATAGTTCATTTTCTCTTGAACCTCATCAATTTAAAGAGATGGTGGACTCTGTTCGAGAAATTGAAAAGGCTCTTGGAAAAGTTAGTTACAACTTATCTCCTAAAATTGAGAAGAGTCGTCAATTTGCTCGAAGTCTCTATGTTGCACAAGATATCAAAGAGGGTGAAAAGTTTACAGAAGATAATATTAGAAGTGTTCGACCTGGATATGGACTTCACCCAAAATATTTAAAAGAGATATTAAAGCAAAAAGCTTCTAAAAACTACTCTTTTGGAGATAGATTTTCTCTGTTCTAAATTTGGAAATTTATAGAGTTGGTGGTTCAGTTCGAGATGAACTTTTAGGAGAACCTATCGAAGATACCGATTTTGTAGTTGTCGGTTCTTCTGAAAAAGAGATGTTGAAAAATGGTTTCAAGAAAGTTACAGCCTCTTTTCCAGTATTTCTAAAAGATGGTAGTGAGTATGCTCTTGCAAGAAGAGAAAAGAAAATTGGAATAGGATATTCTGGATTTAGTTGTGAAACTGAAAGTGTAACTTTAGAAGAAGATTTAAGTCGAAGAGATTTCACAATAAATGCAATTGCAATTTCTAAAAGTGGAGACCTCATCGACCCTTATGGTGGAGTTGAAGATTTGAAAAATGGTATTTTGCGTCACATATCTTCAGCTTTTAAAGAGGACCCTCTTCGAGTTGTAAGACTTGCAAGATTTCAGAGTCGATTTCCCTCTTTCAAAATAGCAAGAGAGACAAAAGAGATTGTTTTAGAAATTTTAAATAGTGGAGAGTTGAAAACTCTATCAAAAGAGCGACTCTATCTTGAAATTGAGAAGAGCCATAAAAAAGGTTCTCTATATCTATTTTTTAAAACTCTAAAAGAGTTAAAAGTTCTATCAGAAATTTTTCCAAATTTAAAATCTTGTGAAAACTTACAACTACTTTCAAAAACAGATTTGAAATTCCACCTTACAATTTTGTCTTTACCAGAACTTCCAATTCCAAAAAAGTATTTAAAATTTAAAAAGAGATTTCAAAATACAGAAATGCTTTTTAAAAATCTTTCACCAGAAAATTTGGTTTCCATTTTTGATATTTTAAAAGATGATGTTGATGAGGTTCTGAAACTTTGGGAACTTCTATATTGGAAATTAGATAGGGATAAAATTCAAAAAGCGTTTCAAATCTGGAAAAGAGTTCCAAAAGAGATGAACTTCTCAAATTTGAAAAATATAAAGGAGACTCTCTTCAAAGAGAGAGTTTTGAGAATAGAGAAATTATCTTCCAGAGATATTTAGTTTCCAGCTTCTAAGTTTTCCAGTGAACTCTTTTTGGTTGTCATAAATTTGGATTTTCCAAACTCCTTTTGAACTCTCATCTAAAAAGCGAAGAGAATTTAAACTCCAGTTACTATACTCACCATAAAGTACCAAATCTCCATAAGCTAAAGTGGACTCTGTTCCACTTGGAGAAGTTACAACTATTTCCAAATCTTCAACAGAACCGTGGTCAATATCAACGATGATTTCGGTATGTTCTATGGTGATATCATTAGAGATAGTGATATAACTATTTGTAGTTGTAAAATCATTGATATCTAAAAATGGGCTGTTTTGAGCAGAGATAACTTTTTCAGTCGATAAGTTTTCAAAAGTTTCAGCCATTTTAATAGCCTCTTCTAAATCTATTAGACCAAAACCGTAATATTGTGAGTACCAAACTCCAGCACCATTTTTACTCCAAAGATATTTTTCCTCTTCCAAATTTTTCTGTTCAGAACTTTTTATCAAGATATATTTCACATCTCTGTAAGTAAGATTTGGATTTGCATCTAATATTAGAGCCACAATTCCACTAACAATAGGTACTGCTGATGAAGTTCCATTCATAGCACCTGTGTAATCTCCTAAATATCGTTTTAAGACATCTGTAACATATCCAAACTGCTCAAAACCGTAAAGAAGACCTTGTAAATCTGTTGTGAAAATACCATTATTTACACCACCTTCATAACTTCCACCATAAGTTACAACTAAGATATTGTCTCCATAATTTGAGTAGTCTTGAATAGCATCATTAATATCAACTGCACCTATATTGAAAACATATTTGCTACCGTGAAGAGTTGAGTGATTTATACTATAAGCCTCATTTCCAGCAGCAAACAGATATATTATTCCTTTACCATCTCTACCATTTTTTACTCCATACTCAACACCTCTTAAAGAGCTTGGGTCATCATAAAAATATTGCTCATTTCCACTACCCCAACTATTACTTGAGATATCTACATTTAAATTTCCAAGAGCATCTTCAAAATCAGCATCTAATCCTGAAGAGAAAGCATTAAAACCAACTATTTCAACTTCTGGTGCAACTCCAACAACACCTTCTCCATTCCAACCAATAGCACCTATTATTCCAGCACAAGCTGTACCATGTCCAGAAGAGAGAGAGTCCTCAGAGAGTTGGCTTTTATCTGGAGATGGGTCATTGCTACCATCTGAGTAACGATAAGAGTAATCTAAATTCATATTTTCAAGTAAGTCTTGATGGTCGTACTCAACTCCTGAGTCTATTACTCCAACTCTAATTCCCTCTCCCCGATATCTACTCCAAACACTCTCTACATTAAGATTTGCTAAGTGCCACTGATATTTGTAAAGAGGGTCATTTAAATCTTTTAACTCCACTTCCACAACTTCGTTATCAAGAATTTTAGTTTGAGATTCTTCAGAAATTTGAATAGTTTCAGAATCTTGGGAAGTTTCGGTTTCCAAATCTTGGGAAATTTCAGAATCTTGGGAAGTTTCAGTTTCAGAATCTTGCGGTGTTTCGGTTTCTAAATCTTCGGAATCTTGCGGTGTTTCGGTTTCAGAAATTTCTACTTCAGAATTTTCTGAACCACTTGAATTTGAGCTACTACTTTGGCAACCGTAAAATAGTAGAAAAATAGGTATATATTTAAACATGTAATTTCCTAATTTAGTATATTGGCGAGAACAACTTCGTTCCACCCTTTGCTACCGTTCTCTTTTGAGAGAACGAGTTTTTCTAAGTAGATATCTTCATAACTACCATTGAATTTGCGAATTAGAAAAGGGTAATCTACACTTTTCAACATTGGAATATCATTTTTGCTATCTCCCAATCCAAAGGTGACTACTCTTTCAAAACCGCTTTTCATATAGAGGTTGGTTGTTTTTCGAACTGCTACACCTTTATCTTGCTCTTTGGCGATGAGGTGGTAGAAACGACCTCCTTTTGTAATTTTATAAGGAGAGTTTTCAACAATTTGAAGAACCTCATCAATAGATACATCAGGTTTTAGAATAAATGGTTCACTAAACTCTCTGCTTTTTGAAAGAGAGGCTTCTTCCTCTTTTAAGTTTGTGAGTTCCATAACTTTGTGAATTGAAAAATCTCCAAATCCCTCTATATGTTTACTCAAGTTTTTAGAAATAAAATTTCTAATTACACTTATCGGTTTTCCAAAAGGAAGCAAGTAGTAATTTCCAAGTTTCTGCATCTCTGGAGTTATAATTTCAAAATCGTAATCTTCAGGAATGTAGAGTCCTCCACCATTCTCAACAATAAATGGTGCAAAAAGTTTTAACTTTCTTTGAAGTTTTACCACCTCATCATAAGTTTTTGAAGTAACTATTATAAGTGGAATTTTTAAAGATGAGAGCATAGAAACACTCTCTTTCGCACCATCAAAAGAGTAGTTCTCATGGTCTAATAGTGTTCCATCTAAATCTGTAAATACAATTTTCAATAAAACTCCTTTTTTTTTAATTGTACAAAATTTAGATAGAACTAAAAAAAGATTTAGATGATAGAATCCAGCAAAAAATTATTAGGTAATAATGAAAAGTTTTGAGCCAAATTTACATCATATTGATGATTACAATGGAAATGAGAGTAGAGAAAAGAGAAAGACAATTAGACTTGTAGTAGTGGGACTACTACTTGCAGGTGGAGTTTATGCAGGATTTCATCACTATTTTGGAACTGTGGAAGACCAAATTCCAGAAGCTCCATATCTTCTTAAAAGGTTCTAATTTATGCTAAGAAAACATATTGTTATTTTAGGTGGAGGATTTGCTGGAGTTGAAGCAGCAATAAACTTAGCGAAAGAGAGATATTTCAAAGTTACTCTAATTTCCAACAGACCATATATGTACATCTATCCAACTTCTATCTGGGTACCAACTGGAGAGAGTAAGTTTTCAAGTAATTTAATTCCTCTGAAAAAATTAGCTGAAAGAAGAAATTTCAATTTCTTAGAAGAGGAAGTTTCTGAATTTTTTGGTACTGAGAAGTATCTGATACTATCAAATGGTGAAAAGATAGATTTTGATTACGGTATTGTGGCAATTGGTGCTGGAAAGTTAAAAACAAAAGGGTCTGAAAATACGCTTTCTATTTGTAGTGAACCTGAAGAAGCTCTCGATATCCAAAAAAGATTAGAACTACTTATTGCAAAAGGTAGCGGAAAAATTGCTGTTGGTTTTGGAACAAATCCAAAAGATAAGTCAGCTGTACGAGGCGGTCCTGGTTTTGAACTTCTTTTCAATATTCATAACAACTTAAAAAGACTTGGAATTCGAGATAGTTTTGAACTGACACTTTTCTCTCCTAACCCTGTTCCAGGTGCTAGAATGGGAAAGAAGCCAGTAGCTATTATGGAAAAGATGTTTAAATCTATGAATTTAAAACAGAGGTATGGCAAGAGAGTTAAAGAGTTTCTTGAAGATGGTATTATTTTTGATGATGACTCCAAATTAGATAGTGATTTAATTATCTATATTCCAGCAAATGGTGGTCATAAAAATCTTCTCAAATCTGACTTGCCACTTGATGATAGTGGATTTGTGAAAATCAATGAGTTTTGTGAAGTTCAGGGGTTTGAAAATATTTACGCTATTGGAGATGTAGCTAAACTTGAAGGTCCAGACTGGAAAGCAAAACAGGGTCATATAGCAGAAGTTATGGCTAAAAATGTGGCAAAGAATATTGTAATTCAGGAAAATGTTTTACCATTCAAAAAAGAGAGTTATATTCATCATATAAATATATTGTGTGTAATGGATACTGGAAATGGTGCCGCTTTTCTCTTAAGAGATGATAAGAGGCAGATACTACTACCTATGCCTATTTTCGGACACTGGCTTAAAAAGGCTTGGGGACTCTACTTTAAATGGTCAAAACTTGGCTACATTCCTCGAATTCCAGGAATGTAAATTACGGGGAGGCTCTTTATACTTCCATACTCAAACAGTGAAGAGAACCTCCTTGCTGAATAAAGAGAGATGAGTCTATTGGAACTATCTCTCTTTCTGGAAACTCTTCTCTGAAAATTTGAAGTGCTACCTCATCTTCAGAAATATTATAAATTGGAACTAAAACAGCACCTTTTACAAATATGAAATTCAGATAGGTTGCTGGAAAATCTCTAAATTCTGGATTTGGTAGTTTTCGAAAAGAGGCTTTCTCAAGTTTCTTCTCCAACTCTTTTCCAACTTCTAGTAAAGAGTAGAGAACTCTATCTTCTCTGGAAAATCGTGCTAACATATCGATATGTCCATCTGTATCGTCCCCTTTTAAAAAACTATTTTTAAGCCAAACTATTTTTGAAATACCAAAGTATTTTCTAAAGCTCTCTTCAACTTCACTTCTCGAATTTAGAGGTCTATTTGAATTTAGAATAGAGGTCTCTGTTACAAGTAGAGTTTTTCCATCTGTTTCAATAGCTCCACCCTCAACTATTAGAGGGACTTCTATTTTTGGAATTTCTCCAAAGAACCCTTTTTTGTATAGATTTTCCGTAATTCTATTATCATCTTCAAATTCAAATTTTCCTCCCCAACCGTTGAATTGGTAATTCAAAATTGCATTGCTCACAAAAAGTCCAACACTATCTCTAGCCCAGCTATCATTATAAGGAATTCCAGAAATTGTCTCTCCAATTCCGAAATCCTCTTCTGAAATTATGTAGAGCTTCTCTCTCTTTTCTATCTCTTTTGCAAAAGCTAGAAAATGTTCCATAACTTTTTCAAAACAGCACCAACCAACACTTTTCTTTGGAGCAATGAGAATTTTCCCACCCTCTCTACTCCATTCAGGTATATATTTCACTCTTCTCAATCTCCAAAACAAATTTTGAATTATCTTCAAGATATAGTTTTCCGTCCATATTTACTTCAACTATCATTTTTGCCATATAAAGTCCAATTCCAGTACCAAACGACTCATGTTTTGTTGTAAAGTATGGTTGAAAAATCTTATCTTTCAACTCTTCTGGAACTCCATTTCCACTATCTTTTATAGAGAGAATACAGATTTCATTCTCCTCTTTCGCCTCTATCCAAACTCTTTTATCTTCAACACTTTTCAGAGCCTCAATTGCATTATTTAGTAGAATTAGAAGAGTCTCCTGAAACTCATATTTGTATCCATTTATTAACATCTTTCCGTGACATGAAAAGTGTAGAGTCTCTGCACCATTTATAAAAACTCGAATACCTTTCTCTCTAAATATATTTTTCTCTAAATCTATTGCTTCTAACAGAGTTTCACAAATCGAAAACTCGGTCTTCTCTTTATCTGGTTTAAAAAAGTATCTAAATTTGTCTATGGTTTTTGACATCATCTGAACTGTACTGTTTACACTTTCATACCTCTCTTCAAGATACTCTTTTGAGAGTTCATCATACTCATAAGTTTCTAAAATATCATAAATGTAATTAGAGATAGAGGTTAGTGGCTGTCTCCACTGATGAGCAATCATTCCAACAATTTCAGAAACAGCACTAATTTTTGCTTCACCCATTCTTTTCTGAGTCTCTATATTTTCTCCAATAGAGACAATCATCGCATTAAAAGAACTGGAGAGCATTCCTATCTCATCTTTTGAAGAGATATTACTTCTGATATTGTAATTTCCTCGTTTCACCTCATCAGAAAGAGTTGCAAGATAGTTTATTGGAAATATAACTGTTTTTGAGATATAGATAACAAAAAAGAGAATTAGAAAGAGAATTATAATAGAGTTCCAGATAAGTATCTCTTTAAGAGTATCACCACCTTTTTGAAGTTCACTCAAATAGGCACTTGAACCTATATACCAATGTAGAGGTTTATAGTGTTCAACCCAAGAGACTTTTTGATAGATAAAGTTTCCAGTATCATCTGGTCTATCCCATAAATAGTAAAGTGTTTTTGAAGCAGACTCACCAGCCTTTTGTAAAGACTCTGCCATTGTGTATTGTGTATTTGGATTTGGATAATTTTTAAAGTCTTTGCCGATGAGGTATCTATTTGGGTGAAAAAGCATCTCATGTTCTCTGTTGAAAATGTAGATATATCCTGTATCTCCTATCTTTGTCTTCTCAAGAATAGTTTGAATTTTCTCAGTAAGTTCTCTCTCTCTTTCTACTATTTTGCTATTTCTATCATCAAGGTAAACTCCTGTTCCAATTACTAAATCCCACTCTGGAATATATTTGAAATAGGAAATCTTTCTCTCTATCTGATTAGAGTTGAAGTTTTTCCAATAGTACTGATAATATCCCTCTCCATCTCTTTTTGCAATATCAACCATATTTGCAACAACACTATTGCCTTTGATATCTTTTACCTCTTTTCCATCTTTCAAAGAGTCCTTATCTGGATGCACTTTAGCCACATAATCACCATCAATTATCCAGATATAGTTCTCTTTCTCATATCTAAAATCTTGGAAATATTGGAATGCTCTACTTTTTGCCTCTGCCTCACTCAAAATTCCACTTTTAGAAATATTTATATACTCTCTAATTGTATTGGCAGAAAAGTCTACAATTTGTTCTGCATCTTCTTTTAGGTGTTCCAAAGAGTCCTTTTTAAAACTCTCCAGTTCAGAGTGGTAGATATCTACAATTTGATAAATTTTAGCAAGAGCCTCTTTGCCCTGTTTTTCAACAAGAGAGAAGTTGTAGTTCTGATTGAATGGAAGAATATAGAAATAGAAAATAACTATTTCAGCTAAGATGAGAACTAATAGAGTTACGATTGTTTTTTTTAGAAGAATAGAAGAACTTATCATTTTAGAACACCAGTTTTATTAGACCCTTTTTGGGTCTAAAATAGAATTTAAAAGAGACTATTTCCTAAATACTCTCCGTATAAAATTTCACTTTCAATATCAAGAAGTCTATTATATTTAGCTGTTCTTTCACCTCTAGCAGTTGAACCAGTTTTGATTTCACCTGTATTTAAAGCCACGGCAAAATCTGCAATAAAACTATCTTCACTCTCACCGCTACGGTGACTCATAACACATTTATACCCATTTCTCTGAGCAAGTCGAACAGTCTGCATAGTTTCAGAAACTGAACCAATTTGGTTTGGTTTAATTAGAATAGCGTTTCCAACACCTTTCTGAATTCCAAGATTTAGAATAGAAGCGTTTGTAACAAAAAGGTCATCTCCAACAAGTTGTACTCTATTTCCAAGTTTTTCTGTCAAAAGTTTCCAGCCGTCCCAATCATCTTCAGAAAGACCATCTTCGATAGATACAATTGGATATTTCTCACAAAGGTCTGCATAATACTCCACAAGCTCTTCAGATGTTAAAGTTCGATTTTCAGAAGCTAAGTGGTATTTTCCATCTTCTGTAACAAACTCACTACTTGCAACATCTAAAGCTAAAACTATCTCTTCTCCAAGTTTATATCCACTCTTTTCTACTGCTTCAATTATCACCTGTATCGGCTCTTCATTTGAACCTAAATCTGGTGCAAATCCACCCTCATCACCAAGAGCTGTTGCAAGTTTTTTCTCTTTTAAAATCTTTTTCAAATTTTGATATATCTCTGAAGATGCTCTTAACGCTTCTGAAAATTCAGTGAAACCTGTTGGCATTATCATATACTCTTGAAAATCTACTGAGTTATCAGCATGAGAACCACCATTGATAATATTGAACATCGGCACCGGTAGAACCATTCCGTTAGAACCACCCAAATATCTGTAAAGAGGCATGTTTAAAGATTGTGCAGAAGCTCGTGCAACAGCCATTGATACACCAAGAACAGCGTTTGCACCTAAATTACTATAATTATCAGTTCCGTCTAACTCTTTCATTTTTGCATCAACAATGGCTTGATTGTAAGGAGTTAAACCAACCAGAACTTCAGAAATTTTCAAATTAACATTTTCACAAGCCTGAAGAACACCTTTTCCACCATATCGTGTTCCACCATCTCGAAGCTCAAGTGCTTCTCTTTTTCCAGTAGATGCCCCGCTTGGAACTATTGCGTTAGCTTCTGTTCCATCACTTAAACTAACTCTTGCTCGAACAGTTGGGTTCCCTCTGCTGTCAAGAACCTCATCGGCAAATATGTTTTCAATAAATACCACAAATTACCTCAAATAAAACAGATTATACCAACAAAAATATATTACTTCAAATTTGACATCGGAAAATTTTTTGAGTAGAATTCCGCTCAAGTTTGGGGAATTAGCTCAGCTGGGAGAGCGCCTGCTTTGCACGCAGGAGGTCAGCGGTTCGATCCCGCTATTCTCCACCACTCTTAATTTACTTTCCTACTAATATACAATTCAGAAAGTCTCGAAATATAGTCTAAAATTATCATAACTGCTCTACCTTTATGGTCATTAGATTTTAAATCATGATTTAATAAAACAGCAGATAGTGTCTCTAACTCATCTTCACTTGGAACTCTACCAATTACAAATAGAAAAAGGTCCTCAATTAGAGCTTCATGACTACTAAAATTTAGAGCAAAAAGAAATTCAGAACCCCAACCAGCGTCCCAATCTGAAAACATATTTGTCTTCTGGTCTAAAAACATTGTCTCCCGAATTGTTTTTGTAAGTTGGCTAAAAGAGAGTGTATCTGATGGATTTTCTACACCTCTACCAAGTTTATAGAACATTGGAGGTTGGTTGCTATTGTGAGCTTGGCTTATCCAATTTATAAATGTGCTATTTCCTGCATAAAAATTTATCTTTTTTGCAATCGGTAGATATAGCTCTTCAAAAGATTTAAATCTCTCACTATTTGCTACAAAATCATCAGAAAAGATAATATTTAAAAAGATATCTTGATAGTTAGTTGCTCCAACTTCATAAAGGTCAGCCATAAATTCTGCCTTCTCTTCAGCACTATAATTTGGAAAGTAAAAATCCAACCAATTTAGAATAAACCAATCTGTAAGAAGTGGATTATCTGCAACTATTTCTCGATAGAAATCTTTACATCTCATAATTTCTGTACCGTTGATTTCTAAAATTTCTGTGTTGTAATCAAAAGATATTTCTAAGTTTTGGTCTCGTTCATTGTAGGAGAAATCTTTACAAGCCTGTGACGCTATTGGAACAATACTATCATCAAAAACTCCTACCATAAGTTCTAAAGACTCTCTTGTATTATCTTCTGGACTTCTAAATCTTCTCCAATACTCTTCAGAAAGAAGATAGTTATAAACCATTGAGTCCATTGTATATCCACCATCTAACTGTTCATACAGTTCTCTTAGAAGATTTGAACCAGTAGACATATTTACAGTAGAGAGTTCAAGAGAAGCTGAATAGAATTTAGAGTTTACCAACATATATGCTGTCCAGAAATTTAGATACTCTTTGCTTGGTTCTAACGAAAAGAGTCTTGCTAAAGCTCTTTCAGGAGTTTTTCTATTCCAAGAGTAGTTATATTTCTGAGTAGCTTTTTCGGCTTGTTCAAAGTTTCCAACTTTTACTTTAAGCAATCTATTTTTGATATAAGTGATAGGTCTATCCATCTGAATAACCATCTCAAACTCATTTTTTGGTAAACCGATAAAAAACGCACTAAGAATTTTGTCCAAAACAACATACTGCTCTTCAATAGAGAGTTTTTTAAACTCCTCATCACTGTAAGCTCTTGAAAATAGAGGAAGCTCTTCTGATGGAACTCCAAGAGTAAAACCATCTCTTTCGACTTTTGTAATTTCTACATTTCGGATTTCAACTATTTTCTTCTCTAATGGAATTTCTAAAGTTGTTGGTGCTTTTGTAAGTATCCAAACACCTTCAAATCGGGAAAGGTCTAATATATCACCTCTATCTAATCTGTTGCTATGGTACTGCCACATTTCAGCATCATATTTCCAGACAAGGTCAATCTTACTATTCTCTTTTAAAATATCAAGATTTGGAATATTTCCAACGAGATTCCAACCCTGAATTAGCTGAATAGTTTGTGTTTCATTGGAAACATTCTCTTCACTAAAAAGAGAAGAGAATGTAGCCAACATTAGAAAAATAAAACGCATTTCTACTCCTGTTTTTTTGTATTATCGACTAAATTTTAAGGAACTGACCAAGTAGTCGTCCCTTCTTAAACAAAGAAATTCTAATAGAGAATTCCATTCTTATATAGCTCTTTTCTTATCTTCCCAAAACTACTCTGCTTATTAAAACACCAATCTGGAGAAATCAGAGTGGAGTTTTCAACTCCTGCTGTAACTCTCTGAATTGAAATATCTTCTGGAAGTTTCTTAAAAGAATCAACTATATTTTTTATATATGTTTCTTCAGAAATTGGAGAAAATTCACCTTTTCTATACTGATTTGCGAGAGCTGTTCTCTCAACAACATAGAGAGGGTGAATTTTTATAGAATTTACTCCAAGTTCTACGGTTTTATCAAAACTCTGTTGCATCATCTCATCACTCTCATCTGGAAGTCCATAAATAAGGTGTCCACAAACATTCAAATTTCGCTCTCTACTTTTCAAAATAGCCTCTTCCACATTTTGAAAATTGTGTCCTCTATTTATCTTCTCTAAAGTTTCATCAAAAATAGATTGAATTCCAAACTCAATCCAAATTTCATGTTTTTTTGAGAGAGTTTCTAAGAAGTCTAAAACCTCATCAGATACAGAGTCACTTCGAGTTCCAATACTTAAACCAACAACATTTGGTAGAGAGAGGGCTTTCAAATAGAGTTTTTTCAGGGTCTCTATTGGAGCATAAGTATTTGTAAATGCTTGAAAATAGACAAGAAATTTTGAAGCATCATAATCTCTCTCTAACTTTTTAGAAAGTGTTTGAAATTGAAACTGAAGTTCTTGTAATTGCTTTTCTAAAAGAGGATTCTCTTTTGAATTCAAATTTAAAGTTATACCTTTTATCTTCTCAACTTGATTTAAAATAGGATTGAAGGAGTCATTTTCACAAAAAGTGCAACCTCCTCTTGCAACGCTACCATCGATGTTTGGACATGTAAATCCTGAAAGAGCAATTGGGACTTTATAAACTCTTTCTCCAAACTTATCTTTTAAATACTCTCCAAATGTCAATATCTTTTTCAAGAGTTATGTTCTCCATAATTTTCCCTTGACAATATCAAATCTTTAATAAAAGAAGATAATTATCTTCTTTAAAATATAAATTTAAGAAATAGTATTCTACAATACAAAGATAAATTCTTTTTAGGAGAGGTAATGAAGAGTTTAAAGTTAAGTATTGTTACTGCAGTAGCTTTAGGAAGTAGTGCATTTGCAAATGAAGAGTCAAAAGGTGTTTTCCTTGACAATCTAAAAATTAGTGGTCAAGCAACACTTTACTATCAGACAATGACAAATAGTGTACACGCACCTTGGTATGGATTGGATGGTGTTTTAAGCAGAGATCGTGAAACTAATGAAAATATTGATGATGATAAAGGACTCTTTCACAAAGACCAATCAAGAGCCAATGTTGGTCTAAGTTTTAAAGTAGAGTCTGATTTAGGAAACGGTTTTGGTTTTGGAGCTAGACTTAATATTCTTGAAACTCTTGGACTTGAACATAATTTAGTTTCTGGAACTATGCAAAATGTAAATGGTGTTGATGACCATGATGATGTAACAGTTAGAACTTCTATGGCAGGACCTTCTGGTTACAATATGGGTCAAAGTGATGATGAGTGGTATTTTGGTGAGGCGTATATTACTAAAACACTTGGTGCTACTACAATCAAAGCTGGACGACAAGAATTAAATACTCCACTTGTATACTCAGAAAAGTGGAATGTTCTTCCAAATACTTTTGATGCCGTTGTTCTCTTAAACCAAGATTTAGCTGACCAAGGTATTACCCTTGTTGGTGCTTATGTGAGTAAAAGAAACCACCATAAACATCTTGGACAATTTAACTCTATGCCAAGTCCAGATGGTGCTTACGCAGCTGCTGCTGTTTATAACAACAGTGATATAAGTGGACAAGCGTGGTTCTATAATGTTCCATCAGTAGCCAACGCTTACTGGATGGACGCAAATTATGGTCTTGAAGTTGCTGATGGTCAAAAAGTTGCTATTACTGCTCAACTTGCTGGTTTTATGTTAGATGATGACCCAGCAGATGGTAGTGATACAGACTCGATGGCTGCTGCTCTACAAGGTTCTTATGATATAGTTGAAGGAACAAAAGTTTGCTTGGCAGCGTCATTGACAACAGGAGAAAAATCTAGTCACGCAATTTCAAATGTTGGAACAGGTATTAAAACAAAAATAGCTACTCACACAATTTCTGCTGATGGTCCAGTAGCAGGTGCAACTGATACAAAAAGTTATAAACTTACTCTAAAACAAGATTTGAGTTCTATTGCTGAAAACACTTCTTTAAAAGTTGATTTTGCCCAATTTATGCATGGTGAAGATAGTTCTTCTAATTATGCTGATGAGACAGCAACTGCTTTTGAGACTGTTTTAAAGTCTAAAGTTTCTGGTATGGATGTTATGTTGGCATACATCATGGCTCAAAATATTCATAACTGGACAGTTAAAAAAACAACTGAAACAGAGTCAGAAACATCTCACACAGTTCGAGTTGTAGCAAGATATAACTTCTAAACTCTCTAAAACTTTAGCCCTGAATATATTTCAGGGTTTCCCTAAAAAAAAATGCTAGAATATTCCAAATATTTTTAAGGGGTCTTTATGGCTGTATATATTAATGATACTTGTATAAATTGTGGAGCTTGTATTGACGAGTGTCCAACAGAGGCTATTGTTGATGAGGATGATAACCCAACAGACGAAGAGTATCACTATGTTTATGGTGATAAGTGTGTTGAGTGTGTAGGTCATCACGATGTTCCAGCTTGTGCTACTGCTTGTCCAACAGAAGGTTGTATTGTTTGGGATGCTATTGGTGACTCTCCAGAGCATAGAGAAGATATTACAGCTGAGATGAGAGCAGAAAAAGCTAATATTATAGAGGAGTAAAATCCCCTATTCTGGTGGTGCTTCTGGTGGAGCATCATCAGTGTCTAGCTCAATTGCTTCTTCTATTTCTACAAGATATCTTTCTGGAAAAGTTCCTGAAAGACACTGAAACTGTTCACCAATCTTCTGATATTTAACTGTAAAATCTTCAAACTCTAAATCTTCTGATATTTTTAACATTCCAAAACTAGTAGAACTTGTTGTTTCAGAAAAAGAGATAGCATCACTACTATTTGATAGATGTATAAGATTTTGCTGATTGTCTAAACTTCGATAAGTTCCTTTTCTGTAAAAGAGTGTTACATCTTCAAAACCCATTTTTGCCAGAAGATATACCGCTCCATTTTCACAAGGAGTTCGAGAGTCATCACTGCTACAAATCTCATAATCACTACTATTTAAACCACACATTGAAGTATCAAGATATACAGTCAAGTTGTTAGAGATAGAAGTACCAACTATTCTAAAAGTGACAACTTCTACTCCACTGGATAAGCCTTTGAATTTTGTTCTAAAGATGTATCGGTCTGTTCTATTATCACCATCTTGAGTGTGAGAAACTATTTCTAATTTATCACCTCGAATTAATACTTCAACTTTTGAGTTGTATCTTTCTGGATAGTTTAGAGTTGATACGACAAAGAACTCTTCCCCCTCAACTGTATTGAAGTTTTCACTAGTTTGAGTTTCAGTAGAGATGGAAAGAGACATATCACCACTCTGTTCTAAACTCTCATTGCTATCAAAAATGTGTGCTTCTAAAACAGAAATTTCTACTTCTAAAGGTTCTGTATCTTTTCCAACAACTCCAATAGATATCTGCTCTGTTCCTGCAGAAATCCCTTTAATTTGAGTTGTACAAACCTCATCAACACAAGTTGGTTTTAATAGAGCTACAATACCACCAGTTTGTAGAGAGAGTGAAAATTCCGTATCATCAACAATATTTTCAACTCTAAAACTTAAATCTTTTGTCTCATCAATTTCCAATTCAAAAGGGATTTCTGAAATCAGAGATAGAACCTCATCTGGTTCGGGAGGTTCTGTAACAGTTACAGTTGTTGAAATTGTAGAGACAGCAGTTTTTATATAGATGGTTTCTGTTCCCACTCGGCTTCCTGTAACTTCAAAAGAGCAGAGTTGCTCTCCTGTATAAAGTTGAGTTGGACATATTGGCGATGAGGTTTCCAATATGTTTCCAGTTTGATGTTGAACAGATAATGAAGTTGAACTTGAGAAATTTGCCACTTTAAAAGAGATATAATCTGTTTCTCCAACTTCAATATTTAAAAATTGTCCACTCTGAAAAGAGAGAACTTCATTCAATTTGGGAACTTCTACAACAACTTCTTCTTCCTCTACAACAGCTTCTAAAACAGTAATTTCAAACTCTAAAGGAGTTACACTTTTCCCCAAAACAGAAATAGATAGTGTTGTTGTTCCTGAGGATAGTGCTGTAATTTTAGTTGAACACAATCTTTTTGTTGAACTTATAGTTTGACATGTTGGAATTGGAATTGAGACTATATTTTGAAAAGAGAGAGAGAGATTTGTATCATTGTAATTTTCAACAAAGAAAGCTAAATACCTATTTGTATCTATCTCCATATCAAAAGAGGTCTCATAAGTTGAAGAAGTTAAAAATAGAACTTCATCTAAATTCTCTGTCTCTTCAACTGTTTCACTCTCTGATGGCAACATTAAAAGAGGTGTCGCTTCATCTTCTGTACCGCAACTCCAAAAAAGAAGTGGTATTAAAAATACTATTTTTTTCATTCTTCTACTCTTAAAACTCTACTTCTAAACTTTAGACTTCCCAAAATGTAGAGAAAAGTTGAAAATATTAGAAAGTGAAATAGAGCTTCTATTTTGAACTCTTCGAAAAGATAGAAATTTGGAACAACTAGAGAGACTATCTCAAAAAGAAGTTGTAAATTTCTATCAGGTTCTAACTTGTAAGCGTAAAAATAGAGTTCATCAAGACCATTTCCAATAAAGAAAATTATAATTGAGTAGATAGTTGCTTTAATTGTTGAACTATATTGAGCTAAAACCAAAATTAGAGTAGCTAAAAGAGAAGCCGAAAGAGACAAAAGCAGAGTGTGAGTTATAAGTTCAAAACTGAAACCTAAAAGTAGAATGGCGATGAGGTTTGGAACTATAAAAAGTAGAGTTTGGAAAAGTAGAAGTAGTGAAATAGAAATTAGAAGTGAAAGGAAGTAGAAATTCCTACTAACTCCAATAGAGAGTGGAACTATAAAAAGTCCTCCCCGCTTCTCTTTTCCAAGAAAGTGTAATGAGTAGAAAACAGCAAAAATATTTAGTAGGAAACCTTGAAGAGCCACTGTTACACTGCTAAAAAGTCTCTGCTCTTCTCCAATATCAATTCCACTAATTGAGAGTGCTAATAGAGTTGAAATTAGAGAGAGAGAGACAAAAAGAAAAAAGAGCTTTTCTCGAAAAGCGATTTGAAGAAAAAATTTAATCATTTTATATCCACCAATTTAGAAACTAAACTTCCTATATTTGAACCCAAATTATCTAATATTTTTTCTATATCTTGATGCTCAAAAAGTTTTTCTTGCTCTACTGCTCTTTCTATATTCTCTAAAGTAACCATCTCTTTTGGAAACTTATTTCTCTTTTTTATATAAGTTTTCTTAGGCAGTTTTTTTGCTAACTCTTCAGTTATGAAATCTCTTCCATTCTTTTCATTTAAAAACAGTTTTGTACTATCGTATTTTTTTATATCTTGGAAGTGGAGCAATAGCCAAAATTCAAAAATAGGATTTGTTAAAGCGATGTGATACGCAGGTTTCTCTTTTACTTTCTGAAAAATATTTAAAATCTTATCTCTCTGCTTTTCACTTTTTTCTCTATCTAAAACCAGCCAACAGCTATCAAAAACATCTCTAAAATCATATTTTTCTTGGAGATGTTTTTCCAAATCATTAAAAACACACTCTGGAGAACTACAATTGCTATTTTTTTGAATTACATCTATCTCAACTAATTTTGAAGAAAATCTATCTTTTATCAAATTGAAATATTCAGGTTCTGTATTTCTTCCTTCAGTAGATATTACTAAAAATGGTTTAGCTAATTCACTCTCTTCAGGGATTTCTTCTTGATTTCTATTTTTAAAGCCCATCTAAATTCCTGAAATATGGAACAGCTCCAAATCTACCTAAAAGGTACGCCTTTTCTAATTTAGAATCAAATCTACTTTCGAACTTTCTAAAAGGTACTATTTTTGATGCACCACTATCATCTTTTTCAATCAAATTTATCTCATCTCTTCTAACTAAATCTAAATTTAAGAGAGTAGATTCATGAGCTGAAACAATTAGTTGAGATTTGGAATCTTCCGATAATTTGTAGAATATTTCAAAAAATTTTCTTGTCAAGTTTGGATGTAAACTTCTGTCAAACTCATCAATAATAATTGTGAAATTCTCTTCAAATACAGGAATAAGAGGAATAAAATCAAAAAGCCTTTTTGTTCCATCAGATTCATCTTGGAGTTCAAAGTTATCTATATTTCTACCACGATGTTGTAACACAAGTTTTTCAACTAAAATATCTTTATCATCTCTAATAAAACTATACAGAGTCTCATTGTGTCTTAAAAAAGAGACAAAGTTCTCTTTTTCTATATCAAGTCTTATCTCTTTTGGAAGTTTCTGAATTACCTCTTCATAATCTTCAGACACATTTGCAATATCAACTATTCCAGTATCAAATTTCTGTAAATACTTTTTAAAAAGGTCTTTAAGTGTTTTGTCTCTTGCAATAATTGGAATTAAATCAAACTTTGTATCTGGGTATAAAACAGCTAATTTTGTATCGAACCAGTTCCAAATCTGGTTAACAATCTTTAGATTCTCCAACTCTTTTTTTGCCACATCAGATAGAAATAGGGTTCTATTCTGTCTTGCTATATCTTCAGCATAAATTTGCAATCTATCCAATACTGTATCTTCAAAAATAGTTTTCGAGACACATGTTTTCTTATACTTTCTTTCAAAATACATTTCTGGTTCATCTGTATCAATTCGATATAGCCACTCTTCGAGAACAGTTTTATTTCTTAATTCAAGAGAAATACCGTAAGAGAAAAGTTTATTATTTAAAAAAATTTCAAACTCAAAATTTGTTGGCTTATTTAAATATTCATAATCCAATCTAAAATATTTTTTGTATGTTTCAACGCTATCAAAACCATCTACAATAATTGCTTTAGCAAAACTAATCGCTTTTATAATATTTGACTTTCCAGAAGCATTTGCACCATATAAAATTGAACTTTTTAAGATATTGTGAGCTGTATGACTTTCAAGCTCTTTTCTTTTTCCAGCAGTTAAATCCAAAATTGTCTCATCTTTATAAGACAAAAAATTTGAAACTATAAATTTTTTTAACATCTTGAATTATATCGAAGAGAATAGTATTTGTATTGCCCTGCTTCTTTAGAGTTTTTCCTTTGGAAAGAGTCTCCAGTCAAATTTAGCATTTTGATACACTTTGATAAAAAAGGTTGCAAAATGGTAACAGTTGGAATTATTGGATTGGGGCTTATGGGAGGCTCTTTAGGTTTAGCTTTAAAAGGTAAGTATAGAGTTGTTGGATACGATAGAAATGAGAAGCATGTAGTGGAAGCCTTAGAAATTGGTATTGTTGATGAGGTGGTCTCTTTCGAAGAAGTTCAAAAAGTAGACATTCTCTTTTTAGCAATTCCAGTAGAGGGTATTATCTCTGCAATAGAGAGTTTCTCAAATTTAGGAAAAGAGACAACTATTATCGATTTAGGTAGTACAAAAGAGAAGATTGTAGAGAAAGTTCCAGCAGAGATAAGAGAGAACTTTATTCCTGCTCACCCTATGGCTGGAACTGAAAAGAGTGGACCAACTGCAAGTATAAAAGAGCTTTATAGAGATAGGGTTGTTGTTTTATGTGATTTAGAGAAATCAGGAGAAAAGCAGAAGAAAGATGCTTTTGAGATATTTAACTTTTTGGAAATGAGAATAGTTGAGATGAATTCTAAAGAGCATGATAAACATACAGCTTGGATAAGTCACCTTCCCCACCTCATCAGCTTCTCTTTGGCGAATAGTGTTATGGCACAAGAGAATAGAGAGAGTATTTTAAATCTTTCAGCTGGAGGATTTCGAGATATGAGTCGTCTTGCTAAAAGTTCTCCAAATATGTGGAGAGATATCTTCTATCAAAATCGAGAAAACCTTTTAGAGTCAGTAGAGCTGTTTCAGAAAGAGCTAAATCATATGAAAATTCTTCTACAAAATTTAGAGATGGATAGAGTTAAAGAGAGAATGGTTAGTGCTAATAGACTCCATGACATTCTTTAAATCTAGTAAAATTTCAAAAAAAGGTAATATATGAAATATGTGCTGGTTTTAACTACACTCTTTACAACTCTATTTGGAGATATTTTAAATGGTGTAGCTATTAGAGTTAATGATGGGGTCATCACTCTTTACGATTTAGAAACTGCTCAAAAAGAGTTTCAGAAATCAAAGAGTGAAGTTAAAGAGATTTTAATTCACAAACTATTAGAAGATAGTGAAATTAAAAAATATAAACTTGAAGTTTCAAATAGTGAATTTGAAACTTTTATAAATAGAGTTCTTCAACAGAGAGGTATTCCCTCAAAAGAGCTTCTTTTTAGAACTTTTCCAAAAGAGAAATTGAGAAGAGAAGCAACAATTCCAAAACTTTACCAACTTCTCTCTTCACAAAGTATGGAAAATCCAACTGAAGAAGATTTAAAAGAGTTCTTTGAAAAGAATTTAGAAAGATATCAAGCCTCAAGCGAATTTGATATAACAATATACTCTTCCAGAAGTCCAGTAGAACTTCAAAAAAAGATTTACAACCCACTTTTAAATAGTAAATTTGTTCGAGTTGAGAAACAGAAAGTTCAAAGAGATAAATTACCACCCCAACTATCTCAAGTGTTACAAGATTTAAAAGAGAGAGAGTTTTCACCAATTTTTCAGATGGGAACTCTTTCTGTATCTATATTTCTAAATGAGAAGAGTGGTGGAAAAGATATCTCGTTTGAAACTGTAAAAGATAGAGTTCGAGGTGAGTACTATTTTGAGCAACAGCAGAAAATAGTTCAGAAACATTTTCAGAAACTTCGAGAGGAGGCGATAATTGAGTACATTCGCTAAATTACTATTTCCAATTTTACTAATTGGTTGTGGCAGTGAAGTCACTTTAGAAGGTGAAGAGAGTGATGTTATTGTACAGAGAAATTTATACACTCTCTTTTCTGATAGATATAACACCTATCTGATAGATGAAGAGAAAGAGTTAGAAAGGAGTTGGGAAAGTAGTAACCCTATCTGGAAAGCGAAACTTGTTGATAAGGATATATTTCTCTACTACAACAACTACTCATTTTCACTTCTGTTACGAGGTGTCACCGCTTCTGAAAATCCATTTTATGACACTTTGGAACTTGTTGATTGGGAGGGAAAAACTATCTGGAGTTATAGTGGAATAGGTGATGAGGTTCTCTATGGAGATTTCATTCCTCTTCGAAATGGAAATATTCTAATTCAAGTTTTTGAAAGAGTTTCAGATTTTGATTTAAGAAATCTTGGAATGGAAGAGAGAAGATTTGAACTTAATGGAGAAATCCTCTTTCCAAAGATAGTTGAGATTAGACCAAATATTATTGAGGGTTCAACAAAAATTATGTGGGAGTGGAAACTTTCTGAACATATGGTTCAAAATGAGTTTCCAAGTTTAGGAAACTACTCTGAAGATATAGCTCTTGAAGAGGATAAGTTTGATATAAACTTTGATATAAATTACTCTTCAGATGGTTGGGGTGGAATTGAAGATATTAGTTATAACTCTGATAGAAATCATATCGCTTTTACAATGAGTGGATTTAAAGAGATAATTATTTTAGACAAAAGTAGTGAAGAGATACTTTTGAGACAAGACTTACAAGTTCCACCAATATATATCAAGTGGATAGAAAACTCGCTTTCTCTCTTAAGTAGAGTTGATGAGGTTAGTTTAAGATTTGATATCTTAACTCCAAAATATTCAGAAGGCAAATATCTGCTAAATTGGAATTTGTATGATATTGAAATAGAAGAGACAGTTATAATTGAAGATGTTCCTCAAGAAGCCACTATCTATTTTGATGTTTTAGAAAGTGGTGATTTTCTAATTACAGATAGCTGGAAAAGAGATATATATAAAATATCTAATGGAAAACGAGTTTGGGAATATCTCCACAATAGTTCTATTTCCGAAGCATCTCTATACTGGAATAGTTATATCGGAATAAAATAAACCTTTCATCTTAAGATTTCTCGGGACTTACTAAAATCTTCTACTTAGCTAGTCCCTCAAATTTGATAAAATTAAGAAAAGTAGATTTAAGGAATAGAAATGAAAAAGTATAGATTAGTAACAAGAAGTGATATGGACGGTCTTGTTTCTGCAGTGATTTTAAAAGAGCTGGGAATAATAAATAGTATTAAATTTGTTCACCCAAAAGATATGCAAGATGGACGAATAAAGATAGGAGAGAGTGATATAACAACAAATTTACCTTATAACTCAAACGCATATTTGGTGTTTGACCATCATGAAAGCGAAACTATCAGAAATAAAGGTCGAAAAGATAATCATATTATAGATGCATCTGCACCATCTGCGGCAAGAGTGGTTTATGACTATTATGGAGGAAAAGAGGCACTGCCTAATATTACAGATGATATGATGAATGCTGTTGATAAAGCAGACTCTGCTCAATTCAATATCGATGATATTTTAAATCCAAAAGGGTGGGAACTGCTCTCTTTTCTAATGGACTCAAGAACAGGATTGGGAAGATTTCGAGAATTTAGAGTTTCGAATTATGAACTGATGATGAATTTGATTGACTATTGTAGAAATCACTCCATAGAAGAAATTCTTTCTCTACCAGATGTAAAAGAGAGAGTTGATTTATATAAAAGATATGAGGATAAATTTAAAGAGCAGATAAAGAGATGTTCTCGAGTTTATGGAGAACTTGTTATTTTAGATTTAAGAAAAGAGGAGATTATATATCCAGGGAATAGATTTATGATTTATGCTCTTTTCCCAAAAGTCAATATTTCAATTCATCACATTTGGGGTTTTAAAAAACAGAACCAAGTTTTCGCTGTTGGAAAATCTATTTTGAATAAGAGTTCTAAAATAAATATTGGAGAGCTGATGTTGAAGTATGAGGGTGGTGGTCACCGAAACGCTGGAACTTGTCAAATTGCCAATGAACAAGCCGAATATGTTCTTGAAGAGCTAGTTTCTGAAATTACAAAAAAGTAAGAAAGTCCCAATTTTTAGGGGAGTGGCTAAATACTTTTTTGAGAAAAACTCTTTGAGTTTTTACTATATTTAGCCATTTTTGGGACTCTGCTCTACTTTACCAAAGCCTTAACTCCAGGTAGAGTTTTTCCTTCAATAAGTTCAAGAGAAGCTCCTCCTCCAGTTGAGATGAATGTGATATCTTCATCAAGACCTGTTCGCTTGATGAGGTCAGCAGTATCTCCACCTCCAACAACAGTTGTTGCAAAACTCTCAGCAACTGTGTGAGCCAATTTGAAACTACCTCGAGAAAACTTCTCAATTTCATAAACTCCCATTGGTCCATTCCAGAGAATTGTTTGAGAGTCTCTAATTGCAAGTTGGAAAAGTTTTACAGAAGCTGGTCCAATATCAAGTCCCATCCACTTTTCAGGAATATCTTGAATTGTCACCTCTTTAATTGTTGCATGGTCAGAAAATTTGTCAGAAGCGATAACATCAACTGGCAAAAAGAGTTTTACACCCAATCTTCTAGCCTCTTCAACTATACTTAATGCTTCATGAATAAGTTCATTCTCAACAATCGAATTCCCAACATTGTAACCAAACGCTTTTAAGAAAGTGAAAGCCATTCCTCCACCAATAATAAGTCTATCAACTCTTGGGAGTAGATTTTGAAGAGCTTGTAACTTTCCAGAAACTTTACTACCACCAACAATTGCTGTAAATGGTCTTGCTGGAGCATTTAACAGTTTTGAGAAAAATGCTATCTCTTTTTGAAGAAGAAAACCTGCTGATTTACTATTTTTATCAAAAAACTTTGTAATTCCATAAACAGAAGCGTGAGCTCTATGACTAACACCAAAAGCATCATTTACATAAACATCAGCAAAACTTGCTAACTTTTCTGAAAGAACCTCATCATTCTTAGTTTCCCCATTTTCAAAACGGAGATTTTCTAAAAGAAGTACACCTCCAGCTTGTAAATTCTTTACTCTTTTTGTTGCATTTTCTCCAACAACATCAGAAGCGAGTTGAATGTCTCTTCTTAATAGAGAGTGCAATCTTTTTTGAATAGGTTTTAAAGTGTATTTAGGGTCTACTTTTCCTTTTGGTCTGCCAAGATGTGAAGCTAAAATTACAGAAGCATCTTCGTCTAAACAGTACTCAATTGTTGCTAATGCTGAACGAATTCTTCGGTCATCTGTAATGTTTCCAAACTCATCTAATGGAACATTGAAATCACACCTAATAAATACTTTTTTCCCACTAAGTTCTAAATTTTTTAAATCTAATAGTTCCATCTATCTCCCACTTACAAAAAGAGCCATATCTACAAGTCGGCTACTATATCCCCACTCATTATCATACCACGCCATAACTTTCACCATATTTCCATCAACAACTTGAGTAAGGTCTTCCGCAACTATCGAGGAGTTGCTATTTCCAACAAAATCTTCTGAAACTCTCATCTCGGTATCAATTGCAATTACACCCTGCAACTCACCATCTGCTTTTTCCCGAAGAATTCTATTTACTTCCTCTTTTGAAGTATTCTTCTTAACTACAACATTCAAATCCACCATTGATACATTTGGTGTTGGAACTCTTACAGATTGTCCATGCATTTTTCCAACAAGTTGTGGTAGAACAAGACCAATAGCTTTTGCTGCTCCTGTTGTTGTTGGTATCATATTCACTGCAGCAGCTCTTGCTCTTCGTCTATCTTTTCTATGTTTTACATCTAAGATGTTCTGGTCATTTGTATAACTGTGAATAGTTGTCATGAGACCTTTTTCAATACCAAAAGCGTCATCAATCACTTTTGCAACTGGTGCAAGACAGTTTGTTGTACAACTTGCATTTGAGACTATATCTTGTCCAGCATACTCTTCACTATTTACACCTATCACAAATGTATCTGTATCATCTTTTGCTGGAGCTGAAAAAACAACTTTCTTAACACCATCTCTTAAATGAACTTTTGCCTTCTCTTTTGTTAAGAAAACTCCTGTACAC
Source organism: Candidatus Thiovulum imperiosus (assembly GCA_024281175.1). Taxonomy (GTDB): domain Bacteria; phylum Campylobacterota; class Campylobacteria; order Campylobacterales; family Thiovulaceae; genus Thiovulum_A; species Thiovulum_A imperiosus. The sequence goes on from JAMJTW010000008.1 coordinate 181,273, forward strand.
TCTAAAACAACTTCAGCACCCTCTTTTCCAAAATGGACATTTTCAGGGTCTTTATCTGAAAAGATTTTAACTTTTGTTTCTCCAATTCTCAAATAGGAATCTTCCAAAATTTCCGTTTTAATTCCAAAATTTCCATGAACAGAGTCATTGTCAAGAAGATATTTAATCATCTCTGGTTCAGTTAAGTCGTTAATAGCGACAAGTTCTACATCGCTTCGATTTGCAATAATTCTAGCTACGCTTCGTCCAATTCTTCCAAATCCATTTATAGCTACTTTTAATGCCATATTTTTCTCTTTTAAATTTTTTCTGATTTTACCAGAAAGATAAGTATTGGTTTTATGAATAGTATAATTTTTAGAAAGAGAGAAATGGGACAGGGATTTTATCCATATATTGCAATGATGTTTCTAAATGCGATGACAGATTTAGGGCATAAAATTGCAATTCAAAATACGATATTTAAAATATATGATGGTTCTGAACAGATAATTTTTACAGCTATCATAAATGCTTCAATTCTATTACCTTACATTCTCTTTTTCTCAACAGCTGGATATATTTCAGATAGATTTTCAAAAGAGGTGGTGATGAGGTATTCAGCACTTTTTGCTGTTGGAATTACAGCTATGATTACAGCTTCTTACTACTTTGGAGAGTTCTGGTTAGCTTTTGGACTCACTCTACTTTTAGCAACTCAAAGTGCTATCTACTCTCCAGCAAAATATGGATATATTCGTGAACTTTTGGGAGATAGCAGAGTTGTAGTTGGAAATAGTTGGGTTCAAGCCACAACAATTGTTGCTATTCTTTTTGGAACTCTTTTCTACTCTATTCTTTTTGAAACTCTTTTAGGAGACTTTGAAACAGAAAAAGAGATTTTGCAATTTCTTGTTCCAATTGGATTTCTACTTTTTACTGCTTCAATTTTTGAATTTCTACTCTCTTTTAAACTTCCAAAAAAGAGAGCTGGAGAGAGAAGTAACCGTCCAAAAATTAGTGAGACTTTGAAACCTATTTTTGAAAATAGAGAAATTCTGAATTCAATTCTCTTTTTGGCTCTATTTTTCAGTATTGCTCAAGTTATTTTAGTTGTTTTTGGAGCTTTCATAAAAGCGAATTTGAAAGAGACAAATACTATTGTAGTTCAAGGTTTAATGGCTTTGAGTGGAATTGGTATTGTTATCGGTTCAGCTATTTCTGGAAAACTATTTTCCAAGAAGTTGGAACTCAAAACAGTACATTTTGCATTTTTCACAATTGTTATACTTGTAATTCTAATTCCATTTGCAAACTCTACATTTCTCTTTGCACTCATATTTCTCTCTTTTGGAATTTCTGGAGGTCTTATTGTTGTTCCCCTAAATTCCTATATCCAATTACATAGCAACTCAGAAAATATGGGAAAAGTTCTCGCTTCAAACAATCTAATTCAAAATATTTTTATGATATCTTTTCTTGGAATTACAACACTTTTTAGTCTCTTAGAAATAGATGAAATCTATATCTTCTATATCTTAAGTGGAGTGGCTTTTCTAAGTGCATTTTTTGCTTTTAGAAATAGAGCTTAAAAGCTCTAATTCCAATTTGTTTCTAGTAAGTTTCGGATTTCAAAAAAGTTTTGTGGAGAATCTTCGCTGAAAAGTTTCATAAATTTTTCAAAAGTTTTCCAAACTTTTTCGCTACTCTCTACTCTACCAAGTTTTCGGAGTTGTAGAGCCGTAGCACCATTTATAAAACCTTTTAAGATTTTGCCTTCAACACTATCTCTATTTTTTCTCCAAGTATCTTCAAGAACTTCATGAGCTTCTCCAAACTCTTTAGAGAGTATAAGTTCTCGAAACTCTTCTAACTCTTTATAAAACATCTTCTTTCCGAATTGCCATCAAGATAAATATTTCACCATCACCACTTATCCAATACTCTTTTACAAAAAGATATTTCAAAACATTTTTAGAAGTTTGAATAACTTCATAAGAGATATCTTTCTCCATTTTACTTCCAGAGTTTTTTTCAAACTTAGATTCTATTTGAACTTTTATATTTTCACTTAAACTTGCTCTTGCCAACATTTTTGCAACTCTAAGTTGTCTGGAAAAGCTGTTTTGTTTTGGTGCTGAACCGATACCGTAGATGTAATTTTCATCTTCATTTATGCCAAAGACCCACTGAGGAGGCATTTCACTATATAGTGATGAAATCATAAATAGGAAAATAGCTATTTTTCTCATGAGATTCCTTTTTTTGAATGGAAATCGACTCTTTTCTGAATCTGATAGAATTTCTCTTTTGAGAAAGGGAAAAATATAAAACAGATAGCAATTATTGGAAAGCCAAATGTTGGGAAAAGCTCTCTATTTAATAGATTTGCAAAAGAGAGAGATGCGATAACATCGGAGGTTTCTGGAACAACTAGAGATGTTAAAAAGAGAGAGATAGAGTTAGGTGGAGAGAGAGCAATTCTGATAGATACAGGAGGATTTGACACCTCATCAGAACTGTTTCAGAAAGTTACAGAAAAAGCGATAGATACGGCGATGAAATCTGATATTGTTCTCTATATGGTTGATGGTAGAGGTGTTTCAGAAGAGAGTGACAGAGAGATATTTTATAAAATCAAGAAAAAAAATCCGAACATAGCTCTTGTTGTAAATAAGTTAGATAATGATAAATTAGAAGAGAATGTTTGGGATTTTGCAAATTTTGGAGTTGATGAGGTTTTTCCAATTTCTCTTTCTCATAACCGAAAAGTAACAAGACTCTTAGAGTGGGTCTTTGACAAAATGGAGACTGGAGAAGTTGTTGAAGATGTTGAGAGTGAGAGAGTTTCAAAAGAGAGTGAGATAAATATCGCAATCATCGGTAGAGTTAATGTTGGAAAAAGTTCTCTACTGAATGCACTATCAAAATCTGACCGCTCAATAGTTAGTCCAATAGCTGGAACAACAATTGACCCAATTGATGAAGTTGTTGAAGTTTCTGGAAATAGAATTCGTTTTGTAGATACAGCTGGAATTCGGAGACGAGGAAAAATTGAGGGAATTGAGAAATATGCACTTCAGAGAACAGAGAAGATGTTAGAGAGAAGTGATATTGCTGTTCTTGTTTTAGATGGTAGTGAAGGTTTCCATGAACTTGATGAGAAAATCGCTGGTCTTGTCGATAAACACGCTCTTGCAACTATTATTGTCATCAATAAATGGGATAAAAGAATTTATGAGTATGAGGAAGCTGTTCAAATTGTTAGAGACAAGTTCAAGTTTCTATACTTTGCTCCAATAGTTACTATTTCTGCATTAACTCACCAAAGAGTTCACAAAATTTATGATTTGATTTTTAAAGTTTTTAGAAACTACACTCAGAGAATTCCAACTTCAGAAGTGAATAGAATAGTTGAAACTGCTGTTGCCAAACACTCTCTTCCTGCTCCAAAAGGTAATGTTTTAAAAATCTATTATGCAACTCAATTTGGAGAAGCTCCACCAAAAATATCTCTTGTGATGAATAGACCAAAACTCCTCCATTTCAGCTACAAGAGATATCTTATTAGAGAATTTAGAAAAGAGTTCAATTTTGAAGGTTCTCCAATTCTAATTCTCACAAGAGATAGAAAAAACGAGAAATCTTAAATCAGATATTTCACCCTTTTTTCAAAAGCAGAGAGAGAGTAGCCAAGATATTTTGCACTCTCTCTCTTATCAAATTCAAATTTCTCTAAAACTTTTTGAAGCAACTCTTTCTCTAAACTTTCCAACTCTTTTTCATTCACCTCATCAAGAAGTAGGTTTTCAGGTTCTATGATTTCATCATCTGTAAGAATTGTAGCTCTCTCAACAACAGAGAGAAGTTCACGAATATTTCCACTCCAGTAGTGATTTTCCAGAATATCTTTTGTCTTTTCTGAAAAGCTCTTTTTCCCAACTTTGTACTTTTCACAAAACTCTTTCAAACTCTTTTCAGCAATCTCTAAAATCTCATCTCTTCGTTCTCGAAGTGGAGGAATATGAATTGGAACTGTATTGAGTCGATAGTACAAATCTTTTCGGAAATTATCACTATCTCTTATATTTGAGTTTGTAGCAGAGATAATACGAACATCAATTGGAATAATCTTCTTTCCCCCGAGTCGCCTAACCTCTCGTTCTTGAATTGCTCTCAAAAGTTTAGCTTGAAGTGGATAAGGCATATCTCCAATCTCATCGAAAAAGAGTGTTCCTCCATTTGCTAATTCAAAATGTCCCTCTTTTTGAGAAACAGCATCTGTGAAAGCCCCTTTCTCATATCCAAAAAGTTCAGACTCAAGAAGATTTTCTGGAATTGAAGCCATATTTATAGCAATAAAAGGCTTCCCTTTTCTATTTGAGTTGTTGTGGATATATCGGGCAAAAAGCTCTTTTCCAACTCCACTCTCTCCAAGTAGAAGAACCGTAGCATCAGTTTTTGCACTTCGATTTGCAAATTTTAAAACTCTCTCTAATGCTGATGAGGTACTACTAAATTCCTGATTTGGAACTTTCACTTTTTTTACAACTTTTCTCTTCTCCTCTTTTTTCACCTCTACTTTCGCTCTGTCTATTGCTGAAACAAGTTCATCTATCTCAAAAGGTTTTACTAGAAAATCTTTAACTCCAAATTTTATAGAGTCTAAAGCTCTTTGAAGAGAAGGATTTCCAGTGATGATAATAACTGGATATCTTCCATTCAGCTTTTTTATAAACTCCATTCCATCAAGTTTTGGCATCGAAAGGTCTGTAATTACTACATCATAACTATCATCCAACTGTTTTAGTGCATCAACTGGATTTTTAAATGTATCTACGGCAAATTGTGGATAGTCTCCCATCGCAATCTCAAGAGACTTTCTAACATTTATATCATCTTCAATAATTGCTATTTTAATGGTAACTTCTCCTTATAGTTGAAATTTTTCAACACTCTTTACTAAGTTCTAAAATAAACTTTACAAACTCTTCAGAGTCATTTTGAACTTTTAAAACTTCATACTCTATTCCAAGTTTTTCTGCAACTTCTCGATACTCGATATCAAGTTCAAAATCTGTTTCAACATTATCTATTGTAAAAGAGATTGGATAGACCACTACACTTTCACCCTTGAATTCTTCTAATTTCTCTTCAAGAGATGGTTCAAGCCATTTTACGGGTCCAAGTTTAGATTGAAAAGCTAGAGAGATAGATTTGAATTGTGGAATTCTTTTGGAGAGTTCTTCAACTTGCTTTTCAACTTGCTCCAGATATGGGTCGCCCTTTTCTATCACTTTAACAGGTAGAGAGTGAGCTGAAAAGATAAGGTTTTTCGATTTCGTATCTTTCACTTCTCGAATTCTATTTGCAATTAGATTTAGAAACCTTTCGTCTCGATAGTAAGGTTTTACAGTCGAAATAGAAACTTCACTCCAATTCATTTCAGCTATCTTCTCAAAAATATCTTCAAAACTGGAAAGAGTGGTAGTTGTAGAGTATTGAGGATAGAGTGGAAAGAGAACCAATTTCTCTATCTTGTCTTCTTGCAACTTTTTCAGAACCTCATCAGAAAAGGGAGGTGTGTATCTATTTACTGCTTCAAATCGCTCTTTTCGATTGAGTTTTTTTAAAAGTCTCTTTGTATTTCCAACAATTGGAGAGCGACTTCCCAATTTTTCCAAATTCTTTTTAGAACCACCTCCTCGTCTATTTGTGATGAGGTAGGAAAGCATGTATCGAAAAGGTTTTGGCATAGAGAGAATTCTTTTGTCTCTAAACATGTTTTTGAGAAAAACATCTACTTCTTCAGGGGAACTTGCCCCCCCCATATTTAAAAGTAAAGTTGCATGTTTCATCTTCTAATACCTTGAGGCACTTTTCCCATGTTTCCAGCACCATTCAGAAGTTCACTCATATCTTTCATTCCCTTTTTTCCTCCAAATTTCTTAGCCATTTTTGCTGCATTTTTGAACTGTTTCAAAATCTTATTTACTTCAACTTGCCCAAGTCCAGCACCAGTTGCTAACCTCTTCTTTCTACTGTTGTTTAGAACTGATGGAAATTCTCTCTCTTTTGGAGTCATTGAACTTATCAGAGCATTTATTCTCTTAAACTCTTCAGAGTTGTCTAAATCGAAATTTTTCAACTCTTTACCCATATTCCCCATTCCAGGTATCATTCCAATTAGAGATTTTAGACCTCCCAACTTTTTAAACATCTCTATCTGCTCTAAAAAGTCGTTGAAGTTGAATTCACCTTTTTTGATTTTCTTTGTGAGTTCATTTGCCCGTTTCTTGTCTACAACAAGAGAAGTTTTCTCCATTAGAGACTCTAAATCTCCCTCTCCAATTAGACGATTTACAACTCTTTCTGGAATGAATGGGTCGAAATCTGGAATTTTCTCTCCAGTTCCTATAAATCGAAGTGGAACTCCAACTTGAGAAGCGATTGAGAGAGCAACTCCACCTTTCACATCACCATCATATTTTGAGAGAATTACACCATCAATTCCAATCTCCTCTTTAAATTTAGAAGCTGTTCGAACTGCATCGTGTCCTGTCATTGCATCTGCAACATAGAAAATTTCACTTACAGGAACAGAATTCCGAACCTCTTTTAACTCTTTCATAAGCTCTTCATCAATTGCAAGTCGTCCAGCTGTATCGATTAGAAGAACATCATAAAGTCCATCTTGAGCTTTTTTGTAAGCACCTTTTGTAACTTCAACTGGAGAGAGATTTTCATCAGCAAAAAGGTCTATCTCAATTTGTGAAGTGATTTGTCGAAGTTGCTCTACCGCAGCCATTCTCTGTAAATCCGCCGCAGCGATAAGAACTCTCTTTTTTCGCAATTTCAAATAGTTCGCAAGTTTCCCCGTAGTTGTTGTTTTTCCACTACCTTGAAGACCAGTCATTAAAATTATTGTTGGAGGTTTAGAAGCGAAAACAAAACCTTGATTTCCCTCCACTGTAAGAATTTCAGTAAGATTTTTCTGAATAGATTTGAGGAAAGATACTTGTCCAATTCCCTCTGCTTTTGTCTCTGTTTCAACTTTTGCAATAAGCTCTTTTACAACTTTATGATGAACATCAGCTTTGAGAAGAGATTTTTTAAGTTCAGTTAGAGCTTTTTTTAGAGTGTTCGCATTGTCAAAACTTTTCAGTTTTTTAATTGCTCCTGTGAATGATGAGGTTAGAGACTCAAACATCTGAAACTCCTTTTCTTGCAATTATAAGAGAAGAGACACCCATCGAAAAAGAGAGGTTGTGAATAGTTTCAAATCCAACACTCTCTAGCTCTGCCACCATCTCTTCAGAAGAGACAAAATCTCCAATAGAGTTTGGAAGATAGGTGTATGCTTCCCTGTTTCCAGAAATCATACCTCCAAGAATTGGAAGAATTTTGTTCATATAGAAATCTCTGCTTCTGGAGACAAGACCTCTTTTTCTATCTTTTGTAAATTCTAAAATTACAACAAGACCACCACTCTTTAGGGTCTTAAAGAACTCCACAAATGCCTTTTCTCTTTCAACAACATTTCTAATTCCATAAGCAATAGAGATGATATCAGCACTATCACTTTCAAGTCCCATTTCAGTAGCAGATGCTATTTTAAATTCAAATTGTGGAAACTTCTTTTTCCCAACATCAACCATTCCAACAGATGGGTCAATTCCTAAAATATGGGCAACTTCTATCTCAAGTTTTCTTGCTTCCTTTTCCCAGAAACCCATCATATCTCCAGTTCCACAGGCAACATCAACTATTAAATCTATATCCTCCTTTTGATATGTAGAGAGTGCCAGATTTATTCCCTTTTTCCGCCAATTTTTATCAACACCAAAACTTAAAATTCTATTTGCAATATCATAACTTTTTGCAATGTTGTCAAACATAGAGACAATTTTCTGCTGTTTATCCATACTCATTCCATTTTTGGAAATTGTAACAAAGTTAAAATTGCAGACTCTTCAAATTTATTTAGCCCGATAAAACAACTATTTATCATTATAGCACAATTTTAAAACACTTTTTTAGATACAATAAATTTCTAGGAATTAAGGAGTTAAATAATGTTTAGGTTTGTAGCTTTTTTTTTCTTAACATCGAAATTGCTGTTAGGAATAGAAGAGAATGAAGTTCGTATTGAGGCAAACATCTTTGAGGCAAATGAGAAAGATAGAGTCTCTATCTTTAGTGGTAATGTTAAAATAAAAAAAGGTATTGATGAGCTGAACTCCTCAGCTGTAAAAATATATTTTGATGAAACACATCAACCAATAAAATATGAAGTTTTAGAGAAAGTATCTTTCAAACTCTATGTTCGTGAGGACTCAACTTATTTGGGAAAAGCTGACAAAGTTTATCTATTTCCAAACACTAAAAAATATATATTTTCAGGAGATGTCTCTATTTTAGAGATAGAGAGTGATAGAAGAATAGAGGGAAATCGAGTCTCTTTAGATGTAGAGTCTGGTAGTGCTAGAATAATTGGAAATGAGAGTAAGCCTGTTGTAATGAGTTTTAAAATCGAGGCAAAAAAGAGTGTAGGTGAAAAGAGTAGAGACTAAAAAGATATCTGTCGGAGGTGTAGATATAGGAGGAGACTCTCCTATCTCAGTTCAGTCGATGACATTTTCTAAAACTAGAGATGTTGAAGATACAGTTTCTCAAATAAACCGACTCCATTTTGCTGGAGCAGATATAGTTAGAGTTGCTGTTCCAGATATTGAAGATGCAGAAGCTATTCCAGAAATCCGAAAACAGACATCACTTCCTATAATTGCAGATATCCACTTCAATTATAAACTTGCTCTCATGGTTGCTCCTTTTGTTGATGGAATAAGAATAAATCCTGGAAATATAGGTTCAAAAGATAGAGTTAAAGAGGTTGTAAAAGCGTGTAAAGAGAGAAATCTTCCTATTCGAATTGGTGTAAATGGAGGTAGTTTAGAGAAAGAGTTTGAGATGAGGTATGGAGCAACTTCCCAAGGAATGGTTGCTAGTGCTGATTACAATATCAAATTTCTTGAAGATTTGGATTTTACAGATATAAAAGTCTCAATGAAAGCTAGTGATGTTGAGAGAACTGTTGAGGCCTATCGAAAACTACGACCTATGAATAACTACCCTTTTCATTTAGGAGTTACAGAGGCTGGAACTCTTTTTCATGCAACAGTGAAATCGGCAATTGGAATTGGTTCTCTTCTTTTAGATGGTATTGGAGACACAATTCGAGTCTCTATTACAGGAGAGTTGGAAGAGGAAATTCGGGTTGGTCGAGCAATTTTAAAAGACTCAGGTAGAGAGAAAAATGGAGTAAACATTATCTCTTGTCCAACTTGTGGTAGACTTGAAGCAGATTTAGTTAAAGCTGTTGAAGAGATTGAAAAAGTTACAAAAGATATTAAAAAACCACTCAACCTTTCCGTAATGGGCTGTGTTGTAAATGCGATTGGAGAAGCCAAACACTCTGATGTAGCCATAGCTTATGGAAAAGAGAAAGGTCTTATTATGGTAAAAGGTGAAGTCGTTGCATCTCTACCCGAAGATAAACTTGTAGATAAATTTTTAGAAGAAGTAAAAAAGTTTAAAATAAATTAAAAAATGTTTTTCGATAAAATTTCAATTAAAATCCACTGGAGATAATCTTGAAAATAGATAGTCTTATTTTTAGGGACAGTAGATGGAAAATAGAGAAAAACAGTATTTTAGAAAAAGAGAAAGCCTCTATAATTTTCTCATTTGGAACTGTACAAGGTATTGAGAGTTGTGATTTCTCTGAATTGCAGAAGATGTATCCAAATGCTCATTTAGTTGGCGGAAGTACAGCTGGAACTATCTATAAAGATGAGATATTTGAAGATAGTTTTGTTGTTGCATCTGTTCTTCAACTTGAGAAGAGTAGAGTCAAAATAGCTACTGAAGAGCTTTCAGATATGGAGAGTAGTTTTAAAATTGGAGAGAGGATATATAAAAATCTTGAAGATGATGAACTCCGTCATATCGTAGTTTTATCAGATACAATAAATATTAATGGTTCTCAATTTGTTTCTGGTTTAAATTCTGCTTCAGGTAGTAAAATACCAATTTCTGGAGGTATATTAGCTGAAGAGACTAAAGAGTTTCTACAAGCCTCTGTAATAGTAGATGATAGTATTAAATCTTTTCGAGCTGTTGGAGTGGGATTTTATGGGGAGATAGATAGTTATTTTGGTTCAGACTCAGGTTGGGAAGATTTTGGAACTTATAGAACTGTTACAAAATCTGATGGTAATGTAGTTTATGAAATTGATGAAAAACCAGCCCTCGATTTATATAAGAAATATCTTGGTGATTTAGCAAAAGATTTACCAGTTTCAGGATTGAGATTTCCTCTAAATGTTTTGGCAAAAGGAGAGAAGAGAGCAGTTATTCGAACTCTAAGTGCTATAAATGAAAAAGAGAAGAGTTTAACTTTTGTTGGTGATGTTCCTCAAGACTCTAAAGCGAGACTTATGAAAACAAATATAGACGGTTTAATTGATGGTGCAGAGAGTGCTATTAAAATGACCAATTTCATCTCACAAGATAGAGAAGCCTATTGTCTTGCTATAAGTTGTATAGGAAGAAGAGTAATTTTAGACCAACTTACAGAAGAGGAACTTACAACTATTAAAGAGTATTTAGGAGAGAAGACAGAGATAACAGGTTTTTACTCTTATGGTGAAATAGCTCCATTTTCAGATAGTTTCCACTGCCATTTTCACAACCAAACAATGACATTAACACTATTACAAGAGAGGTAAAATTGCACCGCCTTTTAAAAAGACAGATGAAAAAGATATTGGGAGTTTCAAATTTTGAAGAGCTTCCAGAAGATATTGCTAAATTTGCCAAAGCAATAGAGAATACTTATGAGAGTTTTGATATAGATAAGAAACTTCTTGAAAATACTATTATTATCAATACAGAAGAGTTAAATGAGCTGAATTTAAAAATTCAACTTGAAAATGAGTTAAGACTTAAGGGTCTTATTGAACAAGCACCTTACGGTTTTGTAATTGTAGATTATGATGGTGAAGTTGTTGATGCAAATAAGTTTGCGTCAGATACACTTGGTTATGAGAAGAGAGATTTGGTCTCTTGTAAAATAGAGTCTCTTTTTAAATCGAGAGAGAATTTTGAATTTCAAGATTTAAGAGATAAGATAATGAGAGGCGAAAAGATATCTTTTGATGAGGTTATGAAAACATCTGTAAATAGTGATATTCCCGTAGAGATAACAGCTGGAAAATTTATAATTAAAGAGACACCTCACATTCTTATCATGTTTCAAGATATTATTGAGAGAGTTCAAGCTGAAAAGATGGCTCGTCAAAAACAGTTAGAGATAGAGAATTTAAATAAACAATTAGAAGAGAGAGTTCAGCAAGAGGTTATTAAAAACCTTGAGAAAGACCAACTTCTAATTCAGCAATCAAAAATGGCAGCAATTGGAGATATGATGGGAAATATTGCTCATCAGTGGAGACAGCCTTTAAACAATTTATCTATCGCTATTCAAGATGTTGAAGAGGCTTTTCTTTTTGATGAGTTGAATGGAAACTATATTGAAGAGTTTATTGAAAACTCTATGAGCAATGTCCGTTTTATGAGTAAAACAATAGATGACTTTAGAAACTTTTTTAAACCAACAAAATCTAAAGTGGAATTTAAGTTAAAAGAGGCTATTGAAGATATTTTGAAAATAGTTTCAGCTCAACTTAAAAATAACAATATCTCAATCTCTATTGATGGTGAAAACTACTCAGTAATAGGCTATCCAAATGAGTTCAAGCAAGTAATTTTAAATCTCACAAACAATGCAAAAGATGCAATTATTGAAAATAGAGTAGAGGGTGGGAAGATTGAGATAGCTATTTCAGATAGTGATGATGAGAAATATAAACTTATAACTATTCAAGATAATGGTGGTGGAATTCCAAAACATGTTATATCCAGAATTTTTGAACCGTACTTCACAACAAAAAAGGGAAATAAGGGAACTGGAATTGGTCTTTATATGTCAAAAACAATTATTGAAGGAAATATGTCTGGAGAACTTCTTGTCAAGAATGAGAATGGTGGAGCAAAATTTTATCTTTCACTGCCTCATGTTGTAAAACTTAAAAACTAAATATTTTTTCTCATATTATTCAAAAGTGGCAGTTATATAATTTTATAAAAACGAGTAGAAGAGTTGAAACTAATTCGTCAAATCAAAAAAGATATTAAATCTGTCATAGACAATGACCCAGCTATCCACTCAAAAGTTGAACTCTTCTTCAACTACCCAGGTTTCTGGGCTATTGTCAATTACAGAATTGCAAACAGAATTTATAAATCGGGATTTAAGAGAATTGGTAGAGCTATTATGGGAATTTCTCAAATGCTCACAAATATCGATATCCACCCTGGAGCAACAATTGGAGACGGTATTTTCATTGACCACGGTTTTGGAGTTGTTATTGGAGAAACAGCAATTCTTGAAAACAATATTCTTATCTATCAAGGTGTTACTCTTGGAGGAGTTAGTTTAAATAAGGGAAAACGACACCCAACTATAAAAAGTGGAGTTGTAATTGGTGCTGGAGCTAAAATTCTTGGAGATATTACAATTGGAGAAAATAGTAAAGTTGGTGCAAATTCGGTCGTTGTAAAAGATGTCCCAAATAACTCTACTGCAATTGGAATTCCAGCAAGAGTCATCAATAGAGGAAGATGTGGAAATCCTCTATCTCACAACAAACTTCCAGATATAGATAAAGAACTATTTGAATATCTAATAAAGAGAGTTGCTGTTTTAGAGCATGTTCTTATGCAAGACAATAGAGATATTGTTGAAAAAGATTTAGAATTAGATGCTATTTATGATACTTTCTTGAAAAGTGTTAAAACTTAAAATATCTACTTTTTAAAACGATTTGTGAAAATAGCAAGGAGTGTTCAAAATGAACGACTCTATTTTTACAAAGGTTAGTAATGCAGTTTATATTTCTCTTTCTTCCAATTTTTCTCTATGGAGATATTGGAACTCTCATCTCCAAAACAGTTTCTGATATTGGAGCAAAAACCATAGATGAAACTTCACTAGAGTATTCTGAAGCAAAAAAGATTTTTGATGAAACAAATTTAAAACTTGAAGAGCAAAAGAGTCGCTTTAAATCTCAAACTTTAAAACTCTCCATAGATGCTTCTTATCTTCATAGAACTCTATCTGAAAAAGAGAGAGATATAGAGTCTCTCTCTTCAACTCTAAATAGAAAACGGGCGAAACTTGAACAGATAGAAGCTGATATTAGAGCTGAGAAGAGTTATGTAAAAGAGTTGCAAAAACTTCTAAATCGGAAACTCTCTTTCAACTCAAATATCTCAACTCAAGGATATCTTTTCGCTTTTGTTGAAGATAAACGGTCAGTAAGTCGAGACATTTTTATAGATAGAGCAGTTCAAAGTATAAATCGAGAAGCGATTGAACAGCTTAATGGAATTTTCATAGAGTCAATTTCCAAATTCAATAAAACTCTTTCTCAAAGAGTTCGCGAAACCTCATCAGGAACAGCGATTTCTGATAGTTCTGAAACAACAATAAAACTCTTCTTTTCAAATAGTCGTAGCAACTCAGTAATGATTTACGGAACAACTGTTGATGTCTACCCTTTTGAGAAAGGTGAAGTTATCTCCAGACATAAAAGAAAAAATTTTAAAGAGAGTTTTGTAACTCTAGTTCGAGATGGTAGAGATATTCCACGAATTTTAAAAGAGATTTCAAAAAAATATCCAAAACTCGAGATTCCCACAGATTTAGAATCTAAACTAAAATCTGCTTTGGATTCCATCTCAAAACATAACTCCAAAAGTGAAGATGCAATTCGAAATATCTCCTCTTCTCAAGATGAGTTTCAGAAAAAGATTCAAAATAGAATCTCTTCTCGAAAAGATGTTTTAATAGTTTTAGAGAGTCATCAGAAGTTGGCGAAAAGTGAAGTTGAGGATTTAGAGATAGATTTGAAAATTCTTCATAGTGAAAGAGAGAATCTCGAAAATGAATTTATCTCTCTTCAGAGAAAATTAGTAAAATTGAAACGAAGTATAACTTTTCAGAGAGCTGAAATGTATGATAGAAAGCATTCCAACGCAGTTGAAGAGACGAAGAGTATAGCAAAAGAACTTCTTTTAGATATAGACAAATCTCTTTTAAAAACTTCAAAAAGTATGGAGACAGTTTTCAATGGTTCAGAAATTTTGAAAGATGTTGTAAATGAAGTTGAGTATGAGAAGATATATGTTGGAGCTACGGTTACACCATATTTTGTAAGTGGAACAGACCGAACAGGAGCTTTAGTCTCTTTGGAGATAGAGTTTCGAGACAAAAGGTTACCTGAGATTTCAGAACTTGAAGAGGAGCGATTTGTAAAAATTCCAAAAGGGAAGTTTCGTTTTGGTTCAAATTCTGGAGAGAGTGATGAGAAGCCAGAAATTGAAATTGAGATTTCAAAAGAGTTTTACATTGGAAAGTATGAAGTTACTCGAAAAGAGTATATGGAGTTTGCAAATGCTGTAAATGGACATTATCCAAAAAAGTATAGAGATGGTTGTATTGAAGATACATGTCCAATTGTTGGTATCTCTTGGATTGATGCTGTAGCTTATACAGAGTGGCTCTCTAAAAAGAGTGGTGAGAAATATCGACTTCCAACAGAAATTGAGTGGGAGTATGTAGCAAAAGGAGATTTAAATTTAGATTTTGGTTTTCTTTATGGAAAATTATCAGACCACGCTTGGTATTTTGAAAATAGTATTGATGAGGTTCACGCTGTCGGTCTAAAAAAGCCTAATCTATTTGGAGCTTATGATATGAATGGAAATATTTGGGAGCTTTGTGGAGATAGTTATAACTACAATTTTCGAACAAAACGGTATAGCACTTATAAAGTTATGAGAGGTGGAGATTTCAAAAGTCGAAAGTTCTATGTTCGCTCTTCAAATCGTGCCAAATTTCGCCAAGATAGAAAAAGTCCATCTGTCGGTTTCCGACTTGTAAAAGAGTAGTTTTGTCAAATCTTTTAAATTTTCTTAGTGGAATTCACCCATTTGAACTACTTTCTGAAAGTGAGTTAGAAGAGACTCTTTCTCATATAGATATTGGATATTACAAAAGGGGAGAGACTCTAATCTCCATAGACTCCTCTCCAGAAAAACTCTATATGATTTTAAAAGGTAGAGTTCTTGAGTTTGAAGAAGAGAAAGTTGTCTCAATTTATAATGAACGCGAGAGTTTAGATGCCAAATCTATTTTAGATGGAGTCTCTAAAAACAGATTTGTAGTTGATGAAGAGTTGCTCTGTTATGAACTTTCAAAAGAGAAGTTTCTAAAACTTCTTCAAACACATCAAAGTTTTAAAAACTACTACATGGAGAGTTTTGTTAAAAAGATTGGTTCTATTAGAAAAGGTGGAGCATTATCTCTTTTTATGGTTGCAAAAGTCTCTAATATATTTCTCCACTCTGTAACTTTTGCAAAACCAGATGAGAGTTTGCAAAGTGCTGTAAAGCGAAAAGAGAGTGAAAAGTCGAGTGCCATTCTTGTTGAAGGTAGTGAAATCTCAATTGTTACGGATACAAACATTCGAAAGAGTCTAGTTTTAGAAGAGCAACCTCTTTCAACTCCAGTTGGAGAAATTGGAATTAAACCAGTTCAAACAATAGATTTTGAGGACTTTCTTTTTAATGCTTTACTTCTAATTACAAAACATCAAATAAAGAGATTAGTGGTTTTGAAAGAGGGTAAAATAGTTGGTATTTTAGAACAGATGGATATTTTAAGTTATTTCTCAAACCACTCTCATCTTGTTATGGTTGAGATTGAAAAGGCATCTTCAGTAGAAGAGCTTCTCTCAATTTCAAATCGTTTTATCTCTCTAATTAGAACCCTGCATGAGAAAGATGTCAAAGTTCGACATAGTGCAAAACTTATAAATGAACTCAATATCAAAATATATTTCAAACTTGCAAACCTCATCTTTCCAAAAGAGCTTCATTCTCAAATTTCACTCTTTGTTATGGGTAGTGAGGGGCGTAGAGAACAGATTTTAAAAACTGACCAAGATAATGGAATTATTTTAAAAAATAGTCTAATTCGAGATGAGGTTCTGAAATATGCAAAACTATTTAGTTCTAAACTTCTTGAAATGGGATATCCAGAGTGTGACGGAAATATCATGGTTTCAAATCCATATTGGGTAGATAGTTTAGAAAATTTTAAAATTAGAATTTTAGAGTTTTTCGAAAACCCAACTCCTCAAGCTCTACTTGAACTCTCTATCATTTTTGATGGCGAAACAGTCTTTGGAGATGAGAAACCTCTTTTGGAATTGAAAGAGCATCTTTTAAATAAGTTGCAAGATTTCCAATTTGTTCGAGATTCTCTTGCAAAAGCCTCACTCTCTTTTGAAACTCCACTCTCATTTTTTAAAAATTTCATTCTCGACTCTAAACATGACAATGAACTTGATATAAAGAAAGGTGGAATATTTCCAATTGTTCATGGTGTCCGAATTTTAGCTATGGAGAAGAGAATCTTTCAGACAAATACAGTTGAGAGAATTAAGGAGTTAAACAATTTAGAAGTTTTTAATAGAGAATTTGCTTCTGAATTGATGGAGGCTTTTGATACATTGCTAACTCTTAGACTTAAAGCTAGACTTCAGAAAATAGATGATGAAAAGGAGTTGGATAACTATTTAAATCCAAATGATATTTCATCTTTTGAAAGGGTTTTATTAAAAGATAGTTTTCGAATTGTAGAGAGATTTAAAAAATTTATCACACACCACTTTTCACTTGATAGGATTAGCTGATGTTTCACAGCTTTTTCAAAAAATGGCAAAAGAAGAGATTAAAAGATGAGAAATATCTCTTTCTCTTTGAAGAGTGTTGTGATGATGAGGTAGTTGTTTTTGATACAGAGACAAGTGGTTTAAATCCAGAAATAGACCAGATAGTTTCAATAGGTGCTGTCAAAATAAAGGGAAACAGAATTCTCCTTAGTGAAAAATTTCATATCTATATCAAAGGAAATTTGAAAGAAGAGGCGATAAAAATTCACCAAATTCGAAAACATGATTTACAAAATGGAGAGAGTATTGAAAATGGAATTGAACAGTTTCTAAATTTTATAGGTTCTCGACCAGTTGTTGGATACTATCTCCAGTTTGATGTAGCCATGATAAATAGAGAAGTTCGTCCAAAACTTGGAGTTGGACTTCCAAATAAAAAAATAGAAGTCTCAGAACTCTATTTTGACAAAATGCAGAAAAAGTTTCCTCATGGAAATATAGATTTGAAATTTGACACAATTCTTAAAGAGTTACAAATTCCAACTTTAGGAAAACATGACGCTCTAAATGATGCCATCATGACAGCTATGATATATCTAAAACTTAAGAAGTGACTATTACTCCAATACACTCTTTTTTTAGTAATTCTAAATTTTCATCTTTTTGAAACTCTTTCCAGAATGGGAAAGTTCTGCACTGTTGAGGTCGAACTGGATAGATGGAACATTTTCCATTTTCTAAGAAAACACAGAGATATTTACCACCAATTTTCAATTCTTTAATTGAGTAGCGATATCCCTCTTTTCTTGTATATATCTCTAAGAACTCTTTTTCAGAGATGGAGAGAAATTTTGAAATCTCTCTCTGCTCCTCTTTTGAAAAGAAGATATTTCCACTATCTCCTGAACAGCATTGTGCTTCACAACTGTTACAAGCCAGTGGGTCAAATTGGAACTTATATCCCTCTTCTCTTATCAAATCTCTATGCTGTAATCTTCAATTACGGTATTTGCAAGAAGTTCTTCACACATCTTTGTAGCCTCTTCTCTTGCTTCACTTTCTGATGAGGTGTTCAGTTGCATAACTATCTGTCTACCAATTCTCACATCTTGGACAGATTTCTCAAATCCCAAAGAGTCAAGAGCGTGATGTACTGCTTTTCCTTGAGAGTCTAAAACTCCCTCTTTCAAAAAGATATTTATAACTACTCTCATTATCCTAAAATCCTATTTCTAACTTCTTCGTAAGCTACTTTAATTCCACCAATACCGTGTCGAAATCTATCTTTATCCAACTTCTCTCCACTATTTATGTCCCAAAAACGACAACTATCTGGAGAAACCTCATCAGCTAAAAGAATTTTTCCATCTCTGTCTCTACCAAACTCAAGTTTGAAATCGATAAGTCGAAGATTTTTCTCTTTGAAGAAAGGAAGTAGAATTTCATTCACTTTTCTTGCTTTAGCTTTTAGAACTTCTAACTCTTCTGAAGATGCTAATTCCATCATAGTAGCGTGGTCATCAGTAATGATTGGGTCTCCCAAATCATCATCTTTATAGTAGAATTCAACCAAAATTGGAGAGAGCACTTTTCCATCTTCAATTCCCAATCTTTTTACAAGAGAACCTGTTGCCACATTTCTTACAACAACTTCAATTGGAATGATTTCAACTCTCTCAACCAACATCTCTATTTCAGAGAGATTTTCCACAAAATGTGTTTCAATTCCATTCTCTTCTAGCTTCTTGAAAATGATAGTGCTTATCTCATTATTTAAAGCACCTTTTCCAGTTTCACTCGACTTCTTCTGAGCATTGAATGCTGTTAAATCATCTTTAAATTCAGCTATGATTTTTGACTCATCTCCAGCAACAGCGAAAAGTTTTTTTGCTTTTCCTTCGTAAAGTAGTTCCGATTTTTCCATTTATAAACTTTTTGTAAAATAATAACAGATTTACAAAAAGTAGAGAGTGAAAATAGCTAACAAGACAATAGGAAGTACAACTCCTATTTCACCTGCTATTACTCCAGTTAAAGAGAGTTTTAATAGAGCAAAAAGAACTCCCCAAGTTAAAAGAGAAATTAGAATTGCTGTAAAAATATAGAGGCTCAGATTACTAAATCTACTACTTACAGGTAGAAATTTAAAAAGTAATAAAATTAGTAGTGGTGCAAAAAATGGAAATGAGACAATTGAGTAGAAAGAGACAAGAAGTTTCTCTGTTGAAAACTCTTTTAAATTGAGTAGTGTTATCGCTTCAAAAAGTTCTTGTAAGTTGAAATTAGAACTCTTCTCATATATCTTCTCAAGTATTTTTGGTTTAAAACCTTTTAGAACAAATAGTTTGTCAAAATCTCTAATTTCGATAGCTTTCTCATTTAAGAGTAAGTTCTTTGAGTTATAGAGAAATCTTGCTGAAGAGATAACCCATCTTTTGCCATCGTAGATAGCGTGTTTTGCTCTAACAATTTCTGCCAAATGTCCATCTCTTATAGAGAACATTCTAACTCCCTCAGCAAGTTTTTGAAATGGATAGAGTTTTGAGAAAAAGATATAGTAACTCTTTTGTTCACCTTTTTCCGATGTTATATCATATTTAAAAAATAGATTTTCACTATTTTCAAGTTCATCTCTATCTATTATACTTTTTGCTTTAGCTTCAGAGTATGCGTAATCTGTTGTATGAAGAGCTATTGTGAAAAGAGTTATAAAAACAGCAATAAAAAATATTGGAGATACCACACTTTTATTGCTGTATCCAACAGAGTAGAGTGCAATGAGTGTGTTGTCTCTAACAAGTTTTGATAGTGTTAAAACAGCACCAAAAAGAAGTGCAAGAGGAGTTAAGATTGATGAAGCGTGTAGAGTTTTGTAGTAGAGATAGAGTATCTGAACATTTGTTGATGGAGGTAGTTTTCTAGCTATCTGAATATAATCTATAATTATAAAGAAAAGCACCAATCCAGAAAGAACAATTGCAAAATATCTAAGATATATTTTAGATATATAGATACTCTTTTCCAAAACTACAACCCTTTTATCTTTTGAACCTCATCAGCAATATTCTCTTTTCTCATAAAGTGTTCACCAATAAGAAAAGCATCAACTCCAGCTCTATTTAGTTCTATAAGCTGTTCATGTTCATAAAGACCACTTTCAGCAACTATGATTTTTCCATTTGGAATTGAGGGAATGAGTTTGAAAGAGAGTTCGATATCCATCTCAAAAGTCTCTAAATTTCTATGATTTATCCCAATAATTTCTGCTCCAGCAAAAATTGCTTTTGTCAAATCACTCTTATCATGTATCTCAACAAGAACATCTAAACCTAAATGTCTAGCATACTCATATAGAGATTTCAACTCTTTTCGAGATAGAGCTTTTGCAATAAGTAAAATAAAATCAGCACCATAAACTAACGCTTCAAGTATCTGATATTCTGAAACTATAAAATCTTTTCGAAGAATTGGTAGAGAGCTGTATCTTCGAATTCCTGTAAGATACTCTATATTTCCTTGAAAAAAGTGAGGCTCTGTTAAAATAGATAAAGCGTTTGCACCACCATCTTCATACTCTTGAGCTATTTTTAAAGGGTCAAAATCTTCTCGAATTACACCTTTACTTGGACTCGCTTTTTTAACTTCAGCAATAATTTTAAATTTATCTTTTTCATCACTTTTTAAAACAGATTTAACATCTCGCGGAGCAAAAGGGTTGAAAGCAAGACTCTTTCCTAGCCAATCCATAGAAAATTGCTTCTCTCTCTTTTTAATATCCTCTTCTGTTTTTGAAATTATCTTTTCTAATATGTCTGGAGTCTTCTCCCTAAACAAACTTATCTCCTAATCTTGAAAAAGGGATTTTACCTAAATTTAATTTGATAGAATTTCTGAAGATTTAATATAAGGAATATATTGTTTGATAATAAATATGTAGAACAGAGAATTGAAAAGGGAGAAGCTCTAAAGTCACTTGGAAAAAATCCCTATGAAAATAGAGTTTCCAGAGATGGGCTTACAGCAGATTTTATTGAAAAATTTGGGAATTTAGAAGACCGAGACGAGTCTGAAAGTTTTAGACTGATTGGAAGAATTAAGTTTCTTCGACTTATGGGAAAAGCATCTTTTATGAAAATCGAAGACTCAGAGGGTATTCTTCAAATTTATGTTTCTAAAAATCAGCTTGGAGATTGGTTTGGAGATATTAAGAATATCGTAGAAGTTGGTGACCTCATCGAAGTTGAAGGTTTTCCTTTTGTTACAAAAACTGATGAACTATCTCTAAATGTTCGAGAATTCAAAATCGTAACAAAAGCTATCTCTCCACTACCAGAGAAGTTTCATGGATTACAGGATAAAGAGCTTCGATATCGACAAAGATATCTAGATATGATAATGAATTCAGAAGTTAGAAAAGTTTTCAAAACTCGAAGTAGAATTGTTTCTGAAATTAGACACTTTTTTGAAAGCAGAGAGTTTTTAGAAGTTGAAACACCAATGCTTCACCCAATTGCAGGTGGTGCGAATGCCAGACCATTTATCACTCACCACAACGCTCTTTCAGTAGATAGGTTTCTAAGAATTGCTCCTGAACTCTATTTGAAAAGACTTTTAGTTGGTGGATTTGATGGTGTTTTTGAGATAAATAGAAATTTCCGAAATGAGGGAATGGACCACACTCACAATCCAGAATTTACGATGCTTGAGTACTATTGGGCATTTCATAGAGTAGAAGATTTGATGAAACTTACAGAAGAACTTTTTGACCACCTTTTTGAAAAATTGGAACTATCGAGAGTTTTAAAATATGATGAGAGCGAAATAGATTTTTCAACTCCTTTCCAAACTTACACTTATCGAGAAGCTCTTGTAAAAGTTGGAGAAGTTCCAGAAAATATTCTGCTTTCTATACCTGAAATGGTCGCATATTTAGAGAAGCACGATTTAGAACTTCCTCAGACTCTTTCTCTTGGGTATCTTTGGGCAGAACTTTTTGATAACTTTGTAGAGAAGAAACTTATCAATCCAACTTTTATTACAGAGTTTCCAATTGATATAAGTCCTCTTGCTCGTCGAAATGACCAGAATTCTGAAATTGCAGACCGTTTTGAACTCTTTATTCACGGTACTGAAGTTGCAAATGGATTTAGTGAGTTGAATGACCCAATTGACCAGTATGAAAGATTTAAAAAACAGCTTGAAGCTAAAGATGATGGAGATGATGAAGCCCATGAGATGGACGAAGATTATGTAAAAGCTCTCTCTTATGGAATGCCACCAGCAGCAGGTGAGGGAGTTGGAATTGATAGACTTGTAATGCTTCTTACAAATCAGCACTCAATTCGAGATGTTCTACTGTTCCCTGCAATGAAACCTCTACATCACGAAGAGTAGTTAGAAACTCCTATCTTTAGGATAGGAGTTATTTATGCAGGAATTACAGAAACTTTTTTTCGAGTTTTATCTTTTCTCTCAAATTTAACTTCACCATCTACAAGAGCGTAAAGAGTGTGGTCTTTTCCAATACCAACATTGTTTCCAGCGTGAACTTTTGTTCCTCTCTGTCGAATGATAATATTTCCAGCTACTACTTTTTCACCACCATTTTTCTTAACTCCAAGCCTTCTACCAGCTGAGTCCCTATTATTCTGGGTTGAACCCTGACCTTTTTTGTGTGCCATACTTTTCTCTCCTTATGCAGATATTGAAGTGATTTTTACTTTTGTATAAGTTCTTCGGAAACCTTTTTTAAGTTTACTATCTTTTCTTCTTCTCTTTTTATAGATAATAACTTTTTTAGCTCTACCCTCTTCAACAACTTCTGCTTTTACAGAACCACCATCTAAAAGTAGCTCTCCCTCTTTACTAACCGCCAATACACTAAGTTCTATTTCGTTTCCACTCTCAACATCGCTGATTTTATCAAGAAATAGGAAATCACCCTCTTGAACCCTGTACTGTTTTCCGCCATTTTTTACGACTGCATACATGGGCGACCCTTTTTTAAAATTAAGTTTGAAATTGTATAGGAATATTGTCGAAATTTCAAATTT
The DNA here is from genome assembly GCA_024281175.1 of Candidatus Thiovulum imperiosus. Classification (GTDB taxonomy): domain Bacteria; phylum Campylobacterota; class Campylobacteria; order Campylobacterales; family Thiovulaceae; genus Thiovulum_A; species Thiovulum_A imperiosus. Next base: position 204,167 of record JAMJTW010000008.1, read on the forward strand.
ATCATAAAATAAATTTTTAAAGGATATAAATGAAAGCTGGATTTGTAGCTGTGGTTGGTCGTCCAAATGCTGGAAAATCTACATTAACAAATTGGCTTTTGGGTGAAAAAATAGCTATGGTTTCTCATAAAGCTAATGCCACTCGAAAGCGAACAAATGCAATTGTAATGCATCATGAAAATCAGATAATTCTTATTGACACTCCAGGTCTGCATGAAAAAGAGAAACTCTTAAATCAGTTTATGCTTGAAGAGGCTCTAAAGGCAATTGGAGATAGTGATGTAATTCTTTTTCTCTCTTCGGTTGAGGACTCTACTGAAAATTATGAAAAATTTCTCTCTCTTTCAAATCGTCCACACATTTTACTTCTCACACGAATAGATAGAGTCTCAAATGAGAAAATTTTGAAAAAGATTTCTCAATTTCAGAAATATTCAGATAAATTTCTTGAACTGATTCCAGTTTCAGTTTCAAAAGGTTTAAATCGAGATTCTCTTTTAGATTCTATTTCAAAATATATTCCAGATTCTCCCTATCTTTACAATCCTGAAGATTTGACAACAGAACATATTCGAGATATCTACAAAGAGTTTATTCGAGAAGCTATTTTTGAAGAGACAAGTGCTGAAATTCCTTATGAAAGTGATGTTGTTATCGACAAAATAGAAGAGGGAGAGCTTGAAAAGATAAGAGCAACTATTGTAGTTGAGAAACATACTCAAAAAGGAATGGTTATTGGAGATAGAGGAAAAAGTATAAAAAGAATTGGAAAAAATGCCAGAGAAAAGATAGAAAAACTTGTTGGGAAACAAGTCTATTTAGAGCTTTTCGTCTCTGTTAAAAAAGGGTGGACAAAAAATAGGAAATCTTTAGAAGAGATGGGATACATCTTTTGAGAAACTTAGTATAGAAACATAACTCTAGCTCCAGCAGAGTAGAATTTATCGATATAGTGATTTGGATAGACGGCACTATAATTTGTTAGAAGTTTCACATTTTTACTGATATGCCAATTCAGAGCTAAATCCCACTTTTCCTGATACTCTTCGACAACATCTCTTAAATCCAGTCTGGAGTATCTTAAAGCTATTTCGAGGTCATCGCTATTTTTAGCATTGCTAAATTTTGCTTCACCCAATTTGAATTTCTTTTTTCCACCAAAGAGAAAGTAGCCAACTTGGGCGTAGTATCCAAAAAGTTTATACTTATCAAGATGACTTTCCAGATACTCTGCTTGAAAGTGAAAAGAATCTTTTAGGTAGAGAGTTTCAAATCCAAAATCTTCTGTATTTTCCACATTTTTGAAATTTACATTTAGAAGTTTCTCTTCTATTTCCTCAATTCGAGATTTATGTTTATATCTTCTATTGTCATCATAAAAATCTGTATACATGTAGGAAGTTCCAATATGAACTTTCTCCCCTTTTCCAAGTTTGTATCCATAAGTTGCTTTTACAACGCCTCTAGTTCTCTTATCATCATCATCTCTCTCTTCATCAATAGAGTTTTTAAAAACTCCGAAAAAGATATTTGTTCGATGTTTATCAACTTTTGCTGAAAGGGAAACTTCCGAACCAAGTTTTCTATTTTCTGTAAGAGTATCTACAAGAGAACTCTCCATAAAAGGAGAGTATTTGGAACTTGAGTAGGTTTCCATAGAGAAAGGAATTTTCATATTTCCAACTTTCACTCTAAATCCATTGAAGCCATATCCAAGATAGACATCTTTAAAACTTACCTCATCAGCAAAATCCAATTCAGCTTCATAGAAGAAATCTTGTAGAGAACCTTTATGAAAAACTCTAGCTCTTCTAATTTCGCTGTTGCTTTCCTCATCTGTATAGGTAAAATCAGCATCTAATCTAGCTCCAAATTTGAAATCTTCTCCAAATAGAAAAGAGCTAAAAAGTATGAAAACTATATATCTCATAAATCTTCCTTATCTAATACTATGTAGTCTGCTGGATTGTTTGGCTTTTTCCCATTATCCTCAACAAGAAGAAGTTTGGTTTTATTTCCTTTAAGTATCGCTACTCCCTCTGTAAAACCTATTTTTGGTTGGTTCTTTACAAATTCAGCTTTCCCATTATTATCTAAAAACCAGAGTTCAAAATCTTTCTTTCCTCTATCTCCAGAAGCACCAGCAACAACCCAATATCCATTTCTCTCATTATCATAAGTGAAATCTCGAATTCCAAGACCGTTCAAATTGAGAAAGATAGGTTCTCCAAACTCGAGTTTTTCCAAATCTTTTATTTCAAGTATCACCGCATTTTCTGAATGGAGTGGAGTTCTAAATCCTATATGTAGATTTTTGTTAAATGCCAATCCCTCGATATTTATCTCATTTCCAAAAAGGTTTGGAAACTTTTCATAAAGTGCCTCTTTAAGTCCAGAGTAGGCGATGAGGTTCTCTGCTTTTCCATCGATATAGTCAAATTGCAATATCTGATTTCTTCGCTCTTTATCCAAATCTTTTCGAGTATTGCTGTGAGATGTAATTGCATAAACTCTATTTCCATCTATCGTAACAGCTTCTAAATCATCAACCTCTTTCTTTAAAACTCTTTTAAACTCTTTTGACATAGGAAGTTTCCCATCTTCTACAATTTCACCATCTTTTGAAATGCTCAAAAGTGAAAAGCTCTTTTTTGCCTCATCTTCAACGACAAGGATTTTTCCGTCTGGAAGTTGAACTGCTCCAGATGGCTCAAATATATTTTCAAACTCATCTTTCTGATAGGGAACTGTTCCCGTTGAAATTGTGTTGAATGGGGTCTGGTCTATGAAAATAAGACCATATACTGCTAATAGCACACTTATCACTAATCCAATTGAAAAGTATGTGTAGGCTTGTCGTAGCCAAAAATATTTCTTTTTGATTTCCGCTCCTAAAATGTGAAGGTGTAGAGTTAAATTTTTTGCTGAACTATCAAAAGAGGAGATAGTTTCAGCAGTCTCCAACATAAAATCGGCAGGATGCATTTTTGCCATATCATCATAATAGAGTAGAGACTCATAATTCTCTATTTTCTCTTCCTTTTTCAAAAGTCTCTCTTTTGTTCTTGGTCGAATAGCAAAAGCTGCGAGAATGATTGAGATAAGAGCAGTTAAGATGATTGAAGCGAAAGCAAAATTCATAATATTGTTATGAACAACAAAGCCAGAAGCCGTCATAATGACGGTAAGAATAAATCCATTGACTGAAATCAATATTCCAGCTTTTGTGTCTGCTAGTGTTGTTAAGTCAAGATTTGATTTCAGACCATTTCTGAAATATGTTCCAACTAGCTTTGTATCTTTTTTCATCTAATTTCTGTTACGATACCCGAAACTGTGAAATCTGTAAAAGCTGTTCCATTTAAAACTAAAGTGTAAGCTCCTGAAACCAACTCTTCAGAAGAGAAAACCACAGATTGGTAACTTTTGTTTGGCGTAAATTGGATTAGCTCATTTCCAGAACTATCCTCTATTCCAACTAGAGTTCCAGCACTTTGGAGAGATGAGAGATTTAGTAAAACAGAGTTTTGAGTCGAAGTTTCACTTGGGGACTCTGCCATTCCAGAACTTCCAACTGCAATTAGAGTTCCACCATTTATATTAAATGTGTAATCAACATCTAAAGCACCGTTGTTATTTGCTGTTGGTCCATTTACAAAAACAGTTCCGCCATTCATTTCGATATATCCATTTGAGTCGAGACCATCTCCATCAGCATCTACATAGATTGTTCCACCATTTATATATAGGTAATACTCTCCAGACTCAGACATCATTCCGCCAATTGCTCCTCTGTCTGGCATCTCTCCATTTGGCGGTAGCATAGCAAGTAGAGTTTGAGTTGCTGTATCAGTATTTACCATATTGATACCATCATCACTTGAGACAATATGGATTTCTCCACCATTTAAAATTCCAAGTCTTGACTCAAGCCCCTCATAAGATTTTGAGATATTTATCTCTCCGCTATTTATTTCCAAAGAGAAGTCAGCTCGAATACCGTCATCAGCTGAAGCTAGTGAGATAGAACCACCATCTATTAAAACATCACCATCACTATTGAGTGTATCATCAGCGGAGTCTATTGAGAAAGTTCCATCAATAATATGAATGCCACCATTTGATTTCAAACCTTTTGCCGACTCTGATGAGGTAGCACTACTTCCATCGCCTGTTGAGATAGAGAATGTTCCTCCAGAAATTGTCATATTCTGCTCAGATTGGATACCATCATTTTGTGCTGTAATAGAGAAGTTTCCTCCATAAATCTCTATATATCCTCTCTCAACATCTTCCTCATTTGTAGATTTCATGCCATCTCCAGAAGCATTTATAGAGAAATCTCCATCTTTGATGATGAGGTAATCTTTTCCAACAATTCCATCATCAACCGATGATATTTCTATACTTCCATTCTGAATTACTAAACCATCTTTGCCCTTAATTCCATCGTTGTAATTTGCCGTTACAATTAGAGAACCACTACCCTCTATACTCAAATCATCTTTGCTGTAAATTACAGAGTCCTCTTCCCTCTCGATATTTGCATCGGAAAAGTAGTTCTCTCCACTCAAATTTAAAATTGTCTCTTTTGCACTGAGAATTGTAATTGGAGCAGTCTCTTCACTATTTATAGAAACACCATTTAGATAGAGATTTACAACTCCATCTTCAGGAGCTTGTACAAAAATTTCACCATCAGATAGAGAACCAGAGATATTGTAGTCTCCAGCCATTGAAAGAGTGATGCGATTTCCAGAAACTGTAACTCCACTTCCTGAAGCAACTGTGTTTCCATCTTGAAGAAAGATGTTTGCAGAAGTTTCGCCTTGCTGACTTTCAATTTCAACTTCTACTGAAGTATCTGTTTCTGTATCACTTTCACAACCAGTTAAAAGCAGAGTAGCTAAGATAGATGAGATATAGATATTTTTCATATTAATTCTTTTTCTAAAATTATATTTTGAATGTGTGCTAAAAATGTGCTGTAAAAGATAATACCTTGAAAAAATGAGTGACTAAATAGAAGATTTTTATCTTTTGGAAACTTTTGTAAGAACTTAATAAAAATTTAAAACTACTGTCATTTCGAGCTACTCGAGAAATCTCGGAAAGGAGACCTTTCCATTCCGCTTCGCTCTAGTCGAAATGACAAGAATGGCTAGGTCACTTCCCAATTTAGAAGATATTTTGTCATGCTTTGAAAGTCTGGAAATTCATACTTCATAGAAAATGAAAGAGCATTTGCGATTTTCTTTCTCTCTTCAGTTAGAGATTTACTATCTAATTTGAAGATTTGGATTGTAAACTCAGCTTTTTCAAAATCTTGTAAGTTCAAATCTTCTCTAATTAGAATATCTCCAGCCCAACTATACTCAAAGAAGTTTTCAGGGTTTTCAAGAACTGGATTTACGATTTTTACATAGTCTTCTCTTTTCAATCCAAAATTATCTTTTGTATGGGAGCAGTGAAATTTGCTATTACAAGAGACGAGTAAATTGTTGTAATTTAAAGTTTCTTCAGGAAAACGGTCTCTTGTTTTAAAGTGGTCTATATTCGAGTTTTCTGGTAAATCATCTATCTCTTTTTCGCAATAAGCACATAGAAGACTCTGCTCTTCAAGTAAAATATCGGCTCTAAGTTTAGCTCTTATCTCTCCAATCTCTTCCCAAGCCTTGCTCTCTTTTGGCTTTTTGACTTTAGCTTTTGTTTTTTGGAAATAAGAGGGTTCTTCTTTTTCAATTTTAAACACCTCTTTTTCTCCGCATATCCATCTCCATTTTTAAAAGTTTTAAATCTAAATCTGTTTTTCCAAGAGAATTTTCTAGCTGTTCCCAAAAAACTTGAAACTTTTTATCTTTAAATCTATTTGAGTAGATAAGTTCTTTAATCTCTTTTATCTCTTGTTCAATTTCTGGAGTTCTGGTTTCATCTAATCCCATTACATCAGTCAAAACTTTTTGAAACTCTAAACCGTAACTCTTTTCAGCTGTTAAAACTCCAGTTGGCGTAAGAACTCTTATTGTTTCACTTTTTGCACTTCCAATAATATGAGGTGAATGAGTGGCTACAACTATTTGGCAATTGTTATTTTTAGCAAAATTTTCATAAAGTTTCAAAACACGATTTTGCCAACTTGGGTGAAGAGATAATTCTGGCTCATCAATTAAGATTATTTTATTTTTTATGTCTCTAAAATAGAGATACAAAACTTTGCTAACAAGAGTCTTTTCACCAGTTGAAAGCTGATTTATATTGAACTCTTTTTCACTACTATTTTTAAAATAGATGTTGTCCTCTAAATCAACTCTGCTGAAATTGAAAGTTAAATCCAATCCAGAAAAAACCTCTGAAATATATTTTTGAAGTTTCTCTGTAATTTGGTCAATATTGAGTTTCTCAATTCTGAACATTCGATTGATATAGTCTAAAATTAACTTTTCCAAATCACCAAAAACATTTACTTCAACTGGTAAATACTCTATTCGTTTCAGATATTCAGACTTCTTTTCTCTAATTCCATCAAAACTTTCGCGAAGTTCAAATATATCCAATTCACCATTTTCATCTGTTTTGAAAATTTCAACAGAGTCTCCATCTTTTAAACTATATTTTGAAAGATATTCCAAAATAGTTGTTTTTCCAGTTCCATTTTTTCCAGCAATTACAATTAGAGATAGAGGCTTTTTATCACTATCTTCAAAACTTAACTCAAAATCTTGAAACATTTTGCTGTCTTTGATGAAGATGTTTTTGATTTTATACTCATTTGGCTTTAAGTCTTGGAACTGGCTTTGTTGGAGTTGCTTAACGCAATTATCGATATATTGGAAAAGTTCAGTTTTTGGATTTACAGATTTACTAAGTTTTACAGAAGAGAGTTTGAAATTTGGTTTAGGGCAGTTTTGATTTAAAATATTTGTTTTTCTAAAAAATTTAAAATCTAAGTTTTTAACTTCACCAGTTACTTGGACTAAAGCAATAGGAAAAATGCCATTTTTAATAAGAACAATATCACCAATATTCATACTTTTAAATTGTTGAATTTGTGAGCTTTTCATAAAACTTTTTCTAATAGAAATATGATTTCCATTGTCACCAAAATCATAATCTATCATATGCCAATAGGTCATCTACTTCCCCAGTTTCACCAATCCAATTCCAACAGCGGTGAGGAGGAGAAGTCCTCCAATTGTGTAAAGTATTACTTCGGTAGTTACAGGTTCGCTAAACATTTACCACCTCATCACATCTTTGGCAAAGCCCATTTTCCTCTTCAGCTCGATGTTTCCAACATCTTGGACATCTATGCTTACTTCCTAAAAGAAGTGAAAAGTTCTCTTCACCAATTTGGAAACTTGCAAGTTTCTCATCTTCATCATGTCGAAGAACTCGGCTAACCAAGAAGAAATCTTCCGCTTCAGTTCTATCTAAATCTTGTATAAGTTTTGAGTCTGTAAAAAGGACGAGTTCCAACGAATTCTTTACAACTTTCTCTTTCTTGAGTCTATCAATTTCCGTATTCACTTTCTCTCGAACTTCTAGCAGATACTTCTCTTCAAAACCGCTTTCAATTTCTGGAAGTTTTTCATAAGTGAAATCGAAAATATCTTCTGCATCTCCTTTTACAACTTTTGGAGCATATTCCAAAATTTCGTCAGCAGTGTAAGTTAGAATTGGGGCGATAAGACCAAGTAGAGATTTGAGAATTAGAGCCATTGCACTTTGGGAGGCTACCCGATGGGAATTCTCTTTTCCATCACAATAGAGTCTATCTTTACAAACATCTAAATAGATACCTGAAAGTTGGGTTACAACAAAGTTTTGAAGTAGTGAAAATCCTTTTGCGAATTCGTAATTCTCAAAATCGGTATGAACCTCATCAAAAACTTTTTTAGATTTCTCTAAAATCCACTTATCTAAAATAGAGTAGTTGGTATCTAACTTTTCAAGTCCATCTATATTTGCAAGGAGGAAGCGGAAAGTATTTCGGAGTTTTTTATACTGTTCAGCACTCTGTTTTAAAATTCCATCAGAGATTTTTAAATCGTGTTGGAAGTCGGAAGTTGCTACCCAGAGTCGTAAGATTTCAGAACCGTATTGCTTTAGAACTTTGTCAGGAGCAACAACATTTCCTTTAGATTTACTCATCTTTTCACCTTTGGCATCAACTGTAAAACCGTGAGTTAGAACAGTTTTGTAAGGTGCTTTTTTGGAGACAGCGGAACTTAAAAGTAGTGAACTTTGAAACCAGCCTCGATGTTGGTCTGAACCCTCAAGATATAAATCTGCTTGGTAAGAACCAGCGTCGTAATCGAGAGATTTGAGAACTGCATTCCAAGTAGCTCCAGAGTCAAACCAGACATCTAAAATATCTGTAACTTGCTCTAAGTCTGCTGGATTTAGGCGGGAAGCTGGATTTACAAAATAGGAAATATCTTTTGAATACCAGACATCTGTTCCCTCATTTTCAAAAATCATAGCGATAAAATTTAGAACTTTCTCATCTAAAATTACTTCACCCGTTTTCTTATTTCGGAAAAGTGCAATTGGAACTCCCCAATCTCTCTGTCGAGAAATACACCAATCTGGACGATTTTCAACCATTGAACCAATTCGGTTTCGTCCAGTTTCAGGAACAAATCGAGTCTTCTCTATCTCCTCTTGGGCTGTTTCTCGAAGTTTCCCATCTCCGTCCATTGCGATAAACCACTGCTTTGTAGCTCTGAAGATAAGAGGAGTGTGAGACCGCCAACAGTGAGGATATGAGTGTCGCATTTTAGAGTGTGAAAGTAGGGAGTCACCAAGAAGTTCCAAAATTTTTGGATTTGCTTTAAAGATGTGCATTCCAACAAACTCTTCTGGAAGAAGTCCTAATCTTGTAAGGGTTTCATCGTAAGTTCCATTTTCAGAAACAGGCATGATGACATCTAAACCATATTTCAGACCAATTTTGTAGTCATCTTCTCCATGCCCTGGAGCAGTATGAACAGCACCAGTTCCAGAGTCTAAAGTAACATGGTCTCCAAGAACTATTTTTGAGTCTCTACCATTTAGTGGATTTTTTGCGATGAGGTTCTCTAAACTTTTAGGGTCTATTTCCCTTTTCACTTCTCCTAAAAAGTCAAGATTTGGAAGTAGCTCTTTTGCAACGATGTATCCCTTTTCTGTCTCGACATACACCTCATCAGGATTTAAAGATATTCCAACATTTGCAGGTAGCGTCCAAGGAGTTGTAGTCCAAATTACAATACTGCTACCAATTTCAGGAACTTCAAAAGCTACAAAGATAGAGTCGCTCTCTTTCTCTTCATACTCAACTTCAGCTTCAGCAAGTGCTGTTCTCTCTGCCCAAGACCAATAGACTGGTTTGCTTCGCTCTACAAGAAGTTCCTCTTTTGCAACTCCAATTAGAGTTCGATAGATATTTGCCTCAAATTTGTAATCCATTGTGAGATATGGCTTTTCCCAATCTGCAACTACACCAAGAGATTTAAATTCCTCTTTCTGAATTTCAACAAATTTCTTTGCGTGATTCCGACAAAGTCCTCGAATTTCTTCAGTAGTTTTCTGCTCTTTTTTTGCTTTTCCTCCGAGCTTCTTTTCGACTTGTTGCTCAATTGGTAATCCATGACAATCCCAACCTGGAGTAAAACGAACTTTCTTGCCATCGAAGTAGTGAAACTTAACTATTACATCTTTTAAAATCTTATTTAAAGCATGTCCAATATGAGTATGTCCATTTGCATAGGGAGGTCCATCATGAAGAGTAAAGCTACCTTCGGCAAACTCCCTATTTTTTTTCATCTTAGAATAGACATCATTTTCAAACCACTTTTTATATCTCTGAGGCTCTTTTTGTGGAAGCCCTCCCCTCATTGGAAAATTTGTTTTTGGAAGCAGTAAGCTATCTTTATAATCCATAATTTAAACTTTTTCAGAATTCTACCGAAAGAGACTTTTCAGGTAGGAAATTTTATATTATGTCACTTTGACTGGATCGAAGAGGTCTACTTTCATATGTTACAAAAATTTAAACAAATGTTAGAAATTTTTTGTTGAAAAAAGTTCTGTTTCTAAATAGAATTTTCTGAAAATATTTCAGGAGTATTTATGAAGAAATTAGTTCTATTTTTTACCCTCACGCTCTCTCTTTTTGGAATTGAGAATAGTTTTATCGACTCACTACCAAAACTCCAATAAAAGAGGAACTTGAGGGGATAACTGGGTTGAATTGTGCAATAAAAAGTATTTCAAATATTTCTGGAATAGGAAATCTTTCTAATTTGACTTACCTCTATTTGCATAACAATTCGATTTCAGAGATAGGTAGTGAAATAGGAAATCTTTCTGATTTGCAATACCTCTCTTTGCATAAAAACAACATAACAGAAATTCCATCAGCTCTAAATTCGCTTTCAAACTTGAGTAAGCATTTAAATCTACTACAATTACCAAATCCTCTTCTGAAACCGTTGTTGAGTTCCTTGAAAGAGTTTTAGGCTTGTAGTTTTTTCTCTTTTCTCTTGTCATGTCCGTGCTTGACACGGACATCTTATGTCATTTCGAACCCTTTAGGGTGAGAAATCCTTGTATTGAACGAAGTGAAATATCTTTCAAGATTTCTCAATCGCTTCGCTCATATCGAAATGACGATGGTTGGCTTTTGTCCCCCTGAACTTGTTTCAGGGTCTCTCATTTTTGCTAAAATCTTCAAATGGAAACAAAAAAGCTTAAATTAGATGTTATAAAAACTCAAGTTGAGATTTTTCATAAAAAGATATTGGTATTTTTAGGAGTTGGAGCGGGAAGTTTCTATTATGCTGTTAAGTTTATAGGAAACTCTGAAATCTTGGTTACATTATTTGCTCTCTTCTTAGCGTTAGTATTTGCATATGTTTCACTTGGAACAATTGTAACTCTTGTCAAATTAAATTCTTTGGAAAAAGATTTAGATATTCTTAAAAGGAGTTTAGATGAATGAAATCATTGATAATATCACATTTGGTATATTGATTGTCGGAATAACTGTAATTCCATTTGTCGCCTATTTTGCAGTAAAAAACAACTGGAAAATAGCTGATTTTTTCTAAGTAAATAAAAATAAAATATGGTAAAATTCTTTTTGGAAATTTTACTTCCATTTTGAATTTGTCTTGATAAGGCTTTACCAAGTGCCTTTTTGCAAACTTAAGGCTTCCTTCGGGAAGTCTTATCAAGGTGAATTCGGAGAGTTTGCAAATAAAACTTGGTAACTTTATTTTCAGCTCTCTAAAAAAGAGGATTTCCACCAAATTTATTTTTACCGTATTTAAATGAAAGAACTTATCAAAGTTTCTCAAAACAGAATAGGAGACGACGAAGTAAATTCCGTTTCTGCTAGAGAATTGCATAAAGCATTAGAGTCTAAAGACGAATTTGCACACTGGAGCAAAGCTCAAATTAAAAGAGCTGGACTAGAAGAAAACATCGATTTTATCAAGGTTTGGAGCGATGGGGAAAAACCCATCGCTAAATTTATCCTAGAAAAAGAACTTTTAAAAAAGTTTAAGTCTGTACAACAAGCGACAGCCTCTGGTTGGCAATCTGATTACATCTTAACTATTGAAAGTGCAAAACATATTGCTATGATGTCAGGAACACAAAAAGGAAAAGAGGTCCGAAACTATTTCATTGAGATTGAAAAGAAGTTTTGGCAAGTTTCCGAAACAAAAGTTTCTTCTTTAAAAGATTTAGATAGAGCAAAAATGAAAGAGTTGAAGTTACAAGTTCAAGATTTACAAGAACTTTCAAAACCAGTTTTAGAGTTTTCAAAAACTCTTCAAACTGAAAATCCATACACCCTTACAGTTCTTGAAAAGATTACAAAAGAGAATTTAGGTTTTTCACTTTTTGAAACTTTTCAAATTGACTTTTCAGAAACTCTGTTTCTACCAACTGAGCTTGGAAAATTTATTGGAGTTTCAGGAGCTGAAATGAATAGGAAATTGAAAGAGAGAGGTTTTCAAATTCGAGATGGAAAAAATTGGAAACTTACAGAAAAAGGAAAAAAGTTTGGAAATGATGTTTCCGAAGATTTTCCGCAACTCAAATGGAAAATTGATGTTCTTTTGTAAATGTGATAAAATCCTTTTTAGAAATTTTACTTCCATTTTGAATTTGTCTTGATAAGGCTTTACCAGTGCCTACAACATGAACGAGGCTTTCTTCGGAAAGTCTTATCAAGGTGAATTCGGAGAGTTCATGTTGTGAAACTGGTAACTTTGCACATTTACTCTCTCAAAAGAGGATTTCCACCAAATTTATTTTTACCATATTTAAATGAAAGAACTATTAAAAGTTTCTCAAAAGAGAATAGGAGATGAGTCTGTAAACTCTGTTTCTGCTAGAGAATTGCATGTAGTGTTAGGGGTGAGCAAAGATTTTTCAAGCTGGATAAAAGCACAATTGAACAGGGGTTTTTTTGTAGAAAATATTGATTACATCGTTGTTCCAATTGGCAAAAGTTTGCACCCCCAAAAAGGTGAGCAAAGAGGTGGTCATAATAAAATAGACTATATTCTTACTCTTGAAACAGCTAAACATATTGCAATGATGTCTGGAACTCAAAAAGGAAAAGATATTCGAGATTATTTCATTGAGATTGAAAAGAAGTTTTGGCAAATTTCTGAAACAAATGTTTCTTTAAAAGATTTAGATTTACAAAGTGTTGAGACAGACTTAGAAACTGTGAGTAGAATTCTAAAGATTTTTCAAGAACACAACTCTTTAGAAAAAACGCAATTGGATAACTTCATAAATGCTAAATTTGGCGTTTCACTTCTCCAGAGTTTTAAAATCTCTTTTCAAAACACTCTTTTTCTACCAACCGAACTTGGAAAATTTATTGGAGTTTCAGGAGCTGAAATGAATAGGAAACTGAAAGAGAAAGGTTTTCAAATTCGAGATGGCAAACATTGGAAATTGACAGAAAAAGGCGTAGAGTTTGGAAATGATGTTTCCGAAGAATTTCCACAACTCAAATGGAAAATTGATGTTCTTTTGTAGGGAGTGACCAAATAGGAAACAAAGCAACCGAAGAGTCTTATTTTTAGACTCTTGCATTTGAAATTGCTTTACTTAAATCCTATTCCAACTCTCTCATTTTTTTCACTATACTTTTCTGGAATTGGAAATGGCATTATCTCTTTCTGAATTTCAAACCTATCTAAATCTGGTTTTGAGTTTCTAATTTCTTCCACTTCTTCAAGCCTTTTCTCACTTTCAGGATTTTCTATTGTATTTCCCTTAACTCCATAACCTCGAAAGCCTGGAGGTATCTCCATTTCTGAAATATCTAAAAATTCATAATTTAGAGTTGGTTCTAAATCTCCATCTTTCCAAGAAGCTAAAGTTCGATTTAGCCAATTTAAATCATCTCTTTTTGGAAAATCTGTTCTGAAGTGTGCTCCTCTACTCTCTTTTCGCTCTAAAGCTCCTTTTGTAGCAGAGAGTGCTAATTTCATCATTTTTCTCATTCGGTATGCCACTCGAAGTTCAGGATTTGCACTTTTAGACTTATTTCCAACACCTGTTTCTAGTAGAGTTTTATAAAGTTCTAAAAGTTCAGAATAGGCAGATTCCATATCTGTTCCATTTCGGAAAATTCCAACTTTCTCCATCATAATTTCTCGCATTCTATTTCGTATTTTGTAGATAGAAGTTTCTGAAACTGGTTTTGAGAGAATTTCGTCAAGTTGGGAATCAAACTCTAAAATTGCTTTCTGAATTTCAGAAGTTGAAATCTCTGTTTCACTGCTACCTACAAAATCAGCAACATATTCACCAACAATCATTCCAGAAACAACAGTTTCAGCAACAGAGTTTCCTCCTAATCTGTTAAAACCGTGCATATCCCAATTTGCAGCTTCACCAACAGAGAAGAGACCTTTGAGTTTACTTTCACCTTTAAAGTCGGTTCGGATACCACCCATTGAGTAGTGTTGCATTGGTCGAACTGGTATCCAGACTCCCTCATCAGCTGGATCTATGCCAAGAAAATTTTTACAAATCTCTTGAACATCTCGTAAATTCTTTTCGATATGCTCTCGTCCTAAAATTGAGATATCTAGCCAGAGATGGTCTCCATAAGGTGAGGGAACTCCTTTTCCTTTCTGAATATGTTCAAACATTCTTCGTGAAACTACATCTCGACTTGCAAGTTCTCTCTTTTCAGGTTCATAATCTGGCATAAATCGGTATCCATCAACATCTCGAAGAACTCCACCATCACCTCGACACCCCTCTGTAACAAGAATTCCAGATGGAACAATTGCTGTTGGGTGGAATTGGACTGCTTCCATATTTCCAAGTTCAGCAATTCCAGTTTCAAGAGCCATTCCTTGACCAGTTCCCTCACAGATGATGGCGTTTGTTGTTGCTTCATAAATTCGACCATAACCACCAGTTGCAATTACAGTAGCTTTTGAGACATAAGCAGAGAGGTGTCCATCAACAAGGTCTACGACAACTGCACCATGGCAAACTCCATCTTTGTAAATGAGACTCACTGCCTCTTTTTTCTCTCGAATATCAACTCCCAACCTCATCGCCTCATTTGCAACAGCATAAAGCATTGTGTGTCCAGTTGCATCAGCAGTATAGTTTGTTCTCCACTTTTTAGTTCCTCCAAAGTCTCTGGAGTCGATAAGACCGTGAGAGGAGTCCGCTTCTAAGAGAACTTCCCGCTTCCCATTTCGAACTACACTTCTTTCACCTTTTCGAACTCGACTCCAAGGAACTCCCCACGCTGAAAGTTCTCGAATAGCCTTTGGTGCAACTTGTGTAAATGCTCTTGCTACTTTCTGGTCACAACCCCAATCCGAACCTTTGACTGTATCTGCAAAATGAACATCTTCATTGTCTCCTTTCCCCATTGTGTTACTAGCAAGACTTGCTTGCATTCCACCTTGAGCAGCAGCAGAGTGAGACCTTTTCACAGGAACCAAACTTAAAACTTTTGTATCTTGTCCCCTTTTCTGAGTAGCTATTGCTGTTCGAAGTCCAGCAAGACCACCTCCTATTACTAAAACATCACTATAAATTATTTTCATTTCAAACCTTTAGATTTTATATTGTAGAGAATTGAAGCGATTTCATCACTTTCTGCTCTCTCTCTCTGCTCTCTCTTTTTCAACTCTTTTTTAAGTATCTCATTTTCAAGATATTTAAACTTCTTAAGCTCTCTGTCTCTATTTTGAATCTCAAGTTTTATCTCTGCGATTCTCTTTTTTGAAGAATCTTTCGCTTTTTCAAAAGTTCCAATATCACTTTTCATATTGTGCATAGCGATATTCATTTGGCGAAAGGCTGAAAAGTTTGTTCCACTATCTGGATACTCAATTTCCAAAATCTCTTCACGAACCTCATCAGCCATTCTCTCAAAACCACCTATTTTGCTATACTCAACTTTAATTTCTCTCTCAAGAGTTTCGATTTTTTTCTCTTGAAGTTTTATCAAATCTGTAAATTTTGTCTTCATTTTCGATGTCTAAAAAGATACTTCTCCAATAGAATTTCCAAATTCTCTTTAAGTTCCATTGGAAATAGTAGAAGTCTCTCTTCTAAATTTTTTGCCTCTTTTTCAGCTTCTTCTATCGCCTTTTGAAGACCTAAAACTGTTACAAAACTATTTTTATCACCATCATTATTTGTTGTCTTTCCAGCTTCAGCATCACTCTCCAAAACATCGAGAATATCATCTTGAATTTGAAAGAGAAGACCTAGAGAGATACCAAAGTCATAAAGCTCTTTTTCTAAATCTTTTCTATCAGAGATAATAGCTCCCATCTGCAAAGATGATGCAATGAGTTTTCCAGTCTTATATTTGTGGAGAGTTCGAATTTTCTCTATTGGCAGAGTCTCATTTTCAAAATAGCAATCTATCGCTTGTCCAATTACCATTCCATTCAAACCACCATTTTTAGAAAGTGAGCGAACCAATTCCACTTTTACATCATCTCGAAATGGTGAGTTGGAGATAATTTCAAAAGGTAGAGTGTTTAGAGCATCTCCAACTAAAATTGCTGTTACTTCATCATATCTTTTATGTAAAGTTTCTGCTCCTCTTCTCAAATCAGCATTATCCATTGATGGCAAATCATCATGAACAAGAGAGTAGGTGTGCAATGACTCTATTGCCATTCCAATATAAAAACTATTTTCGATGAGGTTTGGTTGAAGTGCCTTTACAACAGCAAAAAGTAGTTGCGGTCGAAATCTCTTTCCTCCAACTGTTAAAATCAATTCTAACGCATCTCGAAAATGGGGATGAAAACCATCAACTTCTGGAATATTTTCTACTATAAATCTTTCAAACTCTACATTCATTTTTATCCTTTAATAACCAAATTCTCCCCAAAACTTAACACTATTTCCGCCAAAAGAGTTATCTATAAACTCTACACTTATTGGTAGCGGAACTCGATGAAGAAATAGAGGTTCAAATTTTACACCGACTATCTTTTCATCTATATAATTCATCTCTCTGTTTTCGTGAAGTAGATAGTTATATTGAAGATAGATAGACTCTCTTCGTAGAGAAATTGGAAATTTGAAAAAGTATGTTGAGAAGTTAAAGTTCTGTTCCAATCTACTAGAAATCTTTTGTAGAGATTTTGCATATGGTGGAAAAACATCTGAAAGACCATTCATAGCTATATCTCCAATATCATCTACATCTAAAGGAGACTCAACTTCTAAAATTGCTTCATCTTTTAAATTCTTTATTCCAGAGTAGGATAGAGAAAAATATGTCTCATCAAAAATATCTTTTGAAATTCCAATCTTTCCACCAACATTTTCACTACCATCTATCTCTTTCCAGAAAGGTGTGATGTGAAAGTTGTAATCTGAAGAGATAGCATTTCCAAAATGTTCATTCCTTGAAAATGAAATTCCTGAAGAGAGCTCTAATCTCTCATCTTTATCAGCTTGAAAAAGAAAATTTAAACTCTCTCTACCCTCTTTGTAAAATGGAAAGTAGATGCTTCCAAAAAGTTCACTTCTCTTCTCTTCACTCCAGTAAAGATAGGATAGTGTAAACTTCACTATATATCTAAAATTTGAGTAGGAGATAGAACCACCTTTCCCATCATTGAGAGTATCCAAATAGGATAGGGAAAGTGTGTTGTACCCTATTGGGTCAGAAAAGAGAAAAGAGTAATATTTCTCATCTCCAAAAAGGAAAGAGAAATTTGCATACTCCATATCTGTATACTCTCTCCAAGTTGAAATCTCTTCTCTATCTAAAGTCTCACTATCTCCTCTAAAATCATTTCCAACGCTCCAGAAAACTGGATTTTCTCTACGAAATTTCTCTATCTCAAAAATTTTGTAAGAGTATCCATCTTCTTCCAAAGTTGTCAAAACCATTTTTGTTCCAGAAATTACTTTTCCATCTACGATATTATCGCCATCTCCAACTCGAAAAAATTTTCCCTCTTTCCAGAAATAGAGTCCAGAACCGTGTAGTGAATTTGCAATAAAGAGAATACCACCATTGAATGTGTCAAGAACTCTGGAGTAGAAACCTTTAAAAGAGAATAGCTCCTTACCATCTTTCATTAAAACTCTACTCTCTCCAATCTGTTTAAAATAGAGAACTTCACCATATTTGCCAAAAATAGGATAGGAGTTTCCAACTCCAATAAACCGTTTTCCACTCCAGATATGCGGTTCTATAAAAGAGCTATTGATGTCGAAGTAGAGCCACTCATTCTGAAATTTGTCAAGATAGATTTTTGAGTCAGAAAGAAGAACCTCATCATCTCTCCAGAGACCATATCCAACTTTTTCAACTCCAATATCTCCACTTCTTGCATGTAGCAGAGTTCCATTATCTTCAAAAACTCTACTTCCAAAACTCTTTCCAATCTCTTTCAAATTTCCATATTTTGAGAGAAAGTATAGTCTCGGTTTCTCAATTCTGTCTGATGAGGTTAGATAAACTCCACCTTCTCCTTTTGAAATTGGGTAGCAAGTTAGAGACTTTAAAACCTCAAAACCACTCTGTAATTTGAAATCTCTTTTCGCTACTTCTCCAACTTTCAAAAACTCTTCAAATAGTTCATCAAAACTCTCTCCAAAATGATTTTCAAAAGAGGAGTTCAGAAATAGTGGTGTGAAAATTACGCTATTTTCAGAGTGGTTGTAAAAAAAGCTATTCACTTTATCTATTCCAAATTTCTGATAAAGATAGAAGTTGAAAAAACCTCCCACGATATATTTCTCTTCCATAAAAGGGAAATCCAAATGGTTGTTTATAAATCTCTCTTTTGTAAGTTTCGAAATTGAGTTTAGAAATAGTGCTTTTGCTCGACCACTAAAAAGTCTACCTCCATTTCCAAATAGAGACTCGTTTAAAACCGAATTTCCCTCTAGTAAAGCGTCTGGAAGTAGCAAGTTTGGAAAAATGTGAATTAGAGAAAATGTTGGTGCTGAACCAAAAATGTCATTTGCCATTTGAGATAAAACATCTTTCTGACTATTCAGCTGAAAAGAGTGTGCTAACTCATGATACAAAAGTGTATCTATCCAACTTTTCGACGCGAAATAGTCCACCATTCCAGAACCACCATTAAATAGAACAACTCTGTTTCCAAAAACATTTGCTGTATATCCATTGTTTATCTCATCTTTTGAAGAAGCTAAAAAAATTGTAAGTCGATTTCGAAGTTTATACCCAAATGACTTCTCGTAAATTTTTAAAATCCTATCCACCTTTGAAACAACTTCATCTCTATATGGTGCATACTCTTCTGGATAGACAAAATCAAACTTCTCTAACTCTTCCGTTACATAGTTTGAATTAAAAGGCAACATATCTCCACCAAATAGTAGAACTCCTAAAAATATGTGTAGTAAAACTTTTTTCACAATATTCCCCAATCCTGTTTTTAGTAATTGTATCCTTTCTCGAAATTAACAATAGAACCACTCCTCTCAATTTGAGTTGCTCTTGGAAAAAATAATATTACTTTAATAAATTTTTAAGGAGTGTCAAAAAGAGGTGCAAAATTACTATGAAACTCTAAGCAAAACTTCAGTTTGGACTCAAAAAGTCGGGTTTCTTATACTTTTTTTGTCGTAACCTCCAAAAATGAATTAAGCTCTTTCTAAGCCCTTTTCTCCTATACTTTCGCCATGTTTTCAGAGAGATTTTGAAAAAGCCGATGAGGTTACGACAAAATCTTTAAGCGATACCAAAATATCGTGGTTCTTGAGAAAATAGAAAACTCAAGAATAGCGAAAGTTTCGGGGTCAGCATTTTCCATTTATGGATTGAAATATTGATGTTAAATTTTCTACCATCTTCCAAATTGAAGTCAGCATTTTCCATTTATGGATTGAAATTCTACTCCTCCAGTAACTTTTCCTGTCCCTGTAAAGTCATCATTTTCCATTTTATGGATTGAAATTCATGTCGAAAGCTCTCTACTCTATTTAGCCACTTCTGTGACTTTTGTAAAATTTCAAAAAAGGATTTTTATGGAGAGTGTAGAAAAAGAAGAGAACTTAGTAAAAAAGACTTGCCGAGAATTGGGAATTACACAAAAAGAGTTGGCTAAATATTTTGGTGTAACGCCAAGGGCTGTTTCCGATTGGGCAACAAAAAAATATGAAACACCAAAAAACTTTGAGATAATAGTAAATCTAATAAAAACAGAAAAAGACTATATTGCTCTTACAAAAGCACTACAAAATAGAAACCAAATCTTGACAAATTGATTTTACTTCTATAAAATAGTGAAGTCAAAGAGAAAACCCCAAATTTCCTCTTTGAAAATAAATATACAAAAAGTAAGTAAATTTATGAGTGAAATTATAACAAAAGAGTTTGAAAACTTTTCTATTAGAACCTTATTCGAAAATGAAATTTGGTTTATCGCAAAAGATGTAGCAATAGCTTTAGAATACCCCCCATCTTCCATTAAAACCATCAATAAATTAGTTCAAAAAGTTCCTGAGAAATGGAGGGGGCGGAAACCAATTTCTACACTTGGAGGACTTCAAAAGTTATCAGTTCTATCTAAACAAGGAGTTTTAGTATTTGTAGCACAATCTATTAAAGCAACACCAGAAATTAAAGAAAAATTATTGAACTT